>NZ_JAFMPX010000100.1 GCF_017353415.1 Arthrobacter sp. E3
AGAACGTGTTGGGAAAGCCTGTGGTGTTTTCCGGGTGACTATCCCAGGCTGCAGGTCCAGCATTGAATCATGAAGGATGTTTCGGCTCCGCGTCCCTATCCCTCGGACCTGACGGATGAGGAGTGGTCGCTGATTGCGTCGATGGTCCCGGTCAAGACCGGCGGGCGTCCGGCGATCCATTCGCGGCGGCGGATCGTGGACGCGATCCTCTATGTCAACCGCACCGGGTGCGCGTGGCGGATGATGCCCCACGATTTCCCGCCCTGGGACACCGTGTACTGGTACTTTCAGCGCTGGAACGCCGACGGCACCACCGACCGGATCCACGACGCCCTGCGTGCCGCCGTACGGGATGCCGCAGGGCGGGACCCGATGGCGTCGGCCGGTATCGTCGATGCCCAGTCGGTCAAGGGCGCCGACACTGTGGGCCGGGGGTCGCGTGGGTACGACGCCGGCAAGAAGACCAACGGTCGCA
>NZ_JAFMPX010000101.1 GCF_017353415.1 Arthrobacter sp. E3
TGTTGAGTGCGTTGTTGAGGCGTTTTTTGAGCCATTTGGGGTAGGCCGGTGGTCGGGGTTCGTGGTGTTGGGGTCGGTGGTAGTTTCCGGAGGGGCTGAGCCAGGCGGTGGTGCCGTTGGTGGTGGGAAGGGGTTTCCAGCCGCGGAGGCGGATCTTGGTTCGTTCCGGGTCGTGTTCGCGGCGGTAGTGGCCGTGTCTGGTTTTGTCGTCTTTGAAGTGTTTGAGCAGGTGATGGCGTTGGCAGGCTGGTCTTTGGTTGGTCAGGGTTGTTTTCCCGCCGTGTTCGTAGGCGGTGAGGTGGTCTGTGTCGGTGTCCATGACGGGGTTGGGGCAGTTCGGGAAGTAGCAGCCGCCGGCTAGGGCGCGCAGGAGTGCTTTTTCGCTTTCCCGTAGTGTGTAGCGTTCTGCTTTCATG
>NZ_JAFMPX010000102.1 GCF_017353415.1 Arthrobacter sp. E3
GTGAAGGCGCCCGCGTCTTCACCGAGGACAGCACCGGGATCGTGGTGACAGACACCAAACGCGTCATCGCGCTGATAGGCATCCAGGACGTCGTCGTGGTGGACACCCCCGACGCGCTCTTGGTAACAACCCGTGCCCATTCCCAACTGGTGAAGAAGGCAGTGGACGGACTCAAAGCCAAAGGCGACACCGACGTGCTCTAGCCTCTGTATGATTGATCGTGTGACTACATCGACCAATACAAATATGGACCTGTCCAGCTCGTTTAAGGCCTACGACGTCCGTGGGATCGTCGGTACGACCATCACCGTGGGCACTGTCCGGGCCGTGGCGGCTGCCTTTGTCGACGTCCTCGGACTGACCGGGCAAACAGTGCTGGTGGGCGGCGACATGC
>NZ_JAFMPX010000103.1 GCF_017353415.1 Arthrobacter sp. E3
TCACATTGGCTGTCATGGCGTCGTGGCATGAGGGCATGTTTGGGTTATGAGACATCATCCAGTAAGCGAGTGCAGTTTTAAAGGAGATTACAGGATCTGTCCCGACCAGATCGGGATTTGCTAGGAGGTCTTCTGGGATGCTGTCCCCTGCCGGGCCATAGTTGAAGTTGTACCCAATCTGCATAGCTCCTCTGGGATAGTATCTTTCACCTTCGACACAAGGGTACCGGTTGTTTGGAACGCAGTAGGAATTGTCACTGGCAAATGACTTGTAGCAATATCCCCATTCAGCTGCATTTGCATCATTGATGCGGGCTCCTGCAGTTTGGAATGCAGTTTGGGCAAGGAAAGCCGCAATCTCCCTCTTCATAACATCGATATCCCCCGTTGTC
>NZ_JAFMPX010000104.1 GCF_017353415.1 Arthrobacter sp. E3
CGATATCTGGCGACCTGGCTTGAGTACAACGAATCTTTTGGGGTTCGTGGGGAAAGAGCCGTGCAGGGTTGTTCGGGTGTGTGGTTGTTATGCGTTTGGCACGCTATTGGGTCCTGGAACAACAAACCGTCCCCCCTTTTTGTCCTGTCTCTGTGACGGGGTGTGGGGGGTTGGTGTTGGTCCTGGTTTTCCTACACATGACTGGTTGTTGGGGTGTGGAACTGCTTTGTGGTTTCTTTCCTGGTGGTTAGTGTGTGGTGGGGTTGTTGTTTGAGAACTACATAGTGAACGCGAGCATCTTTATAGAGAAAGCAATTTCTTTTGAGTATGTTTGAACCTGGATCTGACACTGCTTTGTTGTGGTGTTGGTTTTCATG
>NZ_JAFMPX010000105.1 GCF_017353415.1 Arthrobacter sp. E3
CGGACGGCTTGCGGTAGACGGTGGTGCGTGAAACACCGGTCAGCACTGCTGCCCGGCGTGTGGGAACTTCCTGGCCGCGTAGGCGCTGATAGGCGTCCATCATTTCTTCTTGGGCTTCGGCCCGTCCGGTGATTCCTCGATGGCGTTCTCGAAGAACGCCGAGAGTTTTCCCATAATGTCCAAGGCAGCCTCGGAGCGTGTCAACCGGGCCTCACTCACCTCTAACTGGCGGCGCAAACGCGCGATCTCTGCCTGGTCCTTGGAGAGCTTCCCGATCGATTCACCGGGCTTCTTGCCCGCCAGAACGCCGGCATCACGCTGACGGCGCCATTCAGTCATCTGCGAGGAATACAAGCCCTCACGACGCAGGAACGC
>NZ_JAFMPX010000106.1 GCF_017353415.1 Arthrobacter sp. E3
GCATCATTGAGGCGGTCTCCTGCAGTTTGGAATGCAGTTTGGGCAAGGAAAGCCGCAATCTCCCTCTTCATAACATCGATATCCCCCGTTGTCCCGAAGGCAGGGAAAGATTTGGCAGCCGTAACGAAGGCGTCATAGGTGTAGAAGTTGTTGGTCTTGCATTCACTTCGGCGGCTGAACATCTCGTTGAAGGTTTGCTCGCTCAAGAATGTCGAGACATTGTAAGAACACCCGCATTGCTCCTGGGCGGAGAGGAAGCTAGCGAGGCTGTGGATAGCGAGCAAAGCTACTATTACCCACAAAGAAGACCTCATGATTGATGATTGCGTGTTTTTCCTAACGGAGTTGTTT
>NZ_JAFMPX010000107.1 GCF_017353415.1 Arthrobacter sp. E3
GCCAAATCAGCGCCTATCCCCAATGGTGATTTTTCCGTTAAGAAAGCATCATTAATTGACGGTGAATCCATGGGTGGAGCAACTCCCGTTTTCAAGGGGTGTTGCAACGACCGCTAGAACTCGCCCTTCTCGAGTTCCTCCATCCCGGTATTCCGCAGAAGAACCACGATGCACTAGCCGGCCATGTTCCTTGAGCTGACGGGTTCCTCGAGCCGGCCATCTTCCTTGAGTTGACGGGTTCCTTGGGTTGACGGGTTCCTTGGGCTGGCCGCACCGCTCGGGCTGGCCTGCTGGGGCTCTCTATGAACACACGGCCGGCGTGGTTGCTGGAAGCTGTCGAGTCCTGTC
>NZ_JAFMPX010000108.1 GCF_017353415.1 Arthrobacter sp. E3
CCTCGCAGGGCACCCACCCCCTTTTCATCGCTCCCGGCCGGCCGCAGCACCAAAATGCTCAACTCCAGCCCAAATTCCCGCCGGCACCAGCCCGCCCATCAAAACGCTACTGACCCACACACCTAGTAGTACTTTGTTAGGTTTTGGTGGTGGGTCTTTTAATCCTGGTGGGGATTTGTTAATCTCATGGCGTGATCGAAGGCCTAGTAGTACTTTGTTAGGTTGGGGGTGGCCGTTGGCAGGCGGGACAGCGGTCGAGCATGCCGATGATGATTTCCTGGAGGGCTTTTAGGACGCCGTAAAGACTGTGTCCACCGCTTGAACTTTT
>NZ_JAFMPX010000109.1 GCF_017353415.1 Arthrobacter sp. E3
TCCGTCCTTCAGTCCAAGTTGTTGCTTAAACTACTCCATCGCGATCTTCCTAGCATGCTGCTGTTCCTTCTCGAACCTCATGGTGAAACTGTCCCCTTCCTCGCCTAGTACAATCTGGCCATTCAGGTTGTGGATACCCACTTCAGCACAAGGACACTCTTTCGGCTGGCTGCAGGTGCATACCGATAGCTTGTATGACCCTTCTTCTTCTTCTTCGGCCCTCCTCACCTCGAACCACCTCATCCGGATGTCGTTATTGTTTGGATCCTGTGCGGCAACGATTGGTGTGAAATCGGCATTGGAATTTTCTTTGCC
>NZ_JAFMPX010000010.1 GCF_017353415.1 Arthrobacter sp. E3
CACCCCGAAAGATTCCGCCGGCCACCCACCACACCAGCCCCCGCCAAACACGTCGGCATCAACCTACCCAAACCACAAACACCACAAAAACTAGCCAAGTGACTCAACACAGCTTGACAATTTTCGAATCCGCTCCGCTGCTGCGCCGGGCCAGCAGCGTCCAACCCTGTGCGCAATATCCCCGGGCGGTGCGGGGTTGGCCCTAAGCTGGAGACATGTCGAGTGAATTGCAGTCCGTGTACCTGCCCCATGACCAAGAGCGGTGGGTGCAGGAAGAGCCGAAGACCAGTTTCCGCACCGTGTTTGAACGCGACCGGGCGCGGGTTCTGCACTCCTCGGCGCTGCGACGCCTGGGCGCGAAAACGCAGGTTGTTGCCCCGGACACCGACGACTTTGTGCGCACTCGGCTCACACACAGCCTTGAAGTGGCCCAGATTGGTCGCGAACTCGGGCGCACGCTCGGCTGCGACCCAGACGTGGTCGACACCGCCTGCCTGTCCCATGACCTCGGCCACCCGCCCTTTGGCCACAATGGCGAATCGGTGCTCAATGACCTATCGCACACCATCGGCGGCTTCGAGGGCAACGCCCAGACGCTGCGCCTGCTCACCCGTCTCGAGTCCAAGGTGCTGACCCCGTCAGGCGGTTCAGCCGGGCTGAACCTGACCCGCGCCTCCCTTGACGCCTCCGGCAAGTACCCGTGGCTGGCCGCGGACGCCCCCTTGATCGACGGACGCCGGACCAGCAAGTTCGGTGCCTACGCAGATGACCTGCCCGTGTTTGAGTGGCTGCGCCGGCTCGCCCCGGCCGGGAAGACGTGCATCGAGGCGCAGGTCATGGACTTGGCCGACGACATCTCCTACTCCGTCCACGACGTGGAGGACGCCATTGTGGCCGGCCACGTGCAGCTGAAATGGCTGGCCAACCATGACCAGCGCAACCGCGTCTTGGGATACACACAGCAGTGGTACCTGCCGCAGGTGGACACCGCCGAAATCGACGCCGCGCTGCAGCGCCTGGAGGCTACCCGTGTGTGGGTCCGCCATGCGGACGGCAGCCGCGCCTCCATGGCTGCACTGAAGGATATGACGAGCCAGCTGATCGGGCGATTCTGCCAGAGCGCCGTCGCCGCCACCCAAGCCATCTATGGGACCGGACGGCTCACGCGGTACGCGGCAGGCGTCGTTGTGCCCCGGGAAACCATGCTGGAAATCGCCGTCATGAAGGGCCTGGCCACCACGTTTGTCATGACCACCGACCACCGCCAGCCCATCTACCAGCGCCAGCAGGACGTGCTCAGCGAGCTGGTGGCCGTGCTCAACGCCACCGGTGACGCCCACTTGGAGACCATGTTCGCCGCTGACTGGCGTGACGCGGACGACGACGACGCCCGGCTTCGGGTGGTCATCGACCAGATTGCCTCACTGACCGATGTATCGGCACTTGCGCTGCACGAACGACTGGTGGGTGCGGAGCGGACGCTGATGTAACCGCCCGGACTAAAGCCGGGTGCTGGAACAAGGCTGGGTTGGCACCGGGAACGGTCGGCGGCGGATGCTACCTGGCCGCGCCGTGACCCTGCAGCATGGCCGTGAGCGTTTGCAGCTGTTCGGGACCGGTGACGGAATAGACGGTCATGAGCGCGGCCGTCAATACTGCGCCGAGGACCAGTGTGGCGGCGCAGACAAAGGCGATCAGCCGCATGTCCCCGTTGGTATGGGCGCCGCGGGCCAGCAGGATTTCGGTGCCCATGGAACTGCGGTGGGTGATTGACATAGAAGCCTCCAGAAATTCGTGTGATGAGATGATTTAGGTTCGCTGGCATGGTACTCATGCTGGCCTGTCCACTCCATTGGGGGCGTCTAAATCCTATCTATTATTTGGTTGACATGGCCTGTGGCTTCATGGACTTCGACGGTGATTTTCGCCACCATGGGTTCCCCACAGGCCGGTGCCGCAGTGCTCGTGGAGCACAAGATCTCACGTAAACTGGCCGTGTGGCTGGCCTGATAAAACGTGAAGATATTGACGAGGTGCGAACGCGCACCGACCTCAAGGAAATTGTTGACGCCTACGTCACCCTGAAATCAGCCGGAATCGGCTCGTACAAGGGGCTGTGTCCCTTCCACGACGAGCGCAGCCCCTCATTCCACGTGCGCCCGCAAATGGGCTATTTCCATTGCTTTGGCTGTCAGGAGAGCGGCGATGTCATCTCCTTCATTCAAAAGATGGACCACATTTCGTTTTCCGAGGCGGTGGAGAAGCTGGCGGGCCGGCTCGGCTATGAACTGCACTATGAGGACGGTGGCACGGGCCCGCGCCGTGAGGAGATTGGCCGCCGGCAGCGGCTGCTTGACGCGCACAAGATCGCTGGGGAGTTTTACCGGGCGCAGCTGCTGACCCCGCCTGCAGCCACCGGCCGCCAATTTCTGAACGAGCGCGGCTTTGACCGCGAGGCTGCCGAACGGTTCGGCGTGGGTTTTGCGCCGCAGGGCTGGGACGCCCTGCTCAAACACCTCACCGGGAAGGGCTTCAGCACTGAAGAGCTGAAGCTCACAGGCATGTTTTCCGAAGGCCAGCGCGGCATTTACGACCGTTTCCGTGGCCGCCTCATGTGGCCCATTCGCGACATTGCCGGCGACACGGTGGGCTTCGGCGCCCGCAAGCTCTTCGAGGACGACCAGGGCCCCAAATACCTGAACACCCCGGAAACCACGCTCTACAAAAAGTCCCAGGTGCTCTACGGCATCGACTTGGCCAAACGCAACATTGCCTCCAAGCGCCAACTGGTGGTGGTGGAGGGCTACACCGACGTCATGGCGTGTCACCTGGCCGGGGTGGACACGGCCGTGGCCACGTGCGGGACCGCATTTGGTGCCGATCATATCAAGGTGGCCAGGCGGCTGCTCTCCGACGACGGCACCGGCGGGGAAGTAGTGTTCACGTTCGACGGCGACGCGGCAGGCCAGAAGGCGGCGCTGAAGGCCTTTGATGAGGACCAACGCTTTGTGGCGCAGACGTTTGTGGCGGTGGAGCCTTCCGGCGCCGACCCCTGCGAGCTGCGCCAGCGCAAGGGCGATGAAGCAGTCCATGGGCTGATCCGCTCCCGCCGTCCGCTGTTTGAATTTGCCATTCGCTCCACGCTGGCCAGGTTCGACTTGAGTACGGTTGAGGGTCGGGTGAGCGGGCTGCGTGCCGCGGCTCCCGTGGTGGCTGACATCCGTGACGGCTCCACCCGGATGGGCTACAGCCAGGAACTGGCCGGCTGGCTCGGCATGGCCGATCCCAACGAGGTGCTGCGGGCCGTGAAAGGTGCCGAACGCCGTGCCCACACCCAGCCTGGGGCAAAGGGTCCAGGACATGCGGGGGCGCGCTCCGACGTCGGGCATCAACGCGTGAACTTTGCCGCCGGGGGGCAGCGCGGGGGGCAGCAACAAGGGACTCAGCAGGGCGCTAACCTGGCAGCGGAGACGGAATCGGCGCGGCCAGTTTTTGTGCGCCCGGATCCGCGTGATCCGCAGGGTCGCATGGAGCGGGAGGCGCTGGAAGTGGTTTTGCAGCATCCGGGGCTATTGACGGCGGGAAACTGGCAGCACTTTGCGGCGACGGAGTTTGTGGTTCCGGCATACAAGGCGATCCAGATGGCCATTACGTTGGCGGGGGAGTCTCTGGTGGCCTCATCCCAGTGGCTGGAGGCGGTGCGGGCCGGTGTGCCCGAGGAGATGGAGTCGCTCGTGGCGGAGTTGGCGCTCAGCCCGCTGCCGGCTACGCGGGAGGACACGCTCACGCGGTACTGCCGGGACATTTTGCGCCGGCTTTTTGAACTGCAGATCACCCGGTTGAAGGAAGAGCGGCTGGGGGCGTTACAGCGCATGGATCCGGCGGTGGATCCGGAGAGCTACCAGCTATTGCAGCGCGAGTTGATGGAGCTGGAAACGGCCCGCAGGCAGTTGCGCGGGGACGGATAGCGGGGCAGGCGGGCCTCGATTTCACAACGGGGCAAGGCTTTGTTATTGTTGTTCCTGCACGATCCCCTATAGCTCAATTGGCAGAGCGTTCGACTGTTAATCGAAAGGTTCCTGGTTCAAGTCCAGGTGGGGGAGCCAAAGCAAAAATTGTCTCCGGTCTCGTTGCGGGACCGGAGACGATTATTGTGTTCGTGTGCAGAAATGATCGGTTTTGAATTGAACTGAGAGTTGCTGCTAAGACTCAAACGCCGCATTCCCCTATAGCTCAATTGGCAGAGCGTTCGACTGTTAATCGAAAGGTTCCTGGTTCAAGTCCAGGTGGGGGAGCTTGTATGCCGGATCCTCGTCTTCCTTGTGAAGGCGGGGATTTTTGCTTTAACCAGCAGGGGTGTCGACAGCGGCCCGTGCAGCCATGGACCCGGGACAGCGGTGGCGGATAAACTTGGCTCAGGCGCGGGCCGGTCCCGCCTGTTCAGCGGTGCTGTTCCCCTTCGAAGGGATGCAGGTCATGTGGATTCGTATTCTGGCGGCGGTTGCGGTGTTTGCCTCGGCCCTGATCCACCTCGAGCAGTGGATTGTGGTGTTCCAGCACACGGCCATCGTTGGCCCGGCCATGCTGGTGAACTTTGCCGGCGGCGTGGTAATCACCGTATTGCTGCTCTTATGGCGCCACTGGATACCGCTTGCACTGACCGTGCTCTTTGGCGCCTCCACGCTCGGGGCCTTCCTCGTCTCCGTCACCGTCGGCCTCTTCGGCGTCCACGAGCACTGGACTGGCTGGATCATTTTCACCGCAGCCGCTGTGGAAATTGCCGCGATCATCCTGGGCTTGGTGGGTCTGTGGAATGAACAACGTCGGCACCCGGCTCCGCGGACAGGTTCGGCACCGGCGTGACACCCGGGCTGTAGGCCTTTAAAAAGTGGTCCCGAAAAGCGCTCATGGGCCACACGGGTGCATCCGCATTCGGCAGCATGCCCTCTTGCCATCCCCACGAAGAAATCTTGCCCAGCACCGCCGGATCGGCGGCGATGATCGAAATGGGCACGTCATGCCCCGCGCCGTCGCCGGAGACTTCCGCGTGCGGCTGGTGGTCACCCAACACGATCAGCACCAAGTTTGGATCCGCATGGGCCGTGATGAAGGAGAACAAGGTGTTGAGCGAATACTGAATGGACTCCCCATAAAGTTCCTTAACCCTTTCAGGATCCCCGGCGATGGACTCAGGGGAATCACCCTGCGCTGGCATGGCGGAAAAGAGTGTCCCGTCGCCCACCTGCTCCCACGGCACCAGCTGCGGCAGCGGGGTCCACGGCGTATGGCTGGACACCATATCAATCTCGGCCATGATCGGTGGACGCGGATGAGCCGTAAGTTCCAAGCGTTGAAACGCGGAGAGGACGTACTGATCCGGCATGGTGGCGTAGCTGAACTTAGGCCCCTTGTACCCCACATTTCTAGAGTCGTAGAGTGCATCAAAGCCATAAAAGGCTTTCCCCTGCGGCCAATCCACGGTGTCCGAGGGAACCACCGAAACAGTCCTCCAGCCCGCCTGCGAGAAGGCGCGGCTCAGCGTCAGCCGGTTGCTTGTCAGCAGCTGGTTGTAGCGCTGCTGGCTGTCCACCCACAGGCCAGACTGCAACGTGGCATGGGCCAACCAGCTCGCTCCGCCAAACGTCGACGAGGTCAAAAATCCGCTCCGTGAAGAAAACCCCGCCGCTTCCAACTCATGGGTCCCCTCAGCAAGCATCTTCTCCACTCCAGGGGAATACGAAGACCCCTCAACAGCTGAACGGCCGTAGCTCTCAACGAACACCAGCATCACATCCCTGCCCTGCAAACCGGCTAGCAGCTTGTCTCCGGGCAGGTCCTGAAACGGGTCGGGCGCAATCTCGGTGGCGAAGGTGCCGTTGTCGTTGAGATTGTGGTGCAACTGCCCCAACTGGCCCGACAAAAACACTGCTGAACCGGACGAAGCCAGGGGCTGCCCGGGAGCCCATTGCACTCCCACAACGGTGAACAGCACCCAGGCAAGGCCGAACGCTCCAACTGTGCGGGCGGAGACATGGCGGTTGGTGGCCGTCACCCGAAACAGTCGCAGGACGGCCAGCGGCAGCAGCACTAGGGCGCCAGCAACAAGAATAGCCAGCAGAAGAACGACGGCGAGCGCCCCGGCAGCGCCGATCGAGTCACCCAAAACCCCAGCACCCGGACCCAGATAATACCAGTCGTTCACAGGGTCAAAGGAACGTGCAAAAACCCTCAGAAAGCCCATGTTCAAGCCCTTCAGGACCAACAAGAGGCCAAGGAGACCGCCCACGATAATGGCCGCCGCGCGGTGCCAACGCCGCGGCAGCAACAGTGCGGCCACCACCAACAGCAGCGCCCCCAGAGGAATGCTGAGGAAAACAGCAGCAGTGACCTCGGAAACACTGCTCGGCAGAGCCAACACACCCCAGACAGCAGCGGCGGCCATCACCGTCGGCACCACGGCAGGCACATGCACAGTGCCCGGGTACTCCTTCCGGTGCCGCCACAGCCACCACGTTTGGCGACCAAATGATTCGGCCAGCAACACTAATGCCACCAGTAGAGCACCAAGGACGACGGGGCGGGGGAGCACGTCCTCGGCAGCCACGGTCAGTACCACTCCCTGGACCACCGCCACCACCTTTGACCAGTAACGCGGCGGAGAGAAGGCCCGCAACCAGGGTAGGAACCAGTTGGCCGCGAGGAACAGATACCGAGCCAACCCCAGCAACAGCACCCACCAACCCATCCGTGGAGCCACGTACACACTCATCGCCAAGATGAGGAAAGCGTCAACTTCCATGTCAAAGCGCGCGCCCAGCTCCGACGTCGTGCGTGTTGTGCGGGCAAGCCAGCCGTCGGCGGCATCCAAAAGAATGGTGAGGGAAGCGAACACCACCAGCAGGGTGAGCGGCACGAAACCGGTGAAGGAGTCTGCGACCAGGGCGGCGGCGCCTCCAACCAGGACGGCGCGCAGTTGGGTGACCCAGTCGCCCGGGCCAAAGCCGCGGCCTTGGCGGCGGACTCCGGCTGAAAGCAACACGCACACCGTGACGGCGTACGCGGCGCCAACACCCCAACCCGGCGCATCGAGGCCAACGGACAGCGCCAGCGCAGCCAACAGCGCGAGCTGGGAAAGCAGTCCGGCCGCGGGGCCGCGTTGAGCCGATCGCACGGAGCCTCCTAGGTGATGGACGCAACAGTATTAGGATAGGGGCAAAACCGGGGGTGGCTCCGGAATCCGAGCCGGGGATGTGAATTCTGTGGACGCTGACGCATTCGCCTACTGGCTGCGCGGTCCCGGCAGCGGTGAGATTCGTGCCGAAAGGCTCCCTGCGCCGGGTCCGGATGACGTCCTCGTCCGCACGCTGCACACGGGGGTCAGCCGCGCCAGCGAGTCGCTC
Organism: Arthrobacter sp. E3; assembly: GCF_017353415.1. Classification (GTDB taxonomy): domain Bacteria; phylum Actinomycetota; class Actinomycetes; order Actinomycetales; family Micrococcaceae; genus Specibacter. The sequence goes on from NZ_JAFMPX010000010.1 coordinate 7,401, forward strand.
GTGTTCCGAGGTGGCGTCCCGGCCAGCCAGTATGCCGCGATGCGTGCCCCGTTCCAGGACGGCGATTTCCCCGGGCCACTGAAGTACGGCTACCTCAACGTCGGCGTGGTGGAGCAGGGCCCCGCCGCACTGCTCGGCCAAACCGTGTTCTGCCTGTTCCCGCACCAGAGCGCCTATGTGGTACCGGCCGCCGCCGTCCATGTGGTGCCCGACGGCGTGCCCGCCCGCCGCGCCGTCCTCGCCGGAACTGTGGAGACGGCCGTCAATGCACTATGGGATGCGGCGCCGCTGGTGGGGGACCGCATCGCGGTGGTTGGCGCTGGCATGGTGGGCTGCTGCACGGCCCGGCTGCTGGGCCAGATCCCTGGGGTGGAAGTGACCATGTTCGACGTCGATCCCACCAAGGCGGCCGTCGCGGCTGCCCTGGGCGTTGGCTTTGCCATGGCTGGCGATGCAGTCGATGCGGGCCCTGCAGCAGGGGTGGGAGACGGGAACGACATCGGCGCCGCCTGCGATCTGGTATTTCACACCAGCGGCACGTCCGCTGGACTGCAGCTGGCGCTCGAGCTGCTGGCGCCGGAAGGGGAGGTGATCGACTTGAGCTGGTACGGGAACGCTCCGGTCACGCTGGCCCTGGGCGGGAACTTCCACTCGGCCAGGTTGGCCATCCGCTCCAGCCAGGTGGGTGCCGTGGCCCCGGCCCGCCGCCGCAACCGCACCACCGGACAGCGACTCGAATTGGCCCTGGAACTGCTTCGTGACCCCGCCTTCGACGCGCTCCTCACCGGCGCCTCACCATTTGCGCAGTTGCCGCAGGTCATGCAGCAACTGGCGGACAGACAACTGCCAGCACTGTGCCACACGATCACCTACGCGGAGGTTTCCGCCGATGGTGAGTCCCGCCCCGCCGAATACCGCCCCGCCGAATCCAGGAAAGCAGGTTGAGATCATGTTCAGCGTGAACGTCCGCGACCACATGATGATCGCCCACAGTTTCCACGGCGAGGCTTTCGGTCCAGCCCAACGCCTGCACGGGGCCACGTACGTCATCGACGCCACGTTCAAGCGCGAAACACTCGATGCGAACAGTACCGTGGTGGACATCGGGCTGGCGGCAACGGAACTGCGCGCCATCGTCGAGACGTTGAGCTACCACAACTTGGACGACGAGCCCGACTTTGTCGGCATCAACACCACCACCGAGGTGCTCGCCAAGTCCATCGCGGACAGGCTGGCTGAGCGCATCCACGCCGGTGCATTCGGACCGGCTGGGCTGGGGCTGGCCGGGATCATGGTGACGCTGCACGAATCGCACATCGCGTGGGCGGGTTACGAGCGTGCATTGTGACCGCAGACCCGATTGCCACAGCTGGCGGGCCTACCGCTGACAGGCCCACAGCTGGCAAACCCACGGTGCACTTTCTTGTCCCGTCCGGCATTGACAACCCTGCCCGGCCCAGCGGCGGCAACGTGTACGACCGCCGCCTGTCCACCGGACTGACCGCCCTCGGCTGGCACGTGGTGGAGTACCCGGTTGCCGGCAGGTGGCCCCACCCCGGCCACGGCGATGGTAACGCGCTCGCAGCCCTGCTCACCGGCCTGCCCGAGGACGCACTGGTGCTCATCGACGGACTCATTGCCCTGACCAGCCCCAGCGTCCCACTCCACGCAGGCCGCCTGCGGGTGGTGGTCCTCGTCCACATGCTCTTCGCCGCCACGCACGACGCCGGCACCGGGCTTACGCTGGAACGCTCAGTCCTGCGGTGCGCGGCAGCCGTAGTCGCCACGAGCTTCTGGACGAAACGTTTGATCGTCGATAGGCATGGCGTGGCTCCGGGGAGGATCGCCGTCGTCGAACCCGGAACTGATGCGGCCCCGCCAGCCCGAGGGACAGCCCATGGCGGAGAGCTGCTGTGTGTTGCGTCGATCAGCGCAGCCAAGGGCCACGAAACCCTGCTGAGCGCGTTGCTGCAAGTTGCCGACCGTCAATGGCAGTGCACCTGTGCGGGGGCCTTGGATCTCGACCCCGCCTTCACTCGTGAGCTGCGCGAACAGCTGAAGCAGAGCGAGATTGCGGACCGTGTGCATTTCACCGGCGCGCTGGAGGCAGCGGAGCTGTCCGCCCGCTATGCAGCGGCAGACGTTTTAGCGCTCGCCTCCCGCAGCGAAACCTACGGCATGGTGGTCACCGAGGCACTCGCCCGCGGGATTCCAGTAATAGCCACGGATGTGGGCGGCATACCGGAAGCTATGGGTCGGGGCGCCTCCGGGGTGGTTCCCGGGCTGCTCGTTCCACCCGATGACCCGGGCGCGCTCGCAGCCGCCCTGCGCCGGTGGTTCGGGGACGTGAAACTCCGCAGTTCGCTGCGCTGGGCAGCCATGGAACGGCGGGAAAAACTGGAGAACTGGGACGCTGCCGCCGATCGAGTGTCCAAGGTTCTACTGCCGCTACAGGCCGGGTTCGAGCAGGCCGTGATCCAGCAGGCGGCGGACTGACATGGACAGGTGGAGGACTGCATGGAGGTGGCTGCAGCCGTTGAGCGGCGTCGCGGTGCTGGCCGCGCTGTTCTGGACACTGGGCACCGGCCCGTTCCTTGACGGCATCAGGGCAGTGGACGGCCGGACCCTTGCGGTGGCTGCCGCCATCATCTTCATGACCACCCTTTGCAGCGCGTGGCGCTGGCGACTGGTGTCCGGCGCTTTGGGCCAAAAGATTCCATTCCGGGGCGCTGTTGCATCCTATTACCGCTCGCAATTCCTGAACTCCGTGCTGCCCGGCGGTGTGCTGGGTGACGTGGATCGGGGCGTGGTGCAGGGGCACAAGGCTGGGGGAGTGGGGCATGGGCTGCGCGCTGTCGTCTGGGAACGCGCCGCCGGGCAGATAGTGCAACTGGCGTTTGCGGTGGGCGTCGTGGCGCTATTCCCTTCTCCCATTCGCCGGGTCAGCGGAGTCCTTGCCATCGTCCTGATTGTGGTCGGTGCAGCAGTTCTGGTTTTAGTGCAGCTGCGTTCCGTCGCAGGGTCGCAGTGGTGGGTGCGTGTGCTGCGTGCGTCCGCAGCCGACATCCGCCGCGGACTGCTCAACCGCCGCACCGCTCCCGGAGTGCTTCTGGCATCCACTGGCGCGGTTGCCGGATACTCGGCGCTCTTCCTCATTGCGGCCCACGCGTCGGGCACGGACGCCACCGCACTCGAGCTGCTGCCGCTGGCCGTGTTCGTGCTGTTGGCCATGTCGGTGCCTGCCAGCATTGCCGGTTGGGGACCGCGGGAGGGTGCAGCGGCCTGGGCGTTCAGTGCGGCGGGACTGGGCGCTGCGCAGGGGGTGAGCGTCGCCGTCGTCTATGGAGTGCTGTCCTTCGCCGCATGCCTCCCGGGCGCCGCAGTTTTGCTAGTGGACCGAGCCCGTCGCCGAGGCACGGCAACAGTACCGGCACCCGAACCGGCGCAGCACGGCAACGAAGGGGGTACTCATGCCTGAACGTCCGTATACGTTGTTGAGTTGCTGCATGTCGATCGACGGTTACATTGACGACGCCACCACCGAGCGCCTGCTGCTCTCCAACGCTGCCGACTTTGACCGGGTCGACGCCGTGCGGGCCTCCAGCGACGCGATCCTCATCGGCGCCGGCACCGTCCGCGGGGACAACCCGCGGCTACTGGTACGCAGCGAAACCAGACGTGAGGCACGCACCGACCGGGGGCAGCCGCCGTCGCCCATAAAAGTCACGGTGACCAACGGAGCACGGCTGGACCCCTCCGCGGAATTCTTCACCACGGGCGCGGCGGCCAAGCTGCTGTACTGCCCCAGTCACTGCGTGGAGCAGGCCCGAGCACGGTTTGGCGCCGTGGCGACCGTGGTGGACGGCGGCCCGCAGGTTGGGATGGCCCAGCTGAGCGAGGACCTCTACGCCAGGGGGGTGCGGCGGCTCATGGTCGAGGGCGGGGAGAAGATCCACACGCAGTTCCTGTCCGAAGGCTTGGCGGACGAGCTCCAGCTGGTGGTGGCGCCCATCTTTATCGGCGATGCCCGTGCTCCCCGGTTGGTGCACGACGGCGTGTTCCCCTGGAGTGCGGACCGGCCCGCCCAGCTGGTGGAGGCGCGCCCCATTGGTGACGCCGTCCTGTTGCGTTATGCGCTTTCGGCCAGGTTCGACGGCGTGCGGCCAGCAGGTTGAGCAGCAATTGGCCGAAAACCAACATGACAATACGGGGATCCTTGTCAGGCCGTGCCGGGTGCCTCCCCGGGAACGGGAGTATACGCTCAACGCCGATGGCACGCCTGCCAGGCCGTCGAGGGCCGCTTAACATTCTCGCCCTTCAGGAAGCAGAGCACTAGTGTTCGAGGATCACCCGGATGAGGAGCAGACATGTCAGACATACACTCAATCGGCCGTCGATCCATTCTTACCAGCGGGCTTTTGCTCGGGGCCGGCACGCTATTGGCAGGCTTGACGGGCTGCGGCAGCGCCTCGCAGGTGGCCGAAATACCAATGGCGGCCGCCACGGGAGTGCCGGCGCCGGGACGCAGGCTGCGCATAGCCCGCCCCGCCGCTTCCGCCGCCGAAACTCTTGATCCCGCCAGCTCTCTGTCAGCCTATGAATACCTTGGCGCCATTTACAACCGGCTGGTCAAGCTGGACGACAAGGGCGTCACGGTGCCGGACCTGGCCGCGGAATGGTCTTCCACACCCGATGGCAAGACCTGGACGTTCAACCTTCGCAGTGGGGTGCTCTTCCACGACGGGCGGGACTTCACCGCCGCCGACGTCGTCTACACGCTCGGCCACATCCTGGATCCCGAGGTGGGTTCCCCCCCAGGCCGGGGTGCTGTCCCCAATACTCGAGGCCTCCGGGGTCACCGCCCGCGACCGGCAGACAGTGGTCTTCAAGCTGACCTCGCCGAACGCCGAATTCCCTTCCTTGCTCACCGCCTACCAGTGCTACATCATCCCCGAAGATTCGGCCGCAACGATCGGCACATCCGGGATCGGCACCGGGCCCTTCAAACTCAGTGAATTCACACCGGCTGGCCGCGGCGCGGTGGAGGCCTTTGCAGACCACTTCGCCGGGGCGCCGGCCCTTGTGGGCATTGATTTCTACTCTGTGCAGGACACTAGTGCCCGCGTCAACGCCCTGCTGGCCGGCCAGATCGATCTCATCAGCCAAACCAACCTGGACTTCGCCACCGCACGCGTCGTGGCATCCTCGCCCAACGCGACGATCGCCCGGGCCAAAGACGCCCAGTGGTACACGATCCCGATGCTTGCAACCTCCAAGGAGTTCTCGGACCCGCTGGTTCGCCAAGCCATGAAACTCGCCTACAACCCGAAAGACATCGTCGCCACCGCGCTGCAGGGCAACGGCAGCACCGGATGGGACAACCCGGTGCCGCCGGGTTACGCGGACCACTTGGACTTCACCCGAGAATACGATCCGGACAAGGCGAGGTCGCTGCTTAAGAAGGCCGGCGCCGAGGGGCTGACGATGCCCATCTACACCTCCTCCTACGACTCGGTGTTCACTCCGATGGCCGTTGCCTATGCCGACGCGGTGAAGGCGGCAGGTATCAAGCTCACCGTCACCAGCGCGTCGTCGGACTCCTATTACACCGAGATCTGGATGAAGAAGCCGCTCTCGGTCAGCTACTGGTTCACCGGCCGGCCCGTTGACCAGCTGCTCAACCAAGTCTTCCGCTCAGGATCTTCCTACAATGAGTCTGCCTGGTCGAACAAGACATTCGACCAGTTGCTGGTCTCGGCACGCGGTGAAATGAACGACGCCAAGCGGCGCGGCATCTACCAGGATGCCCAACGCGTAATCATCGACGACGGCGCGGACATGACCCCCATGTTTGGGGACCGGCTGGTCGGGCTGTCCAAGGAGGTCGTGAACTACTCGGAGTTCGGCTTCGAGTTCGACTATATGAAGATCGGACTGAAATCATGACGAGGCTAATAATCCGCCGGTTGGGCAGCGCTGTTCTGACCATCATCCTTGCCTCGCTGCTGGTCTTCCTGGCCATCCAGGCACTTCCCGGCGACGTGGCCCAGCAGATCCTGGGGCGCGGCGCGACCCAGGAGTCAATTGACCAGATGCGTTCCGAACTGGGCTTGGACACCCCGGTGGTGATCCGGTACATCCAATGGCTCTTCGGCGCTGTCCAAGGGGATTTCGGCACCTCGCTGGTTTCCGGCGACCCGGTGGGCCCGACCTTGCTGCTGCACTTTCGCAACACACTGCTGATCGCAATACCGACCGTGCTGATCTCCGTCACGCTCTCCATCCTGCTCGGCGTGTTTGCCGGGCTGCGCCGGAACAAGTGGCAGGACAACTCCATCTCCCTGCTCTCGCTCGTTGCCATGAGCATTCCCGAATTCATGATGGGTGCGCTGCTTGTGCTCGCCTTCGCGATCGGAATCCCACTGTTTCCGGCCGTGGTGCTCGACGGGCCCAACGCCACCGTGGCTGAACTGCTCCCCAGTATCTGGCTACCGGTGATAGTGCTGTCCCTGGCGATGGCCGCGTACGTGATCCGGATGACCCGCACCTCGACCATCGACGTGATGACTTCCGACTTCATCACCACCGCCCAGCTCAAGGGACTTCGGGAATCACGGGTGGTCCTGCGCCACGCCCTGCCCACGGCACTGCTGCCGACATTGAACGTCGTGGCCATCAACATCGCCTGGATGCTCGGCGGCGTGGTCGTGGTGGAGAACATTTTCAACTACCCCGGCATGGGCAATCTGATGCTTGAGGCCGTCTTCAACCGCGATCTGCCCATCATCGAAGCTGTGGCAGTGGTCTCGGCCACCGTCTATGTCGCCTGCAACCTGCTTGCCGACCTCACAGCGATGCTCCTTGATCCGCGTCAGCGCCTGGCCAAGGGTTCCAGTCACAAGGCAAAGGCAAAGGCCGCCGGTTCCCAAGCCGCAGCCGCCGGAGAAGGGATCCAACTATGAAATCCGTGCTCCGTGCCGCCGGACCGGTGTTCATCATCGGCATCGCACTGATCGCCATCAACCTGCTCCTGGCATTCCTGGCCCCGTGGATTTCTGCCTATGACCCCATCGCGAGCAATTCCGACGCCGCCCTGCAGGGCCCCACCGCGGCACACTGGCTGGGGACGGACATGTACGGACGCGACGTGCTCTCCCGAACCCTGAACGGAGGCCGCTACGCACTGCTTGTCACCTTCCTGGCAACGACCATCGCCGTGGCTGCTGGTGCGCTTCTCGGCTGCCTGGTCGCATTCCTGAACAACTGGATCGACGACGTCGTGATGCGCGTTGTCGATGCAATCCTCTCGGTTCCGACGATTCTGGCGCTGTTGGTTGTGGTTGCCGTCTTCGGCAGCGGAATGTGGGTGATCGTGCTGGCCGTGGTGGTTGTCTACACCCCGGCAGTCACCCGCGTGGTGCGTGGCGCGGCCCGTTCGGTCAGCTCCTTGGACTACGTCACCGCGGCCAAGGCCCGCGGCGAGCACGCCGGTCCCATCGTTGTGCGCGAGATCCTTCCCAACGTGCTCGACGTCGTCCTGGTTGAATATGCCATGCGCGCCAGCTGGGTGGTTCTGCTGATTTCCTCGCTGTCCTTCCTGGGCTTTGGGGCCAACCCGCCGGCCCCGGACTGGGGGCTGATGGTCGCTGAGAACCGCACGGCCCTGACAGTGGTGCCGTTGGCCACCCTGGGGCCCATCGTGGCGCTGGCGACCTTCGTGATTGGGCTGCACCTGACAGCCGACGGACTGGGCAAGAAGCTCGGCGTTGACCGTGCCATGACAGGAGTGCAATGAGCATCGATGCAAGTGTAAGCGGTCCGGTCCAGGCGCCGGCCCCCGCCGGCGCGGCCGTGTCCGTGGAGAACCTGTCGATTTCCTATGCCGCCGGCAATGCTCTGGTGCCGGTGGTTCGGGACGTCTCCTTCAGCATTGCCGCAGGCCGTACCTTCGGACTGGTGGGGGAGTCCGGCAGCGGAAAATCCACCGTGGCACGAACCTTGTTGGCGCAGCTGCGGGCCGGGTCCAAAGTCATCGGCGGTACGGTGCGGGTGGGCACCCAAGAAGTCTTTGCTCTTCCCCCTGCCGAATTGCGCGCCCTGCGCGGGGGAACCGTCGCGCTGGTGGCTCAGAACGCCGGGCAGGCACTGACCCCGTCCATGAGGATCGGCGCCCAGGTGCACGAGGCCCTGACCAGCCACGGCATGTCCGCCAGCCGCTCCCAGGTGCTGCTGGCCCTCGACCAGGTGCGCCTGCCCAACGTCAAGGACATGGCCAGGCGATACCCCCATGAGCTCTCAGGCGGCCAGCAGCAGCGCGTCAGCATCGCCATGGCCATCGCTGCAAGACCCGACGTTCTGGTGCTTGACGAACCAACCACCGCCCTGGATGTGGTGACACAGGCGGCCGTGCTGCGGCTGATCAAGGACCTGTGCCACGAACTGCAGACGGCAACGCTGATCGTCAGCCACGACCTCGGAGTGGTGTCCGGCATGGCCGATGACGTGGCGGTCATGCGCAACGGAAGGATCCTGGAAAACCAGCCAACCGCCGCGTTGTTTGGCAGTCCGCAGGCCGAGTACACCCGTGAGCTCCTGCGCGACGTGCCCAAACTCAAGACGCGGGGCGCCGGGGCTGGCAGGCCCGTCCCGGAGTCTGGGGACCCGTCGCTGAACGAAGTCCTTGTCGATTGCAAGGACGTGACCATTTCCTACAACCCAAGCGGGCCCCCTGCAGTCGATTCCGTAAACCTACAGATCCACCGGGGGGAAACCCTGGCAGTGGTCGGGGAGTCTGGGAGCGGCAAGTCCACCCTTGCCTGGACCTTGGCCGGGCTCAGAGGCGCAACCTCCGGAAGCTTGCGCGTCGAGGGCGGCGGTTCCGGACGTACCGGCGGCGACCTTGGGGAACCGGTGTCCAAACGCAGCTTGGAACTGCGCAGGATGGTTCAACTGATCTTCCAGAACGCCGATACATCGCTGAACCCGCGACGCACGGTGGCCGCGGCGATCAAGCGCCCGCTGCGCCTTTTTGGCACCGTCCCGCGTTCGCAGGAGAAGGCACGCGTGGAGGAACTCTTGACCGAGGTGGGCCTGCCGGCCAGCTTCGGTAAGCGGCTTCCGTCACAGCTCTCCGGAGGGCAGCGTCAACGCGTGGGCATCGCCCGGGCCCTGGCTGCGGGCCCGGATTTGATCATTGCCGATGAGATCACCACGGCATTGGATGTCTCGGTGCAGGCCGACATCCTGGAACTGCTGTCCGGGCTGCAGCGCACCCACGGGCTGAGCACGCTGTTCATCAGCCACGATCTCGCGGTGGTTGCCGATGTCGCAGACCGGGTGGTGGTCATGAAGAACGGGCGGATGGTGGAAGTCGGGCCCGTAGATGCGGTCCTTGCCGGGCCCAACCACCCCTACTCGGCCTCCCTGCTCGCCTCGGTGATTGAACCTGGCGACCTTGACTTGCCGTCGGCCCCGGCAGAGGAACAGACTTGGAAAGATGACCCTGAAGGCGGGTGGGAAGAGCCCGGCAACGGGCACCGCATCCGCAAATGGAAGGACGCCTGAACTGGATGAAGTACGTCGAATCACCGCAAGAAATCTTGACCGAGGACGCCTGGATCGAGCTGTCGGACGGGACCCGGCTGCACGCCAGGATCTGGCGTCCTGTGGACTCGGAGTCCACGCCGGTTCCGGGGCTGCTTGAATACCTGCCGTACCGACTCGACGACTGGACTGCTCCACGGGACAACGAGCGCCACCCGTACTACGCCGCCCACGGCTACGCATCGGTGCGTGTGGACATCCGCGGCACTGGAAGCTCGGGTGGTCTGTTCGTCGACGAATACTCCGAGCAGGAGCAGGCTGACGGGCTGGAGGTCATCGCTTGGATCGCCGCCCAGCCGTGGTGCACCGGAAGCCTGGGGATGTTCGGGATATCCTGGGGCGGATTCAATTCACTGCAGATGGCCGGGCACGCCCCTGAGGCGCTGAAGGCCATCGTGACCGTATGCTCCACCGACGACCGGTATGACAACGACGTGCACTACATGGGCGGAGCCATGCTGGGCATCGACATGGCCTCCTGGGGCGGGACAATGTTCGCGTTCAACGCCCGCCCGCCACGGCCAGAGATCGTGGGGGAGGATTGGATCGGCCAATGGCGTGAACGGCTGGAAAAAACCCAGGCGATGACCGGCCAATGGCTGCGGCACCAGGAGCGCGACGACTACTGGCGCCAGGGGAGCGTCTGCGAGGACTATTCCTCTATTAAGGCAGCGGTGCTGGCAGTGGGCGGCTGGCACGATCCCTACCGTGACACGGTGCTGCGACTGCTGGAAAATCTTGATGGCCCGGTGCGCGGGATCATCGGCCCCTGGTCGCACCAATACCCGGACCGCGGATATGCGCCGGGTCCGGGGATCGATTTTTTGGGGCAGACCCTGGCTTGGTGGGACAAATGGCTCAAGGGCAGGAACAACGGTGCCGATCAGGGCCCTGGGCTCCTTGCCTACCTGCCTGAGGGCGACCGGCCGGCAACGTACTACGAAGAGCGCAGGGGCGCATGGCTAGGCCTCGACGGCTGGCCCGCCCATCAAGTCACCGGACAGCAGCAGTCATTGTCGCAGGGCCGCTGCTCGACGCCGGCGTCCAAAGGGTTGGCAACGGTGCGTAGCCCCCAGCAGACCGGGGCCGACGCAGGGCGCTTCTTCCCCTTCGGCAACGCCACCGACCTGCCTCCGGACCAGCGCAGCGAGGACGGGCGCTCCACCTGCATAGATTTCAGGGCCTTGGCCGAAGACACCGGGATCCTGGGCAACGCCAAGGTGCGGTTGCGCTTGTCATCCGATGCACTTGAGGCCAACATCATTGCCAGGCTGTGCGACGTCGCCCCCGATGGTGCATCGACGCTGGTGACCCGCGGGGTGCTGAACCTGAACAAGCGCGAAGGCCGGGAAAAAACTGTCCCTCTGCCCGTGGGCGAATTCGTTGAGGTGGACTTCGCCTTGGTGGCTGTGGGCTATGTTGTGCCCGCCGGGCACACGCTTCGTCTTGCACTTTCATCCAACTACTGGCCGTGGATCTGGCCCTCGGCGGTCGAGGCGACCCTGACCATCGACCTGGCCGCCAGCTCCCTGGAGCTTCCGCTCTTTGGGGACCAGGAGGAGCCCGGTGGCGGACTGCGGGAGGCCATCGAGAAGGCCCGTACCACCGACGGCCTGGTGGTGGGGACAGGGCTTGGAGAGCCCCAGCAGCCCCCGCGGCTACCGGTGGATTACCTCAGCAACGAGGGCGTTCAGGTCGACGAAAAATACATTGCAACCTCCCAACGAAGCGTGCACAATGACATCGAGACCGGTGTGTGGACGCTGGATGTTGATCCGGGTTACGGGGGTTCGCGGAAGTACCCAGATGGTTTGGTCTTCACCGAGTTTAGCCGCGAGACCTATACGATCCGTGAGGGGGACCCGCTCAGCGGACAGGCGCGTTCTGCCTGGTTCATCGAGCTTTCCAACGCCGGATGGTGCGCACGCCTGGAAACCGAGTCGGTGCTCGGCTCCACGGCCGAGGACTACGTGCTGACAAACAGCATCAGTGCCTGGGCCACAGTTGGCGATGGCGACGAGGAATTGGTGACACGGAAGCAGTGGGAGGAAACCATCCCCCGCACCTCGACCTAAACCGTCCAAGACGGGTGAGCCTCCCTTGGGCTACGGGCTATGGGCGGGCTGGGTTGCCACAGTTCCGCCTGCACTGCTGCTCTTTCCACGGTTGCGAAGTCGAGCGTCGGGTAGTCGAGATATCCTCGCTCGTCGCCGCTATAGCAAGTGCTGTGGTCGGAGCTGTTGAGCTGGGCGCCGGGCAGGCAGTGCAGCTGGCGCTTGCGGTGGCCGTGCTGGCGTTGCTCCCGTCTCCCATTCACCGGGTCAGTGGAGTCCTTGCCGTCGTCCTGCTCGTGGTCGGTGCCGCGGCTTTGGGTTTGGTGCAGCTGCGTTCCGTGGCGGGGTCGCGGTGGTGGGCACGTGCGCTGCGTGCGTCCGCAACCGACATCCGCTGCGGGTTGCTCAACCGCCGCACCGCTCCCGGAGTGCTTCTGGCATCCACAGGCGCGGTTTCCGGATACACGGGGCTCTTCCTCATTGCAGCTCGCGCGTCGGGCACGGAGGCCACCACACTCGAGCTCCTGCCGCTGGCAGTGTTCGTGCTGTTGGCCAGATCGGTGCCTGCCAGTATTACCGGGTGGGGCCCGTGGGAAGGCGCAGCGGCCTGGGCCTCCAGTACGGTGGGTCTGGACGCCGCCCGTGCTCCCAGGTTGGTGCACGACGGCGTGTTCCCCTGGAGTGCGGATCGGCCCGCCCAGCTGGTGGAGGCACGCCCCATCGGTGACGCCGTACTTTTGCGTTAGGCGCTTTTGGCCAGGCTCGACGGCGTGCGGCCGGCAGACTGAGATGCACTGTCAAACACGTCGCAGCCGAACGTACAACCCGCTTCTAGACAGTTCAAAATCGCCGTTCAGTACCCACAAAATGACTGCTAACTGCTACCTGAGACAGCCATTACAAAGCAAAGTGAGTGACAAGCGACGAGTTTACAGACGAATATCGTTGCGCCCTATCACCCAACTACGGTGTTTTTGGGGCGTCGTAGGTGGCTCTCGTTATTGGTCGGGGCACGTCTCAGCGAGGCCTGAGGGCGCACGGCTGGCAGCCTGAGTGGGGGGCCTGGTTACCGCCGCCGGTCCAATCCCCTGATGGCAGTGCACACCGCCATTGCCCAGCCAAGAACGCCGGCGAGGCAAACCCGCTCGGCCAGACCCAACAGTTTCGGCGTCAGGACGGTGGTCAACCCCAGGGATGCGAGCCCGAAGGCCGAAATTACCGCGAGGGTGCGTGCTGCTGGGTAGGCCTTCTCCAGTTCCGTACTGCGGTGTATCCACCGGGTCAGCACAAGAATGCCGGCCAGTGCACTGAGGAATCCCGAACCGGCCACGTAGAGATGGACGGTGCCAACCGTCGTCGCCGGTCCCGGACCAACGTCAGTCGGGAAAAAGGCCAGGACTGCCGAGCTAAGTCCCCCTACAGACATTAGAACCGTCCCGGTTCGTCGCAGGCTGGAGGGTAAACCGACCCGATTGATGGCGGCAACAGCGCAGCAGGTAGTGACGGTCCGGCCCAGAAAATTCACGTTCATGATCCATCCGAACGGGCCAACGGCGAGGTTGCTTTCAGCATCGCTGATGACGCTGTAATGCGGTGGGAGGAACTGGAGCGCCACGTCCACGAGGACATAACCGGCGACACCAGCCATGGACGCGGTGGCCAGCCGCCGTCGGGCTTTGTTCGGTGTCAGCAGCATCATAGTTCCAGCTTTCCACAGCACGCCCGTTTTTGTTGAGGCCGCGCCATGGCAAGACGTCACTTCGGATGCTTGCTTCGGTGGCAGTGCGGTGGTGCTAGATGCTGGGCACCGTTCTGGGTCGGACCACGAACCACAGCATAGCCATGGCCAGCAGCGAGCACGTGCCCATGATCAATGCCATGGGAGCAGCCGTGGCCACGCCCACAATGCCCACAACCGGGGTGATCAATCCGGCAAAACCAAAGTTTGTGGCACCCATGAGTGAGGCTGCGGTGCCGGCCTGCTTCCCGTGGCGGGTCAGTGCTTGAACCTGTACTGAAGGGAACATGAAGCCTGTAGCGCAGATGAAGAACCACAGCGGGATGATGACTCCCCACAGGCCAAAGCCCAACTTGTCGAACACCACCATAGCCACGGCGGCGGTTACCTGGGCGACCGTTGCACACGCGATGACCCACTGTGGACCTATGCGGCGCATGAGGCGCGAGGCGGCTTGCACACCGGACACCACGCCAAGGGAATTCACCGCAAACAAATAGCCATATTGCTGCGGAGTGAAGCCAAATGTGTTTTGGAACAAGAACGTGGAAGCTGAGAGATAGGTGAACAGGGCGGCAAAGTTCAGTCCGCCCACCAGGATGGTACCTACGAAGATCCTGTCGCTGAATACGGCCCTGTACCTGTCGGCGGCGCGAACGCCGTCGGACTTCCGCTTCTCAGCAGGCAGGGTCTCAACGATGAACATGAACGTGGCCACAACTACCATCGCACCGTAAATGGCTAGGAACCAGAAGATTCCGGGCCAGTGCATGATGCTCAGCAACTGTGAACCGATCACGGGGGCAAGAATCGGGGCCATGCCATTCACCAGTGCCATGCGAGAGAGCATTTTCACCAGCTGGTAACCGCCAAAGAGGTCCCGGATCATGGCCATGGCCACCACGGCACCGCCAGCGGCACCTATGCCCTGCAGCACGCGGAACATGCCCAGCATGGTGATGTCCGTGGACATGGCGGCCCCAATGGAGGCGGCTACGTGCACGGCAGTGGCAAGGATCAGCGGCATGCGTCGGCCAAATTTGTCGCTGAATGGGCCCACAATCAGCTGCCCGGCGGCGAAACCGATGGTGGTGGCTGTCAGTGTCAGCTGGACGGCGGTGGCGCTGACACCTAGCTCCTTGCCAATGATGGGAAATGCCGGCAGGTACAAATCGATGGTGAAGGGGCCCAGCGCGGTCAACAGGCCCAGCACCAAAACATAGATCAGCTTTTGCCGACGGGATAGGGAATCACCTGGGTGAATGGTGGTGGTCAAAACGAGAATCCTCAAAAATCATGGTGTTCAGAAGTGCTGGGGCAGCGTAAAAATGAAGTGCCCAACGGTTCATGGTATGTGCATTTTGGGCCGCTGATGCGACGAAATGAAAAGAGGTGAGCATGAGCACAAATACGCAACTTCAGGAGAGGTGTTGTCATTTCGCAACCACGCCCGGGAACGGCAGCGCCCACGCCAAGCATGATGGATGGTAATTTTGACTCTACGGCGGTGCCTTGACCAGAAGGAGCCGCAACGATTTTGGGCCTGTGCGCGTGCAATGTAGTACGACGCAGTCCATAGACTACGGAGGCGGACTCAGTGACGATAGTGCAAAAGGACATGCATATCGAGGCAGATGAAAGCTTGAAGGAGCGGGGCTCAGCGCTGGTGGAGACGGCAAAGACTGCCTTCCGCCTTGTGCCGCGCCAGCTGAACGACGAAATTGCGTTGGCCAAGCTGGAACTTGGAGACAAGAAATCCCGGGTCACCGGCGTAGCAGTCTTTGCCGCCCTTGCTTTAGTTTTCGTCTTCCTCCTGGTCATCGCCCTCGTGGTGGCCGCCATTGCGGGGCTGGGAACGGTCCTTCCGTTGTGGCTCTCAGCGTTGATTGTCACCGCCGCGCTCTTGGTGGTGTTGGGCATCTGCGCTCTGATTGCGGTGAAGAAGTTCAAATCCCTGCTTCCGCTGCTGCCCGAACTCGCGTGGCGCGGCATTCGCTACGACTTGGGCGTCGCACAGCACGGCCGCGACTTCGACCCGACAAGTCTTGACCCCGAACCCATGACGCGCGAACAGAAGAAGGCGAAGAAGGCCGAGGAGGAGGAAGCCAAGGCGAAGGCTGCGGCAGAGCGTGCTGCCAAGGACGCCGAAAACGGCCCCACAGCCAACACCACCGAGCTTCTTGCACGCACCAAAGCGCGCCGCGAACACCTGCTCAGACTGCGCGAGGATCTCTTGGTCGAAGCCGATGTGAAGAAGCAGGCGTCTTATCTGGTGGCCTCAGCGAAGAGCAAGGCCAAGGAAACAGTGAATCAAGCCGCTGCCGGCGCCGTGCAGCAGAGCGTGGACACCGTCAAGGAGCGCTGGAAGCCCTTGGCCGTTTTCGCCATAGCAGCCACCGCCTGTGTGGTCTTCCTGCGGAAGTTGATGAAGAAGTAGTCTGCTCTGCCATTCACCGCCATAACCTAGCCGGTCGATGCCACCACAAAGCCGCCGTCACGGGCGCAGCCCGAACCACACATCCAAAGGGGTGAATGAAATCTCCGGCAATTCCAGCGCTTCCGCGGTGGGCTCTGATGCCATCCTGACGGTTCCCAACCTCATCACCGTCGTCAGGTTTCTCGGCACGCCCGTCTTCGTGTGGCTGGTCCTGGCTCGCCAGGAATATGGATGGGGGGTGTTTGTGCTGGCCCTCATGGGCAGCACTGACTGGATCGACGGATTTGTTGCGCGGAAGCTGAACCAGACCTCCAAACTGGGTCGGATCATGGATCCAGTGACTGACAGAGTAGCGCTGGTAGCCGTCATGATCACCATGGTGATTGCCGGGTTCCTGCCACTGTGGCTGCTCCTGCTGCTGTTGATTCCCGACGTCGTCCTTCTGAGCGCCACGCTGTACTTCTTCCGGGGGGACGCGGATCTAAAGGTCACCTTGCTGGGCAAGACGCGGACAGCTGCGTTGATGATCGGTACACCCATGCTGCTCCTGGCAAAGGCGTTGGAGTCGGATTTCACCTTCGTACTCAGTTGGGTATTTTTGGGTTCGGCCATGATCATGCACGTCATTGCGTTTTATCAGTACTTCGTTGCTCTCCTGCACAAACACCGAGAGCTGCATCTGCCAGCTGGCACTGTGCAGGGCCGCCCGTGATGTGGCTTGCCGTAGCGTGTGCGGTGGCTGGAGCATTCTTCCTGGCCTTCGGTGCGCAGCGTCAAGGTAGTGCCGTGCAAAACAACACGGGCGGGCTGGCTCTGGGTGGCTCGGGTTTCTTACGGCTGCTGCGCAACCCCCGGTGGGTGCTGGGGCTCATACTGTTGGGTATTGGCATGGTGTTGAACGTCGTGGCCTTGACGCTGGGGACGCTGACGGTGGTGCAGCCCATCGGCGCCATTGCGCTGGTGATCACCACCATCGTGAATTCCCGCGACCAGGGAATTCGGCTTAACAGGGCAACTGTGGTTTCCATATCTGCTTGTGTTGCGGGCAGTGCGCTGTTCGTGTTGATGGCGGTCAATGTCGTGCGCGAAAACACAACCGTCACCTCCACACAGGAGTTGACGGTTGTGCTGTTGTTGGCCTCGGTGGTGATCGTCTTTGGTGGGGCCTTGGTCATTTTCAAAAAACGACTCAAAGCGTTCTTTTTCATTCTGGGTTCGGGTGTGTTGTTTGGCTTCGTTGCCGTGTTGGCACGCATTATTTCCAAGCAGATATTTGACCCCAATGGGCTCTTTTTCTTGAATGTCCAATGGTATTCGGTCATTGCGATAGCTGTAGCCGGCGGGCTCGGCAGCTGGTTTGTGCAAAGTGCTTATGCCAGCGGACCCCCGGATCTGGTGATTGCCGGGCTGACGGTCATCGATCCGATCGTGGGCATCAGCATCGGCATCGTCATTTTGAGTGAGCTGCGCGACAACGTTCCACCCGTCGTGGCTATTGCCATGGGAGGTGCCGCGATCCTTGCTATCGTTGGGGTTATTGCGCTCTCAAGACACCACCCGGACGTGTTGAAGCGGCGCAAAGCCGCCAAGAAACAGCAGCGACAGTAACGGGCCGTCCCGCGGACCAAACGAATAGCCACCAGGAGTTTTATCCGTGACATCCACCCCGAGTGACCGCGTCGACAAGCCGCTCACCATCTTGATTGCCGCAGACACCTACCCTCCCCACATTAACGGGGCAGCACAGTTCTGCTTCCGTCTGGCAACGGGGATGACGGCCAGGGGACACAATGTTCACGTGATGGCCTGCCGGCCGGACGGCGGCCCCATGTTCACCGAACAACGCCCCGAAGCAACGGTGCATCGCTTGCGGTCACGGCCCGTGCCCACCCACGAGTACTTCAGAATCTGCCTGCCATGGGAGATCAAGAAGGACATTGCCACCCTCTTCGATGAGATTCAGCCTGATGTGGTGCACGTACAGAGCCACTATATGATTGGCGAGCACGTAGTGTATGAGGCTGTCCGCCGCGGGATCCGCGTGGTGGCAACGAACCACTTCATGCCCGAAAACCTGAACCCGTTCCTGCCGTTCCCGCAGTGGTTCAAGAACATTGTTGGCCGCGTCTCTTGGCGCGACATGGGCAAGGTCATGAGCCAGGCCGATGTTGTCACAACACCTACCCCGCTGGCGGCTGAAGCCATGCACCAGCACGCGTTCCTGCGGAAGGTCCTGCCGCTGTCCAACGGCATTGAGGCTGGCAACTACGAACTGGCCGAGGGTGAAACGGTCCCACGCCACGACTACCCGATCGTTGCCTTCGTGGGCCGACTGGCCGAGGAAAAGCACATTGATGTCCTCGTTGACGCCATTGCCAAGACCCCGGCGGACCTTAACCTCCACCTCATCGTGGTGGGCGGTGGCGAGGTCAAGGCGGCGCTCAAGGCACAGGCGGAGAAGCTTGGCTTGGCTGACCGGGTGACGTTCACTGGCCTGATCAGCGACGCCGAACTGCGTGAGGTCTACCTGAAGACGGACCTGTTCGTCATGCCGGGCACCGCCGAGTTGCAGTCACTGGTCACCTTGGAAGCCATGAGTGCCTCCACCCCCGTGGTGCTGGCCGACGCCATGGCTTTGCCCCACCTGGTTAACGACGGCGTCAACGGTTACCTATTCAAGCCGAACGACAGCGACGACCTGGCGCAGAAGATCGCCACGATCATGCGCCTGTCACCGGAGGATCGTGCTGCCATGGGTGCTGCAAGCCACTCCATGGTGGCTAGGCACGGGCTGCAGGCAACTCTTGACACCTTTGAGGACATTTATCGTGGCGGCAGCTACGAGGATCACGCAGTTTAGGCCTTCACCCCTTAGGATTATAGGAGTGCTTTTCCTTGAGCAGCATTTCAGGGCAGGGCACGTTTGCATGGGGCCATAGCTCAGCTGGTTAGAGCGCGGGACTCATAATCCTAAGGTCCTCGGTTCAAGTCCGAGTGGCCCTACGTGCAAATCCCCCGGAACCATCACGGTTCCGGGGGATTCCTGTTTTAACGGCCGTGCCCGGCGTGGGTCGGATCTGCCGAGGCAGAAATGACCTGCGGGGGCTGTTGTGGTGATCGGAGGCTGCTATAGCGGCGTCCGATCACCACAACAGCCCCCGAGAGTGCTGCATACCCTGCAAGTGGCGACCATCGAGATCCGAGGACCACCCGCCTGTTGCGTGGATCACGCGAAGACGGTATGTTACTCATGGGTAACATGTTTGGCGCTGGGCTGAGCTGTTGACTGACCAACAAAGAGTTCGAGCAAAGGAATGCCGTGTCCAAGGCAGCAGTAGATCTAAACAACCTTCCCTACGCCGATGGCGACTTCTACGGATTTGAGCAGATGCTCTCCAGTGAAGAGCGGGAACGCTTGCAAGAACTTCGGGACTTCCTGGGCAAGGAAGTAAAGCCCATTGCCACCAACTGCTGGAACCGCGCGGAATTCCCCATGGAGATCATCCCCAAGCTGGCCGAACTGGACATCATGAGCCCTGTCCACCGGCAGGGCTACTCCAGCTTGTATGCCGGATTGAGCCATGCTGAATTCACCAGGGCAGACGCCTCACTTGCCACGTTCATGGGAGTGCACGACGGCCTGTTCACCGGCTCCATCGAAGCCTTGGCCTCGGAAGAACAGAAGGCTGCATGGCTTCCCGACATTTACGCCATGAAGAAAATCGGCGCCTTTGGCCTGACGGAACCGCTGGGTGGATCCGATGTTGCCGGGGGCACGCGCACCACGGCAGTGCGTGATGGCGACAACTGGATCCTGAACGGTGCCAAGCGCTGGATCGGCAACGCCACGTTCTCCGACTGGGTGGTCATCTACGCCCGCGACGTGGTCGACAACCAGGTCAAGGCCTTCCTCGTTGACACCGCACTGCCCGGCTACAGCGCCAGCAAGATTGAAAACAAGACGGCCCTGCGCACAGTGCAAAACGCCGACATCACGTTGGAGAACGTCGTGGTTCCGCATGAGTTCAAGCTTGCGGGCGGCAACAGCTTCCGCGACGTCAACAAGGTTCTCAAGGTCACTCGTCTGGCCGTCGCGTGGCAGGCCGTGGGCCAGCAAATGGCCGCCTTCGACGTTGCCCGCCGCTACGCCGTGGAGCGCCAGCAATTTGGCCGTCCCATCGCCTCCTTCCAAATGGTGCAGGACCAGTTGGTAAAGATGCTGGGCAACACCGTCGCCTCGACTTCCATGATGGTCCGGCTGTCCCAACTCGAAGACCTAGGCCAGGCAAAGGACGAGCAATCGGCACTGGCCAAGGCCTTCACCACCGCACGCATGCGTGAAACGGTCGCCATGGGCCGGAGCCTCTTCGGCGGCAACGGCATTGTCACCGACTATGAAATGGCCAAAATCTTCGCCGATGCGGAGGCCATCTACTCCTACGAAGGCACCTACGAGATCAACACCCTCGTGACAGGCCGCGCCATCACCGGCATTTCAGCCATCGTCTAGGCGCCCTGCGCAACTTCCCCAGCCTGTTCCCCCGGCTCACTCACGCAGGGGGAGCAGCACCGAGGGGCGCAGGTCCAGAACGAATTGCAGGGGATCCAAATATTCATCTCCACGCCGCACACCCCAATGCAGGCAGCTGGAAACCCCTGAGGCACCGCCGTTGCAATGCGTGATTCCTTCAACAGTACCCAGAACCTGGCTGCGCTTGACGGCGTCGCCAGACTTCAACGTAGAGGTAACAGGCTCAAAACTCAGCCGCAACCCGTCCTGGGTGGCAATGGTCAGCACGAAACGGTCCACCACCTTCCCGACAAACGACACGACCCCGTCAGTCGGTGCAAGTACCGGCGACCCTTGAATGGCGGCCAGATCGACGCCGCGGTGCCCGGACAGCCACGGCTTGGCTGGCGGATCGAAGGTGTGTACCACCTGCGGCTTTCCTGCCAGCGGCCATCCCCAGGCGAGGGAGGCTGGCAGGGGAGCGGCCGACGTCGGACGTGGTCCGGCAAGCGCAGCGGAACGCGACATTGCAGCCCCACCGACATCCGCTGCAACAGACGCTGGCGTGGAAGCAGAGGTGGCAAGCAACATCAGCGCGATGGTCAGAAGGGAACCCGGCAGTCGTGTCCTCTGGACCAGGCGCCAGGAACCAATAGGCATGATCATTCATCCATCGTGCACTCGCCCCGCCAAGCCTGGGTGGCTGGTGAGCCAATGTGTGGGCAAAACAACGGGAAATAGGGGCTGTGGGGGAGTGAATGTTGTCCGCCGCGGTTGCTGTGTTGTAGTAGTATTGATGCAGCAGTGCGCTGATTGTGCATTGACTACGCGCACCCCACCCTGATGAGGTACCGGAAAGTTTTTCGGATCCTGCTGATGGATTGTGCCCATACGGTCCGCCTTGCGGTGGTTGATGGAATGCACGATGGGTGCCAGGAGCGCAGGAACTTACCGGATTTCCGGGCAGAACCAAACGCTAAACAACCGTAAAATTATAAGAAGGAGCGTCGGCATGCCCGTCGTAACAATGCGCCAGCTGCTTGACAGCGGCGTCCACTTTGGACACCAGACCCGTCGTTGGAACCCGAAGATGAAGCGATTCATCCTCACGGAGCGCAACGGCATCTACATCATCGATCTGCAGCAGTCACTGTCTTTCATTGACCGCGCCTACGAGTTCGTGAAGGCCACCGTTGCACACGGCGGCACCGTACTCTTCGTCGGTACCAAGAAGCAGGCTCAGGAAGCAATTGCCGACCAGGCTACCCGCGTGGGCCAGCCCTACGTGAACCAGCGCTGGTTGGGTGGAATGCTCACCAACTTCCAGACGGTTTCCAAGCGCATCTCGCGCATGAAGGAACTCGAAGAGATCGACTTCGACGACGTCGCCGGCTCGGGCCACACCAAGAAGGAGCTCTTGCTCCTCAAGCGTGAACTGACCAAGCTGCAGACCAACCTCGGTGGTATCCGCAACCTGACCAAGGCACCTTCAGTGCTCTGGGTTGTTGACACCCCGAAGGAACACCTCGCCATCGACGAGGCACACAAGCTGAACATCCCGGTTGTTGCCATCCTGGACTCCAACTGCAACCCTGACGAAGTTGACTTCCCGATCCCGGGCAACGACGACGCCATCCGCTCCGTTGCACTGTTGACCCGTGTGATCGCCGACGCCGTTGCTGAAGGCCTCATCGCCCGCAACGCCAAGGCAACCGGCAACGCAGAAGCACCGGCCGAGCCCCTCGCCGAGTGGGAGCGCGAACTCCTTGTTGGACACGACGCTGCCGAGGGCGAAGCAAAGGCAATCTCCGCCGAAGAAGCAGCCGAAGTGCTCTCCGGCACCGAAGCCGAGAATGCTGCTGCGACACTGATTGCAGACTCACCGGCCAAGGAAGCCGCTTCAGTCCTCTCCGAAGAGAAGACCGAAGACAAGTAACTCTCGTAGCCTGCCGGGATGCCAATTGGCGTTCCGGCAGTGCTGTGCCCGCCTAGTGCGGGAAATGAAGCAAGTGGCAACCAAGACAACTAGAAACAGGAGTTTCAATATGGCGAATTACACCGCAGCAGATATCAAGGCTCTGCGCGAGCGCACGGGCGCCGGCATGATGGACGTCAAGAAGGCTCTCGACGAAGCAGACGGCAACGCTGACAAGGCCATGGAGCTCATCCGTATCAAGGGCCTCAAGGGCGCCACCAAGCGCGAAGGCCGCTCCACTGCAGAGGGCCTCGTTGCCGCTGCCGTCGAGGGTGGCGTCGGCGTCATGGTTGAGGTCAATTGTGAAACCGACTTCGTCGCCAAGGCTGCTCCCTTCATCGAATTCGCCAACAAGGTTCTGGCCACGGCCATCTCCTCCGGCGTTTCTGATGTTGAAGGCCTGCTGGCCGTTGACGTGGACGGCAAGCCCATGTCCGAGGTCGTCATCGAAGCTGGCGCACTGCTGGGCGAAAAGGTGGCCGTCCGCCGCATGGCCCGCGTTGAAGGCGCCACGGTTGATGCCTACCTGCACAAGACCTCCAAGGACCTCCCGGCCCAGGTTGGCGTGCTGTTCGCCATCGACGGCGAGAACCAGGAAGTTGCCCACGACGTGGCCGTGCACATTGCTGCCATGTCCCCGTCCGTTATGACACGCGACGAAATCTCCGCTGAGGTCGTTGAAAACGAACGCCGCATCGCTGCCGAAACCGCACAGGCCGAAGGCAAGCCCGAAGCAGCCATGACGAAGATCGTTGAAGGCCGCCTGACCGGATTCTTCAAGGAGTCCGTCTTGGTTGACCAGTCCTTCGCCAAGGACGCCAAGAAGAGCGTCGGCACCGTACTGAGCGAAGCAAGCGTCAAGCCTGTCGCTTTTGCACGCTTCCGCGTTGGAGCATAATTCACGCCAGCTAAGTAGCTTGATGTGACGAAGAAGGGGTGGCCGCACACAGCGGTTGCCCCTTCTTTGCATCCAACGTCGGCTAAGATTTTCGAAGGCACCCTTTCTCCGCACACGGCGAGAGATCCAGTGCAACACCCCATCGCCCCAGCACAGCAGCTCGCTGGCGCACAGTGAAGCAACAAAAGAAGCAACAAAACCGGCACCCACGGAAGGCACCATGACCACGAATATTTCGCAGACCGCGCCCAGCACCCCGGCACCCAAGGCTGGCAAACGCCGTCGTGTGTTGTTGAAGCTCTCAGGGGAAGTCTTTGGCAACGGCAAGTTGGGCGTTGATCCGGACACCATTCGCGGCATCGCACAGCAGATCGCCAGCACGGTTGACACTGTGGAGGTCGCCATTGTGGTGGGCGGCGGCAACTTCTTCCGCGGAGCCGAACTCTCCGCTGAGGGCATGGACCGTTCCCGCGCCGACTACATGGGCATGCTGGGCACCGTCATGAACTGCCTGGCCCTGCAGGACTTCCTGGAACAGGCTGGTGTGGATACCCGCGTGCAGAGCGCCATCACCATGGGACAGGTCGCCGAAGCGTACATTCCGCGCCGCGCCATCCGCCACCTGGAAAAGAGCCGCGTGGTCATCTTCGGTGCCGGTGCCGGTCTGCCCTACTTCTCCACCGACACGGTCGCAGCCCAGCGCGCGCTGGAGGTTCATGCCGACATCGTCCTCATGGCCAAGAATGGCGTTGACGGGGTCTACACGGCAGATCCGAAGAAGGACCCCACCGCCGTCAAATTGGACCACCTCAGCTACGACGAAGCCATGGCCCGGGACATCCGCGTCATGGACCAAACGGCGTTCAGCCTGTGCAAGGACAACAACGTCACCATGTTGGTGTTCGGAATGGAAGGTGAGGGCAACGTGGCCCGCGCCATCCTCGGCGAGGAACTGGGAACGTTGGTCACCCCCTAGCCGTGCCGAACGGCTGTTTGAACGCGTGGCTGGCCCCGGCATCGGTGCAGCTCACGGTAGGATGGTTTCAGAATTGCCGTGGGCACATGCCGCGGAAAAGTTGTGTAGTCACTTATTGAGGGAGAGACGCGTGATCGAAGATACTTTGCTCGAGGCCGAAGAGAAGATGGACAAGGCCGTTGAGGTTGCCAAAGAGGAATTCTCCGCGGTTCGGACAGGGCGCGCCAACCCGGCCATGTTCCACAAGGTCATGGTTGAGTATTACGGCTCACCCACCCCGTTGCAGCAGCTTGCCTCCTTCGCCGTCCCCGAAGCCCGCACGCTGCTCATCACACCGTTCGACAAGACGGCGTTGCATGACATTGAGCGTGCCCTGAGCTCCTCGGAAGTGGGTGCCAACCCGTCCAACGACGGCAACATCATCCGCATCATGATGCCCGAGCTGACCCAGGAACGCCGCAAGGAGTACGTCAAGATTGTGCGGACAAAGGGTGAAGACGCCAAGATTTCGGTGCGCAACATCCGCCGCAAGGCCAAGGAGCAGCTGGACAAGCTGGTCAAGGACGGCGACGCCGGTGAAGATGACGGCGCCCGTGCTGAAAAGGAACTCGATGGGCTGACCAAGGCCCACACGGAGAATATCGATGAGCTGCTGAAGCGCAAGGAAGTCGAGCTTCTAGAGGTCTAATGACGGACCCCAAGAGTGTGCCGGCAGGTTCCGCTGGGGAGCCTGCCGCGCCAAATTCAGAAGCCGGGTTGGTGCCAGCTCCGGCTAACTACCAATTTTCTTCACGGAAGGACCGCCGTCATGCGGAGATGACGGGAATGATTCCCATGATCGTGCCCAAAAAAACTTCCGCGCAGGAGGCACCTTCCAAGGATAAGTACGACGGCGAACCCGCTTCCGCCGCTACCCCCACCGGCACTGTGGCAGGGGATGCGGCGGCGAAAGAGCCGGCTGCGGTGGAATCTGCACCGGCCGGCGTCGACAGTGCTGAACAAGCTGCACCGCTACCGGTCTCCGCAGCTCAGGCAAACGGCATTCCGATGATCCCCGTGTCCCAAGGACCCTTCGGCGTGCTGCCCGAGGCCGCCACCAAGGTGAAACCACCGCGGACCCCCAAAGCCGGGCGCGATCTGCCTGCAGCCATCACCGTGGGCGTCATTCTTCTGGCCCTTGTGGTCGGTTCCCTCCTGTTCTACCCGGTCGGGTTCGTTGTACTTGCAACAGCATTTTCCTGTGTTGGTGTTTGGGAAGTCACCCGGGCCATCGCCGGCAGGGGCATCAAAGCTCCGCTGACCCCCGTTATGGTAGGTGCCCTGGCCATGCCGGCTTCGGCATATTTCGCCGGTGCGGAGGGGCTGCTCTTCGCCCTCGCCGCCAGCGCGGGTGCAACACTTTTGTGGCGTTCGCTGGACTCCGCACCTGGGGCTTTGAAGAGCATCTCCGCAGGTGTTTTCTCGCTGCTGTGGATACCCTTCCTTCTCAGCTTCGTATTCTTGATGCTGCGCGCCGAAAGCGGACCCACCACTGAGTTGACCATGAACCTGGGTGACATCAACGCGGGCATCGTACAAGTGATCATCATGCTGCTGCTGGTGGTTGCGAACGACACGTTCGGCTACCTTGTGGGCGTTCTTTTTGGAAAGCACCCCATGGCCCCGAAGATCAGCCCCAAGAAGTCCTGGGAAGGCTTTGCCGGTTCCTTGGGTGGAGCGACGCTGGTGGCCATTCCGGCCACGGTATTCCTGCTCGACCAGCAGTGGTGGGTCGGTTTGGTCCTGGCCGTGGGCATGGTGTGTGCCGGCACCAGTGGTGACTTTGCCGAGTCAATGATCAAGCGTGAACTAGGCGTAAAGGACATGAGCAACATCCTTCCCGGCCATGGCGGCGTCATGGACAGGCTGGATTCGATCCTATTTGCAGCTCCTGTGGCTTACGCCATCTTTACCGTATTGGGCCAGTTCTAGGGGCCGAGGCCACGGTGCCAAGGCCATAGGGCCGGCCCCCCATTGTTGCGTTTCACAAGATAATAGTTCAAGGAATGACAGTGACAGCGGAAAAGACAACCCAGATCAACTCCAAGTTGAAGCTGGTGGGCCCGAACGATGTTGGCTACAACGTCAAGCAAGTGGACGTGTTTTTGGAGCGTGCCCGAGCCTATTTCCAGAACACTGACACGCTCGGAACTGCCGTCACCAGCCGAGACGTGCGCACGGCCGCCTTTGACCCCGCACGCGGAGGTTACAGTCCGCAGGCGGTTGACGCCGCCATGGACCGGATCGAAGACGAGTACGTGCTTCGTGAAAAAGAACTGCTCATCGCGACAAAGGGTGAACAGGCGTGGATGATGAAGATCGGTAAGTCAGTCACTGTGCTGCGCGCTCGTCTCCACCGTCCCGACGGGGATCGCTTCCGGCGCCCCAGGAGGAGGAATGCCGCAAGCTATAACTTCAACGACGTTGACGTGCTTTGCCGCGAACTGCTGACCTACATCGAAGCCAACGGTGAACTCAGCGTCGACGTAGTGCGTCGGGCGGTGTTTGCTCGTGAAAAGGGCGCCGACGGCTACGAAGAAAGCCAAGTGGACGCATTCTTGGACAGTGTTGTGGAACTGATGGCGACCAACGACTCGATGACACCCCGCTGACTAACGTCTACTTTCCAGCCGGACGATCAGTTAGCAGACCATGCAGCCAGCAGGCCAAGCAACGTCAGTTGGGCTGGGTTCGCGGGTTATCCACGGCCAAAGGTCTTTCCGGTACGTGCAACTTGGTCATGAAACGTGACACGGAAGAACTGCGCCGCTGTGCAGTTGCCTTGGACACCAGGATCGTGACAAAGAACGCTGCGGGTACGGTCCATGCCGCGGGCTGCGTCAGTAGATCGCGCCACACGGAATCGGCTGCCGTTTGGGCGCCGAGCATGATGGCTGACCCGCACAGAATGCCACCGGCCAACATGCCGGCTACGGCTCCGGCGTCGGTGAGCCCTCGCCACCAGATCCCCAGCAGCAGTAGGGGGCAGATGGTGGAGGCCGTGAAGGCAAAGACGAGGCCCACACTGCCAGCCAGCGCCAGTGAATCCGTCACCATGGCCACGCCGAAAGGAACAACGGCGGCGAAGACGGCCGCGATTCTAAACCCGCGCACACTTCCACCTAGCACGTCCTGGCTGATGACACCTGCCAGCGAAACCACAAGTCCTGACGTTGTGGACAAGAAGGCGGCGAAAGCGCCCGCGACCACCAGGGCTGAGAGGATCTCCCCGCCCAGCCCGCCAATCAGCGTTCCGGGCAGCAGCAATACTGTGGCATCCGGGTAGCCGTTGGCGGCTAGGTCAGGCAGAAATACCCTGCCCAACACGCCGTAGATGGTGGGGAATAGGTAGAAGATGGTCAGTAGCCCCAGCACGATCAGGGTCGTGCGGCGGGCGGCCGCGCCGTCGGGGTTGGTATAGAAACGCACCAAAACGTGCGGCAGGCCCAAGGTTCCAAACAGCAGGGCCACCATGAGTGACAGAGTGCTGTAGGTGGAATCACCGGACAACGGCATTGAAGGCGGGAACAACTCGGTGCCAGCCGGAATGGCGGCACCGGAACCGGTGGTGCCGGAGAGCATGAGCAGGATGAAGATGGCGGGCACGGCCAGGGCCGTCAGCTTGAGCCAGTACTGGAAGGCCTGCACGAACGTGATGGAGCGCATGCCGCCTGTCACCACCGTCAGGCAGACCACGACGACGACGGAACCTGCCCCCACCCATGATGGCAGCCCCGTGGTGGTGCGAATGGTCAATGCGGCACCGTGCAATTGCGGCACAATGTAGAACCAGCCAACCACCACCACCAGCACGCTGGTGACGTAGCGGGCCGTGGCGGATTCGAGCCTGGCCTCGGCAAAGTCGGGGATGGTGTATGCGCCCGATCGGCGCAGGGGGGCGGCGACAAAGAACAGCAGCATCAGGTAGCCGGCCGTGTAGCCGATGGGGAACCAGAGGGCATCGAGCCCGGAGATGGCGATGAGTCCGGCGATGCCCAAAAAACTTGCTGCTGACAGGTACTCACCTCCAATAGCAGAGGCATTCCACCACGGTTTTACAGTGCGTGAGGCCACGTAGAAGTCGCTCGTGGTGCGGGAGACCCGCAGCCCGTAAAAGCCGATGATGGTAGTGATCGCTGAAACCAGGATCAACGCCGTGTAGCCGATTCCCGGGTTCACTTCTCATCCACCAGATCGCGGTACTGATTCTCATTCTTCGTTGCTGCGCGCACATAAAGCCATGCACAAGCTCCAATGACGGGGTAGATGCCCACGCCCAGCAGCAGCCACGGCGCGGGGACGCCAAGAATCCGCCAGTCAGCGAATGTGGGAACCAAGTGCACAAGTGCCCAGCAGAGCAGCAGTGCGGCAATAAAGCCTGCCGTCACCACCAAAGCAAGGCGCAGCTGTGAACGGATGAGGGAGCGGACCATCACTTCCCCGACGGCGGATTGCTCGGCAACTTCCTGGGAGACGCTGGTGCGGTACGGAATGTGCGTGGCTTGGGCTCGCGGTGCCGCAACCCTGACGCGGCCTTCAGCCGGCGGGCGGCTCGGTCCAATGCTCATCTGCGTCCAATGTTCATGGGGTGTGTCCTGTCATCATGAGCTTGGACGCACCCGGGTGGCCTGCAAATGTTCGCGCAGCACTGGGACGTGGCGTCGGCTGACAGGGAGCACGGCCTTGCCCACTGACACTGTGGGTTTGGCGGCGCTGAGTTTCAAGGCCGTGACAAAATGCATGCAGACGAGGTAGGAACGGTGGATGCGCAGGAAGCCTGAATCGGCCCAGCGCTGTTCCAGCTCAGCCAAGGGGATGCGGATCAGGTAGCTGGCTTCAGCGGTGTGAAGCCTGGCGTAGTCGCCCTGGGCCTGCACAAACTTCACCTCGTCGAGGCGGATGATCCGGCTGACGCCGCCTTGATCAACAGTGATCATTTCAACTTCTTCGGCCGGGACAGGGTGTGCCACCAGCTCTACTATCCTGTCCACTGTGCGGGTGAGCCGTTCAGTGCGCAACGGTTTGAGTAGGTAGTCCACGGCTGCCAGTTCGAACGCCTCCAGAGCGCGGTCGTCGTCGGCCGTGACGAACACCACCACGGGCGGATTGGCGGCCTGGCCGATGACTGCTGCCAATTCCAGACCGGACAAGCCGGGCATGTGGATGTCAAGAAAAACTGCTTCAACGGTGTGTACGGCCAGGAGCTCAAGGGCTTGGGCGCCGCTCATGGCCCGGTGGACGGTGCCGATGCGCGTGTCGCGGCCGAGCAGGAAGGCGAGTTCTTCCACGGCAGGCAGCTCGTCATCGGCGACAAGGACGTTGATCATGGGCTAAGCCTAGCGGCCGAGGGGCCCCAAACGGGGGCCCACGCCCGCGAGGGGCCCGCCGCGAGCTTGCGAGCGGTGGGAGCGGGTGGGGAAAAGCGAGGCGTGGGGAGGGTGGGAGGCGCTAACTGGCGGGCGCTAGGCGTCGTGGCCGGGCTGGTTTTTCGGCACTGTCATGGTGATCAGCATCCCGTGCCCCACTCCGGTATCAATGGTCAGCCCATGGTCGTCGCCATAGACCTGGCGCAGACGGGCATCGACGTTGCGCAGGCCAACGTGCGTCCCGTCCTGCCGGCCCGCCAAAACCTGCCGCAGTTGCTCCGGATCCATGCCCACGCCGTCGTCCTCGATGGTGACCTCGGTATGAGCGCCAAGGTCTCTGGCAGAAATTTGTACGAGGCCGCTGCCCACTTTCGCCTCAATTCCATGCCTGACGGCGTTTTCCACCAGCGGCTGCAGGCTCAGGAACGGGATGACGGTGCTCAGGACCTCGGGGGCAATCTGCAAGCTGACTTGGAGGCGGTCGCCAAAGCGCGCACTTTCCAGCAGCAGGTAGCGGTCGATGCAGCGCAATTCCTCGGCGAGGGTGGTGAAGTCCCCGTGGCGGCGGAAGGAATAGCGCGTAAAGTCGGCGAACTCCACCACCAGATCCCTGGCCCGCTGCGGATCTGTGTTGATGAAGGAGGCAATCGCGTTGAGCGAGTTGTAGATGAAATGCGGACTGATTTGGGCGCGCAGGGCACGCACTTCGGCCTCCGCCAGCAGTGTGCGCGAGGAGCTCAGCTCGGCCAGTTCCAACTGCGCCGACACCCACGCCGCTACCTCGTTGGTGGCGCGAACCAGGCCAGCGGTGGGCGTCTTCGAGAGAATGACAACACACCCCACGGCCCGCGAATCCACCTTCAGCGGACAAATGACGGCAGCCTTCAGCTCGCCGTCCGGAGGTAGTCCCAGTGATGCGCGCAGCGCGGGCTCAAGCGTGGCAACTTGGGTCCGTCCGTTGCTGAGTGCCTTCGCCACAAGGCCCATGACGACGGCGGATTCGGGTTGCTTGGCCGCGGCGCCTGAGCCATCCCAGGCCAAGAGACGGGAGTCGTCGGTCATGGCGAACGCCGCACAATTGAGCAGGGATCGGAGCTGTTTGCTGGCTTTGAGCGCCCCGGCCGGTTCCAGCCCGTTGCGCAGTTGGCGACCTGCCGCCGCGGCTGAGTGAAGCGCCGCAAACGTTGCGTGCTCGGCTTCGGTGCCCAGCTCCCGGTAGGACCGTGAGAGCCGGAATCCGACGACGGCCACAATGGCGATGGCGCCGATAACAACGGCCACTGCCGTGATCAACAGGAGTGTGGAATCGCTCGGCACTGAGGGGGGCATGCTGTCAAGAATAGCCGGGGAAGGGGGTCATTCGGCGCAGCAGCCATGCCGTTCACCGCGGCACCGCCCGAATTGGTCGAAAACGTGACTCACAACACTTCATAGTGAAAGAGATCACATCTCTCAAGGAGGAATGATGGGTAATTCAACCCACGCAAGCGCAGCGGGTCCCGTCGATTTTGTCGCCGAACAAAACTCGGAAGAGTTTCAGAAGCTTCGCAAGTCACACCGGAACTTCGTCTTTCCCGTAGCCATCGGCTTTCTCGTTTGGTACTTCGCCTACGTTCTCTTGGCGGCGTACGCACACGACTTCATGTCCATCAAGGTCTGGGGCAACTTCAACGTTGGCCTGATTCTGGGGCTGTTGCAATTTGTCACCACTTTTGGCATTACCACTTGGTATGTCACCTACGCCAACCGCAAGCTCGATCCCCAGGCAGCCGTGATTCGCGAACGTCTGGAAAAGCAGATCGATTCAGCAAACAAGACCAAGGAAGAGGTTTAACCCGTGAGCCTATCCGCTGCCGTCCTCACCGTTGCACCCCTCGCGAAGTCGCTGGGTGAGCAGACCAAGGAAAACTCGTGGATCAACATCGCGATCTTCCTGGCGTTCGTTGCAGTCACCATGATTGTGGTGTTCCGCGCAAGCCGCAACAATAATACCGCCGCCGACTACTATGCGGCAGGCCGGTCCTTCTCTGGCGGTCAGAACGGAACGGCCATCGCCGGCGACTACCTGTCGGCCGCATCGTTCCTGGGCATCACCGGCGCCATCGCCGTCAATGGTTATGACGGCTTTCTGTACTCCATCGGCTTCCTTGTGGCCTGGCTTGTGGCCCTGCTGCTCGTTGCCGAATTGCTGCGCAACACAGGCAAGTTCACGATGGCGGACGTGTTGTCTTTCCGCCTCAAGCAGCGCCCCGTGCGCATTGCCGCGGCAACCACCACGCTCGTGGTCTGCTTCTTCTACCTGCTGGCCCAGATGGCTGGCGCCGGTGGCTTGGTTTCTCTGCTCCTGGGCCTCGACAACACCAACAAGGTGGGGCAGAACATTGTCATCGCCGTTGTTGGCGTGCTCATGATTGTCTACGTATTAATCGGTGGCATGAAGGGCACCACCTGGGTACAAATCATCAAGGCGTTCCTGCTCATCATCGGTGCTGCGATCATGACCATCATCGTGCTGGCCATGCACGGCTTCAACCTTTCCACTCTCATGGACGCGGCAGTGAACACGTCCATCCTTGAAGGCGGAGCGGGTGAAGCGCTGCTGAACCCGGGTGCCGCGTACGGCAAGGCCCCGCTGGACTTCGTGTCCTTGGCCCTCGCACTGGTCCTGGGCACCGCGGCACTGCCGCACGTGCTGATGCGCTTCTACACCGTCCCGACAGCCAAGGAAGCACGCAAGTCCGTGGTCTGGGCCATCTGGCTCATCGGCGGCTTCTACATCTTCACTCTCGTCCTTGGCTACGGTGCCGGTGCCCTGATTGGCAAGGAAGCCATCCTTGCAGCCCCAGGCGGCGTCAATGCAGCTGCCCCGCTCCTGGCCTTCGTGATTGGCGGTCCGGTCCTGTTGGGGTTCATCTCCGCTGTCGCGTTCGCCACGATCTTGGCTGTGGTGGCCGGGCTGACCATTACCGCGGCAGCCTCGTTTGCCCACGACATCTACTCCAACGTCATCGTCAAGGGTGATCCCAAGCCGGAGATGGAAGTCAAGGTGGCCCGCCGCACGGTGATCGTCATCGGCGTCGTTGCCATTGGCGGCGGCATCTTGGCCAACGGCCAAAACATCGCGTTCCTGGTGGCCTTGGCCTTCGCCATCGCCGCCTCGGCGAACCTTCCCACCATTGTGTTCTCGCTGTTCTGGAAGAAGTTCACCACTCAGGGCGCACTGTGGAGCATGTACGGCGGTTTGGGGGCAGCCATTGTGCTCATCACCTTCTCCCCGATGGTGTCCGGCGGACCCACGTCTATGATCCCCGGTGCGGACTTCTCTTGGTTCCCGCTGGCCAACCCCGGCATCATCTCCATCCCGCTGGCGTTCTTCCTCGGCTGGTTGGGCACCGTGCTGGACAAGGGCACCGAGGATCCGCGCATCCAGGCCGAGATGGAAGTACGCTCGCTCACTGGTGTTGGAGCCGAGAAGGCCGTGGACCACTAGTCCCCACGCCCTTCCAACAATGCGAAAGGCCCCGTCCGGCGTCGAAATTTCGACGCCGGACGGGGCCTTTCGCGTTTTCCTATCGCCATTGCCGTGGACCAGTCTCACTACAAGCAGACCAAGGGCACGTGTTTCACCAAGGTTTGCGCGCAACCACCAACAACGGATGACAGTCGATCAAGATATGAGGATTAAGGCTCAGCAATCGACTGAACAGGTGAACGATGAGTCTTTCCGAATCCTACCCACGCGGCCCTAGGTTGAGTTTCCGTGACTTCACGGCGGGGGACATCTCCGCTGTGCACGAGTTCGCCTCAGACCCTGACTTGACTCGCTGGTCAGCATGGGGACCGAATACTTGGGAGCAGGCGGCCTCCTTCGTTGCGGATGCAGCCGGTGAGCATCTGAAGGAAGGCCGATCGGCGTTTTCACTTGCTGCCGTTTTGGAGGGTAAGGTCATTGGCTCGGTGGCTATTTGGACCACCGACCGCGACGACCGGACCGGAGAGCTTGGATACACCTTCCACCGCTCTTATTTGGAAAACGGCTATGCGACTGAAGCTACAAGTCAACTACTGAAATTTGGTTTTGATACGCTCAAATTGGAGCGAATCAGTGCCACCTGTCACCCTGGCAATATCGGTTCAAATCGAGCTCTAGAAAATGGTGGATTCACTCTAGAAGGACGGCTTCGTTCTCACAGATTAGTGCGAGGAGCCCGCAGGGACTCTCTGCTCTATTCCGTTTTGCGCGAGGAGCACGACAGCGCAAGTGTCGACGCAAGAGCTGGCCAGGGAAAAGAAGAATCACAGTAGTCCAACCCAAGATTCTGCCACCGGGAGTCGGACCTCCAACAAGGGGTTGAAGCTGCCGCCGGCTTGCGTAGTGGGGTGTGCACAATGGGTCCAAATGGCAGAATAGTCAGGTGACCATTTTTGACCTGCAGCTTCTACCGGCTGGCCGTGTCGAGTTGCACGACGCACGTCGACAGAGTCGGAGGACAGCGGAAATTGAACTGTTCGAGATTTGTGCCGTTCCTATCGCGGAGGCCCAATATGCGGGTTCCACAGAAACTGAAGCTCTCGGAGAACGGCTCCCAGCAACGGAGATGAGTTGGCTGGATGCGATCCAATTCTGCAACGCGGCGTCGCGAAGAGAGGAACTCCCACCCGCGTACATTCTCAACTAGAGCGAAGTGACATGGCACACCCCTTCAGCCGGCTATCGGCTCCCGACTGAAGCCGAGTGGGAATACGCCTGCCGCGCGGTGTCACTGGCCCGCACTATGGAGCACTTGAACTGGTGGCGTGGACAGCCTTGGATGAGGTGGAGCGCCCCAAGCAGTGGCCTCAAAAATAGCGAATCAGTTTGGGCTTCATGACACCCTCGGAAATGTGTGGGAATGGTGCTGGGATCTGTTGGATCCCGCCAGATACGGCGACTACCGGGTATTTCGCGGCGGCGGATACGCTGACCCAAAATGGAGTGTTCGCGTCTCGACACGACGTGGTGGAGCGCCTGGCATGAGCCATCCTGACGTTGGTTTCCGCATTGCTCGCGGTGGGTTTACCCATGCTGGCACTGTACAAGGATGGTCCGCCGAGGTCGACACGGAACGCAGTTCCCTCTCCGGTCCACTGCCATCCGGTTGGACGCCACAGGCCACTACCGGGAAGCGGTAGCGGGATGTGGCTTTCGAGCCCGGCCAGCTGTGAATGCCGCGGCGCCCTGCAAGACGGCGAGGGCCGCGACCAAAGCCAACGAAGCCTGCCACCCGCCGGTCAGCTGCGCGAAGTAGCCGGCAGCCACAGGTCCCATGGCGGCAAAAAGATAGCCTACGGACTGGGCCATTCCAGAGAGTTGCGTCGTCTCGGAATGGGTACGCCCGCGCAAGCTGATCAGCGTCAGGGCAACCACCAACGAAGCCCCGGAACCAAGGCCGGCAATGATGGCCCATGCCACACCCCACGCCGGAAACAGCATCAACCCCAGCGCGCCGACAATCATCGGCACGCTGGCGGTGACCGCAGCTGCAACTTGGCTGTGCGGCTTGTGCATCATCCTGGGGATGGTCAGCCCGGAGACGATGCCCACAATTTGGTACATGAACAGGTGCAGCCCGGCTTGTTGGGGAGAATTCCCGTTCGCCGTTTCGATGGTGGGCAGCCAAGTGACCATGATGTAGAACGTGGTGGACTGCAGGCCCATGTAGGCCGTGACAAACCAGGCTGTGGACTGCCGCCACACGGTTCCTACCGGGACCGCCGTCGTCACCATTGGATCGTTGCCCGGAGCTGCACCGCGTGTGCGGGGCATCCAAATGACGGCGGTCACCACTGCCGGTACGGCCCAAAAGGCCAGTGAGCCCCGCCATCCCGTGCCTGTGGCCAGCGGGACGGCGATGGCTGATGCGATCGATGCGGAAATGGTGATGCACGCGGAATAGATGCTTGTGGCTCGGGAGATGCGGGTGACGTAGTCGCGTTTGACGAGAGTGGGCACCAGGACGTTGCCGATGGCGATCGCACTGCCCACCACTATTGTTCCCAGCCACAGGCCAGGGGACCCAGTGTAGGAACGAATCACCGTGCCGGCAGCCAGAAGTCCGAGCGCAACCAGGATGGTTCGCTCCATGCCCAAACGCCGGGACACCAGATGGACAAGCGGTGACACTGCGGCAAAGGCCAGCAGCGGCAGGGCCCCCAACAATCCCTGGAGTCCCTTGCCCAGGTTCTCCTCCGCGCCAATCATGGGCAGCAACGGCCCCACCGCTGTCAGTGCTGGTCGGAGGTTCAAGGCCACCAGAAACACGAGGGCGACCATGACAGGTGTCATGGACGCGGTGCTGCGCACCCGGGGGCCAGCGCTCATTGCATCTCCATTCAGGCACAGTTGTACATATGTCTGACAATTAGATTAGCATCGTGGCACCACGCAGCAGCCGGTACAACAAGTTGTACCTTCACGGCTGCATTTGGCAGGAAGGGAAGAGTCGATGCAGGAACCGGTACGGAATGTTCCCTTGGGCACCCAGTTGGCGGACACTTTTCGTGAACTCATCGTCTCCCGCACATGGCCTGTAGGGCAGAAAATTCCCAGCGAACACGAACTGGCGCTCAAGCTGGGCGTCAGCCGTGCCACCGTACGTGAGGCGCTGCGGGCGTTGAGCATTGCGGGCCTGCTGGAGCCGCGTGTAGGCGATGGCACATATGTACTGGCCACCGACGAGATTTCCGGGGTTTTGGCGCGGGAAGAAACATCCATGCTGCTCGAACATGTTCTCGACGCCCGTGCTGGACTGGAGGCGGCCAGCGCCCGGCTTGCCGCATGGCAGGCAAGTCCTCACTCACTGGTCGAACTCGCGGCGGCCCTTCTCGCCCGCACCACCGCGCATGACACAGGGGACATGGCAGCTTTTGTCGCGGCGGACGCGGACTTCCACCGGGCTGTGGTCTTCGCCAGTGGGAACCCCGTGCTCATCCGGCTCTACGACGCGGTGGCCGGAGTGAATGCCCAATCCGTGGAACACACTGCCACGTTGCCGGAACAAAGCGCCATTGCGGATGCACATGCCCGGCTTACGGCCGCCATCATTGGCAAGAACGTCGAAGCAGCTTCTACAGTTGCCTACGAGCTCATTGACTCAGTCAAGGAAATGGGAGCACCACAGGACACCTGACGGATGCCAGCGATGGCAAGCCGAAGGGCCTATTGTTCCAATGACTCTATTCGCCCAGGGCATTGACGTACCCAGTGCACCAGCTCCTCCACATCCGGGGGCATGGATTCATCCGTGAAGTGCAGGTCGAGATGATCTTCGCCCTCGCGCAGTGACAACTCGTACAGTTGCGCATCGGCCCGCTGCCGAGCGGGTTCCGGTGGGGCCAAGGAGCGCAGCCCTGCACGGTCCACCTCCGCTGCCAGATCCTGTGCCTGGTCTGAAGGGAGGGTGCTGGAGTCCACCGCTATGACGGCCACGATGCCGGCGAATCCACCTCCGATCCGCACTGTTAGTTTCATGGCAGCACGCCCACTTCACGCCAGGCACCTTCCACAGCGTGCGCCTCAGCCGTGCCAAAAAGTGTCCCAGCCACTTCTATTGTGGCCCTTGCCGCTTCGTCAAACTGGGTGTTGGCATGAAGCATCGTGGTGAGCGTCTGGTACCAGATCTTTCCCGCCCGTTCCCAAGCGTTGCCGCCGAGCGCCATCGCGGCGAGGTAGAAAGCATGGTTGGGGATGCCGGAATTGATATGCACGCCACCGTTGTCATTGCGGGGGTCGTTGTCATCGGGAAGGTCCACATAACCATCCATGGTGGCTGGCTGCCGGTCCCCGGAATAGGCGGTTCCGGGCGCCTTCATGGAACGCAGCGCCTTGCCCAGCGACGGCACCAGGATTCCCTCCCCAATCAACCAGTCTGCTTCCACGGCATACTGCTTGAGTGTGTACTGTTTCACGAGCGTGCCAAAAACATCCGAGAAGGACTCGTTCAGGGCTCCCGACTGTTTGCTGTAGGCCAGCCCGGCTGTGAACTCGGTGATCCCGTGGGTGAGCTCGTGCCCAATGACATCCAGCGCCCTCGTCAGGCCGCCAACTTGGAAGATTTGTCCGCTGCCGTCCCCGTACACCATCTGGGTGCCGTCCCAGAATGCGTTGTCGTAGGCAACACCGTAATGGACGCTGGAGACCAGCTCCATGCCGGCGTTGTCGAGTGAATTGCGTCCCATGACCCGCAGATAGAAGTCATAAGTTTGGGCACTGCCGTCATACGCCTCATTGACGGCAGGGTCAGTGCTCTTATGTTCGCCCCATCCGCGCATCCGCACCCCAGGCAGGAACGTCCGGCCCTTCTTCTGGTTATCGTAGACGGTCAGCCGGCGGGTCGAAGAAATATTGAATCCCACCAGCTGTCCCATGGGGAGCCCAAACTGGCGCGTCAGTCGGCCCATGACGGCGCGCTGCTGGCGGAAGGCAGCCGAAGTGGCGAGAGCCCGCACGGCAGCCTGTTGCTGGTCGGAGGTGCCGTCGAGGGCCAGCTGTGCCAGCAGGTCCGGCGGTGCAATGCTGCAGTGCGTGTGTGAATGAGTGGCAAACATATTCTTCCCCCTGGGGCTCGGTGCCTGGCGTGTGCCTCAACGCTACGCCGCCGCCCGCCTAGTTGATAGAGGGTGCCTGTTCAAGGGAGGGCCCTGGAGCGGGGTAGATCAATCTAGTCGTCTTCGGTGCCCATGACACGCTGGAGGAGCGGTCCCAGGCGGAACGGCACGATCTCGTTCATGGCCAGCGAGGTTTCGGTGCGTTCGACGCCGTCGCACGCCAGGATCTTGCCGTTGACGCGAAATAGATCCTCAGCGCCGGTGGACACAACACGCACCAGAAGATCGGCCCGCCCACTGAGCCCGTGGGCTTCCACCACCTCGGGGATGGCAGCAAGGGAAGCAGCCAGTTCGCCCAGCTTTTGCTGCTGCACATGGATGGAAATGAAGGCCGTTAGCGGGTACCCGAGAGCTGCGGTGCTGATGCGGTGGTCGAAGTTCAAGAAGGCGTCGCGTTTTTCCAGCGACGCCAGCCTGGCTTGGACCGTGTTGCGGGAGAGGCCAAGCTGGGCGGCCATGGCAACGACCGTCTGGCGGGGGTCCTCGGAGATGGCCAGCAGAATGCGTGCGTCGGTGCGGTCCAAAGTAGGCATAGTGCGCAGACTAGCACGGTCTGAACACCATCGACAGGGCAGAATGTTCAATATTGTCGGCGGTTATTGCGCCGGGTGCGTGACGTGAGTATCGTCACCCTTATCGACGATGATGTCGCGCCACTTACAAGGAGGCGAGCTCAATGAGTGATCCACGCCAAGAGCCGGAGGACCCAAGGTCCATGCACATGCACCAACTCATTACTGCTGACGGGCAGCGAGTCCAGGACGAATTACTTGATGAATTCGTTGCCGATGTTGACGATGAAACTCTGCTGGGTCTCTTTAGGGACATGGTGGAAGTCCGTCGCATCGATGTGGAGGCCACCGCACTCCAGCGCCAGGGGCAGTTGGCACTGTGGCCGCCGATGCTCGGCCAGGAAGCATCGCAGGTGGGCTCCGTCAGAGCTCTGGAACCGGACGATTTTATTTTTCCCACCTACCGTGAAAACGGGGTGGCGTATTGCCGCGGGGCGCACCTGTCGGAAGTGATGGGTGTTTGGCGCGGCAACAGCAACACCGGCTGGGATCCCTATGAGATCAACGTGGCCACCCCACAGATCATCATTGGCGCCCAGACCCTGCACGCAACGGGCTACGCCATGGGCCTGAGCCTGGATGGCAAGGAATCGGTGGCCATCGGCTACCTAGGCGACGGCGCCACCAGTCAGGGTGACGTCCACGAGTCCATGGTCTTCGCCGCCAGCTTCCAAGCGCCCGTCATCTTCTTTTGCCAGAACAACCACTGGGCCATCTCAGAACCGGTTGGCCTGCAATCAGCTGTGCCCTTGGCCGGACGCGCCCCCGGCTACGGAATCCCCAGTCTGCAAGTGGACGGCAACGACGTCCTGGCAGTCCTTGCGGCTGTCCGATGGGCGGCCGCACGGGCACGCAGCGGAGGTGGGCCCAGCTTCATCGAAGCCGTCACCTACCGCATGGGCGCCCACACCACGGCTGATGACCCCACCCGCTACCGTGGCGTCACCGAACTTGAGGAGTGGGGTGCCAAAGATCCCATCGCCCGGCTCAGGGTTTTGCTGCAGAGCCGCGGAATGCTCGACGTCGGAGCTGAAGCTGAGATCGCGGCCGGAGCTGACGCTGTGGCCGCCGAGTTACGCCAATCCTGCATCAGCCTGCCAGATCCGGAACCGATGACCATTTTCGACAATGTCTATGTGGATCGTCATGCAGTCCTTGAACGTCAGCGCGACCACTACGAACGGTATCTGGCAGGCTTTTCCTCGGCGGGGCAAGGCCCGGGCGCAGGCAACGGGTCAACGGATGCAGGCACCAGGGAAGGGAGTCGGTCATGAGCAAGTTGACACTGACACAGGCCATCAACGCCGGACTGCGCCGCGCCTTGGAGGACGACCCCAAGGTTCTTCTGCTGGGGGAGGACATCGGCACCCTGGGCGGGGTGTTCCGGGTGACGGATGGTCTCATGAAGGACTTCGGCTCACACCGGGTCATCGACACGCCGTTGGCCGAATCAGGCATCATTGGCACGGCCGTGGGCCTGGCCTACCGCGGTTTCAGGCCCGTGTGCGAGATCCAATTCGACGGGTTCATCTATCCAGGCTTTGACCAGATCGTGTCCCAGGTGGCAAAAATGCATGTCCGCACCCAGGGCAAGGTGCGCATGCCGTTGACCATCCGCGTGCCGTTTGGCGGAGGCATAGGCTCACCGGAACACCACTCGGAATCCCCGGAAGCGTATTTCATCCACACCTCCGGACTGCGCGTTGTCAGCCCCTCCAACCCCCAGGATGCCTACACCATGCTGCGACAGGCCATCGCGTGCGACGACCCCGTCCTCTACTTTGAACCCAAACGGCGCTACCACGCCAAGGGGGACGTGGACTTGGATGCGGACCTGGCCGCAGCCCCGGCCCTGGACTCGGCACGGGTGGCGGCCGCAGGCGCCGATGTCACGCTGGTGGCCTACGGGGCCATGTTGAAAACGGCCCTCGATGCCGCCAGCGCGGCAGCCGCGGAAGGCACCTCGATCGATGTCATCGACCTGCGCTCGCTCTCACCGATCGACTATGGCCCACTGATGGAGTCCGTGCGGCGCACCGGCCGTCTCGTCATTGCCCACGAAGCCTCCCAAACCCTGGGGCTGGGTGCCGAGATCGCTGCCACCATCACCGAACGCTGCTTCAACTATCTTGAGGCCGCTCCCGTGCGCGTCACGGGCTTCGACGTGCCCTACCCGCCGTCAAAGCTCGAAAAACACCACCTGCCGGACCTCGACAGGATTCTTGACGGTGTTGACCGCGCCCTGGGCAGGCCCAACTCACAGACAGGAATGGAGGACTGACCATGCAGGTTCAATTCCGGCTCCCGGATCTTGGCGAAGGCCTCACAGAGTCAGAGATTGTCAGCTGGCACGTGGCCGTGGGCGACCCGGTGAAACTCAACCAGGTGATCGCAGAGGTGGAAACCGCCAAAGCCGTGGTGGAACTTCCCTCCCCGTACACCGGCACCGTCAGCGCCATCATGCACGAACCAGGCACAGTGGTGGAAGTCGGCGAAGTCATCATCGAGTTCGACGTCGCCGCGGAGCCAGACTCGGACTCGGCTGGAGTCGCTGGCTCTGTCCGAGATGGGGACCCCGCCCGCTACGCGGACGCCCGAAGCCGCTCCCGGGCCCCCATCTCGGACTCCGCCAGCGCAGAACCGGTGTCCGAGGCGGAGCCGAAGCGCGTGCCGACACTTGTTGGTTACGGAGCCGACCCGGAAACTTCCGCCCGGCCCGTGCGCCGGGCTCGGACGCTGTCCGCTCCTGCACAGGAACCCAAGAAGGCTGACGTTCACGTACAGGTGGACCGGCCGCGGTCCACTCCGCCGGTGCGCAAGCTCGCCCGTGACATGGGTGTTGGGTTGGAAGAGGTAGCCGGAACAGGGGAACGGGGTCTGATCACACGGGCCGACGTCCTCACCTTTGCCGGGGACCATGCAGTTGCCAGAGAACATACAGATTCCGGGGAGGGCACTGTGGCGGCCCCGGCGTCGGGCAGGGCAGAAGCTCAGGAGACGGTACGGGAAGTGCGCACCCCCATCAAGGGTGTGCAGAAGTTCATGGCGAAGGCCATGGTGGAAAGTGCGTTCACGGCCCCGCATGTCAGCGAATTCCTGACCATCGACGTGACAGCGGGCATGGACTTTTTGCAGAAGCTGCGCTCGCAGAAAGAGTTCGCCGGTATCAAGGTGACGCCTTTGACGCTGGCAGCCAAGGCCGTCACGTTGGCGGTCGCCCGGTACCCGGCGCTGAACTCACACTGGGACGAGAAGGCGCAGGAGGTGGTGACGTTCAAATACTTGAACCTGGGCATTGCCGCAGCCACGCCGCGTGGGCTCGTGGTGCCCAACATCAAGGACACCCAGGCATTGGGACTGCGCGGATTGGCGCAGGCGCTGGGGCAGTTGGCGGAAACGGCACGGGCTGGGAAGACCCCACCTGCGGATTTGGCGGGAGGCACGTTTTCCATCACCAACATTGGAGTGTTCGGCATCGACGCCGGCACGCCCCTGCTGAACACCGGTGAGGCGGGCATCCTTGCGCTCGGGGCCGTTCGCAGGACGCCATGGGAATATCAGGGGCAAGTGGCGCTGCGGCAGGTCATGACGCTCAGTTTGTCCTTTGACCACAGACTCGTGGACGGCGCCCAAGGCTCCCGCTTCCTGGCGGACGTGGGGGCCATCATGGCGGATCCGGCCATGGCCTTGGTGCTGAGCTGAAACGCGGCCTGAATGCAACCTGAATATTCTGCTCAAGGCGCCGACGCGGACGTATATTTTAAGTGACCCCCACTTTGGGAGCCAACTTGTAAGGAGGTTGGTAACAATGAAGAGGTGGAATCGCTGGCAGGACTCTGTAGCCGTGCTCGCAGGTCTGTACGTCGCCTTGGCAACAATCTGGACAACGCAGCAGGCAAGTTCCATGGTCATGATGATCGGCGTTGGTGTATTGCTGATCCTCTCAGGTGTTTGGAATCTGATGACCCCCGGGCAGCCGGTGGCCGAATGGCTTCTGCCGCTCTTTGGGGCACTCTTGTTCATCTCGCCGTGGATTGCGGGCTACACCATGCACACCGGGGCGACCTGGACGTCATGGATCGCCGGAGCTGTGGCCTTGATCGTCGGAGTTCTTGCCCTGCAGCCGGCCTTGCACCGGGACGCGGCAAGCCATCACGGAGGTGCAACAGCCCACTGAGGCATCTTTGCGAAATTTATTGAAGCGCTCTGTAACCGCGTCCTTCGTGACACCGGCCGGGGACAGCGCCCATGAAAGGGAAGCGCCGGAGTCCGGCGCTTCCCTTTTGCTATCAATCAGGAGATCAGGCCTCCGTCAGTGCCGCCCACGCCATCGCTTCCAGCATGGACCTAGCCGCGGCAGCCTTCCGGCTGGGGATGGGCACGCTGTGCGGCGTTGAGTTGATCAGCCCAAAGACGGCGTGGGCCTGCAGCCGGCGCAGCGCGGCCTCACGCTGTGGAAGCAACTCTCCTAGTACCTCCACCCAAAGTTCCACATAGGCGCGCTGCAGGGAACGGACGGCAGTACTGTCCTCCTCGCCCAAACTGTCAAAGTCCCTGTCCTGCACACGGATGACGTCCGGCTGTGCCATGGCGAAGTCAACATGGAAGGCGACCAGCGCGCGCAAGGAGGAACCGGCGTCGGGCGCGGCCTGTACAACGGCTCGCCCGCCTGCCAGCAGATCCTCGCTGACCCCCACTAACAAGGCTCCGAGCAGCGCTTGCTTGCCGTTGAAATGCCTATAGACGGCCGGCCCGCTGACCCCCGCCGCAGCCCCCAGATCCTCAATGGAAACACCGTTGAAGCCGCGTCGGGCAAACAGTGTTGCGGCGGAGGCGAGCAGCGCTGAGCGGCGCTTGGCCTTGGCCTGGGTGCGGGGGGTTTCTTGAAGCATGGGACCTGAATTCATTTGCTGGACATCACAGTGCGGACGGACTAACCTGAAAACCAGTTAGTGAGCATTAACTTAGTTAATATTGTTCAGTGTAGCGGCGATGACGTCAACGAGGGGTCAATGGAGACTTTGCAGAGCCACGTGGAACCGGCCGGGGAGGCCTTTGCCCGCAACGATGCCCAACAGCGCGCCTTGGCTGCACAACTGCGCCAGACGTTGCGAACCACGGCACTGGGCGGGCCGGAAAAGTCCCGTGAACGCCACGTTGCGCGCGGCAAGGTGCTCCCGCGCGAACGCATCGACCGGCTGCTCGATGAGGGCAGCCCCTTCCTTGAAATTGCGCCGCTGGCAGCCTATGAAATGTACAGCGGCGCCTCACCCGGCGCCGGTGTCATTGCCGGCGTTGGCCTTGTCCAAGGCCGCCACGTGATGGTGCTGTGCAACGATGCCACCGTCAAGGGCGGAACGTACTACCCGATGACCGTGAAAAAGCACCTGCGGGCGCAGGAAATCGCGTTGGAAAACCACTTGCCCTGCATCTATCTGGTGGATTCCGGCGGTGCGTTCCTGCCCATGCAGGACGAAGTGTTCCCCGGCAAGGACCACTTCGGCAGGATCTTCTTCAACCAAGCCAAGATGTCCGCGGCAAAGATTCCGCAGATCGCCGCTGTCATGGGCTCCTGCACGGCCGGTGGGGCATATGTGCCGGCCATGAGTGATGAAACAGTAATCGTGCGCAACCAGGGCACCATTTTCCTGGGTGG
Source organism: Arthrobacter sp. E3 (assembly GCF_017353415.1). Lineage (GTDB taxonomy): Bacteria > Actinomycetota > Actinomycetes > Actinomycetales > Micrococcaceae > Specibacter. The sequence continues at coordinate 51,871 of NZ_JAFMPX010000010.1, forward strand.
GCCACCGCTGGTAAAGGCCGCCATCGGAGAGATTGTCACGGCGGAGGAGCTGGGCGGTGGAGACGTCCACGCCAGCATCTCGGGTGTGGTGGATCATCTGGCGGAAAATGACGACCACGCGCTGGCGATCATCCGGGACATCGTGGACACGCTCCCGCCCAACCCAACCCCCGCGTGGGCCGTGGGGGCCAGCGAGGCACCCGCTGTGGATCCCGACGAGCTTTACGGCGCCGTGCCCACGGACCTGAACACCCCGTACGACTGCCGCGAGATCATCGCCCGGCTCGTTGACGGCAGCAAATTCCATGAGTTCAAGAAAAACTACGGCACCACGCTCGTCACCGGATTCGCCACGTTGCACGGACACCCGGTGGGCATTGTGGCCAACCACGGCGTGCTGTTCAGCGAGTCCGCACTGAAGGGTGCGCACTTCATTGAACTGTGCGACCAGCGCGGCATCCCGCTGATCTTTTTGCAGAACCTCAACGGCTTCATGGTCGGCAAGGACTACGAGCACGGCGGCATTGCCAAACACGGGGCCAAGATGGTCACGGCCGTCGCCACCGCGCGCGTGCCGAAACTGACGGTCATTGTGGGCGGGTCCTTCGGGGCCGGCAACTACTCCATGTGCGGGCGCGCCTACAGTCCCCGCTTCCTGTGGACGTGGCCGGCGTCGCGCATCTCCGTCATGGGTGGCAGCCAGGCCTCCTCCGTGCTGGCCACGGTCAAGCGCGACCAGCACGAACGCCGTGGCGAAGACTGGTCCGCAGCCGAGGAGGACGCCTTCAAGGCACCGGTTCTCGCCCAGTTTGAAAAGCAGGGCAGCCCCTACTACGCCACCGCCCGCCTCTGGGATGACGGCATCATCGACCCCGCAGACACCCGCACCGTCCTCGGACTGGCACTGGATGTGTGCGCCAGAACCCCGCTGCCGGAAACCTCCTTCGGCCTCTTTAGGATGTGAGCCCATGAGCCCTCTTTTCGACACCGTTCTGGTGGCCAACCGCGGCGAAATAGCCTGCCGCATCATCCGCACACTGAAGGATCTGGGCATCCGCTCGGTGGCCGTGTATTCCGAGCCCGACGCCGGAGCCCGCCACGTGCGCGAGGCCGACGAAGCGCTGTGCATAGGCCCCGCAGCCGCAATCGAAAGCTACCTGAACATCGCAGCCATCGTTGCCGCATGCCGTGAATCCGGCGCCCAGGCAGTGCACCCAGGGTATGGGTTCCTGTCGGAAAACCAGGCCTTTGCGCAGGCACTCAAGGATGCGGGTATCACCTTCATTGGCCCCTCGGTCGAGGCGTTGAACGTCATGGGGGACAAGATCCGCTCCAAGAACCACGTCGCCGCAGCAGGAGTTCCGCTGGTGCCCGGCATTTCCAAGGCCGGGCTGAGCGACGCTGACTTGACCGCAGCTGCGCAGGGGATTGGCTTTCCGTTGCTCATCAAGCCGTCGGCCGGGGGCGGGGGAAAAGGCATGCACAATGTGTATTCAATCCAAGAACTGCCGGCAACCCTGGCCACCGCACGCCGGGTGGCTGCTGCCGCCTTTGGCGACGACACCTTGTTCCTTGAACGCCTCGTGGCCAATCCCCGGCATATTGAAGTGCAGATCCTCGGTGACAACTTCGGGAACGTGGTCCACCTGGGTGAGCGTGAATGCTCCCTGCAGCGCCGCCACCAAAAAGTCATCGAAGAGGCGCCCTCACCGCTGCTGACGGGCATGGCCGACGGTGCCGCTGTCCGGGCGCGCATCGGCGCCGCAGCGTGTGCCGCCGCTGCCAGTGTGAACTACACCGGGGCCGGGACAGTGGAGTTCATCGTCTCCAATGACACTCCAGACGAGTTCTTCTTCATGGAAATGAACACCCGTCTGCAGGTGGAGCACCCCGTCACCGAAATGGTGGCCAGGGTTGATGGCGAGCCGCTGGACTTAGTGCAATGGCAGCTGCGCATCGCCGCCGGGGAACCAATCACGTTCAGCCAGGAAGCGGTCAGCGCCGAAGGCCACGCCGTCGAAGCCCGCGTGTACGCCGAAAACCCGGCCCAGGGGTTCCTGCCCTCGGCCGGGACCGTCGTAGTGCTGGATGAGTCAGTTGCCGGGCGCCCGGGAGTGCGCGTGGATAGCTCCCTCCTGCAAGGGCTGGAAATCTCCGCCGACTACGACCCCATGCTGGCCAAGGTCATCGCCTGGGGAACAGACCGCGATCAGGCCCTGGAACGCTTGGACGCGGCCCTGCATGACTACGTGGTGCTCGGCGTCCCCACCAACGTCGAGTACCTGCGCCTTCTACTCGCAGACCCCGATGTCCAAGCCGGGCGTCTGGACACCACCCTCATTGAACGCAAACTCCCCGAACTGGCTTTCCGCACCCTCGACGCCGACGATTACGCAGCAGCCGCGCTCCTGACACGCGGATCGGCACCGGAGGTCGGGCTTGGGGAGCGGCTTGCGAGCCTCGGCCCGTGGGGCCGCACTGACGGGTGGCGGCTTGGTGATGCTGCTCCGTGGCGGTTGGCCTTCGCCGGGGTGGGACGCACGGCGGTGGTGACGGTCAGCGGCAGCCGGGACGGGTCAGCTGAGGAAGGGGCCGGCGTCGTGCATGTCAGTGGGGATGAGCTTCCCGATGGTGGCGCACATACGGCCCGGCTGGTAGATGCAGGGATCGGCGTGGAACTCGAATGGGACGGGCAAAAGCGGCAGTATCGGTTTGCCCGCAACGGGTCTGAAGTGCTGCTTGGAAGTGGCGGGTGGACGGCGTCGGTGCAGTTGCTGGGCCGCGACGCCGTGACGGCGCGGATGCTGGAGGGGCTGGAACGTGATGAAGCGGCGGCTGATCCGCAGGTGCGCAGCCCCATGCCGGGAACCGTGACCATGCTCAATGTCAGCAACGGGGACAAAGTTCAGGCCGGCACCGTGCTGCTCGCCGTGGAGGCCATGAAGATGGAGCATCAGCTGGTGGCCGCCATCGCCGGGACGGTGCACGTGGGGGTGGCTGTGGGGTCGCTGGTCAAGGCCGATCAAGTGGTCGCCACGATTGTTCCGGACCTGTCCACCGACACGGAGCTCCCCGATGCCTCCCATGAAAAATCAACCAAGGATTCCTGAAGGGAAACAACGTGCCCAATTTTGAACTCAACGAGGAGTACCAGGCGCTCAGCGACATGGTCCGCGACTTCGCAGACAACGTGGTTGCCCCCGTCTCAGCCCAGCACGACGCGGAGCACAGCTTCCCCTATGAGATCGTGTCGCACATGGGGGAGCTGGGCTTGTTCGGACTGCCGTTCCCGGAAGAGTTTGGCGGCATGGGCGGGGACTACTTCGCCCTGGCGCTGGCCTTGGAACAGCTGGGGCGGGTGGACCAGTCGGTCGCCATCACGCTCGAGGCAGGGGTGTCACTGGGCGCCATGCCCGTGCACCGCTTCGGGACCCAGGCGCAGAAGGAGGCATGGCTGCCACAGCTGACCAGCGGTGCGGCACTGGCGGGCTTCGGCCTGACAGAGCCCGACGCCGGATCGGACGCCGGACGCACCTCCACCCGGGCGAAACTGCAGGACGGCGAATGGGTCATTGACGGCAGCAAACAGTTCATCACCAACTCCGGGACGGACATCACCAAATTCGTAACCGTCACAGCCGTCACCGGCAGCACCGAACGCGCCGACGGGACGGTGAAGAAGGAGATTTCCACCATCATCGTTCCCAATGGAACGCCAGGCTTCACGGTGGAAAAGCCCTACGGCAAGGTGGGCTGGAACGCCTCAGACACCCACCCGCTGACGTTCACCAACGCCCGGGTGCCGGAGGAAAACCTGCTCGGTGAGCGCGGCCGTGGGTATGCGAACTTCCTGTCCATCCTGGATGAAGGCCGCATCGCCATCGCCGCGCTGGCCACCGGTGCCGCGCAGGGCTGTGTTGATGAAGCCGTCCGCTACGCCAAGGAACGCCACGCGTTCGGCCACAACATTGGCCACTACCAAGGCATTTCCTTCAAAATTGCGCGCATGCAAAGCCGTGCGCACCTGGCCCGGCTGGCCTATTACGACGCCGCCTCGCGCATGCTCGCAGGCAAATCCTTCAAGACGGAGGCGGCCATCGCTAAGATGGTCGCAAGTGAGGCAGCCATGGACAACGCCAGGGACGCCACACAGGTGTTTGGCGGTTACGGGTTCATCAACGAGTTCACCGTTGCCCGCCACTACAGGGATTCAAAGATCTTGGAGATAGGGGAAGGCACCACCGAAGTGCAATTGATGCTCATTGCCCGCGACCTGGGCTTGTGACCCTTCTCGAAAGGAACCCCGCCATGATCAACAAAGTAGTTGCCTCACCGGCTGCGGCCGTCCATGACATCCACGACGGCGCTTCCCTCGCCGTGGGAGGCTTCGGACTGTGCGGCATCCCCGTAGCCCTCATCCAGGCCCTCTACGATGCAGGAACCTCACGGCTGGAAACCATCTCCAACAACTGCGGTGTGGACGACTGGGGCCTGGGCATTCTGCTCAGCGACGGCCGCATCCGCCGCACCATCTCCTCCTACGTGGGGGAGAACAAGGAATTTGCCCGGCAATTCCTTGCCGGCGAACTGGAAGTCGAGCTCACCCCGCAGGGCACGCTCGCCGAGAAACTGCGCGCAGGCGGCGCCGGGATACCTGCCTTCTACACAGCCGCCGGTGTAGGCACCCAGGTCAGCGAGGGCGGACTGCCGCGCCTGTACGACGGCGCGGGCGGAGTGGCGATCGCCTCGCCACCCAAGGAGGTACGCACCTTTGGGGACGCCGACTTTGTCTTGGAGGAATCCCTGCGACCGGACTTTGCCCTTGTCCACGCCTGGAAGGGCGACCGCCACGGCAACCTGATCTTCCACGCCACTGCCATGAACTTCAACCCGCTGTGCGCCATGGCAGGGACGGTCACCATCGCCGAAGTGGAAGAGCTGGTGGAACCTGGCGAACTGGACCCCGAACACATCCACGTACCAGGCATCTTCGTCCAACGCGTGGTCCACGTGCCTGCCGGGACGCCAGGGAGCGAAAAACGCATCGAAAAGCGAACTGTTGCAAACAGCCAGGAGGCATGACCATGGCACTGACACGGAATGAACTGGCCGCACGGGTGGCACAGGAGTTGCGCAACGGACAGTACGTGAACTTGGGGATTGGCATGCCTACCCTGATTCCCAACTTCATCCCGGACACGGTGGAGGTGGTGCTGCATTCGGAGAATGGGATCTTGGGGACGGGACCCTACCCGGCCGAGGCCGACGTCGACCCTGATTTGATCAACGCTGGGAAGGAAACCGTCACCGTCAACAAGGGGGCGGCGTTCTTTGATTCGGCCACCTCGTTTGGCATGGTGCGCGGGGGACACGTGGATGTGGCCGTGCTCGGGGCCATGCAGGTTGCCGCCAACGGGGATCTGGCAAACTGGATGATTCCCGGCAAGATGGTCAAGGGCATGGGTGGGGCCATGGACCTGGTGTTCGGCGCCAAGAAGCTGATCGTCATGATGGAGCACGTGGACAAATACGGGGCGCCAAAGATCCTGCAGGAGTGCACACTGCCCTTGACGGGGAAGAAGTGCGTCGATCTGATCATCACGGATCTGGCGGTGATCGAAGTGACTCCGGACGGTTTGGTCTTGAAGGAACTGGCTCCGGATGTCACCGTTGAGCAAATTGTGGCAGCGACCGGGGCACCGCTGAACTTGGAAATGCATGATCTGGACAACGTATGAGTGACGGACACGCGGGGTACCGGAAGACGCCGGGAGTAGTGACGCAGCGTGGTCTCTACTATGAGGAACTGGAACTGGGCATCCTGTACCAGCACCGGCCGGGGCGCACCCTGACCGAAACCGACAATGTCCTTTTCACCACCATGACCATGAACACCCAGGCACTTCACCTGGATGCTGCATGGAGCCAGGACCAGCCCTTCGGACAGCGCATCATGAACTCCATGTTCACCTTGGCCACCATGGTGGGGCAGTCCGTGGCACAACTGACGCAGGGCACCATCGTGGCGCAACTGGGCATGGGCGATATTTCCTTCCCGCACCCCCTCTTTCACGGAGACACGCTGTATACGGAGACGGTCGTGACGGAAAAGCGGCTCTCAGCCTCCCGTCCCGGCCAAGGTATCGTGACCATGACCCACACCGGACGCAACCAATCCGGCGTGGTGGTGGGGAAAGCCAGCAGAACAGCACTTTTCTGGCTCAAGCCCACCAGCTAAAACCCAACAGTTAAGGACAATGCCATCACAGCCACGAGGGAATTCACCATGGGACCGGCGCTGCTCTTCGCCCCCGGGGACAGGCCGGACCGCTTCAACAAGGCAGCCGAACGCTCCGACGCCGTCATTCTTGATCTGGAGGACGCCGTCGCACCTGCGGCCAAGGCCCAGGCACGGGAGAACATGGCCGCCAGCACGCTTGACCCGGCAGCAACCATGGTGCGCATCAACGCCCTAGGCACCGAGGCCGCACGCCTTGACCTGCATGCTTTGGCGCTGGGGCGGTTCAACACCATCATGGTGGCCAAGGCGGCCGATGTGGATGCCATTGCAGCGCTGGAAAAATACAATGTGGTGGTCCTTTGCGAAACGGCCGCCGGAATCCTGGCCGCTCCGGCGCTGGCGAAACTCCCCAACGTGGTGGCACTGATGTGGGGTGCCGAAGATCTGGTGGCCTCACTCGGTGGAAGCTCCAGCCGTTTTGGCGCTGGAAGCTCTCAAGCTGGCAGCTACCGGGCCGTGGCAACTCATGCGCGCTCGCAGATGCTGCTGGCCGCGGGGGCGGCAGGCAAAGTTGCCATCGATTCCATCTATGCCGACTTTGCTGACCTTGATGGGCTGGCTGCGGAGGCGGAGGACGCTGTGGCCAGCGGCTTTGGTGCAAAGGCCTGCATTCACCCGTCCCAAGTGGCAGTGGTCAGGGAGGCATACCGGCCGGGCCCGGCGCAGATTGCTGCGGCAACTGAACTTCTGGCCGCGGCGGACGCTGCTGGCACAGGTGTTTTCGCGTTCAAGGGACAGATGGTAGACGGCCCCATACTGTTGCACGCCGAGCAAACGCTGCGCCGGGCCGCCCAGTAGCGCACCACCACCCACCCGACGCTCCCGCACGTTCGGGGCGGTTCCCTCTGACCCTCCTGCACCTTTGGGGCACAATTTTGGAACGCTTCTTCAGCGGATGGGAGAGCGTTCTTCATTTCAGCCCTGAAACTGCAGGAGCGTCCGGAGGGTGGGGCATGTGGGAAACGTTGGTGACGCGAACCGTATCAATGCCTTGATGAGCACGCTACTGTGAAGGCACCGGAGGGATTGCCAGTACAGCGAAGGTAGGGGACAGCATGAACGTGTCAGCAGGTTCGCTCAAACTGCAGTTTCCAGGATCTCAGAGCGGTGCACTTGCGGCCCGCTTGGAGCTGCCGGATGGTGAGGTGCGGGCGTATGCCCTGTTTGCGCACTGTTTCAGCTGCAGTAAGGACGTGTTTGCCGCTTCCCGAGTTTCCCGTGGACTGACCGCGTCCGGAATTGCTGTGCTCCGGTTCGACTTCACCGGGCTGGGTCAATCAGATGGCGACTTCGGCAATACGAACTTCACCTCAAATATCGATGATTTGGTGCGGGCGGCGGAGTTTCTGCGGGACAATTACCGCGCGCCGCGCATATTGATCGGTCACTCGCTCGGGGGCACTGCCGTGCTAGCAGCGGCGCATCGCATTCCATCCGTCAGTGCTGTTGCGACAATTGCCGCACCGGCCGACCCGCAGCACGTAAAAAGGCTGCTTCGCGATGACATCGATACGATTCAGCGGCAGGGCTTCGCGGAGGTGGAATTGGGTGGACGCCGATTCAAAATTCGTCAGCAGTTTCTCACCGATGTCGCCGCACAGCCACAAGCTGAGCGGATCCGTACTCTTGGAGCAGCGCTCTTGGTGATGCACTCTCCGGCGGACAAGATCGTCTCCATTGATGAAGCGGGGAAAATTTTCGATTTGGCGAAGCACCCGAAGTCTTTCGTGGCGCTCGACGGCGCCAACCACCTGCTGAGCAGACGTGAGGACTCCCAGTTCGCTGCAGACATCATCAGTGCCTGGGCCGCGCGCTATGCCTTTGAAGACGATGCGGCACCTGCGGGGGTGTATGACGTAGAAATCGCTGACCGAGCACAAAAACCTTCTGTAGAACGTGAGCACGGCGTTGTCACGGTGGAGGAGACGGGCAACGGCTTGTTTCAACAGCGCATCTCGTCCGGGGGCCACAAATTGTTGGCTGATGAGCCGGAACCCATCGGCAGCGATACTGGCCTTTCACCGTACGAGCTGCTGCTGGCAGGGCTCGGAGCATGCACGTCAATGACGTTGCGCATGTACGCGGAGCGCAAGAACCTCGCGCTGGAGAAGGTGAGTGTGCGCCTAGCCCATTCGCGCATCCATGCAGATGACTGCGCAACCTGTGAGACAACGGAAGGGATGATCGATCACATCGATCGGTCGATATCACTGACCGGCAATCTGTCTGTAGCTCAGATCGTCAGGCTGTTGGAGATAGCCGACAAGTGCCCAGTGCATCGCACTCTGCGTTCGGAGATCATGATCACCACTGTTTTGGACGAATCCGGGACGGCGACTGCCGCCGAAGGACGGTTGCACGAATCGTAGTCACTGCCCGGCCCTGCCAGTTGTAGGCTGCTGTCCAGTGAGATCGCAACCGGGCTGCGTTCGATCTGCTGAGAGATACCTGACGGCACCATGTGGGCCGATGAGCACTAGTGGTTGCTCGCCAGCAAGCTTGATTTCGACTCGACGCCAATTGCAGGAACGAGAGAGCTCATCCGCGAACTCGAGTATGCGACGGGCAGAGAATGTCTGCCGATTCACCCCGACGTCGATCCTTGGTCGCGCAGCGACGTGGACAACCGCCCCGAGTACATCACGGCCCGTGTTGCGTCTGGAACTCCCGTTCGGTGTCGCAACGAGATCTCCCCGGGTCAAGGGCCCAGGGAGATCTCGTTAATACTCGATGCCCTTCGAACGGGCAATCAGCAGTGGTTGGTGCCAGCTATGGACGCTTCACCATGATGGTTGTTCCGTTACTGTCACCGTCCGGATCGGTATTGGTGGTTGGCGCGTACGTCGAGGAGGTAGCGGTCACGTTGGTGACCTTGAACACCGTTGATTTGGTAAAAACCGTGAAGGAGAAGTTCCCCAGCGAGCAGGTGCCGGTGGCTGCGGTGATGCAGGTCAACGTTCCCGTGTGGTTGGAGAAAGTTCCGCTCACGGTAGCACCTGCCAAAGCAGTTCCGTTGGAGTCAAGGACTGTTGCCGTCACCCGCGGTTGCCAAGTCCACCATGATGAACCAGACGTGGTCGCATTGTCCAGATCCCCGACATGATGCATCGTTGGCGTCGGCGTCGGCGTCGGCGTGACGGTCGCGGTTGGCGTCGGTGTCGCGGTCGGTGTTGGTGTTGCGGTTGGTGTCGGTGTCGCGGTCGGTGTTGGCGTTGCGGTTGGTGTCGGGCTCGTGGTTGGCGTCGGTGTCGGTGTGGCTAAGCTTGGGTTGTAGACCGTGAAGGGCAGGTTTTTCCCATCCCAAGTCATGCCGTCCCTCGTGACGGAATTCGTACTGAACCCTGAACTCACGAGCCCACCACCGACCCCACGCAGGCCGCCGATAGTGCATGTGCCGTCCGCTACGGTGACGCAGTCGCCTCCGAAGCCAGCGCCGGTGAACCATCCACTAACGGTTGCGCCCGAGACTGGGGCTCCTGTCTGGTCCTTGATCGACACGGTTGCTTTTGGCACCCATACGTCCGGATTAGGGCTGAGGACGCTGGCGTCGAGGATGCTGTCGACACCCATGACGGGGAGTGCGGGTGGTTTTGGGCACGCATATCCGCGTTCGAAGTAGTTCGGCGCGGTCTCGATCAGGTTTACGCCGGTACTGATGTTTTTTGGTCCAATCGGGTCGTGTGAACCGGTGGCATAGAGCATGTCGGCGGCTTCGTCATATTCCACCAGCGGACTTGGGCCCCACCTCAGGAGCCCGGTGGCGGTGTCACTCCAGTAGGTGCAGAAGAAACTGGAGCCAGCCTTCATTACCAGTTCAGCGTGTCCGCGGCTGCCGAAGTAGGACGTGATGGTGTCCGGGTGTTGAACGTCGCCGGAATAGCGGTAAGAGACCGTGCTGCCGTCAGCTCCGTGGAAGTCAACATAGGAGTTCGAGCTTCGTTGAAAGGTGCCTGATGGCGATGGGCACCAAGCGTCCGTGTAGTTGGGGAAGGCCACACAGGTGGAGGTGTAACTTCCGTCGGCGTTGAGGGAAACCTGTCCCGTTCCGCCATGGACCACTGTCCATTCTCCGTCCAGGTTGGACAGCGCATGGGCCGGCGGGGGTGCTGCCATCATCGTAATGACCAGGGCCAGTGCGGAAGCCAGTGCGAGCAAAAAGCCCAGGCGCCTCCAGGATGGCCGGGGATGTGCAGTATCTAGCGGTTCCCCACGGCTGGGCGAGCTTGCAACCAGAGAATTAAACATGACGTTCCCTCCATCAGGTCAGCAGCGGGGGAACACGAGAATGGCGAACCGCCTCTAACGTTAACAAACGTTGACTGTAGAATGAACGCCCGAAGAACCGCTGTCAACACCAATTAGTTATAGACTTTTAGCATGGCAGTTGATGAGTCCCCACTTGACCCGAAAGTCCTGTCCCGATTGGGCAGCTTGGATGATCCCGTGCGCCGACGGCTTTATGAGTACGTGCGCGATTGCGAACAGCCTGCGGGGCGTGATCTGGCTGCTGAGGCGACAGGGATCAGCCGCACCTTGGCTGCCTACCATCTGGACAAGCTGGTTGAGGCTGGACTGTTGCGTGCCAGTTATGCCCGTCCGGCCGGACGCAGCGGTCCCGGCGCTGGCCGGCCCGCGAAGTTGTATCGGTTGGTCGAGGAGGATTTGGCCGTCAGTGTTCCGCCGCGTGACTACGAACTGCTCGCACGTCTTCTTGTTTCCTCGGTGGACCGCGATCCCACAGGTGCCGTGCAGCAAGCCGTCAACCTCGCCGCCTACGACGCTGGCCAACAAGCCGGTGCGGGCCAAGGCAGGACCCTGATCGCTGTTTTGAACGGCAGCGGCTACCAGCCACGGGCCACTGACGATGGCTGCATCGAGCTGTGCAACTGTCCCTTCCACGCCCTCGTCGAGGACCACAAGGACGTTGTTTGCGACCTCAACCTGAACCTCATCCAAGGCATGCTCGATGGCGGCAACCAACAGGACGCCCGCGCTGAACTAAACTTCGCGCCAAACCGCTGCTGCGTCGTCATCCGCAATGCCCAACTTGAGCGGAATTCAGACCCAGCCGAAGACACAAACGGAATCCGCCGCCCGACTTCAGGCCGTCACGTCGCAACAGAAGAGCGGGCCCAATGACCGCATCGGAATTCGCAGAGCGGAACTCTGCCGCGATGCGGAATACTTGAACACATGGAGCATCGCAAAATAATCATTCTCGGCTCGACCGGTTCCATCGGCACACAGGCGATTGACGTCGTCGGACAAGCCACGCTGGAAGACGGAACGCCGCGCTTCAGCGTGACTGCTCTAAGCGCTGGCGGCGGAAACCTGAAACTGCTTGCCGAGCAGGCCGTTCAGCTGCGGGTTTTGGCCGTGGGCACAGCCTCGGACGACGCCGTAACGTTGCGTTCGCTCATTGCCTCCTGCGCCGAGGCGGCCGGGCTGGCAGGCTTCGCGCCGGAGGTTCTTTCCGGCCCTGATGCCGCAACGTCCATCGCGGGGTGGGGTGCAGGCACTGGTGACGGGGCCGACGTCGTGCTTAATGGCATCACCGGTTCCATTGGGCTGGCGCCAACTTTGGCCGCTTTGGGCACTTCGGCCATTTTGGCTCTGGCCAACAAGGAATCGCTGATTGTGGGAGGGGCTCTCGTCAAGGAAGCCGCCTCGCCCGGGCAGCTGGTTCCGGTTGATTCCGAGCACTCCGCCCTGGCACAGGCGCTACGTGCGGGCACTGCGACTGAGGTGGACAAACTGATCGTTACTGCCTCCGGCGGACCTTTCCGCGGGCGCAGCCGCGAGGAACTGGCGGATGTGACGCCGGAGCAGGCGCTGAAGCACCCCACTTGGGACATGGGCTTGATGGTCACTACCAACTCCGCCACCCTCGTCAACAAAGGCCTGGAAATCATTGAGGCGCACCTGCTCTTCGATGTCCCGCTGGACCGGATTGAGGCCGTGGTGCACCCGCAGTCAGTGGTGCATTCCATGGTGCAATTCACCGACGGATCCACCATCGCCCAAGCGTCGCCGCCGGACATGCGCCTGCCGATCGCGCTGGGGTTGGGCTGGCCAGACCGGGTTCCGGGTGCCACGGCACCGTGCGACTGGAGCAAGGCGGCCACCTGGACGTTTGAACCGTTGGACAACGTAGCCTTTCCCGCCGTCGAACTTGCAAAGGAAGCCGCCCGGCGGGGGAGTACCTGCCCCGCCGTCTACAACGCGGCGAACGAGGAAGCGGTCCACGCCTTCCACGCCGGGCGGATAGGCTTTCTGGATATTGTGGACACCATTGCCCAAGTTCTCAGTGAACACACACCCGGCTCGCAGCTGACGCTCGAAACCGTGCTGGAAGCTGAGGAGTGGGCACGTGCCCGGACCCATGAGTTACTGGCCGGCAAAGGCTGAGATTTTCGTAGCGAGAAAGTAAATTGTGACTGTATTGCTCTTCATTGGCGGAGTGGTCTTCGTGGCCGTTGGCATCGCCGTCTCCATCGCCTTGCACGAGGTGGGCCACCTGCTGCCCGCTAAATGGTTCAATGTCCGCGTCACCCGCTACATGATTGGCTTCGGGCCGACCATGTGGTCACGGACAAAAGGCGAGACTGAGTATGGGGTCAAGGCCATTCCAGCCGGTGGCTACGTGGCCATGGTCGGTATGTACCCGCCAAACCCCAGCGACGGCAGCGTCCGCCCCTCCAGTACTGGCATGTTCCAGACCCTCGCCACCGAGGCGCGTAGCGCAGCCCACGAGGAAGTGGGGCCCGACGACGCGAACCGGGTCTTCTACAAACTGCCTGTCTGGAAAAAGATCATCATCATGTTGGGCGGCCCGTTGATGAATCTGCTCATCGGTGTGGTGCTCATGGCCGTGCTGCTGATGGGCTTCGGCACGGCGCAAGCCACCACCACCTTGTCCGAGGTGAACGCCTGCCAGGTCGCTTTTGGGGCTCCGGCACCCACCGATCTGAGCACGTGCACCAAGACACCGGCCGCTGCTGCCGGGCTGCAACCAGGCGACACGTTGAAATCATTTGACGGCAGGGTCGTTACCGACTGGAGCACATTCACCGAACAGGTGCGTGCTTCCGCCGGGAAGACGGTTCCATTGGTGTACGAACGCGCCGGAAAGACGATCACCACCACCATCACACCTGTACTTACCGCCCGTCCGGTGGTAGGTGCCAATGGCCAGGCCGAGGTCGATTCCACGGGTACAACCGTCACAGTCCAGGCTGGGTTCCTAGGTGTCGGCCCCACTTCCGCACTGGTGCGTGAACCGGCGTCGGCCGTGCTGCCTGCCGTGGGAGACAATATTGTGGCGATTGGCGGCGTGGTCTTCCAGCTTCCGCAAAAGCTTGTCGGAATTGCCCAAGCCGCATTCAGCTCTGCACCGCGTGATCCGAACGGCCCCATCTCCGTGGTGGGCGTGGGGCGCGTGGCCGGTGAAGTAGCTGCCATGGAACAGATCCCGCTGAGTTCACGCGTAGCCACGCTGACAGGGTTGCTGGCGGGGGTCAATCTGGCCTTGTTCGTCTTCAACCTGATTCCCCTGCTGCCGCTCGACGGCGGACACGTGGCAGGTGCGCTCTACGAGGGCGCCCGGCGCACGGTGGCGAAGGTGTTCAAACGCAAGGATCCGGGCCCGTTCGACATTGCCAAGCTCCTGCCTGTCACCTATGTCGCGGCCGTGGTCCTCATGGCCATGGGCGCGCTGTTGATCTACGCCGACATCGTGAAACCAGTAAATCTGTTCGGCTGACCGGGTGAAACCGCGTGTTCCCCGTTCGGCGCGGCCAAGCAAATACTCGTATAATTGACCAATCAAAAAAGGTTGATTTTATAAAAACAACTGATTATGATTTATTTATGTTTGTTATGACGATCGACCAACGGGGCAGTCGCCGCCATGGCGACAAGGTGCCGCAGCTGCTGAAAGTCCTTGAGAACTTGACAACCATTCTGCCGTTTGAGCGTTCAGTGGGGGATGAAGTTCAAGGGCTTCTGGATGAACCCCAGGAGGTGGTTGAAGCAGTTGCGCGCATCCTCCGGGAGAAAGACTGGTATGTCGGAATTGGGATCGGTCGTGTCGATGTCCCGCTTCCGACAAGCTCCAGGGAAGCCTCAGGCGAGGCCTTCGTGGCTGCCCGTGAAGCGGTTGATGCGGCCAAAAAGACCGGTGATCGCGTTCCTTTGTCAGTGAAAACTCCCAACGCAGCAGCTGCGGTCTGGGCTGATGCTGCGGAGGCAGTGCTTGCCTTGACGGGAGATGTGGTCCGGAGCAGGTCGGCAGCTGAATGGCGCGTGCTTGATGCCTTGGATGCTTCCCCGGGAACGACGCAAAAGCAGGTTGCCGCAACGTTGCAGATCAGCCCGCAAGCTGTCAGCAAGGCGATTGTCCGGTCTGGGCGCGCGGAAGAGTGGGGAGGCCGTCGGGCCGCTTTGTTACTGCTCCAACACGCCCAATTGGCACTGAATGTCCGTGCCAACGGATAGATTCGAAGGCGCAGCACGGTCAGCTGCTGCTCCATCGGATTGCTGACACAAGGAGGACCATGGATGCGCTATGGATAGCCGCGGCACTGCTCGTGGGCGTGGTGGGTGGCTGGCCTGTCACAGCGGGCATGCTTGCGTTGGCGAAATCACGGCCCGTTCGAGCCCTGGATGCCGCTGAATCCGGTGTTTCCGCAACACGAGCGGAAAGCCCGACGCTGGACATCTCGGCCTCAGTCGAGACTCCGTCATCTGACGCAGCATCTGCCTCAGGATCGGCACCTGACGCAGCATCTGCCACGGCACCTGCACCCGACTCCGCACCGACACCGGCCTCTGCTGCGGACAGTGTGGTGGTTGCCACGCAGGCGCCGGCCTTGGGAGTTTTGCGTGGCGGACTTCTCATTGGCATGCTGGAGCGCGCTGCGGTGGCGGTTGCCATTCTCTCAGGCCAGCCTGTGGCGATCGCTTACGTTGTGGCCATTAAGGGTCTGGGCAGGTATCCGGAATTGAAAAGCACACCGGCCGCCAGCGAACGGTTCATTATCGGCACGTTGGCCTCCATGTTGTTCTCGGCCAGTGTTGCGGTGCTCACGAAAGTGCTCCTGCTATAGGCTGAAAGCATGTCTATTTTTGCTGTTGAGTACGTTTATGGTCCTGAAGCCGAAGCAGAGCGTGTGGAGCACCGTCCCAAGCACCGGCTGTGGCTTGCCGAACAGGCAGCGGCTGACGTTGTTTTAGCTTCCGGCCCCTATGCCGACGGAGCCGGTGCCCTGTTGATTTTCCGTGCGGAAAACGAAGCCGCCGTGCAGGATCTTGTTTCACAGGACCCCATGACCAAGGGCGGCGGTGTCACAGGACTGAAAATTTCAGGCTGGAATCCGGTGATTGGAAAGCTGAGCTCCTACGTGGGTTGAACCTCATTGTTCCGCGCCTAGCGTGGAACACGCCTACAATCAAAGATAGATATTGCGAGATTCCTTTTGAGGTGCCAAAAACCGGCGCCGCTGTCGCGATATGTGAAAAGTGAACTTCAAGGAGCATATTTTGACCTCCGTCAGTCTCGGCATGCCGCCATTGCCTCCGCCCGTGCTCGCACCCCGGCGCAAGACCCGGCAAATCAAGGTCGGCCCCGTGGGTGTGGGGTCGGATTCGCCCATCAGTGTGCAGTCCATGACCACCACCCCCACCACTGACATAAACGGCACCCTGCAGCAAATTGCTGAATTGACGGCGTCCGGCTGCGATATTGTCCGTGTGGCCTGCCCGTCTCAGGACGACGCCGAAGCACTGCCGATCATTGCCCGCAAGTCACAGATTCCCGTGATTGCAGACATTCACTTCCAGCCCAAGTATGTCTTTGCAGCGATTGAGGCCGGGTGTGCGGCTGTCCGAGTCAATCCGGGCAACATCCGTAAGTTTGATGACCAGGTCAAGGAAATCGCCAGGGCCGCCAAGGACCATGGTACTTCCATCCGGATTGGCATCAACGCGGGTTCGTTGGAGCCTGGCATCATGAAGAAGTACGGCAAAGCCACTCCTGAAGCTCTGGTTGAGTCAGCTGTGTGGGAAGCGTCCTTGTTTGAAGAGCACGGGTTCCACGACTTCAAAATTTCTGTCAAGCACAATGACCCCGTCATCATGGTTGCCGCATACGAGATGCTCGCTGAGCAGGGCGACTGGCCCCTGCACCTCGGCGTCACTGAGGCGGGCCCTGCCTTCCAAGGCACCATCAAGTCCGCCGTGGCCTTCGGCGCCCTACTGTCCAAGGGCATCGGCGATACCATCCGTGTATCCCTGTCCGCTCCGCCGGTTGAGGAAATCAAGGTCGGCAACCAGATCCTGCAGTCGCTGAATCTGCGTCCGCGCAAGCTGGAAATTGTTTCCTGTCCCTCGTGCGGCCGCGCACAGGTCGACGTGTACAAGCTGGCAGAGGAAGTCACCGCCGGACTTGAAGGCATGGAAGTTCCCTTGCGCGTGGCCGTCATGGGCTGCGTCGTCAATGGTCCTGGTGAAGCGCGGGAAGCTGACCTCGGTGTGGCGTCGGGCAACGGCAAGGGACAGATCTTTGTGAAGGGAAAAGTCATCAAGACTGTTCCTGAAGACCAAATTGTTGAGACACTAATTGAAGAAGCAATGAGGCTTGCCGAAGAGATGGAGTCCGAAGCGGATGACACGAATCTCAAGGGTGGCCCCGTGGTTAACGTTTCCTAGCGGAACCCGCCGTGAACCGGTGCGCGTCCTAGTCCACGGGGACACGGGCGCGCTCCGGACTCTGATCGCACGCGACCGCGTTGCAAACGTCTTCGTTGACTCCTTGGTAAGCCAGAACAACAGCGCAGTGCCTTCTTTCCCAGGCTCCGTCATACTGGGCCATTTCATGGACGACGGCGTGACGCTGGATGCCGCCTGCTGGGTGGGTTCCAACGTGGTTCCCATTGAAGCAAATAGCGAACAAGCTGAAGATTTTGGTCGATGGATTGTAGCGCACTGGCAGCCGCACGCGTCCATTTTTGGTCCTGCCGACGCCACCCTTTCCCTTTTGAGGGTGCTGGAGCAGGTCGGCATCCAGGCTCAGGAGGTTCGTGCCAACCAGCCGCTTCTGAGTATTTCCGGCACGCCGCTACTGCCCCCAAATTCTTCGCTGGCAGTGAGTAAAACCGCACAGTTCAATGAAATCCTTGACGCTGCAGCCGCCATGTTTGAAGAAGAGGTGGGTTACTCCCCTTTTCTGGGTGGTGAGGAAAACTACCGCCGCCGTGTTGCATGGTTGATTAGCCATGGCCATTCCTTCAGCCACCAAGGCCTTTTTGGGGAAGTTATCTTCAAAGCTGATCTGGGGGCTGTGACACAGTTCGCCACCCAGGTGCAAGGGGTGTGGATGAACCCCGACTACAGGGGAATGGGGCTCAGCGCAGCATACATGTCTGCCGTGGTGCTGCTGGCCCAGGCCCACGCGCCGATCACCAGTTTGTATGTCAACGACTACAACACCCGGGCCAGGGCACTCTACAAGCATGTCGGCTTTGAACAGGTGGGCACCTTCGCCACCGTCCTGTTTTAGTCCCGCACAAGTCCAACGCCACCTCTGCGGTGGCACGAACCCTGTGCTCTGAACTGAGGGAGTATTCTCGAAGCCCTGATGAGACTTGACTGAATTCAAGGATCTTCCTCCCCACGTGCCGCACTTGTTCCACCACGCCTGCATGGATGCCTTGGCTCCGCAATCAAGTCGTGTAACGCACGTCACCCAATTCGCGCTACGCTTGTGCAACTTGTTGCGAAAGGGAGTGCTTGAATGAATGCTGGTCAGTTTCCCCATCTGTTCACCGCGTTGGATTTAGGATTCACCACGCTGCCCAACAGGGTGCTAATGGGTTCTATGCACGTGGGACTCGAGGAGCTTCCGGGCGGTTTTGAGCGCATGGCGGCCTTTTATGCCGAGCGCGCCCGAGGGGGAGTCGCCTTGATGGTGACTGGCGGCGTTTCCCCGAACGACGCCGGCCGCCCCATGAAGGGCGGGGCCAAGCTCAGCACGCCCGAAGAAGCCGAACAGCACAAAGTCATCACCGAGGCCGTCCATGCAGAGGGTGGCAAAATCGCCTTACAACTACTGCACTTTGGTCGCTACGCAACCCATCCCGGCCTCGTTGCGCCCAGCGCCGTGCAGGCACCCATCAGCCCGCTTACTCCGAACCCGCTCAGTGGAGCAGAGGTGGAGGCCACCATTGAAGACTTCGCCAGCGCCGCGCAGCTGGCCCAGGACGCTGGCTACGACGGCGTGGAAATCATGGGCTCCGAAGGTTATCTGATCAACGAATTCGTGGCCCGGCGCACCAACCACCGCGACGACGGATGGGGCGGTAGCTATGAGAACCGGATGCGTTTCCCGGTGGAAATTGTCCGGCGCACCCGGGAACGGGTGGGTGCGAACTTCATCATCATTTACCGGCTCTCCATGCTCGACCTTGTCGAAGGCGGCTCCACGCTGGAGGAAGTCATCCAATTGGCCCAGGCCGTGGAGAAGGCCGGCGCCACCATCATCAACACCGGCATCGGCTGGCATGAAGCCCGCATCCCCACCATCGCCACGTCCGTACCGCGGGCCGGCTACGCCTGGGTCACGAAAAAGCTCATGGGCCACGTCGGTATTCCGCTGATCGCCACCAACCGGATCAACACCCCCGACGTCGCCGAACAGCTCCTGGCCGACGGCACCGCAGACATGGTTTCCATGGCCCGCCCCTTCCTGGCAGACGCGTTCTTCATGCGCAAGGCAGCCACCGGACGAAGCGATGAAATCAACAGCTGCATCGCCTGCAACCAGGCGTGCCTGGACCACACCTTCGTGGGGAAGACGTCCTCGTGCCTCGTCAACCCGCGCGCCTGCCACGAAACACAAATCACTATTGAAGCCATGGCACATCCGAAAAAAATTGCCGTCGTGGGTGCTGGCCCGGCAGGCCTTGCCTTTGCCGTCACAGCGGCGGAACGCGGCCACGCCGTCACGCTGTTCGAGGCTGCGGCGGAGATCGGCGGGCAGTTCAACCTTGCCAAGCAAATCCCCGGCAAGGAGGAATTCCACGAGACCATCCGCTACTTCAACCGCCAAATCCAGCTGCGCGGCATCGAACTGCGCCTGAGCACGCTGGCCACCGTTGAATCCCTTATCGCTGAGAACTTCGAGGAGATCGTCCTAGCCACCGGTGTCCTCCCGCGCACTCCCGAACTGGACGGCGTGGACCACCCGAGCGTGCTCAGCTACCTTGATGTGCTGCGCGATAAAAGGGAGGTGGGCACCAATGTGGCCATCCTCGGCGCTGGGGGCATCGGGTTTGACGTGGCCGAATACATCACGGCCCAAGGCACCAGCGCAACGCTCGTGCCCGAAAAGTTCTACCGCGAATGGGGCATCGACACCACCTACAGCGGACCCGGCGGCATCACGCACCCCGAGCCCGAGAGCCCCAACCGCCGCGTGGGCCTTTTTCAGCGCAAGGAAACAAAAGTTGGTGCGGGCCTCGGCAAGACCACCGGCTGGATCCATCGCACCACGCTGAAGGCCAAGGGTGTTCAGATGGTCCCCGGTGTGGAATACCAAAAAATTGACGACGCCGGACTGCACTTGAGCATCAACGGCACGGACACTGTGCTCGCGGTGGACACCGTTATCCTGTGCACGGGTCAGGATCCACGGCGGGAACTGCAGGCTGGGCTGGAAGCCTCGGGCGCCGTCGTGCATCTGATAGGGGGAGCGGATGTGGCAGCTGAGCTCGATGCCAAGCGTGCCATCGATCAGGGCACGCGGCTGGCAGCGGTGATTTAAATGTCCCTGACCCAGGCGATCCTGACGTCCTTGTTGGAAATGCCGTGCTCGGGGGCCGAATTGGCGCGGCGCTTTGATAAATCGCTGGGATATTTTTGGCAGGCCACGCACCAGCAGATATACCGGGAGTTGGGGTCGATGGAGCGAGACGGGCTGATAGCGGCGTACGGGCTACCCACGGCTCGTGGCCGGCAACGACATTTCACCGTGCTGGCCCCGGGGCGGGAGATGCTGCAAGTCTGGTGTTCCGGGGAGGGGGAACTGCGCCCCATCCGTGACGAACTCTTGCTGCGGATGCGTGCCGCCGCCGTGTTGGGGACGGTGGATATTGCTGCTGAGATGCGCCGGCAGCAGAGCCTGCACCGGGATGTTCTTGCCCGCTATGAAGCCATTGAACGGCACGATTTTCCTCTCGGGATACAGCGTTCCACAGCTGATGAATTGCAATGGGCCGTGCTGCGTGCGGGGATTGTGTACGAGACTTCATGGCTGGCATGGTGCGAAGAAGTGCTGGAAGGGCCCGGTTTCCAATAGCCACGCGGCGCGGGCGGATAGAGGTTGTGCCTGCTGTCATCTTGCCTGCGGTGTCGGCGCAGCGGATACTGGGTAACGCGGCAGGGCACGGTGCCCCATCGGAGAATGGACTATGCACATGGCGGTCACCACCAGCATCTCCCCGGTTCAGTTCGACGTGAATTCGTCTCTCAGCACCGCACAACGGCAGACCCAGGGCCAGGCAGCAAGAGATCGTATCCACCCGGCCCAACTCGGAGACTGGAATCCGCAGAGCCGCGGCCACGACGCACTGGAGACTATCCTGGCCCAGAGCGCTATTCGGCAAAGTGATTTGCTGCCCATCCGCCACGGCCGCATGTCGGCATCTGCCTGGACCTACTACCGCGGGGCGGCAGCCGTTGCGGCAGCAGATCTTGGATCACGGCCGAACAGCGGGCTGACCGTTCAGATATGCGGGGATGCGCACATCCTCAATTTCGGATTGTGGGCCACCCCCGAGCGCAATCTCTCCTTTGACCTTCGTGATTTTGATGAGACTCTGCCCGGGCCTTTCGAATGGGACGTGTCGCGCCTCGTCGCCAGCATCGTGGTCCTGGCCAGGGACTCGGGCCTGAAACAGACTGTGGCGGACAGGGCGGTTGCAGCATGCCTTGCCGCATATCGGGCCCGGATGGCCAAGTACAGCACTGCCAAACAGCTGGATATTTGGTATGACAAGGTGACAGTTGACGATCTGATCGGCGTCTTCACCACCAAGGACCAGAAGCGTGCCAGTTCGTTGGAGGAAGACCGGCGACACCTGTTGGATGGCTTCACACCGCAGGATGCCGTCCAACAGATCGTCGGCATTGGTAGTGTGGGCATGCGGGTCTACCTGCTGCTGCTCAACGGATGCCATGACAACGATCCGCTGTTCCTGCAGATCAAGCAGGCCGGGCCATCCGTGTACGAGCCGTTCGCCGGGGCCAGCGTGCACACAAACCACGGCCAGCGGGTGGTGGCGGGGCAGCGGCTGATCCAGAGCGCCACTGGCATCTTCGTGGGTTGGATCTCAGCGCAGGGATTCGACTTCTACGTTAGGCAGTTCCGCGACATGAAGGTCATTGCCGACGCCGAGTTTCTCGCCCCACGCCCGTAGCGGTGACCCGACCGCCATCAACGCCTGCATCGGGAAGGGCCGAAAGTTTGATGAGGCACTCGGCCAATTCGCGGTGGCCTACGCCGACCAGACTGCCATTGATCACCAGCAACTCGTCGCTGCCGTGAAGTCCGGTGCCATACCCAGCGCACTGGGCTAGGGGCTAGCGGCTGGCTTCCTGCTGTTCGTTGGCCTGGGTGGTGACCTGTTGCTCCGTGGCTTTGAGCATGGCTGCGGTCTGCGCAATGACAGGAGCGTAGGAGGATTGCCACGCATGCCGGAAGACAAACGCGTCAGGCCCCTCCCAACGCAAGCGCGAGGTGATGCGGGCGTTCAGTTCCTGCGTGATAGTCAGCAGGACTGTGTGGGCGCGGTCAAGATCCTGCGCGAAATGGTGCAACTCCTCCGGGTCTGCGCCGTATAGGCCAGTGCTCATTGCTTCTCCCACGTTTGCCTCATTGAACAGCCTCAACCCTAGTTTGCAGGGTGGGTGGCATGCGATGGGCAGGGCTCCCCATGGACGGGACCTCTGGACCCGGCCACTGCACTTACCGAGTGCGGCGCCACTGCACTTACCGAGTGCGGCGCCGCAATGTCAGTGACGCCAGCAGCAGGCCTGCCACAACAAACGCAGCCACCACCACCAAATCCGTGACCAATGAAGAGGTGGGATCGGCATGACCGGCGACTTCCTGCAAACCGTGAACGGCATAGCTCAACGGCATGATGTTGGAAAGGGCCTCCAAGACGCCGTTCATTTGCGCCCTCGCCACAAAGAGCCCGCACAGCAGAATTTGCGGGATGACCACCACCGGCATGAACTGCACGGCCTGAAACTCAGTGGTGGCAAAGGCGGAACAGAGCAGCCCCAAGGCTACGCCAAGCACCGCCGTCAACACGGAAATCAGTACCACCCAGCCCGCATTGCCAGCAATCTTCAACCCAAAGATCCAATATGCCGTTCCCGTTGCGACCAGTGCCTGCAGGGCCGCCATGATGGAAAACGCCAGTGCGTAGCCAAAAAGCAGGTCGGCCTTGTGGACGGGCGTGGTCAGCAGGCGTTCCAGCGTTCCAGAGATCCTCTCGCGCAACATGGTGATGGACGTGACCAGGAACATGACCACAAACGGGAAGATGCCCAACATCATCAACCCCACCCTGTCAAAGGTGCGTGGCACGCTGGGAGCCAATATTTCATTTTCGTACAGCCAGTACACCAGGGCCAACAGCAATGACGGAACCACCAGGATCAAGGCGATGCTGCGCGGGTCGCCCTTGAGCTGGCGCAGCACGCGCAGGCATGTGGACCACATCATGGCGACGTTCACGAGGCCGCCTCGGAGCCGGCGGCATCAGCTTCGGCTGCCCGGATTAGACGCAGAAAAGCCAGTTCAAGGTCGTCGGTGTCGCCGCGTTGGCGCAATTGAGCCGGTGTGAGCTGCGCCAAAAGCATGCCCCCGCGCAACAGCAGCAGCGAATCACAGTGCCCCGCCTCCTCCATGACGTGGCTGGAGATCAACAGCGTGGTGCCCTCCGCAGCCATGGCCGAAAACTGGCCCCACAATTCAGCCCGCAGCACTGGGTCCAAGCCCACAGTCGGCTCATCCAGGACCAGAAGTTTGGGCTTGCCCACCAGCGCGCACGCCAGCGATACCCGGCTGAACTGTCCACCGGAAAGCTTGGATGCCTTGCGCGTGGCCAAATCCGCAAGCCCGACGGCGGTCAGCACAGCACCGGCGTCCTCTCGGCTGCCACCGTGCACCGATGCAAAATACCGCAGGTTGTCCAACACGCTCAGATCCGGGTAGACGCTGGGCGCTTGGGTGACGTAGCCGACGTCGTGCCTGTTCCTCGGATCGCCTGCCGGGCGGCCCAACACGGTGAGCGTGCCGGCGGTGATCGTTTGCACCCCGACCAAGGCACGCATGAAGGTGGTCTTGCCACTTCCCGAAGGGCCGAGCAAACCTGTGATTCGGCCCTCCGGAATATTGCAGGAAATGTTGGCCAGGACCTGCTTTTTACCGCGGAACACGCGCAGACCCTCCACACTGACGCCCATAGAACCGCCAGCGCCCGAAGGGTCGGCAGGCATGGGGGCAAAGGGCGGCTCTGGGACTGGCATTGTGGCTCTGTGGGACATGCTGGCTCCAAGCTGCCGGTTCCGGTGCTGTCACCATCAAACTAGACCCGGCCGTGGATGCTGTCCAACATCGCAGGGGCCTGATGGAACTCCCCGGGGAGCAGGTGTGCCAGCAGGGCCTGCGAACCGGTACATTAGTACCTGTCCGCCTGAACTTACGGCGGCACCCACCCACTTCAAGAAATGGAAGATTCCGCGTGGCACTTCGCCTTTCCACCCTCTTTCTACGCACCCTGCGTGAAGACCCCGTCGACGCCGAGGTTGACAGCCACAAACTCCTGCTGCGTGCCGGCTACATCCGCCGTGCCGCCCCGGGTATCTACACGTGGCTGCCACTGGGCCTGCGTGTGCTGCGCAAGGTGGAGGCCATTGTGCGCGAGGAGATGGACGCGATCGGCGCCCAGGAAGTCCATTTCCCGGCACTGCTGCCCAAGGAACCGTATGAAGTGACCAACCGCTGGCTCGAGTACGGCGACGGCATCTTCCGTCTGCAGGACCGCAAGGGTGCCGACTACCTGCTGGCGCCCACGCACGAGGAAATGTTCACGCTGCTGGTCAAGGACCTGTACTCCTCCTACAAGGACCTGCCGCTGAGCCTGTACCAGATTCAGAACAAGTACCGCGACGAGGCCCGTCCCCGCGCGGGCCTGCTGCGCGGGCGTGAGTTCATTATGAAGGACTCCTACTCCTTTGACATTGACGACGCCGGACTCGACGCCAGCTACATGGCCCACCGAGGTGCCTACTTGCGTATTTTCGAACGCCTGGGCTTGGAAGTGGTCCCTGTCGCCGCCACTGCCGGCGCCATGGGCGGTTCAAAGAGCGAAGAGTTCCTGCACCCAGTGGCCATTGGCGAGGACACCTTTGTGCGTTCGGCTGGCGGCTATGCCGCCAACGTTGAAGCCGTCACCACCGTGGTCCCTGCTGACATTGACTACGCCAACGCCCCCGCGGCCGTGGTTCGCGAGACCCCTGACTCTGCCACGATCGAGGCCCTTGTCGCCACCGCCAACGAGCTGGCACCGCGAGCAGAGGGACCATGGACAGCTGCGGACACGCTCAAGAACGTGGTACTGGCTGTGGACCTGCCCACCGGTGAGCGCCAGCTGGTGGTTGTGGCACTGCCCGGGGACCGCGACGTTGACCTCAAGCGCATTGAAGCCAACATTGGCATGCACTTGAGCATTGGCGGGGAAGTGGGTGTTGAACCGGCCGGCGAAGCCGATCTGCGCAAGCACCCCGGCCTGGTCAAGGGCTACATGGGCCCCGGACAGTCCCTGGATGCCGCAGTCCTTGGCACGGAAGGTGCCATGAAACTGCTGTTCCTGGTGGACCCGCGCATCGTACCCGGCACCACCTGGATCGCTGGAGCCAACGAAGACGGCAAGCACGTCTTCGGGCTGGTCGCCGGGCGTGACTTCAGCTGGGACGGCACCATTGAATCAGCACAGGTGCGCGAAGGCGACCCTGCCCCCGACGGATCAGGTCCCCTGGAAACGGCTCGCGGCATTGAAATGGGCCACATCTTCGCCCTGGGCCGCAACTATGCGCAGGCCTTGGGCTTGAAGGTCCTGGACAAGAACGGCAAGCTGGCCGTTGTCACCATGGGCTCCTACGGCATCGGCATCACCCGCGCCGTGGCAGCCCTGGCTGAATCGAACCACGACGACAAGGGCCTGATCTGGCCCGCCAACGTGGCTCCGGCCGACGTCCACGTCGTGGCGGTGGGCCGTGGCGAGGAGATCTTTGAAGCAGCGGCCCAGCTAACGGGTGACCTTGAAAAAGCCGGCCTTGACGTCATTTACGACGACCGCGCCAAAGTTTCCCCCGGCGTGAAGTTCGGCGATGCCGAGCTCCTTGGCGTCCCCACGATCCTTGCCGTAGGGCGCGGATTGGCCGAAGGGCTCGTGGAAATCAAGAACCGCGCCACCGGCGTCGCTGAAAACGTTCCCGTGGCCGAGGCCGTGCAGTACATCCTGGACAAGCGCTAGCCGCTCCACAAACCGGGGGTCGGTGGTGCCGGCGTTTTTCCATCCGGCTATCCGACCGACGGCCGTGGGCGGCCTTACGGTCTCCTTTACGCCGGACTACAAAAAACGCCGTCACCGCAGCCCGAGGGGTGGGCAGGCTAGGCTTGCCCACCCCTAGATAGGAAAGCATGATTTCGGGCTTTGAGAACATCACCACAGCGACCATTTTTTTGATCCTGGTGGCCGGTTTTGCCGCCGGTTGGATCGACGCGGTGGTGGGCGGCGGGGGACTGCTGCAGCTTCCGGTCTTGTTGATGATCCCGGGCATTACACCCATTCAAGCGCTGGCGACGAACAAGATGGGGTCAATTTTCGGCACAGCCACCAGCTCAGTCACGTACTACAAGCGGGTCAAGCCGGACATGCGCACGGCCCTGCCGATGGCCGGCGTTGCGCTGCTGGGAAGTCTGGGCGGGGCAGTGGTGGCAGCCAGTCTGCCAGGGTCCGTGTTCAAACCCATCATCGTGGCGGCACTCGTCGCGGTGCTGCTGTTCACGGCGTTCAAGCCCAACATCGGCGAACTGACGGCACTGCGTCATACGGGCCGCAAACACTACGTCGTGGCGTGCGTCATTGGGCTGTTGATCGGCTTTTATGACGGCCTGATCGGCCCCGGCACCGGCTCGTTTTTGGTGATCGCCATGGTGGGGCTCATGGGCTATGCCTTCCTGGAAGCGAGCGCAAAGGCGAAAATCGTCAACTTGGCCACCAATGCCGGTGCTCTCATGTTCTTCCTCCCGCATGGTTCGCTGTTGTGGGGTGTGGGCCTGGCCGTGGGCGGGGCCAACATGGCTGGCGGCTACCTCGGCGCCCGCACAGCGGTGAAACAGGGCAGCAAGTTCATTCGGGTGGTCTTTTTGTTGGTGGTTGGCGCGCTTATCATCAAGCTCGGTGTGGACGTTTGGAACGAGAATCTGGCCCACGCAACCCTGAGCTGGTTCAACGGCTAGTAGAGCACGTCAAGCTCGTGCGCGGAGGGCAGGCCCGGAAGCGTCTTGGCCGCCAGTGTGCTGGCCACCCACAAGGAGCGTTGCGCATCGCGGGCATGCCCGGGCGATTCCAGATAGCTAAGGGTATTTTCCACCTCGCGCAGAATGGACCACGCCACGGCCAGCTCGGCATCCAGCCCGGCTGCGGCTGACAGTTCTGCGGCGCGACGCCGAAGCGCGGCTTCCGCGCCCCGCTGCGGCAAGTCATGAAGCCGGTTCCACAGGCAAGGCGCCACCGCATACTCCGCATCACCCACCATTGCTTGCGGGTCTATCGCCAGGTAACTGTTGGATCCTCTGCGCGCCATCGCATTGAGGTAGTGAAGATCGGTGTGGATGAGGACGTCGTTGTTGCTGCGCCGTGCCACCGACCCCCGTGTTTGGCACACCTCAAGTGCCGCCTCGAGCAGCCAGCCGGGAAAGGGTTCTCCTAGGTCATCCCAACGCTGCGGCAGTTCGTCGCAGTACCGTTCGGCGGTGGCGGCCACCTCCGGAAACTGCTGCCATTCAGGGCGGGCGTCAGGGCGAATGCTTATGTCACGCAGCAGTCCGCCCCACCGGACTATGGCTTCTTCAATGGGTAAATCCATCAGCGATCGGGTGTTGTCTAGGCGTTCAATGACCAGGGCACCCATCGACGAGTCGCTGTGCAGAAGCTGCACAGCGCCGCGGCCGCCCCACAACTGCAGGGCAACCGGTTCCAGCAGCGTCTCCTCGCAAGGGAACGACACTTTCAGCGCGGCTGCCGTTCCGTGCGCAGTCAGCACCGGAATCACAATGGCTGTATGCCCGTGCCACGGCAACTCTCCAACAGGCAGGTCCAGTGTCAGCCGCCACTGCTTCAGAGCCTCGCCGATCAACCCGGGCAACCGCCCCAGCCAACTGCGCCCCTCACGGCTTTGCCGGTGGCGCACCCCCACGGACTCGGGGATCTGAAGGTGAGTTGTCACAACCCGAGCTTAGCCGGTGGCACCTAGGTGGGCCGGCGCCGTCGTACGTTCACAAGAAAGGGTTCATGGAAGGTTCGACGCCGGTTCAGCCCACCAGCCCGCTGGCGCCGAGCAGACGACCGATGGCAAACGTGGCAGCCAGGGCCAATGCCCCGCCCACTACCACCCGGGCTGCCGCCCGGTTGCGCGAACCGCCACCGATGATGGCGCCGATCCAACCCGTGATGCCCAAAGCCAGCAACACCGACACAAACGTGACGGGCACCCGGAGGTGTTCCGGGGGAAGCAGGATCGCCAGCAGCGGCAGCAGCGCCCCCAGCGTGAAAGCGACGGCGGAGGCGAAGGCTGCGTGCCATGGGCTGACCACGTGGTCCTCTTCAAGGTCGAGTTCTGCTGCCAGATGGGCGCCGAGGGCGTCACTTTGCGTCAGTTCGTCGGCGACCAGCGACGCAGTGGACGGGGATAGTCCTTTGTTTTCATAGCTTCGTGCCAACTCGACCAAATTCTTTTCGGGGTGTGCCTTGAGGTCAGCCCGCTTTTGTTCGATCGTGGCTCTTTGGCTGTCGCTCTGGCTACTGACCGAAACGTATTCACCCAGGGCCATGGAAATGGCTCCGCCGATCAGAGCCGCCATGCTGGCTGTCAGGATGGGTCCGCTGCTGGTCGTGGCGCCGGCTACGCCGACGGCTACTGCGGCGACGGATACGATTCCGTCATTGGCGCCCAACACCCCTGCCCTCAACCAGTTCAAACGTTGGGCAGTTTCCCCTGTTGTTGAGAGTGCCCGCGGTGGTGTCAACTCTTCTGCTCGCTTCATGTTTCCAGCAAAGCACTACCGATTTCTTGCCGCCAGCAAGGAAAGGATGTCCTCGCTGAGGTTTGGCTATCCTCGCTAGTTGGTGATTCCGGCCAATGCGCCGACTGTGCCGCCCCAGAACTTTTGAGTCTGTGCGGAGTCGAGCAGCCAGCTAACGGAGATTTCCCGCAGCGTGCCGTTGTCCGCCAAAGCTGTGGCGTCCTGGCCGCGCGGTGCACTGAGAGCTGCAAGATCGGCGTAAATGGTCGCCAACTCGCCTTCCAACCCCGCCAAGGCAATTTCTGGATGGTCGGTGAACGCTGAATTCAGGACGAACCCTGCCACCGGGGTGACCGGCGGCAGGCACCGAAGCTTGAGTTCGGCATTGAGCACCACCAATTTGTCCTGATGACGTGCCAGCAGGTCTGCAGACTTGCTAAACCGTGGCTCGACCATGCGGGTCGTGGACACCTGATAGGCGTAGCTTGCCTTTTGCTCACCCAATGCAGCAGCATGCAATGCTGCATTGACTGTCGCTCCCGGCTGGGGCTTCACTGTACCCGGCTGGGGCTTCACTGTAGAGGAACAGTCCGGACCCGCAGGTGTTGGGAAATCAACTTTGGCTGGTAGGAATTTGGAGGTTGGCAGGACAACCCCCGCTGCGGCCGCAAGATCCTGTGCCTGGAAAAGTTGGCTGGTGCCTACTGCGGCAAAGACCCTGCCCATGGCGTGATCGGCTGTTAGGGAATGGGTAAGCAACGTCTGCGCACTTGCACTGAGTGCCTGCTGCATTTCTGCCACTGTCGATGGAGGGTTGGGTGAGGTTGTGGCAGGAGCCGTGGCTTCTGCGGTGCTCGGCGGCAAGCCGTCACCCAGCGC
The DNA here is from genome assembly GCF_017353415.1 of Arthrobacter sp. E3. GTDB lineage: Bacteria > Actinomycetota > Actinomycetes > Actinomycetales > Micrococcaceae > Specibacter. The sequence continues at coordinate 81,429 of NZ_JAFMPX010000010.1, forward strand.
TGCGGACTGCGCCGAAAGGTCCTTGGCCGTCTGCTGCAGCAGTTGCTGAGTCTTGGCGGGCACTGCGGAACTGCTCAGTGCTTCGGCGTAGGTGGCCAATGTGTTGGTGGTTTTCCATGCCTCCTGCCGGTGCAGCTCGGTCTGTGGCGGACTGGCGGCCTCCTCTTCATGATCTGAAATCACAGTTCCGAGGCCAACCACAAGTGCAGAAATAACCAAGAGGAAAAATAGGCCCCGTAGGAACGCGACAGGGCCTTTGCGTGGGCGCCGGGCGGCTTCGCCCCCGGGGTTGGCTCCTGACGGGGCGTTCTCCGGAACGGGCTGGGATGGTGGATTGCTCACAACAGCTGATCATCTCATGGGTGAACCCCGCCGCCTGCACCCACAAAGCATTGTGCAGGTGCTGGATGCGTCCATACTCACACTGGATCGTTGCGCAGCGGGCGGGGAAACTCGGTAGTCTATATACCTACAACATCATCAATAGGGAGGCGTGCGTTTTATGACGAAGCCAGACAGGCCCAAAACGGCCGCACGCTCAGGGAACAAGCCCTCAGCAATGGATTCCGCTGCTGAAGCGCTCAGACTTCACACACTCCTTGCCCCCACCGTGGCAGCCGCAGACTTGTACTTGGAAGAAGTCAAGGTCCACTTTGCCGGATCCCACCGCACAGTCTCCGTGATTGTCGATCTGCCCGAAGATGCAGTTGGCGGGGTCGGCCTCGATGCAATTTCAGCCATTTCCCGTGAGCTCTCGGACGTAATGGACACAGACCCGAACGACGACGGAAACGCGTACGACCTGGAAATCTCGTCCCCTGGCGCCACCCGAACCATGACCGAACCCCGCCACTGGCGCAGGGCCCTGGGACGCATGGCCAAGGTCAGTGCCTCGGATCGGGAGAACTTTGTGGGCCGTATTCTGGCCGTGGATGACGACGGCGTGCTTTTCAAGCCTGAACTGCCCGTCAAAAAGGGTATGAAACCCAAACAGGGAGAACCTGAAAAGGTTCTGTTTACGGCCATTCGCCGAGGTGTTGTTGAACTTGAGTTTGCTCGCCTCGACGAGGCGGAGCTTGATTTGGAATTTGAAGCGGCCAGCGGCAACGCGGTTGATGGAGAGGGAAGCTGACCATGGACATAGATATGAGCGCATTGCGGGAGCTGGAGCGTCAACGGGAAATCCCGTTGGACATGCTGATTCCCACGATTGAGCAGGCCTTGTTGATGGCCTACTACAAGTCCTCCGGCGCCCATGAGAGCGCACGGGCCGAGCTTGATCGCAAGAGTGGCCACGTCACCATCTGGGCCGCTGAACTGGACGACGATGGCGCAGCAATCGGGGAATTCGATGACACACCCAAGGGCTTTGGGCGTATTGCTGCCAGCACGGCCCGCCAGATCATTCTGCAGCGTTTGCGGGATGTGGAGGACGACGCCGTCTTGGGCGAGTTCCGCGGCAAGGAAGGCGAACTGGTCTCCGGCCAGATCCAGCAGGGAAACAACCCCAACATGATCCAGATCAACTTGGGTGCTGTGGAGGGCGTGCTTCCTCCGAATGAGCAGGTGCCGGGGGAGGACTACCGTCACGGCAGCCGTATCCGCACGTTCGTGGTAGATGTTCATCGCTGCTTGAAGGGCCCTTCCATCACGCTGTCGCGGTCGCACCCGGGTTTGGTGCGCAAGCTCTTCGAAATGGAAGTTCCGGAGATTGCTGACAAAACGGTTGAAATTGTTGCGCTGGCCCGTGAAGCAGGGCACCGCAGCAAGATCGCCGTCCAGGCCAACAAGGCTGGCGTCAACGCCAAGGGCTCCTGCATCGGAGAAATGGGTTCGCGAGTCCGTGCCGTCATGACCGAGCTCAACGACGAAAAGATCGACATTGTTGACTTCAACGAAGATCCAGCGATTTTCATCGCCAATTCGCTCTCACCCTCGAAGGTGATTTCAGTCACCATAGTTGATGAGGCCGCGCGTTCAGCCCGGGTGGTTGTCCCTGATTATCAGCTGTCTTTGGCTATCGGCAAGGAAGGCCAGAACGCACGATTGGCCGCCAAGCTCACCGGCTGGCGCATTGACATCGTTTCCGACGCCGCCGCAGTTTAGGTCTGTGGTTGAGGGCGCGTTAGAATAAGACCAACCGGGCCTAAAGCTGCCCTGACACCCCAAATACCCGAAGGTACAGCAGAGTTGGTTGAGAAAGTAGCGGCAGCGTCAAGCGAAGTCGCCAAAACCAGCGAAGCAGTGCGGACTTGTATTGGTTGCAGGAAAGCGGAAGCACGGTTGCAACTTGTACGGCTCGTGAGGTCCATCAACAGCTCCGGTGAAACGGAGGCGCTGGTGGACGTTCTGCGCCGTATGCCTGGCAGGGGTGCTTGGCTGCATCCCAGGCTGGAATGTTGGAAGCAGGCGATCAAACGCCGCGCCATTGGCAGGGCCCTTCCGGGGGTCACCAATGTGAGCGATGTTGAAGCGTTTGCACAAAATGGTCTGCCACTTCAGGCTGGCCATGAACTTACGAACCTAGTTGTCCCTTTGTGAAAGCGGGTCAGAAAACCGATGGAAACCCGATGAGTACCCAGCGATGAGTGCCCAAAAATGAGCAATTTCATGTGCTCTCACGCCGCCTATTCCGACATGGAATGGCGCAGTAAGAATTAAACGGTTCGTACCTGTCCGGTGCGGGCCGAGACAGGAGAAATGTGGCCAAGGCCCGCGTACACGAGCTTGCAAAAGAGCTCGGCATCACCTCAAAAGAAGCAGTGAGCAAACTGCAGGAACTAGGCGAATTCGTTCGTTCAGCATCCTCCACCATTGAGGCACCCGTCGTGAAGAAGCTTCGCGACGCTTTCCCCGCACCTGCAAAGCCTGCAGAGTCCGGCCCTGCTGCCTCGGCAGCGCCCCAGACAGCCGCCCCGAAGGCCGCAGCTACACCGAGATCAGCCACCCCGGCTGTGCCCGGTTCTGCTGTTCCCGGCCCCAAGGCTGCCGCTCCGGCACCTGCTGCGCCAGCACCGGCCGCAGCTGCTGTGCCTGCGCCAGCACCGGCCGCAGCTGCTCCGGCATCCGCTGCTCCCACACCTGCCGCTCCGGCACCTGCTGCTCCGGCACCTGCTGCTCCGGCACCTGCTGCCAAGGCAGCAACCCCGGGTGCCAAGGCTGCAACCCCGGGTGCCAAGGCTGCAACCCCGGGCGCTCCGCGCCCCGGCAACAATCCGTTCGCTCCGTCTCAGGGCATGCCGCGTTCCGGCAGCCGCCAAGAGCGCGGCGACAACCGTGCACCTCGTCCTGCAGGCGCAGGCGCAGGGGCCCCGCGCCCTGGGAACAACCCCTTTGCAACATCGCAGGGTATGCCCCGCCCGGGTTCCCCGCGCAGTGCTGAATCCGGAGCCGGTGGACCCCGTCCGGGTGCTCCCCGTCCCGCCGGTGCCGCTGGTGCTGGTGGACCCCGGCCGGGTGCTCCTCGTCCGGCAGGCGCCGCTGGCGCCGGTGGCCCCCGTCCCGGCGCACCGCGCCCCGGTGGTCCCCGTCCCACTCCCGGCATGATGCCCAACCGCACCGAGCGCCCCGCTGCTCCCGGTCGCGGCAATGACCGTCCCGGCGCGCCGGGTCGCGGTCGTCCGGGTGCACCGGGCGCCACGCCCGGTGCACCGGGAGGCGCACCTGCCGGTGGTGGCTTTGGCAAGGGCGGCCGCGGACGCGGCGGCACCCAGGGCGCCTTCGGGAAGGGCGGCGCAGGCCGTGGCAAGCAGCGCAAGTCCAAGCGCGCAAAGCGCCAGGAACTGGAACAGATGAGCGCACCGTCATTGGGCGGCGTCTCTGTTCCCCGTGGTGACGGCAACACCGTCATCCGCCTGCGCCGTGGGGCCTCCATCACGGACTTTGCCGACAAGATCGAGGCAAACCCGGCGGCACTGGTGACAGTGCTCTTCCACTTGGGCGAAATGGCCACAGCCACGCAGTCCTTGGACGAAGACACGTTCGCACTGTTGGGCACGGAGCTCGGCTACAAGGTCCTGGTGGTTTCCCCTGAAGACGAAGAGCGTGAACTGCTCAGCAGCTTCGACATCGACTTCGAAGCCGAGCTTGAAGCTGAAGGCGACGAAGATCTCGAGATCCGTCCTCCCGTTGTCACAGTCATGGGTCACGTTGACCACGGTAAGACCCGCCTGCTGGATGCCATCCGCAAGTCGGATGTTGTTGCCGACGAACACGGCGGCATCACCCAGCACATCGGTGCCTACCAGATTGTGCACGAGCATGAGGGTACCGAACGCAGCATCACGTTCATTGACACTCCCGGTCACGAGGCGTTTACCGCCATGCGTGCCCGTGGTGCCAAGGTCACCGACATTGCAATCCTGGTGGTTGCTGCCGATGACGGCGTCATGCCGCAGACCGTTGAAGCCCTCAACCACGCCCAGGCAGCCAATGTGCCGATCGTGGTTGCAGTGAACAAGATTGACAAAGACACGGCGAACCCGGAGAAGATCCGTGGCCAGCTGACCGAATACGGTCTGGTTCCCGAAGAATACGGTGGAGACACCATGTTCGTGGACGTATCTGCTCGCAACAACATCAACATCGAGGAACTCCTTGAAGCTGTGCTGTTGACTGCTGATGCTGCACTGGACATGCGCGCCAACCCGAACAAGGATGCCCGCGGTATTGCCATTGAAGCGAACTTGGACAAGGGCCGCGGTTCCGTGGCAACTGTGCTGGTTCAGTCAGGTACCTTGCACGTCGGTGACATCATTGTTGCCGGCACCGCACACGGCCGTGTTCGTGCCATGTTCGACGAGAACGGTGACGTCATCTCCGAAGCCGGGCCTTCACGTCCGGTCCAGGTACTGGGTCTGTCCAACGTTCCCCGTGCAGGCGACACATTCTTTGTCACCGGCGACGAGCGCACGGCACGCCAGATCGCTGAAAAGCGTGAAGCTGCGGACCGCAACGCGGCCCTGGCCAAGCGTCGCAAGCGCATCAGCCTGGAAGACTTCGACCAGGCCGTTGCCGACGGCAAGGTTGACACGCTTAACCTCATCCTCAAGGGTGACGTTTCAGGTGCCGTTGAGGCCTTGGAAGACTCGTTGCTCAAGATCGACGTTGGCGAAGGTGTGCAGCTACGCGTCATCCACCGCGGTGTGGGTGCCATTACGCAGAACGACGTCAACCTGGCCACGGTGGACAACGCCATCATCATCGGCTTCAACGTCAAGCCGGCCGAGCGCGTTGCCGACCTTGCCGATCGTGAAGGCGTTGACATGCGCTTCTACTCGGTCATCTATGGTGCCATTGATGACATTGAGCTGGCCTTGAAGGGCATGCTCAAGCCTGAGTACGAGGAAGTTCAGCTGGGTACCGCGGAGATCCGCGAAGTATTCCGCTCCTCCAAGCATGGCAACATTGCCGGCTCGATTGTCCGCTCCGGCATCATCCGACGCAACACGAAGGCACGTGTGCTTCGTGGCGGGAAGGTCATCGGCGACAACCTCACCGTTGACTCGCTCAAGCGCTTCAAGGATGACGCAACCGAAGTCCGCACGGACTTCGAGTGTGGTATCGGCTTGGGGTCGTTCAACGACTTGCAGACCGAGGACATCATCGAGACGTTCGAAATGCGCGAGAAGCCCCGCGCATAGTCCCCAAGTGCTCCCAGAGTGAGGTCGCAAGCGACCCCACTCTGGGGCCCTCGCACGTGTGGGCCCAACACTAGCTACGGCTGGGCGTCCGCATGGATGCCCAGCCGGTTTTGCATTCCCTAGGATGGTTTCAGGACCATCCCCGCCTTTCCACTTTTAAGGAGTTCATCATGGCTGATTCAGCCCGCGCCTCTAAACTTGCCCAGCGCATCAAGGTTGTGGTGGCGCAGGGCCTTCGCTCCAGGGTCAAGGATCCTCGCGTTGAAGGCATCACCGTCACCGATGCCCGTGTCACCAATGACTTGCAGCACGCCACCATCTACTACACGGTCTTTGGCGACGAAACGGCCACCAGCGAAGCCAAGATCGGTTTGGAACGCGCCAAGGGTGTGCTCCGTGCCGAAGTGGGCAAGAACATCACTGTGCGCCTGACGCCGACGCTGGAATTCGTTGCCGACGTCATCCCCGAGAACGCCTCAAACCTGGAGGCTCTCCTGCGGGTCGCCAAGGAACGCGACGCCAAGCTGGCCGAGCTGTCCGCGAACGCAGAATTTGCCGGCGAGGCCGACCCCTACAAATCGGATGACGACGAGCCCACAGACGCATAGGCTTTCCCTGCTGCCCCCGGCACGCAGTTTTTCCACATACGACGGCGGACCCGTCACCTTCACGCTGAAGGTGACAGGTCCGCCGTCGTCCTGGCCAAATCCAGGCCGCCGGAGGGGTCTGCCATGAGTAACCCCCCAGATCGAACCGGCCTACTTGCCCCAGGTGACGGGGTTCTGGCGGTACTTGTTGTCCTTGTAATTTTCGTAGCTGAAGTTGGAGTCGTCGTAGCTTGCGGTAGTCACTGCATCACCGGCCGGGGCCAGGAAGACGCTGCACATGTCCTTGCTGGAGCCAACCACGTAGCTGAACGTGTCGTCCTCGCCCTCGGTATCGAACGAGCCTGTTTTGCAATCAGCCATGGTGCCGAACACGATGAGTTTCTGGGCCTCGGTGCCGTCCTTCAAATGACCGGTGATGCGCGGATCGCCGAGTCCGGCCCCCGGCTTTGACAATGATGTGAGTGTGACCTCGCTGAACACGTAGTACGGGGTTTGCCCGGCAAACTTGGCGGAGTCCTTAAGTGCGGCCAAATCGGCTTCGCTGCCTGCCACAATCTTTGTGACTTTTGTCTCGTAGCCGGCTTCCTTGTACTTTTCCGATCCAGCCTTTCCGGTGTTGCTGTGCGTGTAGGCCACCTCGCCAAATTTCAGGCTGGTGCCGGGTTCGGTCAGTTTCGTTGCACCTGCCGGAACGGCTTCTTTGGGTGCTTGCTTGGTAGCCGGGGCGCTCTTCACGTCCTCGCCGCCACGCTCACTCGATGCGCGGGTCTGCAGCGGGGCCGTTGACTCCTGCTGCCCAGCGGCGCTTTCTTCGGCGGCAGGCTTGGAGCCTCCGCCAAGGCAGCCGGTCAAGGCCATCGACAAGGCGATGCCGGTGCCCAGTGCTGCCATCGTGCGTTTGCCGCCAACGTGTGCGAGGTCCTTCATGGTTCTCCGTCTGTTCAGAATCGAGGGGTTGTTTCCAACAGCGTAACTATCAGCCGTTGCGGCCGCGATGGGGACAACTCACCATCGGGGAGTCTTGGTACGGATATACTTCAAAGCGTGCTTTCTGGACTTGTAATCGTAGACAAACCGCAGGGATGGACCAGCCACGATGTGGTCGGCCGAATGCGAAGGCTTGCAGGAACCCGAAAAGTGGGTCACGCAGGCACTCTTGACCCCATGGCGACAGGTGTCCTGGTGGTGGGCATCAACAAAGCCACCCGGCTGCTGACCTACATCGTGGGCACCTCAAAAACCTATGAGGCCACCATTCGCCTGGGCGCCTCCACCCTCACCGACGACGCCGAAGGTGAGATCACCTCCACCGCACCCACCGCCGGTGTCACGGACCAGGCCATTGAAGCCGGCGTCGCCGTGCTGCGCGGACCCATCGAGCAAGTGCCCAGCAGCGTCAGCGCCATCAAGGTCAACGGTGAGCGGGCCTATGCCCGCGTGCGCTCCGGCGAAGACGTCAAACTCGCGGCCCGGCCCGTCACCATCCACTCCTTCGACATCCTCGCCATCCGCCACGGCATCGAGGCGCCGGGCACGGGAGAGCAGCAGGAGCCGGAGGCTGCGAAGGCCGACTCTGCACTGCTGAAGCACGACGGCGTCACGTACGTGGATGTGGACGTGACCGTGCGCTGTTCCTCAGGTACCTACATCCGGGCCCTGGCCCGCGACCTGGGCGCCGGGCTGGGAGTGGGCGGGCACCTGACCGCGCTGCGCCGCAGTAGCGTTGGCCCCTACAATTTGGCACAGGCCCGCACCCTGGAAGAACTGGCGCAGGACCTGAACGTCCTTGACATTGCCGACGCCGCACGGGCCCTCATGCCGGTTCGTGAACTCACCACTGAAGAAGCCGTGGAGCTCTCCTTTGGCCGCCGCATTCCGGCCAGCGCGGAAGGCACGCACACCGTGGCAGAACCGGCCGCAGCGTTCGCCCCCGACGGCACGCTCGTGGCCCTGCTCGCCGACGCCGGCAAGCATGCCAAACCCGTCCTGGTGTTTCCCCCGGACCCCGCACCTGCACCATCTACGCCGGGCGACACCAAGGAGACACTGAAGTGACCCTTGACGCCTGGTTCATCATCGGCACCATTGTGGGGCTGGGATCAACGATCACCTGCATCGTTGCTGCCGCAATGAAAAAGAAACCTAACGACATCACGTTACTGACGCTGGCCGCCGTCGAACTCTTCATCGTGGCCTACACCATTGGTTCACTCGTGCGGATACTTAGCGGACAAGACATGGTGGGGGAGCCCTGGGAATTCTGGGGCTACATGTTCACCGCGGCCATGCTGCCCGTGGCAGGTTTCTACTGGGCCATGATGGAACGCACCCACTGGTCCAACTACGTCATGAGCGCGGTGGGGATCACGGTGGTGGTCATGCTGGCTCGCATGGCACAAATTTGGTACGGCACAACCATGGCCGCACAAGCACTGCAACAAGGAATTGGATCATGAGCACCCCAGATACGAACACACAGGTTGCCCCCCACGGACGCACCACGGGCGCCGGGCGGCTGCTGATCACCGTCTACGGAATTTTTGCCATCTCAGCCACGGTCCGTGCCAGCTTCCAGATCATCTTCCATTTTGCGGACGCCCCCTTGGCCTATCTGCTCTCCGCCTTCGCAGCTGTGGTGTACATCGTGGCCACAATTTCACTGGCCAAGCCGGGGCCCGGCTGGGCGAAACTTGCCACGATCTCCATCTGCATCGAGTTGGTGGGTGTGCTCGTCATTGGCGCCGCGAGCGTCTTTGATCCGGCGGCCTTCCCGCATGCCACCGTGTGGAGCACGTTTGGCCGCGGCTATGGCTTTGTGCCGTTGCTGCTGCCCATCATTGGACTGATCTGGCTGTACCGCCACAGAGAATCCAAGTGAAAATGTTGGACCTGCCAACGGCGTGGCCGGTCCTCAGTGACGGGTCCACGTCCCTGCGCCGCTTCAGCGCCGAGGATGCGCCGGCGTTTGCCGCCATGCATCGGGACACCGAGAACGTGCGTTGGACCGCCTCCGATGCCTCCATGGATGGCGCCCGTGCCGCTGAGCTGATCGCGGGTTCCATTGCACATGGCTGGGAGTCCGGTACCTACTTCCGCTTTGCCGTGGAGGAAGAACGTGACGGCGGGCAGCACGTCGTTGGCACGCTAAGCCTGCACGAGATCTTCTCTACCTCCGGTGGCGGTTCAGCCAGCATGGGCATCAAGATGCTGCCTTCCGGACGCGGCACCGGCTGTGCCGGGCGCGCCGTGGAATTGTTGTGCGGGTATGCGTTGGGGGAACTTGGGTTGGAAGTGCTGCACTGGCGCACCACGTCCGGGAACGCCCGGAGTATGGCGCTGGCCAAGCGCTGCGGATTCGTGCTGGCCGCTGAAATCCCCGGTTACGGGCACTTTGAGGGCCAGGTTGCCGACGGACTGGTTTTCAGCTTGAGCCGTGCCCAATTCCGCAACCACATGCAGGGCGCAACAACCCCGCCCGCCCTGGACATCCAGCCCGTGGTGCCGGTCCTGCGCTCCGAGTCGGTGGTGCTGCGGGCACTGTCCATGGCCGACGCGCCGCAACTGGTGGAAAACTGCCGGAACATTGAGGCGGTCAGATGGACCACGGTACCGCTGAACTACACGTATGAGCATGCCGAGATCTTCATCAGCTCAATCACCCCGGACGGCTGGAGCACAGGGAAGACGTTGACGTTTGCCGTGGCCGATCCGGACACGGACCACCTGCTGGGCGTCGTGGACCTGCAGTGCGGCAACCCCGGAACAGCCGCCGTTGGCATCAACTTTGGCCCGGATGCGCGCGGCACCGGTGCGGCTGCCGCCGCCGTGCGGGTGCTCCTTGACTACGCCTTCAACCAACTCAACCTCAGCTATGTGCACTGGAGCGCAATGGTTCCCAATTGGGGCAGCCGCAAGCTTGCCTGGAAGCTGGGGTTCTCCTTTGAAGGGGAAATCCGCGGCGACTACAACGACCGCGGCACACCGGCAGACCGTTGGTTGCTCTCGCTTGCAGCAACCGATCCGCAAACACCGCAACAGCCTTGGGCGGGACCGGGCTCGCTCAGCAGGTAATCTTGAAAGGTCCGGCACGCCCGGAACCGCAACCCACGCCATCAGTGAAAAGGAAAAGTAGTGCAGATTTGGAACTCGCTGGATGAAGTTCCCCAGGACTTTGGCCCCTCCGTGGTCACGCTGGGCAACTTTGACGGGTTGCACCGGGGACACCAGGAAGTCCTGGCCCAGGTGCGTGCCGAGGCTGCAGCACGCCACGCGCTGTCCGTGGCACTGACCTTTGACCCTCATCCTGCCATGGTGCACCGGCCCGAATCGGCGCCCGAGCAGATCATGGGCCTGCCCGACAAATTGGCTGCCATGGCAGCGCTGGGCCTGGATGGGGTCTTGATCTTGCCCTACACCTTGGAATTTGCCCAGCAAACCCCGGAAGAGTTCGTCAAGAACGTGTTTGTCAACGCACTGGGCGCGGCAGCCGTGGTGGTGGGCCACGATGTCCGCTTTGGTCGGGGCAACACCGGCGATCTTGGCACCATGGTGGAGCTGGGCGCGGAACTCGGGTTCGACGTCGTCGTTGTCGATGACGAAGGCCACGACCGACGCTGGTCCTCCACCTGGGTGCGCGAAGCGTTGCACAAGGGCGAGGTCCATACGGCTGCGCAGGTACTGGGCCGCTCACACACCATGAGCGGGGAAGTGGTGCACGGCGCCGCCCGCGGCCGCGAACTTGGCTTTCCCACCGCAAACCTGTCACCGGATGCCTGCGGGATCATCCCGGCCGACGGCGTGTATGCGGGCTGGTTGACAGACACGCACGGGCACCGCTGGCCGGCCGCCATCTCGGTCGGGTCCAACCCCACGTTCGTCGGTGTCAGCCGCCAAGTCGAGGCATACGTCATCAACCGGCCGGAGGAACCCATCGAGGCGTTCAACCTGTACGGTCAACACGTCACGGTTGAATTCGTGCGCCGATTGCGCGGCATGGTTGCCTACACGGGTCCCGAAGCGCTCATTGAACAAATGCACCACGACGTCGACGACGCCCGCACGATCTTGGGCTGAAACCGCCGATGAGTCGCATCTCACCCGCGTACTTCGACAGATCCTCGCTTTCTACACTAAACTGAAAGGTGGAATCCGGCTGCAGTCCGTGGTGGCTGGATTCTGCCGTGCTTGGCCAGGTGACTGGGCAAGGACCGGAAACCATGTTCGCGGTACATTCAAGGAGTTACTTGTGGCATTAGACGCCGCTGTAAAGCAAGAAATCATGCAGGCTTTCGCAACCAGCGAAGGTGACACCGGTTCACCTGAGGTTCAGGTTGCAATGCTCTCACGTCGTATCACCGACCTGACCGCGCACCTGAAGATGCACAAGCATGACCACCACACCCGCCGTGGCCTCATGGGCCTGGTTGGTCGCCGTCGTCGTCTGCTTGGCTACCTCAAGGACACCGACATCACCCGCTACCGTGCGCTCATCGAGCGTCTCGGCTTGCGCCGCTAGTCTGTGAACAAAGGCGGTCTTCCTCCCGTCCGGGACCTTGCGTTCCGGGTCTTGGAAGGCCGCCTTTCACAGTGCAGCAACACTGCGCTGTGAAAAGTGTGCCGGGCCCAGCGCCCAGGGCACACACTTCTGCAGTACCAAGGGCAAGCACGTTCGTATTCACGCATTCGCGGTCCTCGGTAGTGGCTTCCGGGAGCAATCACTGACAAGTGATTTGCGCCCGTGGGCCTCGATCGATGACCGGGTGTTGTACAGGGAGCCACAGCGCCATCCGGTGGTGGCCCTGGGAAGACTACGCGTCAGCTCTTGGGCAGAGGTTCAAAAAAGAACATCTACCAAGAAATGGAGGTGACTCTCATATGGAGGGTCCCGAGATTCAGTATTCAGAGGCTGTCATTGACAACGGCCGCTACGGCCAGCGCGTCATTCGCTTTGAAACCGGTCGCCTTGCACAGCAGGCAGCCGGCGCGGCGATGGTCTACATCGACGAAGACACCGTTTTGCTGTCCGCCACCTCGGCTGGCAAGCACCCGCGTGAAGGCTTCGACTTCTTCCCGCTGACCGTTGATGTGGAAGAGCGCATGTACGCTGCCGGCCGCATCCCAGGCAGCTTCTTCCGCCGCGAAGGCCGCCCCTCGACGGAAGCCATCCTGGCTTGCCGCTTGATGGACCGCCCGCTGCGCCCGGCATTCGTCAAGGGCCTGCGCAACGAAGTTCAGATCGTTGTCACGGTTCTGGCCATCAACCCCGACGTTTTGTACGACGTGGTGGCCATCAACGCCTCATCCATGTCCACACAGCTCTCCGGCCTGCCTTTCTCCGGCCCCATCGGCGGCGTCCGCGTTGCCTTGGTGGACGACGGCAACGGAGCCCAGTGGGTTGCGTTCCCGAAGCACTCCGAGCTGCAGAACGCCGTGTTCAACATGGTCGTTGCAGGTCGCGTTGCCGGTGACGATGTCGCCATCATGATGGTCGAAGCAGAAGCGACCGACAACTCCTGGAACCTCATCAAGGAACAGGGCCACCAGGCCCCCACCGAAGAGGTTGTTTCCGAGGGCCTCGAAGCGGCCAAGCCGTTCATCAAGGCACTGTGTGAAGCACAGGCCGATCTGGCTGCCCGCGCTGCCAAGCCCACCGTTGAATTCCCGGTCTTCCTGGACTTCGAAGATGACGTCTACGCCGCCGTCGAAAACGCTGCAGCCACCAAGCTGGCCGCCGTGTTCTCCATCGCCGACAAGCAGGAGCGCGACCACGCCTCCGACGCATTGAAGGACGAGACCATCTCCGCGCTGGCCAGCAGCTTCGTAGGCCGCGAAAAGGAGCTCTCAGCTGCTTTCCGCGCCGTCACGAAGCACGTCATCCGTCAGCGCATCCTCACTGAGCAGGTTCGCATCGACGGCCGTGGCCTGACGGATATCCGCCAGCTCACCGCAGAGGTTGAAGTTCTGCCCCGCGTGCACGGTTCCGCCATCTTCGAACGCGGCGAGACCCAGATCCTGGGTGTCACCACGCTGAACATGCTCAAGATGGAACAGCAAATTGACTCGCTGAGCCCGGTAACGCGCAAGCGCTACATGCACAACTACAACTTCCCGCCGTACTCCACCGGTGAAACCGGCCGTGTGGGTTCGCCCAAGCGCCGCGAAATCGGCCACGGCGCCCTGGCAGAGCGCGCCATTGTGCCCGTGCTGCCGTCGCGTGAGGAATTCCCCTACGCCATCCGCCAGGTCTCCGAGGCACTGAGCTCCAACGGCTCAACCTCCATGGGCTCCGTTTGTGCATCGACCCTGTCGCTGCTCAACGCCGGTGTGCCGTTGAAGGCTCCCGTTGCAGGCATCGCCATGGGCTTGGTCTCCGACCAGGTTGACGGTCAGACCCGCTACGCAGCCCTGACCGACATCCTCGGCGCCGAAGACGCTTTCGGAGACATGGACTTCAAGGTCGCCGGTACAGCCGAGTTCGTCACGGCCATCCAGCTGGACACGAAGCTCGACGGCATCCCGGCCTCGGTGCTGGCTGCTGCCTTGAAGCAGGCCCGCGAAGCCCGCTTGCACATCCTGAGCGTGCTGACCAGCGCCATCGACGTCCCGGACGAGCTCTCCGAGTTCGCGCCCCGCGTCATCGCGGTCAAGATCCCCGTTGACAAGATCGGCGAGGTCATTGGGCCCAAGGGCAAGATGATCAACCAAATCCAGGAAGACACCGGCGCGGACATCTCCATTGAAGATGACGGCACGGTCTACATCGGTGCAACGAACGGTCCCTCAGCGGATGCCGCACGTTCAGCGATCAACGCCATCGCGAACCCTCAGATTCCCGAAATTGGCGAGCGCTACTTGGGTACGGTTGTCAAGACCACCACGTTCGGCGCATTCATCTCGCTCACCCCGGGCAAGGATGGCCTGCTGCACATCTCCGAGCTGCGCAAGCTGGCCAATGGCAAGCGCGTGGACAATGTTGATGACGTGGTGTCCGTCGGCCAGAAGATCCAGGTGGAAATCACCAAGATCGATGACCGCGGCAAGCTCTCACTCTCCCCGGTTGTTGCCGAGGAAGCAGAAGCTGCCGACGCTGTTACCGAAGGCGCTGCTGAGTAATTCATGGCGATAACCCTTTTGCCGCTAGTCAGCACTGCCGACGGCCTGGCCTCCAACGCATCCTCACTCATCTCCGGCACGGACGGGGGCGCCGTAGTGCGCCGTTCAATCCTGCCAGGAGGCGTGCGGGTCTTGACCGAGGCCATGCCCGGGCAGCGCAGCGCGACAATCGGGTTTTGGGTTGGTGTTGGCTCTCGGGATGAACTCGAGGGCCAACACGGCTCAACCCATTTCCTTGAACACCTGCTGTTCAAGGGCACTAAGCGCCGCACGGCGTTGGAAATTGCGTCCGCCTTTGACGAGGTGGGCGGGGAATCCAACGCTGCGACGGCCAAGGAGAGCACCTGCTACTACGCGAGGGTGCTCGACACCGACCTGCCGATGGCCATCGACGTTATCGCTGACATGGTCACCTCCGCCGTGATTGATCCGGCCGAGCTGGAGCAGGAACGAGACGTCATCCTGGAAGAAATTGCCATGGATGGTGATGACCCCACTGACGTTGCCCATGAACATTTTGTGGCCGCCGTGCTCGGCGCGCATACCCTGGGCCGCCCCATTGGTGGCACCCCCGACGCCATTAAGGCAGTGCCCCGTGAATCAGTGTGGGCGCACTACCAAAAGAACTACCGGCCTGAAACACTGGTCATTACCGCAGCTGGCGGCTTGGATCACGACGCCGTCTGCGCCAACGTCCTTGAAGCGCTGAGCACCGCAGGCTGGTCGCTGGACGACGGAGTGGTGCCCGTGCCGCGCCGCCTCAGCGCCGCCGTCGCCGTGAAGGGCACCGCCGGGCTTGCAAGTCATCAATCGGCAGGTGGAGCAGGCCAACATCATCCTGGGATGCCCTTCCATGCGTGCCACCGATGCCCGTCGCTTCACCATGAGCGTGCTGAACGCCATTCTGGGCGGCGGCATGTCCTCGCGCCTGTTCCAGGAGATCCGCGAGAAGCGCGGGCTGGTGTATTCCACCTACTCCTTCTCTTCCGCCTATGCGGACACAGGCTACTTTGGCATGTATGCAGGCTGTGCCCCTGCCAAAGTTGGCCAGGTTATCGGTCTGCTGAACGAGGAATTGGCCAAGCTGGCTGATGCTGGCATCACGGTTGCAGAATTGAAGAAGGCCGTCGGTCAGCTTTCCGGTGGCATTGTGATGGGTCTTGAAGACAGCAGCTCCCGCATGTCCCGACTGGGCCGCGCATAGCTTGTCACAGGCGAATTCCTAGACCTTGATGAATCGCTGGAACGGATACGCAAGGTAACTGCTGCCGAAGTGCAGGCGTTGGCCCGCGAACTGGCCGACTCCCCGCGCACCATCACCGTAGTGGGCCCGTTCGCCGAAACCGAGACGTTCGGCCTGTAGTCCGGGCGGTGCTGTGTGCACTGCTGCGCACGGTTGTGCCTCAATGGTGCGCCACTTCTGGGGTGGCCCTCTACGTCAGGCTGGTTGTGAGTCATTCGTGTCTTTTGATTAAAGGAGCCAGCCATGTCATCAATTACGAAGGGTTATACAAGGGATGAGATTCGTGGGTTGGTCCATGAATATTATTTGCAG
>NZ_JAFMPX010000110.1 GCF_017353415.1 Arthrobacter sp. E3
ACACGTTCAATCGCTGACTCATCAAAAAGGCCGTCCTGGGCACCAACATCCATACCCCTAATTCTCCCAGCCACCCACCAAAACCCCGGTTAATCCCCCGGCGTTTTAAAAATCAATCACCGACTACCGACCCACGCACCTAGTAGTACTTTGTTAGGTCTTGTGCGGGGGCCTTTTAATTTTGTGTGTGATGTCTCAAGGCAGCGGTGACACTTCTGTATCAGGACATCGGTGACACTCGCTGCCTCAAGACATCGGTAACATTTAGCGTTGATCGGCGTTTTGAAAACTCACGGTGGCCCGGTCAATCC
>NZ_JAFMPX010000111.1 GCF_017353415.1 Arthrobacter sp. E3
GGACCCCGACGCAATACCCGTACAACACGATCCGCAACATCAACCGCGGGTCATAGGGCGGCTGACCCTTCGCCTTCGCATAGGCCTTATAGAACCGGTCCAGGTCCAGTTCCTCATCCACAAGCTCACCGATGAACCGGGCCAGATGATCCTGGGGCAGCCACTCATCCAAGGACGGCGGGACCAGCATCACCGCGTCAGGCTCAAAAGCTTTGAAGCGTTTATTCACCCCACCATTGGCATCGATACGGCCATCATCAACAACCGGCACACGTTCAATCGCTGACTCATCAAAAAGGCCGTCCTGGG
>NZ_JAFMPX010000112.1 GCF_017353415.1 Arthrobacter sp. E3
ACCTTGGATGGATATCGTTGTTGTCTGGGTCCTGCGCAGCTACAATGGGCTTGAAATGGACACCGTTAGGTGTTTTGCCGGTGGTCCAAACGCCGGGAGACTTGCAGGGGTGGTTCCACGTCGCGATAGAACTGAAGACGTACCTGTCACCTTCCTTCATGACGTTGTCTTGAGAAAGATCATTACCTGAAGCGAAGCTCACCAGCCGGCCCTCGTTGTGGCTGGTTGGTCCTATGAACTTCTCGCACTGACTTTGATCGTTGCGCAGAAGGCCTAGCACACCCGTATGGCCGTCGGATCCTGTG
>NZ_JAFMPX010000113.1 GCF_017353415.1 Arthrobacter sp. E3
TCATCTGGCCATTGGGATATTGCTAGTCGGATCCGTGGATCAATGGGTTGGTTTCTCTTCACCCATCAATCCGACCCGAACCCCACGACCACTGCCAATCGACGGAAACCATTAATAACGGGCAGAACTGTCACCGATGTGTTGATACAGAAGTGTCACCGATGTCCTGCGACATAACACTTTTAATTTTGTGTGGGATCTGTTAATTTTGTTGTATGAGGCAGGATCAGGTCGCGGCGCTGCGAGAGGAGCTTGAGGGCTTTGTCGCCGAGATGTTTGCTTCCCTGTTGAGGAAGGACCAGC
>NZ_JAFMPX010000114.1 GCF_017353415.1 Arthrobacter sp. E3
TATGTATGGATGAAACGGCAGGGAGGCCGGGACTTTCGGCCTCCGATTCAGGGGATTTGCGGGTTGGTGGGCATGTTCACCAGCTCTTGAATCTTGCTGCGGCGTTAGTGCGTTCTTCTGCCAGTGCAACCGCCACAGCTGGTGCCGGTTCCACTGCCGGTGTTGGTACGGTCCAGGATTCTGGTGGTGGCGAGAGCAGTGGTGGTGGGTTGCCTTTTGGTGTTGATGTGGGGGTTTTGTCTGATCGGGAGTGTGTGCGGTGGGCGCAGGACTTGGAGCATTTGTCTCGGGTGGGGCAGGCG
>NZ_JAFMPX010000115.1 GCF_017353415.1 Arthrobacter sp. E3
CCGTCGTGGACACAAACGGCGACAAGATCCACACAGGCTCTATCCACGACGTAACATACCGGATCCGACCCGGTCCAGGGATCGGCTTCCGCGGCGGGCTTGGCAGGTCCCCTATCAAAGGGGACAAGTGCCAGAAGTACATCTACGAAGGCCCCGAAACGTTCCCAGGGGAGCCCATACAATTCGACACGGACTTCGACTCCGGTTCCGACGTTATGGAAGTGGGCCTCCGCTACAGGTTCACCTTCCTCTCGTCCCAGCAGAAAACCTGCAAGAAACCCGGCGTCTGGACCATCGGCC
>NZ_JAFMPX010000116.1 GCF_017353415.1 Arthrobacter sp. E3
CGATCAAAGCCAGTGCGAGAAGTTCATAGGACCAACCAGCCACAACGAGGGCCGGCTGGTGAGCTTCGCTTCAGGTAATGATCTTTCTCAAGACAACATCATGAAGGAAGGTGACAGGTACGTCTTCAGTTCTATCGCGACGTGGAACCACCCCTGCAAGTCTCCCGGCGTTTGGACCACCGGCAAAACACCTAACGGTGTCCATTTCAAGCCCATCGTAGCTGCGCAGGACCCAGACAGCAACGATATCCGTCCAAGGTTGATCCAAGTGACCAAGGCTGGAGAAGAAGAAGGGGC
>NZ_JAFMPX010000117.1 GCF_017353415.1 Arthrobacter sp. E3
CCAAGGGGGCAAGCAGGACGAGAAGAGGCGCTAGGGGCATCAGGATCTGGGTGGGTGGCGCAGCCAGGCCCGGACTCGGAACGGGCATCAGGACCTGACCCGGGGCCGGGTTCAGGAGCTGGCCCGGGGGATCCAGGCGGTGAGGCAAGTGGCGGTGAGCCGGGCGGCGGTGAGCCGGGGTGGGGATCTGTGTGGGGTGAGGTGCCCGGGCAGGAGCGGCGGGCTCGGGTGGTTGGCGGGGTGCGGATTCCGTGGCCGGGCTCGGCGGAGATGTTGGAGGGTTTGGATCCGA
>NZ_JAFMPX010000118.1 GCF_017353415.1 Arthrobacter sp. E3
AAAAATGGTCATGTCTTTGGGAGAAAAGTGGTATTTTGCAAGGAAGAGCTGTATATTTTCAGGAGAAATGTGGCATGATGCGCGAAGGAAAGGCCCTATGTTCGGGAGAAAAGTAGCGTTTGAGGGAGAAACTGTCCTGTTTTCGAGAGAGACTTTGCATGTTGTGGAGAAAAAAGGGAGCGCGCGAAGGAAACGTCGTCTTTTTGGAAAGCAAACAGCATTGTATTTGGCAGGCGAGAAGTCATGTTTTGTGGAGAGCAGTGGTATTTAGTGGAGAAAGAGTCTTGTTTCG
>NZ_JAFMPX010000011.1 GCF_017353415.1 Arthrobacter sp. E3
GCGACGGACTCGCCGCGGAAGAAGAAGCGTTCCTCCACCCCGAAAACCCCGTCCGCACCCCGTACATCACCCAAAAAATGGCTGATGCACAAGGACCGGTCATCGCCGTCACCGACTACATGAAAGCCGTCCCGGACCAGGTACGCCAATTCCTGCCCAACGACTTCGCGACCCTCGGCGCCGACGGCTTCGGCTTCTCCGACACCCGAGCAGCAGCACGACGCTACTTCAAAATCGACTCACACTCCGTCGTCGTACGCGCCCTGCAAATGCTCGCCAAAACCGGAGAAATCGACGCCACCATCCCCACCCAAGCAGCCACCAAATACGACCTCCTCAACGTCAACGCAGGAACCACCGGCAACGCCGGCGGCGAAGGCTAAACACCACCAGGAATACAGCAATAACTAAGCAATGATGAAGGGGCCGGCGCACATTGCGCCGGCCCCTTCATTGTCCCCAGCTGCCCAGTCCGACTCCGGAAACCCTAGCTGGTGCCCAGCAACAGCTGGATGGGTCCCATGCAGAAGTAGATCACAAAGGCCACGGCCACACCCCACATCAGGACGTGCATTTCCTTGGCCCGCCCCTGTGCAACCCGAATGATCACGTAGGCAATGAAGCCGGCTCCCAAACCGTTGGCGATCGAGTAGGTGAAAGGCATCAGGATGAACGTCAGGAACGCCGGGATGGCGATGCCGATGTCGCTCCAGTCAATGTTTCGCACTTGGGAGGCCATCATGTATCCGACCACGACCAGCGCTGGCGCCACGGCTTCGAACGGCACCACCGCCACCAGTGGGGCGACAAATGCCGAGAGCAAAAGCAAACAGCCCGTGAAGATCGCGGACACTCCGGTTCGTGCACCCTCAGCGATGCCGGCACCGGATTCAACGAAGATCTCGTTGGCAGAGACGGAACCGAAGCCACCGGCCATGGAACCGGCAGCATCCACGAGCAGTACCCGGCTGGCATTCTTCATGTTGCCGTTTTCATCCAACAGTCCGGCTTCACTGGCCAGTCCCGTCATGGTGCCCATGGCATCAAAGAAGACGCTGAGCAAGATGGTGAACGTCAGCAAAAGTGCGGACATGAAGCCCAGGTGAACAAAGGCACCAAAGATGTCCACTTTGCCGATCAGGGACAAATCCGGCACCGAAAAGATGGTGGTCGGCAGGACAGGGACCATCAACGACCAGCCGGAGGGATCAGTCTGACTTGAGGGGGTGTTCGTGAGCAGTTGCAGTCCCATGGCAAAGAGCGTGGAAACCACGATGCCAATCAGAATTGCACCTTTCGTCTTGCGCACTACCAGGACGATGGTCAGCACCAAGCCGAGGACAAAGACCAACACGGGCCATCCCAGCAGCTTCCCGTCTATGCCCAACATCAGGGGAACAGTGGTGTGTGAGGCATCCGGTATGCGACGGACAAAGCCAGCATTGACCAGCCCGATGATGGCGATGAACAATCCTATGCCAACCACAATGGCGGTTTTCAGCCCCTTGGGAACAGCCACCATGACGGCTTCCCGCAGTCCAGAGAGGACCAGGATGAACATGATGATGCCGGAAAGGAGCACCAGTCCCATGATTTCCGGCCACGTGACATTTTTAGTGGTCGCCACGGTGGCTGAGACGAACGCGTTGACACCCAAGCCTGCTGCAAGCGCGAAGGGATACTTTGCCCACGCACCCATGACGATGGTGACCACACCGGCGACGACCGCCGTCACCGCAGCCACTTGGGGTATGCCCAGCGTTGCCCCTGAGCCATCCGGGGCGCTGAGGATTAGCGGGTTGAGCACCACAATATAGGCCATGGCGAAGAACGTGGCCAGGGCACCGCGAAATTCACGCAGCACGTTGGAGCCGCGAGCAGTGATTTCGAAATAATTGTCGATGGAGTTCCAAACGCCGCCCTTGGGCGCTGGCTGCTCAGAGTTCGGGGCGGTCGCTACGTTCTTTTTCCCGGTCCTGTTCACATTGGACATGGCTGTTTCCCACCTGACCTAGTAGTCAATCCGGGTTTCGAGACCGTTCCAGGTGTTGAACGGAGTGAGCGGGTCTGTGGCACCCGGCGCGATCTGCGCAACGGGCATGCTCCGCTGCTCTACAGGGGTGTCGAAGAAGTCGTAAAATACAGCATCGTCAAAGCCGGCGCGGGCTGCATCGTGACGGTCCGCAGCGAAGAAGACCTTTTCCACACGCGCCCAGAGGGATGATGCCAGGCACATGGGGCAGGGTTCGCAACTGGTGTACAGCGTGGCACCGGTGAGGTCGAATGTGCCAAGTGCCGAGCATGCATTCCTGATGGCCGTCACTTCGGCATGAGCGGTGGGATCATTGTTGGCGGTGACCCGATTAATGCCCTCAAAAGCCCTGCCGTCTGCGGTGACTATGATGGCGCCGAAGGGCCCACCTTCGTCCAGCACATTGGCCGTGGCCAGTTCGACTGCCTGAGCCAGGTATTTCTGGTTGTTTTCGCTGGTATTCATGGTGACTTCCTTGTCACTGAGGCAACCGGCGCTGACTTTCATAAGAGGACTCTGTTGCCTCCGCATACCGATATGCCCTTGGGTTTGAGATCAGAATTCAAATTACCCCCGGTAGTTAGCGCCCCAAGTGATGCGCCCGCCGTAGTCATGCTGGAACACTAACACCGGCGATTGAGCAGTGACAAGACCTTTTTCGAAACTCATTTCTCACATTGTGAAAACTCGAATCGTTGGGCCGTCCACCCTGGGCCATGTGTGATCCTGTGTCGACATGCTCAACGGCGGCCGGCTGTCGGACCGTGCGGGCCCTATCCCGTTCCCCACCCACGGGTGTAGGCTGCGTCACAATAGCCACCGCCTGTTTGCATGGATAACCTGGCCTGGCTTCCCGACCTCGTCGGCCTCAACCATGCTAAAACGAATGCGGACACGCATTGGTTTTACACCGTTGCTGGATAGAACGAAAGAGGATTGGTCATGACCGAACCCGTCAATCAAGCCGAGACGGATGTAGCTGCCACAGCCCTGACCGTCAATGGAAACAAGATGTCAGTCGCGGACGTCGCCCCGCACACCACCACTTTGCAATGGCTGCGAGGCAATGGGATCACAGGCCCCAAAGAGGGGTGCGCGGAAGGTGAGTGCGGAGCGTGCGCCGTGATGGTCTCACGGCCCGATGGTGAAGGAGGCACCCGCTGGACCTCAGTGAACTCATGCCTTGTACCCGCTGCAATGCTCGCTGGCCAGGAAATTTACACAGCTGAAGGTCTGGCCTCCGCCGACGCGCTGCACCCGGTCCAGCAGGAGATGGCCATGCGGGGCGGTTCCCAGTGCGGCTATTGCACACCCGGTTTCGTGTCCTCGATGGCTGCCGAGTACTACCGTGAGGACCGCGTAAATTGCGAATGCGGGTCGGGCGGGTGCTTTTCAGCCCCCACGACCTCCGACATCATCTCCACCGCACGCGCCGTGCCGTCCGGGAACAAACTTCCCTGGCCGCTCGTCCTGAACGACGACGCCCAGCGCCTTGAACCTTGGCTGCCACCGCGGACTGAGCGGGACGCGGCTGCGGGTGCCGACGTCGTGCCGGCCACGAGGTACGAATCGACGTCCCCACACGAACCCGAGATCGGGCCCAATGGATTCGATCTGCATGCACTCTCAGGCAACCTGTGCCGGTGCACCGGATACCGGCCCATCCGTGACGCGGCCTTCGCGCTCGGGGAAGTTGATCCCGACGATCCAATCGCCCAACGACGCAATCAGCCCGCCCCCGCCAGTCGCCCCCTGCGCATCGAGACATCGGGGAATACCTTCGTCCGTCCTGCTGATCTCGAGGAGACCCTCAGTCTCCTCGCCGGGGCACCGGAGGCCGTCCTGGTGGCTGGCTCAACCGATTGGGGAGTCGAGCTGACAATCAAGCACCGCCGCACCCCACTGACCATCGCGATTGACCAGCTGCCGGAGTTGCGTCAGTTCCACGTTGCTGGCGACCATATCGAGATCGGCGCGGCACTCACTCTGTCGGAGGTCGAACGCCTCCTTGGAGGTTCGGTGCCCGTACTCGCCCAAGCCCTCCCCCTCTTCGCGTCTCGACTGATCAGGAACGCTGCGACGATCGGCGGAAACCTCGGTACCGGATCCCCAATCGGCGACATGGCCCCCGCACTCCTGGCCCTCGACGCCGATCTTGTGCTCAGCTCACCGCGCGGTGATCGGACGGTGGCGCTGGCCGACTACTTCACGGGCTACCGCACGAGCATACGAGCGGCCGATGAACTCATCCGCGCAGTGCGGATCCCGACGCCGGTCGCACCGATGGGCCAATTCTACAAAGTTGCCAAACGTAAATTCGATGATATCTCCTCGGTGGCAGTGGCCATCGCCGCGACTGTCACCGACGGGACGGTTCAGCACATCCGTATCGGTGTGGGCGGGGCCGCCGCGATGACACTGCGTGCGTTGGACACTGAAGCCGCAGTGATCGGCAAGCCGTGGACGGCCGAAACGTTCGAGGCAGCCGCCGAGGTCATGCAGACCGTGGGGACGCCGATGTCCGACCACCGTGCCAGTGCCGAATACCGCAGCGCCACACTCGCCCAATCCATCCGTCGCTTCTACTCGGAGGCTGCATCATGAATCCGTTTTCCTCCCGCCCTCTTGCGGAGATCCCCGACGGCGGCACCACCGGTGTCGTCATGCCGCACGAGGCCGCGTGGGAGCATGTCACGGGTCAGGCTTTGTACACTGACGACCTTCCCTACCGGTCAGCCAATGTTCTCCACGCGTGGCCGCTCCAAGTTTTCGCCGCGCACGCCCACATCGACTCCATCGACACGTCCAAGGCCGAGGCAATGCCCGGGGTGGTTCGTGTACTCACGGCTTTGGACGTCCCGGGCCTGAACGATTACGGTGACATTGGGGACGAAATTCTCTTCCCCAACGAGGTGCTGTACCACGGACAACCTGTAGCTTGGGTGCTCGCTGAGAGCCTCGAAGAAGCACGCCTGGCAACCGACGCCATCGCGATCGCCTATACGGAACTGCCGTCCATCATCACCGCCCAGGAGGCCATCGCGGCAGGGCAGTTCCAGGGACCGCGGGCGACGCTCCAGCGCGGCGACGCTGATGCGGCCCTCGCGAACGCTCCGCACCGCATCAGCGGTGGGATCGACATCCAGGGCCAGGAGCACTTCTATCTTGAGACCCAGGCATCGTTCGCCACCGTCGACGAGAGCGGGCAGGTTTTCATCCAGTCCTCAACCCAGGCCCCGAGCCACACGCAGGAGGTGGCTGCCCGGGTCCTGGGCATTTCATCGAGCCAGGTCACGGTGCAGTGCCTGCGCATGGGTGGCGGCTTCGGTGGCAAGGAGACGAACGCGAATGCGTTCGCATCCGTCGCGGCCATGGGCGCCGTACTGACTGGCCGGCCCGTAAGCCTGCGCCTCAACCGCACTCAGGATCTGACCATGACCGGCAAGCGTGGCGGCTTCCATGCCACTTGGGAGGCCGGTTTGGACGACGACGGGCACATCCTTTCGTACAAGGCCGTGCTGACCGCCGATGGCGGCTTCAGCGTCGACCTGTCCCCCGCCGTCGTGAGCCGAGCGCTGTGCCACGTCGATAATGCCTACTACCTTCCCAATGTCCATGTGATCGGCCAAATCGCGCGGACGAACAAGACCTCAAACACGGCATTCCGTGGCTTCGGCGCACCCTCCGGCATGATCGTGACCGAGGATCTGCTTGGCCAGGCGGCCACGAAGCTGGGCCTCGGCGAAGAGGAAATCCGCCGCAGGAACTTCTATGCTCCGGGCCAGAGCACCCCCTATGAGCAGGTGGTCAGCCAGGCCGAGCGCATGGTCGACATCTGGGACAAGCTCAAGAAATCAAGTGACTACGATGCCCGGCTTCTCGACGTGGCCGCATTCAACACCGCCCACCAACACGTCAAGCGGGGCTTGGCCATCACTCCGGTGAAGTTCGGCGTCTCGTTCAACAAACCGTTCTTAAACCAGGCCGGTGCGCTCGTGCTCGTCTACCGCGACGGCTCGGTGCTCATCAACCACGGCGGCACGGAGATGGGCCAGGGCCTGCACACGAAAATGCTGCAAGTCGCCGCAACAGCGCTGGGGCTCCCGCTGCGGCGTGTTCGTCTCGCTCCGACTCGGACCGATAAAGTGCCCAACACCTCTGCCACGTCTGCCTCGACCGGCTCCGACCTCAACGGCGGTGCAGTCAAGAACGCCTGCGAGCTCATCCTGGACCGGCTTGCTCCGGTGGCAGCCGGCATGCTCGGCGTCCACGCGAACGACGTCCGCATCACGAGAGGGGTTGTCAACGGGTTGGGAACGGAGAAGTGCACGACTTGGGAGGAGCTTATTGAGACGGCATATTTCCAACGGGTGTCATTGTCAGCGACCGGTTATTACCGCACCGAAGGACTCTACTTCGATTCGAGCACGTACAAGGGCAACGCGTTTAAATACTATGCCCGCGGGGCCGCAGTCGCCGAGGTGGAGGTTGATGGGTACACCGGAGCGTACACGACGCGGCAGGTGGACCTGCTGCACGACGTCGGCAGTTCGCTCTCACCCTTGATCGACCTCGGACAGGTCGAAGGTGCATTTATCCAAGGCGTCGGCTGGCTCACGCAGGAGGATCTGCGGTGGGACACGAGCGACGGGCCCAACCGCGGCAAGCTGCTGACGCAGGCGGCGAGTACATACAAGCTGCCGTCGTTCTCAGAGTTGCCACAAGTCTTCAACGTGGACCTCTACGTGCACGGGGAGACCACCGACGACGGTGGAAGTGTGTACGGGTCAAAGGCCGTGGGTGAGCCGCCGCTCATGCTGTCCATTGCGGTGCGGGAGGCGCTGCGCGCCGCCGCAGCGGCCTTCGGTGAGCCGGGGCATCAGGTCGAGTTGCCTTCACCGGCCACGCCCGAAGCGGTGTACTGGGCGCTGGACAAGGCGCGCAGGATGGTGTCCGACCCGGCTCTCGCCGCCGATTGATCCGGACAGGGCATCGTGGATTGGATCAACGCTCTCGCTCGTGCGCACACTGCCGGGACGATAGGGGTGCTGGCGACGATCATCGAGGTCCGCGGCCACTCCCCCCGCGAAGTCGGTGCGAAGATGTTCATCTCAGCCGAGGCTGCATCGGGGAGCATCGGCGGCGGCAACATGGAAGCCACCGTCACCGAGCGCGCCCGCACAATGCTCGATGGCGGGATGGATACGGTGGAGGAAGTCGAATTCGGCCTCAATGAACACGCACCGGCAGCCTATGGCACCCAATGCTGCGGCGGCGTCGTGCGGGTACTGTTGGAAACGATTGGACGGCGCCCCACCGTCGCAGTTTTCGGTGCCGGCCACGTTGGCAGGGAATTGGCACGAATCCTCAGCCGCCACGAGATTGTCCTGCACCTTGCCGACTCCCGGGAGGGCATGATCGACGGCGTTCTCGCCGCCACGCTCGAAGCCGGCCCGGCCGCTGTGCACCTGCATACCCTGCCTGCCCCCGAGACCCTCATCGCTGAGCTTCCGGATGGCGCGCATCTGCTCATCCTCACCCACGACCATGCAGAAGATCTGATGCTCTGCGACGCGGCTCTGCGACGGGAAGGGTTCGGGAGCATCGGGGTCATCGGATCCGCCACAAAATGGGCCAGGTTTCGGATGAAGCTCACAGCCGAGGGGCATTCGGAAGCCTTGCTCGAGCGTATTCAGTGCCCCATCGGAGTCCCCGACATCACCGGGAAACACCCTGCCGTGATCGCCATCGGTGTCGCCGCCGACCTGATGCGTGTCTTTCAGAAAGGTCCGGCTAGTTTCTGTTGAGCCCCGTGGAGATCACTTGGGCGGCCTTGTGCAGCAGCGGGATGGCGCGGTTGGCAAAACGCTCGTCAACGCGCTGGACGGGGCCGGAGACGGAGATTGCCGTCGGCGTGGGCGCGTTAGGAACAGCCATGGCGAAGCAACGCACACCAAGTTCCTGCTCTTCCTCGTCAATCGAGTAGCCGCGTTCGCGGATCTGGGCGAGGTCGGCCAGCAGACTTTCAACGTTCTTGTGGCTTTTACTAGTGGGCGTGGGCATGCCTTGCCGAGCCACAATGCGACGCACTGTGTCGTCGTCCAGTTGGGCCAGCAGCGCCTTGCCGACGCCGGTGTCGTGGGTGTGGGCCCGGCGACCCACCTCGGTAAACATGCGCATGGCGTGCGGGGAGGGGACCTGGGCAATGTAAATGACCATGTCCGTGTCCAGGACGGCCATGTTGGCTGTTTCACCCAATTGCTGGACCAAAGACTCCAGCTGCGGCATGGCCATGGCGCCAAGCTGCTTCGTGGCACCTTCACCCAATCGGATCAACCGCGGGCCCAGAGCGTAGCGTCGGCTGGGCAGCTGACGAATGTAGCCAAGCGAGACAAGGGTGCGCAGGAGCCTGTGAATGGTGGGCAGCGGCAGCTCGGTGGAGGCGGAGAGCTCACTGAGGGTTACATTGCCGCCAGCTTCGGTAATGAGTTCGAGCAGTTCGAAGACACGCTCCACGGACTGAACGCCGCCCGTTGCTTTAGCTGCCATGGTGAGTCTCCTACTAGTTCAAAGTCACTAATCATTCCGCATGGTGGTATGAATCTTCCAATTGACAACATACCTTATTCAGCTTCAGCGTCTTCAAACATCGCGCAGGGCTTGAATTTCCACCAGATAGATAATAATATCCATTCTACGAGAACAATCGTAAATGTCGACTAGCCCTCACGGGCCATACCTCAAGGAATCTCAATGGCGAATCCTAGCCCCGGCAACTCCATCACCCTCCGCGTGACCGCTCCGTCCAACTTCACCGTCACGAGCGAGCTGGCGGCTGCCGTCGGTTCAGCCGGTGCCGCAGTCACCGCGTTGGACGTTGTTGAATCACAGCACGAGAGCATCGTCGTCGACATCACCGCGAACACCACCGACGACGAACACGCAAACCGGGTCAAAGATGCCCTGGAAGCACTCGAGGGCGTTCACGTCCTGCACGTCTCGGACCGCACGTTCCTGATGCACTTGGGCGGCAAGCTCGAGGTCAACTCCAAGTTCGTCATCCGTAACCGTGACGATCTCTCACGCGCCTACACCCCCGGCGTCGCCCGTGTCTGCATGGCCATCCATGAAGATCCTGCCGCTGCCCGCAACCTGACCATCAAGCGCAACACCATCGCCGTGGTCACCGACGGCACCGCCGTCCTCGGCTTGGGCGACATTGGACCCGCAGCCGCACTTCCCGTCATGGAAGGCAAGGCAGCCCTGTTCAAGCAGTTCGCAAACGTTGATGCCTGGCCCGTCTGCCTTGACACCAAGGACACCGAAGAGATCATCATGATCGTCAAGGCCATGGCTCCGGTTTACGGTGGCATCAACCTTGAAGACATCGCCGCTCCCCGCTGCTTCGAAATTGAGCGTCGCTTGAAGGAAGAACTGGACATCCCGGTCTTCCACGATGACCAGCATGGCACGGCAATCGTCACCCTCGCCGCACTGACCAACGCACTGAAGGTCGTCGACAAGAAGATCGAAGACGTCAAGATCGTTGTTGCAGGCGTCGGCGCAGCCGGCAACGCCATCATCCAGCTCCTGCTGGCCCAGGGTGCCAAGAACATTGTGGCCTGTGGCCGCAACGGCGCCATCAATCGCGACGAGACCTACACAGACGAACACCGCACGTGGCTGGCGAACAACACCAACCCGGACAACTTCACCGGCACCCTGCACGACGCCGTTGCCGGCGCCGACGTCTTCATCGGCGTCAGCGGCCCGAACGTCATCGGCGAGGAGCAGGTTGCTTCCATGGCCAAGGATTCCATCATCTTCGCCATGGCCAACCCGACCCCCGAGGTTGATCCGGTCATCGCATCGAAGTACGCAGCCGTGGTTGCCACAGGTCGCAGCGACTTCCCGAACCAGATCAACAACGTGCTGGCATTCCCCGGATTCTTCCGCGGTTTGCTGGATGCGGGCGTTTCGGACATCACAGATGAGATGCTTGTTGCAGCGGCCACTGCCATCGCCGACCGCGTCGATGACTCTGAGCGCAACGCAAGCTTCATCATTCCCAGCGTCTTCGACCCGCATGTGGCCGGCGACGTTGCAGCAGCCGTGAGGAACGCGGCAGCTGCCACACCTTCCGAAAGGGCCAACGCATGAGCAGCCAGATAGCAACAGTCACCGATCCCAACCCCATCCCGCGTGCAGAAGAAATCCTCACGCCCGAGGCCCTGGCCTTCGTGACCGAACTCAACCGCCGCTTCAACCCCATCCGCGAAGAACTGCTGGCCGCCCGCGGCACGAAGCGCGAAGAAGTTGCTGCAACAGGCAAGCTTGATTTCCTGCCGGAAACCAAGTCCGTCCGTGAAGGTGATTGGAAGGTTGCTCCGGCTCCGGCCCCCTTGCAGGACCGCCGCGTTGAAATGACCGGCCCGGCCTCACCGGCCAAGATGGCCATCAATGCGCTGAACTCCGGCGCCAAGGTGTGGCTCGCCGACCTTGAAGATGCGTCAACCCCCACCTGGCCCAACGTTGTTGACGCCGTCCTGAACCTAAAGGACGCAGCAGAGGGAACCCTTGAATACACCTCCCCCGAGGGCAAGGAATACCGCCTGCGCACCGACGCACCCCTGGCTGTTGTGGTGGCCCGCCCCCGTGGCTGGCACCTGATCGAAAGCCACGTGCTGGTCGACGGCGCACCCACCTCCGGCGGTCTGGTGGACTTTGGCCTGCTCTTCTTCCACACGGCCAAGGCGCTCATTGCCAAGGGCCAGGGTCCGTACTACTACCTGCCGAAGATGGAAAGCTACCTCGAGGCCCGCCTCTGGAACGACGTCTTCGTGTTTGCCCAGGACTACTTGGACATCCCGCAGGGCACCATCCGCGCAACCGTGCTGATTGAAACCATCCCGGCTGCGTTTGAAATGGATGAAATCCTCTACGAACTGCGCGACCACGCATCAGGGTTGAATGCAGGTCGCTGGGACTACCTCTTCAGCATCATCAAGTACTTCCGTGATGCCGGCGAGAACTTCACCCTCCCGGACCGCGCCCAGGTTGCCATGACGGCTCCCTTCATGCGTGCCTACACCGAGCTCCTGGTCAAGACCTGCCACCACCGTGGTGCCTTCGCCATGGGCGGCATGGCTGCAGTCATCCCCAACCGCCGCGAGCCCGAAGTAACGGCAGCAGCGTTTGAAAAGGTGCGCAATGACAAGACCCGCGAAGCCAATGACGGCTTTGACGGTTCATGGGTTGCCCACCCGGACCTGGTCCCCGTGTGCGAGGAAGTCTTCGAGACCATTCTCGGCGGGAAACCGAACCAGTTGGACAAGCAGCGCCCCGAGGTCAACGTCACGGCCGATCAGCTGTTGGATATTCCTTCGGCACAGGGCCAGGCAACCGAAGCAGGCCTGCGCCTGAACCTGTACGTGGCTGTCGCCTACACCGCCGTCTGGATTTCAGGCAACGGCGCCGTGGCCATCCACAACTTGATGGAAGATGCCGCCACCGCGGAAATCTCCCGTTCACAGGTCTGGCAGCAGATTCGCAACAAGACCACCCTTGCCGACACCGGCAATGTGGTCACCCGCGAACTCGTCACCAGCATCCTTGCTGAGGAAACCGAGAAGCTGCGCGGCGAAGTTGGCGAGGAACTGTTCACGAAGTACTACAAGGACGCCAGCGCCCTGATCAGTGACATCTGCCTCTCCGAGGACTACACCGACTTCCTCACCATCCCGGCCTACGAACTGGTGGGCTAGGAATGGCTGTACAAGCGTCTCTGAACGCGGCCGACCTGGCCCATATTGAGTCCGCCTGTGCCGCCACGGACACGTTGCTTGACCGCAACTACCCGGGCGACGACGGAAGCCGCCAGCCTGTCCACACGGTCTATGTGCCGGCAGACAAGTTCAATTCCTCCTTTGCCGCCGAATGGGGCGCGCAGGGTCAGGCCGCCATCGACGCCTATGGTGGACTGGAAAAGCTCGGCAAGCTGCTCGGCCAGGACGAGGAACTGGCTGCAGCCGTGGCACCTCGCGTGGCTGCCAAGCTGGCAAGCGAACCCATCGAAGACCTGCGCCTCGACTTTGAGGACGGCTTCGGCGATCGCGGTGACGAGGCAGAAGATGCTGCCGCCGTCGCAGCCGGCAAGGCTGTCAATGCAGCGGTGGAGGCTGGAACCGCTCCTCCGTTCATCGGCATTCGCTTCAAGTGCTTCGAGGCCCCCACACGGGCCCGTGGCGTGCGGACCCTTGACCTGTTTGTCTCGGCACTGGCCTCGGCCGGTGAATTGCCGCAGGGACTGATCTTGACCCTTCCCAAGGTAACCACCGTGGACCAGGTCAAGGCCATGGACTTCGCTGTCAGCCGTTTGGAGGAAATCCACGGACTGCCCGCTGGACGCCTTCGCTTTGAGGTGCAGGTGGAAACCCCACAGATCATCCTCAGCCACGAAGGCACCTCCCCCGTCGCACAGCTGGCCCACGCAGTGCCAGGACGCATCAGCGGCCTGCACTATGGCACCTACGACTACAGTGCATCGCTGGAAATTTCAGCCGAGTACCAGTCCATGGAACACCCCGTCGCGGATCTCGCGAAGGAAGTCATGCAGTTGGCAGTCGCCGGAACAGGCATCCGCCTTTCCGACGGCTCAACCAACATCATGCCCATTGGTGAAGGTGCCGAGTCCGCTTGGGCACTGCACGGCCGGTTGGTCCGCCGTTCCTTGGAACGCGGCTACTACCAGGGCTGGGACTTGAACGCTGCCCAGCTGCCGAGCCGTTTCAGCGCAACGTACGCGTTCTACCGCCAGGGGCTGCCCGCAGCCGCCGTGCGGTTGCGCAACTACGTCCAGCAGACCCCCGGTGCTGTCATGGACGAGCCGGCAACGGCCCGCGCCTTGGCGAACTTCATCCTGCGCGGCCTCGTTTGTGGAGCCGCCGGAGCCGAAGAAGTGCTGGCCCTGACGAGCCTTGACCAAAGTCAACTGACGAAGCTGGCCCACCCGCGGCTCGCTTCCGTCTCCAAGTAAAAGGATTCAGCTATGGGCAAGTATTACTACCCGCAAGGCGGCCTGCCGCCGCAGACACACCTGACCACCGAACGCGCCATTGTCAAGGAGGCCTACACGGTCATCCCCAAGGGCGTCATGACGGACATCGTGACCAGTTCACTGCCGGGCTTCTCCAACACCCGCTCATGGATCCTGGCACGTCCCATCTCCGGCTTTGCCACCACCTTCTCTCAGCTGATCGTTGAGATTGGTGCTGGCGGCGGCGCCCCTCGCGCCGAGTTCGAGCCCGGCGTTGAAGGCGTCATCTTTGTGACCAAGGGCAAGGTCAACCTGACCCTTGAAGGCGAACTGCACCAGTTGGAGGAAGGCGGCTACGCCTACCTCGCAGCCGGTGACGCCTGGGGCTTGGAGAACGTTTCCGATGACATCGTCTCGTTCCAGTGGATCCGCAAGGCGTACGAGCGTCTTGACGGCTACGAGGCAACGTCATTTGTCACCAGTGACGATGAAGTTGAGCCCACTGCGATGCCGGACACCAACGGTGCCTGGAAGACCACCCGGTTCACGGACTCATCCGACCTGGCACACGACATGCAGGTGAACATTGTTACGTTCCAGCCCGGCGGCGTCATCCCGTTCCCGGAAACGCACGTCATGGAACACGGCCTGTACGTCCTTGAAGGCAAGGCCATGTACCTGCTCAATGATGACTGGGTCGAAGTGGAAGCAGGCGACTTCCTGTGGCTCCGCGCATTCTGCCCGCAGGCGTGCTACGCCGGCGGCCCTGGCGAGTTCCGCTACCTGCTGTACAAGGACATGAACCGTCAGATCAAACTGACGTAAGGTCCACATTTGCAATATCAGCGCCCGTTTGTGCTTTTAGCCCCCGTCTGACGGGGTGCTAAAAGCACAAATGGGTGCTTTTTTGTGTCTAACGCCGACCCACGCGTGATTCGCATCCCACCATGGCCTTGACGTTGCCCGTAATCATCTCTAAACTTTTCATAAGGCAGAAACTTATTTCCACAATATGAGAACGTTGGAATCTAGAATTCCATTGGAAGGTCCTACAATGACGTACACAGTGAACTGCTCCATCCTCCTGACAGAGCTTCCCCTGCTCGAACGCCCGGCCGCAGCCAAGGCCGCTGGTTTTGACGCAGTGGAGTTCTGGTGGCCCTTTGAATCCTCCGTCCCGGCCGACGCCGATGTCACCGCGTTTGAGCGTGCCATCACCGATGCAGGCGTGCAGCTGACCGGTCTGAACTTCAACGCCGGCAACATGCCCGGCGGTGACCGCGGCCTCGTTTCCTGGAAGGGACGCTGCTCGGAATTCAAGGACAACATTGCCGTGGTGGCAGGTATTGGCGAACGCCTCGGCTGCAAGCACTTCAACGCCCTGTATGGCAACCGTCAGGAAGAGTTCACTGCCGAGGAGCAGGACGAACTTGGTGTCAAGAACCTCGTGGCCGCTGCCCAAGGCGTTGCAGCCATCGGCGGCACCGTGTTGCTGGAACCCGTCTCCGGAACGCCCGCCTACCCGTTGAAGACCGCTGCGGATGTCATGGCCATCATCGCCAGGACCGAAGCAGCCGGCGTCGACAATGTGAAGCTCCTTGCTGACTTCTACCACTTGGCCGTCAACGGCGACGACGTAGCAGCTGTCATTGAAAACCATGCCAAGGACTTCGGCCACATTCAGATCGCCGACAACCCCGGCCGCGGTGCCCCCGGCACCGGCACGCTCCCGCTCGACCAGTGGATCGCCCGCAGCCGCGAATTGGGCTACACCGGCCCCATCGGCCTGGAATACAAGGCTCCCGCAGCGGAGGCCTTCAACTGGGCCGTTCGCCAGCCTTCCAACTAAACCTCCCTCCACCAAACCCCTTACACTTCACGCAAAGGAATCAATATGAGCAACGTTGCAGTAATCGGACTCGGCATCATGGGACTGCCCATGGCAGTGAACCTCGTCAAGGCCGGCCACACGGTCACCGGCTTCAACCGCAGCCAGGGCGCCATCGACAAGCTTGTCGAAGCCGGCGGCAAGGGCGGCACGTCCATCGCCGACGCCGTGAAGGACGCCGACGTCGTCGTCACCATGGTTCCGGACTCCCCCGACGTTGAAGGTGTTGTCAGCGGCCCCGAGGGCCTCTTCGCCAACGCCCGCAAGGGCACCATCTGGGTTGACGCCAGCTCCATCCGCCCCGACGTCTCCAAGCGCCTCTCCGAAGACGCCGTTGCAGCCGGTATCCGCCCCTTGGACGCTCCCGTCTCAGGTGGCGAGCAGGGTGCCATTGACGGTGTCCTCTCCATCATGGTTGGCGGAGACGCCAAGGACTTTGCCGACGCGGCAGAGGTCCTGAATGCCGTTGGCAAGACCATCGTTCACGTTGGTCCCTCCGGCTCAGGCCAGACTGTCAAGGCAGCCAACCAGCTGATCGTGGCCGTCAACATCCAGGCTCTCTCGGAAGCCATCGTGTTCCTTGAGGCTTACGGCGTGGACACCGACGCCGCACTGAAGGTTCTTGGCGGGGGCCTCGCCGGCTCCAAGGTCCTTGACCAGAAGGGCCAGAAGATGCTCGATCGCAACTTCGACCCCGGCTTCCGCCTTGCCCTTCACAACAAGGACCTCGGCATTGTCACAGCAGCAGCCCGCGAAGCCGGCGTTGCTGTCCCGCTTGGCGGCGCAGTTGCCCAGCTCGTCACGTCCATGGTTGCCCAGGGCGACGGCGGACTGGACCACTCAGGTCTGTTCAAGCTGGCACTGGCCTCCTCCGGCCGCAAGTAAGCAACACCCTGCGGGGTTCACGCCCCACACACTTCCCGCCGTCGGATGATCCTCGAGACGTCCGACGGCGGGAAACCCACCTCCCGTTCAGCACTCCCCGGCCCCACCAGGGCACACCGCACAAAAATTTTGAAGGAGCAAACCATGGCTAAAATGCGCAGCGTAGACGCAGCCGTTTTGATTTTGGAAAAAGAAGGCGCCACGGAGATCTTTGGTCTTCCCGGAGCAGCCATCAACCCGTTCTACTCCGCCATGCGCCAGCACGGCGGCTTCAACCACACCCTGGCGCGCCACATGGAAGGTGGCTCCCACATGGCGGACGGCTACTCACGTGCCGCCGAGGGCAACATCGGTGTTTGCACCGGTACGTCCGGCCCCGCCGGCACCGACATGATCACCGGGCTGTACGCTGCCCAGGCTGACTCCATCCCGATGCTGTGCATCACCGGTCAGGCACCTGTTGCCAAGCTGCACAAAGAAGACTTCCAGGCCATTGACATCGAGACCATTGCTGCCCCGGTCACCAAAATGTCCATGACGGTCAAGGAGCCCGGCCAGATCCCCGGCGCCTTCCAGAAAGCCTTCTACCTCATGCGCTCAGGCCGTCCCGGCCCGGTCCTCTTGGACCTGCCCATCGACGTGCAGATGGCCGAAATTGAATTCGACATCGACGCTTACGAGCCCCTCGTCCCGAGCAAGCCCGCCGCATCGCGCCAGCAGGCCGAAAAAGCCCTGGACATCCTGCTGGCCGGAGAAAAGCCGCTGATCGTCGCCGGTGGCGGCGTCATCAACGCCAACGCCTCCGAGCAGCTGGTGGAATTGGCTGAGCTGCTGAACATTCCCGTCATCTCCACGCTC
Source organism: Arthrobacter sp. E3 (assembly GCF_017353415.1). Lineage (GTDB taxonomy): Bacteria > Actinomycetota > Actinomycetes > Actinomycetales > Micrococcaceae > Specibacter. The sequence continues at coordinate 16,699 of NZ_JAFMPX010000011.1, forward strand.
ATGGGCTGGGGCGTCATCGCGGACGACCACCCGCTGAGCGCCGGCATGGTTGGCCTGCAGACCTCACACCGCTACGGCAACGCCACGTTCCTGGAGTCAGACACCGTCATCGGCATCGGCAACCGCTGGGCCAACCGCCACACCGGCGGACTGGACACCTACACCAAGGGCCGCAAGTTCATCCACGTGGACATCGAGCCCACCCAGATCGGCCGCGTTTTCGCACCTGACCTGGGCATCGTCTCCGACGCCGGAGCAGCCCTGACCGTGTTGCTCGAAGTCGCTCGTGAGCGCAAGGCCGACCTCGGCGTGCCGGACTACGGTGCCTGGTCCAAGGACTGCCAGGCTCGCAAGGGCTCGCTGCAGCGCAAGACCCACTTCGACAACGTGCCCATGAAGCCGCAGCGCGTGTACGAAGAAATGAATGCCGCGTTCGGCCCGGACACCACCTACGTCTCCACCATCGGTTTGTCGCAGATTGCCGGCGCCCAGATGCTGCACGTCTTTGGCCCGCGCCAGTGGATCAACGCCGGACAGGCCGGCCCCTTGGGTTGGACCATGCCTGCAGCCCTGGGCGTTGTCCGCGGCAAGCCGGGACAGCCCGTTGTTGCACTCTCGGGTGACTACGACTTCCAGTTCATGATCGAAGAACTGGCCGTCGGCGCTCAGTTCAACCTGCCGTACATCCACGTAGTCGTCAACAACTCCTACCTGGGCCTGATCCGTCAGTCCCAGCGCGGCTTGAAGATGGATTACCACGTGTCGCTGGCATTCGACAACCTCAACTCGCCGGAGACCAACGGCTACGGCGTTGACCACATCAAGGTTGCCGAAGGCCTGGGCTGCAAGGCCATCCGCGTTGAGCGCCCCGAGGACATGGCTGCCGCATTCGCCGAGGCAAAGCGCCTCATGGAAGAGTTCAAGGTTCCGGTTGTTGTCGAAGCCATCCTGGAGCGCGTCACCAACATTTCCATGGGCACCGAGCTGGACAACGTCAACGAGATCGAAGACATTGCCCAATACGCCGCCGACGCACCCACCGCAATCCTGACACTTCAGGACTAGGGACGAATCATGCGGATCGTCCTCGCCCCTGACAAGTTCAAGGGATCGCTGTCGGCACCGGAGGTGGCTCAATGGCTGGAAACCGGATTGCGCACTGCGCATCCTGGACTGGACATTGACCTCATGCCTGTTGCCGACGGCGGCGAGGGCACCGTAGACGCTGTGGTGGCCTCTGGCTTCTCCCGCGTCAGCACTACCGTTCAAGGGCCCACCGGCCAGCCCATCACCGCAGACTTTGCCGTCAACGGTAAGGTGGCTGTCATTGAGATGGCGGCAGCCTCCGGGCTGGCCGTGCTCCCCAACGGAACGTTTTCCCCCTTGGCGGCGAGCACCTTCGGCACTGGCCAGCTGGTGTCCGCCGCCTTGGATCACGGCTGCACCGAGATTGTTCTCGGAGTGGGCGGCAGCGCCACAACGGACGGCGGGGCTGGCATGCTCGCAGCGTTGGGCGTTAAATTCAAGGACGCGGCCGGGCGGCGCCTGCCCTCCGGCGGCGGCGCCCTTGCCAAGCTCACCAACATTGACTTGACCGGACTCGACACGCGACTGGGCGGTGTACCACTCACCCTGGCCAGCGACGTCGACAATCCCCTGCTGGGCCCTGATGGCGCGGCGGCAGTTTTTGCCCCCCAAAAAGGCGCCAGCGAAGCTCACGTCAAGCACCTGGAAAATGCCCTTGAGCGGTATTTCCGGATCATGGCCAATGCACTCGGCACAGCCGCTGTGGACGCCATTGACGCACCCGGCTCAGGCGCGGCTGGTGGCACCGGCTACGCAGCCTTGGCCGTTTTATCCGCCATGCGCCGGCCCGGCATCGAGGTTATCCTTGACCTAACCGGTCTTGCTGCCAAGATTGACTGCGCCGATCTGGTCATTACGGGCGAAGGCAGTCTGGACGAACAGAGCCTCTTTGGCAAGGCCCCCATGGGTGTCGCGACGGCGGCACGTGCAGCAGGCGTTCCTGTTGTAGCCGTGTGCGGACGCACCACCTTGAGCCCCGAAACGTTGGCTGCAGCCGGTTTTGCCCACAGTTACGCGTTGACGGATATAGAATCCGATACAGACCTTTGCATGAAGAACGCCGGCGCCCTTTTGACACAAATCGGGGCATTGATCGGCACACGACTTGCCAACACCGGCAAGGAAGAGGAGAACTCCTATGTCTAACACCGCAGGAAATGAAGCACATGGGGAAATCTATGACCTGGTCATTCGCGGCAAGCGAGTACTGACCACGGCCGGCATTGTGCCGCGCGAAGTGGGCGTCCGCAACGGCGTCACCATAGCCCTTGAACCCCTGGGCAACAATCTCGCCGGACGCGAGGTCATTGAACTGGCCGACGACGAGACGCTCATCCCTGGCCTCGTTGACAGCCACGTGCACGTCAACGAGCCCGGCCGCACGGATTGGGAAGGCTTCGCCTCCGCCACCCGCGCAGCAGCAGCCGGCGGCGTCACCACCATCATCGACATGCCCCTCAACAGCATCCCGGCGACCGTCAACGTGGACGCCCTGGAACTCAAGCGCAGCGTAGCGCGCGACCAGGCGTTCGTGGACGTTGGCTTCTGGGGCGGTGCCATCCCCGGCAACACCAAGGATCTGCGCCCGCTGCACGACGACGGCGCTTTCGGCTTCAAGTGCTTCCTGCTGCACTCCGGCGTGGACGAATTCCCGCCGCTGGATCCCGACGAGATGGAACTCGACATGCGGGAGCTGACGAGCTACGACGCTCTCATGCTGGTCCACGCCGAAGACTCACGCACCATCGACCGGGCTCCCACTGCCCAAGGCGACCACTACGAGAAGTTCCTGGCCTCGCGCCCCCGCGGCGCCGAGAACCTGGCCGTGGCCGAGGTTATTGAGCGCGCCCGCTGGACCGGTGCCAGGGCCCACATCCTGCACTTGAGCTCCTCCGATGCCCTGCCGATGATTGCCAGCGCCCGCCGCGACGGCGTCAAGCTGACCGTGGAAACGTGCCCGCACTACCTCACCCTCATGGCCGAGGAAATCCCCAACGGAGCCACTGCATACAAGTGCTGCCCGCCCATCCGCGAAGCATCCAACCGTGAAAAGCTGTGGCAGGGCCTGCTGGACGGCACCATTGACTGCATTGTCTCCGACCACTCCCCCAGCACCCTGGATCTGAAGGATCTGGAAAACGGCGACTTCGCCGTTGCCTGGGGCGGCGTTTCCTCCCTGCAGCTGGGCCTGTCGCTGATCTGGACCGAAGCACGCCACCGCGGCATCTCCTTGGAAAAGGTTGTCCACTGGATGTCCACCGCACCGGCCGAGCTTGTCCAGCTACACCGCAAGGGCAAACTGGCTCCCGGTTACGACGCCGACTTCGCCATCTTTGCTGCCGACGACGCCTTCATTGTCGACGTCAAGAAGCTCAAGCACAAGAACCCGATCACCCCCTACGACGGGCGCGCACTCTCCGGTGTGGTCCGCCGTACGTTCCTACGCGGTCACGAGCTTGACGGCATCACGCCCACAGGAAATCTGCTGCGCCGCGGCGAGATCACCGTGGAGCGCCCTGCGGATGCCTGAGTCCCTGCTGCTGCCTGCACTGGGTGAAAGCGTCACCGAGGGCACCGTCACTCGCTGGCTGAAAGCCGTCGGGGACACCGTGGCCTTGGATGAGCCCCTGGTGGAAGTGTCCACCGAGAAGGTGGACACGGAAATCCCCTCGCCGTTCGAAGGAATCCTGCACAGCATCCTGGTGGCCGAGGACGAGGTCGCCGAAGTCGGCTCCGTCCTGGCCATCATCACCGCTGGCGACTCAACCCCGGCGGCTGCGGCTGCCCCGGCGGCTGCGGACCGACATGTTCCGGCGACTATCCGTCCGCCGGCCGCGAGCGGCCTTGCCTCCTCCTTTACGTCGCCTACGAACATGCCGGCTCCTCCGCCGCCGGTCGAGCCCACCCCGGTTGCCGCCCCGGCACCGCTGCTGGCCAAACCCGCGGTGGCCTCTGCAAAATCGACCGGTTATGTCACTCCGCTCGTGCGCAAGCTCGCACGCAAGCTTGGCGTTGACCTGTCCACTGTGACGGGCACCGGCATTGGCATGCGTGTTCGCGGTGCGGATGTGAAGGCAGCGGCTGCTGCCGCGTCGACACCTGCGGCAAGTCCCGCCGTCGTGCATGCTGCCCCGGCGGCTGCTACACCCGCGGCAGGGGCAACGGCTCCAGCAAGCCTGCGCGGCACTGTTGTGAAGGCGTCGCGCATTCGATCCGTCATTGCCAAGCGCATGCGTGAGTCCTTGGAAACCTCCACCCAGCTGACGCAGGTGCACGAGGTCGACATGACTGCGATCGTGCGGTTGCGGGAACGAGCAAAGGCTCCCTTTGCCGCAGCGCACGGGGTCAAACTGACGTTTCTGCCGTTCATCGCCCAGGCTGTGGCCGAGGCTTTGCAGGTCCATCCAATGCTCAATGCTGCTTTCGATGAGGCCGCTGGCACCATCACCTACCACGACGCCGAACACCTCGCCTTTGCTGTGGACGGGCCCAAGGGACTCCTGGTTCCCGTGGTGCGTGACGCCGGTGCACTCGACGTGGCAGGACTGGCTGCTGGCATCGCCGACGTGGCGACACGAACCCGCAACGGCTCCATCAAGGCCGACGAACTCAGCGGCGGCACATTCTCCATCACCAACATCGGTTCGGTCGGTGCGTTGTTTGACACGCCGATCATCAACCAGCCACAGGTGGGAATCCTCGGCGTTGGAGCCATTGTCAAGCGGCCCATGGCCGTTTCTGGTCCGGACGGCGAGGACGTGCTGGCCATTCGCCACATGATGTACCTGTGCCTGACGTACGACCACAGGATCGTCGACGGCGCCGATGCAGGCAGGTTCCTGCAAACGCTCGCGTCAAGACTGAGTGCCGGGGCCTTCGACGCCGACTTGGGACTCTAGCGAACCAATCGCGTGAGGGTTGCTGCCAAATGTGCGGCAACCCCCACACGCGTTTAACGCACTTATTTCAGGTCTATGGACATAATTCATTGTGATGGAGAACACTTGGGCGTCTGGAGCCGGTAGTATCGGTAAGGGCATTCGTGCCCCACGTTTCCCTGTCCCCCATTGCTAGGTATCAACCATGCGAAAAACCCTTGGGCTGGCTACAGCCTCAGCCATCGCGGCTGCTGTCCTTTTCTCCGGATTGGCCCCTGCCGCCGCCGCCCCGACAGCCCCCGCCACGGCCGCGCCGTCCGGTCCCTCGTTTCCCGCCGACCCAGCCCCGCCGGAAGCCACGGCATCCGCAACAAACAAGCCCTCCCCAGCTCCGGCCGTGACGACTCCGGCCGTGACGACTCCCGCCAAAACTCCCGCCGAGACTCCTGCCAAGTCAGTCTCTCCCGAGGCACCTGCCGAGACAGCCACGCCAACCCATCCGCCTTTCGGTTCTGTCGCCACATCCCCAACAGAGGGCACTGCGGCCACGCCGATCCCCGCGCCCCTTATCGGCGTGGCCACGCCACTCGCCGCACCCGCTGCCAACGATGCGTTCGCCGCTCAGGTGAGCAGCGCCATCAATCGTTACAGGACCGCCAACGGTGCCGACTCCCTGGACGTCAGCTCAGCGATCGGCGCCGGGTCACAGCAATGGGCAGCCACCCTCAATAGGCAGATCAACAACGATACCTTGGACTGGAACAGGGTGCACCGCGGGGATGCAGGCGCCTCAATCCTGCCCCAAGGCTACGACATGTACTCGGAGATCATCGCGATCAACGGCACCGCCCAACAGGTTGTCGATTGGTGGATGGGCTCCCCCGCGCATCGGGCTGCCATGCTCGACAAGCGCGCCACAGATCTGGGCCTAGGCTATGTCAAGACTACGAAGCCCGGCTGGGGCGGCATGACAATGGTGGTGGGCAACTTGGCCGGTTACCCCGACTCGAGAAATCCGCAGCCGCAACCCAACTCTGCTGCAGTCGCAAATGCAGGGGACGTTGCGGCCGTCGACACAGCCGGCAGCCTGTACATCTACCCCTCGGCCACGGGCGGTGACCTGTGGCAGCGCAAGTTCGTCTCTGACGGCTGGTCCGGCGCGCAGCAACTCGTAGTCACCGACTACAACGGCGACGGGCGTCAGGATCTTGTGGCCGTGTGGAAGGACGGCCGCCTGACGGTCAGCTACGGCCAGTCAAATGGCACGTTCGCACCGATTAGCGCTATCGGCCACGGCTGGGCCCCGTTCGACATCGTGGTCACCGCTTGGAGGAGCGGCGACAAGTTGCCCTCCATCCTCGCCAAGCAGCGCGTCACCGGCGAATTGATGCTTTATCCCAACCTCGACGGCGCACGGTTCGGTGCCGTGACCCGGATCGGTACAGGTTGGGGTCCGTTGACCATCATGGGCGCCGACTTTGACGGCGACGGCCGCCAGGACCTGCTCGCCCGGAACGCAGCCGGCCAGCTGCTCCTCTACCGGGGCTCGGGCACCGGCGGCTTCATCAACGAGACCAGGCGCGTGGTCGGCAGCGGCTGGGGCCCCATGACGCATCTCTCCGGCATCACCGGCCACCTCGGCACAGGCAGCAAAGGAATCCTCGCCCGGACTGACGCAGGTGGCCTGTTGCATTACCCCATCGTCAAGAACGGCTGGGGCACACCAACTCAGATCGGCAGCGGCGGCTGGGGCCCGCTGCTGCTCGGCAGTTAGCCCACGACGGCGGTGGGCCGGGAATGCCCTCGGCCCACCGCCGCCGTCCATTCCGGGGGCATACGCTGGATTCATGGAAACTCTCGAAGTGCAGTTGGACAGCTATCCAGACGGTTCTGTTGAGGCCCGTAATTTTAGAATTTCATCCGCCAGTGTGCCCGAGCCGGGCCCCGGTGAGGTGCTGGTTCATTTGCGCCGGCTCGGACTGAATGCCGGGCTGGCTAACCGAATCGGCGGCCCGGACACGGACTACGGCCCCGGCATCCACCCTGGAGATGTGCCTGCCAGTGATGGAGTAATCGAGGTCATCCATTCACGCAACGCGGCCTTCAAAGCAGGCGACCTTGCCGTCCGCAAATCGCCGTGGCGCGGTGTGGATGTGGCGACAGCCGATGAATTGCGCATTATTTCCGCCGTGGATTCGGACATCCCGCTTGAATCGCACCTGACGATTCTGGGCCATGTGGGTTTCACTGCCTATACCGGCATGGTTCACGTGGGCGGTGTGCAGGCGACGGACACCGTCTTTGTTTCAGGGGCGGCCGGCGGGGTGGGAAGTTGCGCAGTGCAGTTCGCGAAGGCCATCGGCGCCTCGGTGGTGGGCAGTGCGGGCACCGCCGAAAAGGTTCATCTGCTCACGCAGGAGCTGAGTGCGGACGCCGCCTTCAACCATCATGACGGCCCGGCTGCGGAACTGTTGCGCGGTGCAGCCCCTGACGGAATCAACCTGTTCTACGACAACGTTGGTGGTGAACAGCTTGAGGCGGCCTTGGAAGTCCTCCGCTTTCGCGGACGCGCGGTGATCTGCGGTGCCGCCTCCCAATACGGGAAGGGCGGGGACCGGCGCGGCCCTGCAAACTACACGCGCCTGATCTACCAGGAGCTGACCCTGCGCGGTTTCACTGTGACGGCCCACGAGGACCTGCGCGGCGAGTTTGAGGCCCGCGTCACCCAGTGGCTGCGCGAAGGGAAAGTACACAGCGTGCACACCGTGGTGGATGGGTTCAGCCACATCCCGGACGCGTTCGCCTCATTGCTGTCCGGCGGCAATACCGGACGCATGATGGTCGACTGCGACAGTTGAGTCCTATCGGGCCAACGCGGCTCCTGTCCTCCCGGGCCACTGCGCGGTTAGACTCTTCCCCATGCAGCGCATTTCTCTCGACGCCCTAGCCCGGCAACAAATGGAACTGGCCGCGACCCACAGCGGCCGTGCCGCCGATACCGTTGTGGGCGGCCACGAACGAGTGCTCCGCCAGACCGTTATCGGCCTGATTGAGGGCGCCGAACTTGCCGAACATGAGAACCCCGGTGAGGCCACGGTCCTCGTCCTGCACGGGCGCGTGCGCATGTCCTCCAGGGAACAATCATGGGAGGGCAGGGCCGGTGACTTGTTGAAGGTTCCCGATGCCCGCCACAGCCTGCTCGCATTAACGGACTCAGCGGTGTTGTTGACCGTGGCCAAACTTCCCTGAAAGCACGGCACAACCGATGATCTGCAGACCATCTCCCCCACCGGTCCACCGATAAGCCCTTGCCGCGGGGGCCAAGCTCTGGCGCGTTGCACGAACTCGTCCTATGGTTGGCTCATGAGTACTGGCAATGTGGCCGGTGTGCGCTCCACCGCAGCGCGGTCATCGGTAGCGCTACATGCAGCAATGGCGGTCACTGGGCTGATCATGATCCTTTTCCTGTTGGCCCACATGTACGGCAACCTGAAGGTCTTCGAGGGCCAACAGGGGTTTGACGGATACGCAGCGTACTTGCGTGAAATCGCACAGCCCCTGCTGCCGCATGCCGGGGCTTTGTGGATACTGCGTGTGATTTTGCTGGCCAGTGTCCTGCTCCACATTTTTTCGGCCTTCACCCTGTGGCACCGCTCCCGCAGCGCCACAGGCGGCAAGGGCGGATGGAGATACGAGACCACCAAGAACCGCCGCGGCGTCCAACGAAGCTACGCCTCGTTCACCATGCGCTGGGGTGGGGTCGTCATCGGCCTCTTCGTGATCTACCACCTGCTGCACCTGTCTGCGGATGTCATTGCGCCCGGCGGAGCCTCTGCGAGCCCCTACCAAAGAATGGTCAACGGTTTCCAAATTTGGTGGGTCGTACTCTCGTACGTGATCGCCCTCATCGCCCTCGGTTTCCATTTGCGCCATGGAATCTGGAGTGCGTTCGCCTCCCTGGGTGCCAACAAATCGGTCGGCACACGACGCTTCCTCAACCAGCTGGCTACCGTTGTCATGCTGATCATTCTGGTGGGCTTTCTCGTTCCGCCGCTGGCAATCTTCGCAGGATGGGTGAGCTGATGGAGCCGTTATTCACGGTGGGAGAACCGATTCAGGATGTGAAAGCCCCCGCAGGGCCGCTTCAGGACCAGTGGGAGGCCCGCCGTTTCGGCGCCAAGCTGATCAACCCTGCCAACCGGCGCAAGCTCTCCGTCATCATTGTTGGCACCGGGTTGGCCGGCTCCTCGGCAGCGGCCACCTTAGGTGAAGCCGGCTACCACGTGAAGAGTTTCTGCTACCAGGACAGCCCCCGACGCGCCCACAGCATTGCAGCCCAAGGCGGAATCAACGCCGCCAAGAACTACCGCAATGACGGCGACAGCATCCGTCGGCTCTTCTACGACACAGTCAAAGGCGGAGACTACCGTTCCCGAGAGTCCAACGTCTACCGCCTCGCGGAGGTCAGTTCCGCCATCATCGACCAATGCGTTGCCCAGGGAGTCCCATTCGCCCGAGACTACGGCGGATTGCTGGACACACGCTCCTTTGGCGGGGTGCAAGTGTCCAGAACGTTCTACGCACGCGGCCAAACAGGCCAACAACTGCTGCTCGGCGCCTACCAAGCCCTCGAACGCCAAGTCAGCGCCGGAACGGTGGAGGTGCATACCCGCCACGAAATGCTCGAACTCATCGTCATCGACGGAAAGGCCCGCGGCGTGGTGGTCCGGGACCTCGTGGACGGGACGCTGGAGACCCACATGGCCGACGCCGTCGTGCTCGCCTCGGGGGGATACGGCAACGTCTACCACTTATCCACCAATGCCATGGGGTGCAACACGAGCGCTACATGGCGGGCCCACCGCAAGGGTGCATTGTTCGCCAATCCGTGCTTCACCCAGATTCACCCGACGTGCATCCCGGTCAGCGGCGAACACCAATCAAAGCTGACGCTGATGAGCGAGTCGCTGCGCAATGACGGGCGCATCTGGGTGCCGGTGAAGGCCGGGGACACCAGGGCACCCGGGGATATTCCCAAGGAAGAACGGGACTACTACCTCGAGCGCCAATATCCCGCCTTCGGCAACCTCGTCCCCCGAGATGTGGCCTCCCGTGCAGCAAAGAACCAGTGTGACGCCGGGCGCGGGGTGGGACCGGGCGGGCGTGGAGTCTACCTCGACCTGGCGGACGCCATCGTCCGGCTGGGCAGGGACGCGATCGAGGAGAAATACGGCAACCTCCTGGACATGTACCAAAAGATCACCGACGAGGACCCCTACCGAGTGCCAATGCGCATCTACCCGGCCGTGCACTACACCATGGGCGGGTTGTGGGTTGACTACGACCTCGAGAGCTCCATCCCAGGATTGTTCGTCATCGGCGAGGCCAACTACTCCGACCACGGCGCCAACCGGCTCGGTGCCAGCGCACTGATGCAGGGTCTGGCCGACGGCTACTTCATCCTGCCCAACACCATCAACGACTACCTCGCCAAAAACCCGGCGGACGCCGCAGATTCCTCCCACCCGGAGGCAGTGAAGGCGCTGGAAACCGTCCATGAACGCCTCAACCGGTTCCTGTCCATCAACGGCAACCGCACCGTTGACTCCTTCCACAAGGAGCTCGGAGCCCTCGTGTGGGAGTACTGCGGGATGGAACGCAACGCCGAGGGCCTCGAACATGCCGTTGGCCTGATCCGTGCACTCAAGGACGAGTTTTGGACCAACGTCAAGGTCACCGGCACCAATGAGGAACTGAACCAGACCTTGGAACGGGCCGGGCGGGTTGCAGACTTCTTCGAACTTGCTGAACTCATGTGTATCGACGCCCTCCACCGGGCGGAATCCTGCGGCAGCCACTTCCGCACCGAAAGTCAGACGGACGACGGCGAGGCGTTGCGCAACGATGATGCCTTCGCCTATGTTGCGGCGTGGGAATTCACGGGCGAAGGCTCCCCTCCACGGCTGCGCAAGGAAAACCTCGAGTATCACAACGTCGAACTGGCGCAGAGGAGCTACAAATGAACATCACAGTGCGCATCTGGCGTCAACACGACCAAGCCGCCGCCGGCCGGATGGTCAGCTACAAGGTGGATGGCATCTCCCCCGACATGTCCTTTCTGGAAATGCTCGACGTGCTCAACGACCAGCTCACCGCCGCGGGAGATGATCCCGTCGCCTTTGACCACGACTGCCGTGAAGGCATCTGCGGCATGTGCAGCCTGGTCATCAACGGGATCGCCCACGGCCCTGAAGCGCTCACCACCACCTGCCAGCTCTACATGCGCCACTTCGACGACGGCGACACCATTGACATTGAACCGTGGCGGTCTGAATCCTTCCCGATCCTGCGGGATCTCATCGTGGACCGAAGTGCCATGGACAGGATCATCCAAGCAGGCGGCTACATCAGCGCCCCGACGGGGTCGGCGCCGGACGCAGCAGCAACGCTGGTTCCCAAGAAGAATGCCGATCGTGCCTTTGACGCCGCCGTCTGTATCGGCTGCGGGGCATGCATCGCCGCCTGTCCCAACGGCTCGGGCATGCTTTTCACCGGCGCCAAGGCAAACCACCTGGGCGTTCTCCCCCAAGGACAGCCCGAACGCCACGAGAGGGCACTGGCCATGGTCAACCAGCACGACGCCGAGGGTTTCGGTGGTTGCACGCAGATTGGCGAATGCACGGCTGTCTGCCCGGTGGGGATCCCGCTGGATGTGATCTCTTTCCTGAACGCCGACGTGTTGTCAGCACTGCCACGCAAGACCGACTGATCTAAATCTCGACGCACTCGAAAACCGAGGGCCAACTCGAACCGCCGCCGGGAGGCTCCGTGAATGCCACCATGAACAGCCCACTCACCGACACGCTTATCAGGTTGCGGCGATTTTTCACGCCGAAACAGGAAGTCTCCCCTGATGGCCGTACTCTGCTCAAGGTTGGCGGGCGGTCCGGTGACGCGTTCTACCGCGACCGGTGGAGCCACGAAAAGGTAGTCCGCTCGACACACGGCGTCAACTGCACAGGATCGTGTTCCTGGAACGTGTACGTCAAGGACGGCATCATCACGTGGGAAACCCAGGCTGTGGACTATCCCACAACCGGTCCGGACAAGCCGGAGTATGAACCGCGCGGGTGTCCACGAGGTGCATCGTTCTCCTGGTACACCTATTCCCCCACGCGCACCCGGTACCCGTATATCCGCGGCGTGCTGCTCGAAATGTACCGCGAGGCCAAAGCGCGGCTAAAGGATCCTGTGCTGGCCTGGGCGGACATCACGGAAGACCCCGAACGCTCGGCCCGGTACAAGAGTGCCCGTGGAAAGGGCGGTTTAGTACGTGCCAATTGGAGCGAGGCCGTGGAAATCGTCGCCGCAGCACACGTCCACACGATTCGAAAATGGGGGCCGGACAGGGTGGCTGGTTTCTCGCCGATCCCGGCCATGTCAATGGTTTCACATGCATCCGGCGCCCGCTTCGTGAACCTCATCGGCGGTTCGATGCTGAGTTTCTATGACTGGTATGCGGACATGCCGGTCGCGTCGCCACAAGTGTTCGGGGACCAAACCGACGTGCCCGAGTCCGGGGACTGGTGGGATGCAAGCTACTTGATTATTTGGGGCACAAACGTCCCGGTCACGCGTACCCCGGATGCGCACTGGATGGTGGAGGCCCGCTACCGCGGCCAGAAGGTCGTAGTCGTCTCGCCTGACTTTGCAGACTCGACTAAATTCGCCGACGAGTGGCTCCCCGCCGAGCCGGGCACCGATGGCGCACTTGCCATGGCCATGGGACATGTGATTCTCAAGGAATTCTATGTTGAGGGTCAACGCGACTACTTCACCCAGTATGTGAAGAAATACACGGATCTGCCATTTCTGGTGACCTTGGATGAAACCGATGACAAGACGGACACTGATGATCCGGTGTACACGGCGGGGAAGTTCCTCACAGCTTCAGATCTGAACGGCGAGGTGGAGCCTGAAGAGGAAAACGCCGAATTCAAGACCGTGTTGATTGATGCAGCCACTGGTAAATTGCGGGTGCCATCAGGCACGCTTGGGCACCGTTACGGTGAAACAGGTGAAGGCAAGTGGAACCTCGATTTAGGCGACATTGACCCGGAGTTGTCGTTGCTGGACAGTGCAGACACCCAGGTGGTCGTCAATATGCCCCGCTTTGACGTCTCCCAAGGTGATATCGGCGTCATTCCGCGCGGCGTGCCGGTCCGCCGGGTTGCCGGCAAGCTAGTCACCACCGTGTTCGATTTGATGCTGGCACAGTACGGTGTTGGACGTCCGGGACTCCCCGGCCAGTGGCCGAGCGGATATGACGACGCGGACAGCCCCTACACACCGGCCTGGCAGGAATCAATCACCGGGGTGACTGCCGAGCAGGCTGAAAGGATCGGGCGCGAATTCGCCCAGAACGCCGATGATTCAAAGGGCCGGTCCATGATTCTGATGGGTGCAGGGACGAACCATTGGTTCCATTCGGACACCATCTACCGAACGTTCATGACGCTGACGACGATCACCGGGTGCCAGGGTGTCAATGGTGGCGGCTGGGCGCACTACGTCGGTCAGGAAAAGGTACGGCCCCTCACCGGGTACACCCAGCTTGCCAATGCACTCGACTGGGTGCGGCCACCACGGAACATGGTGCAGACCGCGTACTGGTACCTGCACACCGACCAGTTCCGCTACGACCAGTTCGGCGCTGACACACTCAGCGCACAGACGGGCAAGGGGCAGCTCGCCGGCGTGACGACGGCAGATGTGATCGCACAATCGGCGCGCCTGGGATGGATGCCGTCCTACCCCACGTTCGATAGAAATCCACTGCTCATCAGCGAACAGGCCCGCGCTGCCGGCAAGTCCTCGGCTGACTACATCGTCGACGAGCTAAAGACCGGGAACTTGAAGTTCGCGGCCGAAGATCCGGACTCCCCCGAGAACTTTCCGCGAGTTCTGTCCTTGTGGCGCACGAACCTGTTCGGTTCCTCCGCCAAGGGCAGTGAATATTTCCTTGGGCATCTGCTCGGTGCCGACAACACCGTCAGCGCACAGGAAACGCCGGAGAAGTTCCGTCCACGCGACGTCGTTTGGCACGACGAGGCGCCGATAGGAAAACTTGACCTGCTGACCACCCTGGATTTCCGGATGACCAGCTCCACCCTGCTTTCTGACATCGTGCTGCCGGCGGCGACCTGGTACGAAAAGCACGATCTATCCACCACGGACATGCACCCCTACGTCAACTCGTTTAATCCGGCCATCTCCCCGCCTTGGCAGTCGCGCACCGACTGGGACACGTGGCAGGAGATCGCCCGCGTGTTCAGCCAGCTGGCCGAACAGCACTTAGGCAAACAGACCGATATTGTAGCTGCACCGCTGACCCACGACACCCCGGATGCCATGGCGTACCCGCATGGCCGGGTCAAGGACTGGAAGCGGGGCGACTGTGAGCCCGTGCCTGGAAAAACGATGCCAAAGATCATCGAGGTTGAGCGTGACTACACGGCCATCGACGCGAAGATGCGCTCCGTTGGCCCGCTGCTTGACACACTCGGCGCAACAACCAAGGGCATCACTTACGAGCTGTCCGCTGAAATCGAGTATCTGAAGGCGAAGAACGGCGTGGTCCGCGGTGGACCGGCCGATGGGCGCCCGGACATCCTGCACGCCGTGCAGGCCTGCGAAATGGTGCTTGCGCTCTCCGGTACGACGAACGGCCGGCTGGGCACCCAAGGCTTCCGCACCCTGGAAAAGCGCACCGGCCAGATGATGCACGACCTCGCGTCGGAAAATGAGGGCAAGCGGATCACGTTCAGCGACACCCAAGCCGGACCCGTCCCCGTGATGACGTCGCCGGAATGGTCCGGCTCCGAAACCGGCGGCCGCCGCTATTCTCCGTTCACCATCAACGTCGAACGGCTCAAACCATGGCACACATTGACCGGGCGGCAGCATTTCTACCTCGACCACGACTGGATGACCGAACTGGGCGAGGGCCTGCCCACGTTCCGCCCACCACTGGACATGACCGCTCTGTTCGACGAGCCGGCCATCGGAGATACTCCGGGGAAGGGCATCTCCGTGCGATATCTGACGCCCCACAACAAGTGGTCCATCCACTCCGAGTATCAGGACAATCTGCTCATGCTGTCTCTGTTCCGCGGTGGTCCAACAATCTGGATGAGTCCGGCAGACGCCGAAAAGATCGACGTCCATGACAACGACTGGATCGAGGCCGTGAACCGTAACGGCGTAGTCAACGCCCGTGCAGTCGTATCGCACCGCATGCCGGAGGGGACTGTGTTCATGTACCACTCGCAGGACCGGCTGATCGACATGCCGGTCTCTGAAACGACCAACCAGCGCGGTGGGAACCACAACTCCCTCACCCGGCTGATGATCAAGCCGACCCACATGATCGGTGGATACGCACAGCTAACATACGCGTTCAACTACATGGGCCCCACGGGAAACCAACGCGACGAAGTCACCGTCATCCGGCGACGCAACCAGGAGGTGAGGTACTGATGCGCATCATGGCCCAAATGGCAATGGTGATGAACCTGGACAAGTGCATCGGCTGCCATACGTGTTCAGTAACGTGCAAACAGGTTTGGACGAACCGCTCCGGCGCCGAACATATCTGGTTCAACAACGTGGAAACCCGGCCCGGGCAGGGCTATCCACGCACTTATGAGGACCAGGAACGCTGGAAAGGCGGCTGGAAGCTCGACAGGCGTGGACGACTGAAGCTCAAGGCCGGCGGCCGGTTGAAGAATCTGGCCACCATTTTCGCCAACCCGAACTTGCCGGGCATCAAGGACTACTACGAGCCGTGGACCTACGACTATGAGAATCTCACCACGGCACCGGCACAGGAGCACATGCCGGTGGCCCGGCCCAAATCGCTGCTCACCGGCGAGGACACCTCCATCACGTGGTCCTCGAACTGGGATGACAACCTGGCCGGTTCCACCGACAACACACACAACGATCCGATCCTGAAAAAGATCGGAGACCAGGTCAAGTTCGAATACGAGCAGGCCTTCATGTTTTACCTGCCGCGCATCTGCGAACACTGTCTGAACCCCTCCTGTGTGGCGTCCTGCCCAACAGGGGCAATCTACAAACGCGAAGAAGACGGCATCGTCTTGGTGGATCAGGACCGCTGCCGCGGCTGGCGCCAATGTGTTACCGGCTGCCCGTACAAGAAAATGTACTTCAATCGGAAAACCGGCAAAGTCGAGAAGTGCACATTCTGTTACCCGCGCATCGAGGTCGGCCAGCCAACAATCTGCTCGGAAACATGCGTCGGCCGCCTGCGCTATCTGGGGCTTATGTTCTATGACGCCGATCGCGTGCTCGCAGCCGCCTCAACGCCTGATGAACACGATCTCTATGAGGCACAGCGCCAAGTGTTCCTCGACCCGAAGGATCCCGAGGTGCTTGCAGCTGCCCGCGCGGCGGAGATCCCCGAAGATTGGATCGAGGCTGCGCAGCGCTCCCCGATCTGGGCATTGATCAACACGTACAAGGTTGCTCTGCCCCTGCACCCGGAATACCGCACGATGCCGATGGTCTGGTACATCCCGCCGCTCTCGCCAGTGGTGGACGTTGTCACGGAAACCGGTGAAGACGGTGAATCGCATACAAATCTGTTCAATGCGATCGCCTCACTGCGCATCCCCATCGACTACCTTGCCGAGCTCTTCACAGCTGGCGATGCCCGGCCGGTGGACCTGATCTTGCGCAAACTGGCTGCTATGCGCTCGTACATGCGTGATATCAACTTGGGTTGGGATACCAACGAAGCCATTGCGCAAGCGGTGGGCATGACGGGCCAGGAGATGAAGGACATGTACCGGCTGCTGGCAATCGCCAAGTACGACGAACGCTACGTGATCCCCTCCGCGCACTATGAGGATGCCCACAAGCTGGAGAATGTCGCCACTGAATGCTCCCTTAACGTCGACGGCGGTCCCGGCATGGGAGGCATGGGCGGTATGGACGCCTCTTTTGGTGCCGACCCTGCCGTGGGTTCGCCCAGCACACCGTCCCGGCCGGAGGGTGTGCGCATCAACCTGCTGGACTGGGACGGCACCGGCACACCCAAGGGTCTGTTCCCCTCTTCCTCCGAACAGGCCGAGAAGGGAGGATCGGCATGACCGGGCGGATTCCCAGCTTGAAGTACCACGCTGACCAGCTCACCCGAGTGTGGCAATCAGCGTCACTCCTGCTGGATTACCCCACGGAGCAACTGACAAACCAGCTCGACCTTTTCGACCAAATTGCCGCCAGCCTGCCCCCGGATCTGGGCGGTCCCCTGGCGGCCACGCTGTTCCAGATGCGCACTGCACCCTTGTCCACATTGCAGAGTGAGTACGTGGAAACCTTCGACAACCGCCGCCGTGGGTGCATGTTTCTCACCTACTTCTCCAACGGAGAAACTCGTAAACGCGGCCTGGCACTGCTACGGATCAAACAGGTCTACACGAAAGCGGGCCTGAACATGAGAGAGGACGAACTGCCGGACCACTTGTGTGTTGTGCTCGAATTTGCCGCCATTACAGACCAACGGGCTGGACTAAAAATCCTGTTGGACAACCGCGCTGGACTTGAACTTTTGCGGCTGCACCTCACCGAGATCAATTCCCCTTGGGCCGGTGCGTTGCAGGCAGTATGCAAGACACTTCCGGCGCTGAAGGGCAAGGAAAACGAAGCCATCCAACGGCTTGCCGCGGAGGGTCCGCCCGACGAAGAGGTTGGCCTGAAACCCTACGGGGCAGCCCCCATGACATCAACGCCCGGAGGTATGACATGAGTGTCTGGAATACATTCATCTGGCTGATCTACCCCTACATTTGCCTCACCATCTTCGTTCTGGGCCACATCGGGCGCTACCGGTACGACAAGTTCGGTTGGACGTCCCGATCAAGCCAAATGTACGAAAGCCGGATCCTCCGGTGGGCGAATCCCATGTTCCACTTCGGCATCCTGGCTGTGTTCATGGGCCATGTGATGGGCTTGGGCATACCGCAGACCTGGACGGATGCCGTCGGAATCTCTGAAACGACGTACCACATCATGGCGGTCTCGGTTGGTGCGATCGCTGGCTTCTGCACCATCGCCGGCCTGATTGGCCTGCTCTACCGTCGCCGCTTCACAAAAGCAGTGCTCGGCGCAACCACAAAGATGGACAAGGTCATGTACGCCATGCTCGGTCTGGTGGTGGTGCTGGGACTTATTAACACCGTCTCCGGAGTTGCCACGACGTACAACTACCGCGAGGGCGTCTCAATCTGGTTCCGCAGCATCTTCTACTTCAATCCGCAGCCTGAATTGATGGTGGTGGCGCCGCTCAGTTTCCAACTGCACGGAATCTTCGCGATTCTGCTCTTCGCGCTGTGGCCGTTTACCCGGCTGGTGCACGTGTTCACGGCACCCATTGGATACATTTTCCGGCCCTACGTGCTCTACCGCAGCCGGGACGATCATGAAGGATCACGCGCACGCCGCCGCGGCTGGGACAAGGTCGACACGATCCCGCGCCGGAGGTAGCAGGGCGCCAAACGTCGTCAGCCTAACGCCAACCTCCATCAGTGGGGTCAGCGTTGGCGAAGGGTGCGGATGTCGAGGCCGCCATTGACAACTTCCTGAGCTACGGCACTGATTTTACGGTTGTGCGCTCGGGCGTAGAACCGAATCGTTGCAAAGGCTTCCCACAAAGGTATTCCCGTAATTCCTGCCAGCAGCCCCTTGGCCTGCTCAATCACGGTCCGACTTTCCAGTGCAAGCTGGAGTTGCCGGTTTCGGGTGGATTGTTCACGCAGTGAGCGTTCCTGGAGGAGTCCGATGGTGGCCACATCCGCCAGGGCTTGCGCGAGGTCCACATCAGCCTGGGCCAGGTAGGCGGCGGGCCCGACACCGTACAGGCTCATGATGCCAATCACCTCGTCCCGTAGCCGCAGCGGCAGGGAGTGGGCAACAGTAAATCCAGCTGCCCTGGCCGTTTCACAAAACCTTGGCCATCGCTCAACGTTGGCGGCAAGATCAACATTAACGATCGGCTCGCCTGAGGTGAAGCTCTCCAGACAGGGGCCTTGCAAATGCTGGAGCTCAAACATTTCCATCCGTTCGGCACGCTCACTGGAGGTGGCCATGACCCGGAGCCTGCCGTTTGGGTCGGCCAGCAGCAGCCCCGCCGCGTCGATGTCCAAGAGCTCAACAGCTCGGGCTGTGAGGTTGAACAGAAAATCGGGGATATCAAAATCGTTGACCAAGGTGTCTGCCAATTGCACAAACACGCGGCCCAGTTGTTCATGAACTGCCATGGCGTCAATCTCTCCGAAGCGTCCAGCATGCTTCCCTCCAATCATGAACTTCGAGAGGAGTCACGGTCAACCATCGGCATCGTGAACCACTCGCTGCAGTTGCGAGAAGATACCCCACCCATTGCCCTGTTGCGCCCTGCTGGTTGCGTGCTAGCGTGAGCCTGACCGTCTGTGACCAGCCTTTTGGCGTTGCGACGAGACAACCAGCAGCGGCACCCACCAAGGAGCGTAAAGCATGCTTTCACAAAAGTCCCTGCCCGTGATCAAGGCAACCCTGCCCGTAGTTGGGGCCAACATCCAGGACATCGCCGAGTGCTTTTATGGGCGCATGTTCAGCGCCCGCCCGGAGCTGCTGGACGGACTGTTCAACCGGGGCAATCAGGCTGACGGGCAGCAGCAGCAGGCCCTTGCTGGATCCATTGCCGCGTTCGCCACCATGTTGGTGGAGAATCCCGGTCACTTACCTGAAGCGCTTCTGTCTCGGATCAGCCACAAGCACGTCTCACTGGGCATCAACCCAGACCAGTATCAGATAGTCCATGACCACCTTTTCGCAGCGATCGTCGAGAAACTCGGAGACGCCGTCACCGACGAGGTCGCAGCGGCGTGGGAGGAAGTGTATTGGCTGATGGCCAACACCCTCATCAGCCTCGAGCGCGGCCTCTACAACGCTGTCGGGCTGAACCCGGACACCGTCTGGCGGACCTGGCGCGTTGCCGAGCGCATCCAGGAAACCGAGGACGTCGTCAAGATCACCTTTGAACGAATCGACGATAGGGACGTCAAGCCGTCCCTGCCGGGTCAGTACGTCACGCTCCAGATGCCCACGCTGGACAATAAGCACCAGCCCCGCCAGTACAGCCTGATCACAGCCGACGACGGTTATCACCGCCGTCTTGCCATCAAGCGCCTCTCGGAGCCTGGCAAACCCGACGGTGAAGTTTCCAGCCTGCTCCATGACAACGTCCAGATCGGCGACGAGCTGGTCATGTCCGCCCCGTTCGGTGATGTGGTCATGGATGACACGGACCGTCCGGTCGTCTTTGCGAGCGCCGGGATCGGCATCACGCCCATGGCCGGGATGGTCTCCCACCTCAGCCGCCAGCACTCATCCCGGCAGGTGAAGTTCCTCCACGCAGGGACCTCGCCCGAGACGTTCGCATTACGGGAGCAAGTCACGGCGGACTTGGCATCACTGCCTGATGCCGCCATGACCATGTGGTACGAGAAAGGCGCGGAAAACTCTTCCCCAGACGCCGATGTGCGCAGCGGCTTCATGGACGTCCGCTCCGTTGACCTCCCCGTGGGTGCGACATACTACTTGTGCGGGCCGGTCGTCTTCATGCAAGTCGTGCGGGAAGACTTGCTCGCACTGGGCATCCACCCACGAGACATCCAATACGAGGTCTTCGGTCCCGACCTCTGGCAAGCCGACTTTCAATAACCTGTACAAGCCGGTGGCGGCCACTGCTGGCCACCACCTTCAGCGAGTTCCTAGCGCAGCACGATCGTCCTGTTGCCTTGGACAATCACCCTTCCTTCGCAGTGCCAGCGCACGGCGTTGCTCAGAGCTTTGCATTCGGTGTCCCGCCCGGCCGCAACGAGGTCGTCGGGGCCAAAGGTATGGTCCACCTCCACCACCTGTTGGGAGATGATGGGCCCCTCGTCCAGCTCGCTGTTGACGTAGTGCGCGGTGGCACCCACCGTCTTGACACCGCGCGCGTACGCCTGGTGGTACGGCTTCGCACCCTTGAAACTGGGCAGGAACGAGTGGTGGATGTTGATGGCCTTCCCCTCCAGCTGCTGGGTCAAACCATCACTGAGCACCTGCATGTAGCGGGCCAGCACCACAAGTTCCACATCGAACTCCTTCACCAGTTCAAGCAGACGGGCCTCTGCCGCCGGCTTCGTGGCAGCCGTGATGGGCACGTGGAAAAACGGAATCCCGTGCCACTCCGCCAACCTTTGGTGATCGAGGTGATTGGAGACGACGGCGACGACGTCCAGCGGCAGTTCCCCGGTCCTGGTCCTGAACAACAGGTCGTTGAGGCAGTGCTCAAATTTGGAGACCATGATCAACACGCGCCGCTTCGCCCCGTGGGGGCGAAGCTGCCACCGCATGCCGTGACGCTGGGCCAACGGCTCGAACTGCTTCCGCAGCTCCTCAACACTCTCCGCTCCTGCCGGAGCTTCAAAGTGGATGCGCATGAAGAAGTGCCCTTTGGGTTCACCTTGGTGCCCGTTGGCACCGAAAGCCCCCTGCTCGATGTGCCTGCGGTCGCTGAACTGCAGGTTGTCGATGATGTCTGCCCCGCGTTCCAGCAGGAAGCCGGAGACGGCGTTGACAAGGCCGGCACTGTCAGGACAATCCAACGTCAAGACATGTTGGTTAGTTCCAGCCCGGGCGCCGGTGTCCCCGCCTTGGCGGGGTTCAGTGTTGGTGGCTTCCATGGCTCAGCACTCAATCACGTTCACGGCGAGGCCCCCACGCGAGGTTTCCTTGTACTTCGTCATCATGTCGGCACCTGTCTGACGCATCGTTTCGATCGCTTTGTCCAATGATACTTTTTGACTGCCGTCACCGTGCGTGGCCAGCCGCGCGGCGTTGATCGCCTTGACGCTGGCGATCGCGTTGCGTTCGATGCAGGGGATCTGCACCAGCCCGCCCACGGGATCGCAGGTCAGCCCCAGGTTGTGTTCGATCCCAATTTCCGCCGCGTTTTCGGCTTGGATCGGTGTTCCGCCCAGCGCCTCGCACAGCGCCCCGGCTGCCATGGAGCAGGCAGAGCCCACTTCGCCCTGACACCCCACCTCTGCACCGGAGATGGAGGCGTTGAGCTTGAACAGGATGCCAATGGCAGCCGCCGTCAGCAGGAACCGCACCACGCCGTCCTCATTGGCTCCGGGCACAAACTTCATGTAGTAGTGCAGCACGGCCGGAATGATGCCAGCCGCCCCGTTGGTGGGCGCCGTGACAATCCGCCCCCCCGCCGCGTTTTCTTCATTGACGGCGAGCGCGAACAGGTTCACCCATTCCATGGCACGCAGCGGGTCATCCACGTTGGTGGGCTTTTCCAGCGTGCGCAGCAGTCCGGGTGCCCGGCGGGTCACTTTCAACCCGCCAGGCAGGATGCCGTCCGCCGCACAGCCGTTGTCGACGCATTCCTGCATGACCGCCCAGATCTTCAGCAGCTTCGCACGCAGTTCCGCCTCGGTGTGCCAGACCATCTCGTTGGCCATCATGACCTCCGAGATGGACATGCCTTCCCGTGCGCAGATTGCCAGCAATTCATCTGCCGTGCCGAACGGGTGGGGCAGGACAGTCTTGTCCGTGACCACCCTGTCCGCGCCCACGGCTTCCTCGTCCACTACGAAGCCGCCGCCCACTGAGTAGTACGTGCGTTCACGCACCACGGCACCGCTGTGGTTGGTGGCTTGGAATGTCATGCCGTTGGGATGGGCCGGCAGCGACTTGCGCCGGTGCAGGACCACGTCTTCGGCAAAGTTGAAATCAATACGGTGCGTGCCGCCCAGCATCAGCCGGGCGTCCAGGGCGGCCTCGGCCACTTGGTCGTCCGCAGTGGCGGTGTCCACGGATTCCGGGTCCTGTCCCTGCAGTCCCAGCACCACGGCCTTGTCCGAGCCGTGGCCGCGCCCGGTGGCCCCTAGGGAGCCAAAGAGCTGGGTCTGGACACGCACCACGTCGGCAAGCTCGCCGTCGTGCGCCAAGCCGTCGGCAAAGCGTTTGGCCGCCCGCATTGGGCCCACCGTATGGGAGGAGGAAGGCCCAATGCCGACAGTGAACAGGTCAAGGACACTCAGGGCCATGATGTGCCCTCGGCGGCGAATTCCACCATGCCGTCCAGGAGCCAGCGGCCCAGGTAGTCCGCGAAGGACGACCGCGGGAACAGCTGGAAGGTCTCATCGGCGCTCTTGAACAGGACGGTGGGGATCTTGTTGATCTCCGTGGTGATGGCCGTACCGGCAGCGATGGTCCGCGGGTGCAGGTCCGCCGCGCAGCTCTTCTCCAGCACCGCCCGGGCGCTGGGCCCGGACAACTCGAACGTGGTGCGGTTACTGGAGAGGTCGATGACCTGCCCGGCGCCGTCGCCCAAGGCTTCCAGCAGGGAGGTGACGAGGGCGCTGGGGCCGGGTTCGCCGTCGTCCGGGGCAACCACCAGGAACTCATCCGGGGCCAGCCACAGCACCGCTGCACCTGACTCACCCGTGGTGACGTCCCCACTGTTCAAGGGCAGTCCGCCCGTGAGCTCCCCGATCCGGGTGCCGACCTCCGAGGTCGGGTCGACACGGATGCCGACCATCCGCTGGAAGGGAACCTCGCGCAGGGTGACCCCGCGCTCCCCCGCCACCGAGCCGACGGTGAAGTCCGTCCACAAGTGGTGTGCGGGGCTCCGGCGCAATGCCAAAACTTCTGTGTTCTGTGCTGTGTTACCCATCTCGGCGCGTCCCTTCTGCATCAAAAAGTACTGTTTCTCCAACAACCACATCGACCAGCTCCGAACCGACGGAGGCCAGCAGGGACTCCCCAATCCGGTTGCGGCCGTTCTTGATCATAGCCAAGCCAAATGAACGGCCCAAGGCTGCACTGTGGTAGCTGGAGGTGACGAATCCCTGCATGGGCACCGGACCGTAGGCCGGGTTGACCACAATCCCCTTTTCCACCAGCTGGGTGCCTTCCGGCAACCGGATGCTGCCGTTCACCGGCAGCACGGTGACCATGTGCTTGCGGTCTTCACGGACGGCATCGGCACGCAGGTAGGAGCGCTTGCCGATGAAGTCCTTGACCTTGGAAACCACCCAGTCCATGCCCGCATCCTGCGGGGTGACCGTGCCGTCGGTGTCCTGCCCGACGATCGGGTAGCCCTTTTCGGCACGGAGCACGTGCATGGTCTCGGTGCCGTACGGGGTGATGTTGAATTCCTCCCCGGCGGCCGTCACAGCCTCCCACGTGGCCAGCCCGTACCAGGCCGGCACGTTGATCTCGTAGGCGAGTTCCCCTGAGAAGGAGATCCGGCAAACCCTGGCGGGGACGCCGGAGGCCAATACGGTCTCGCGGAACGTCATGAACTTGAAATCCTCGTTGGAGAGGTCAAGCTCCGGGGCCACCTTGGCCAGCACGGCGCGGGATTTGGGCCCGACGACGGCGATGGTGGTCCACTGCTCCGTCACCGAGGTGAACACGACGTCCAGCTCGGGCCATTCGGTCTGCTGCCATTCCTCCAGCCAGTCCAGCACCTTGGCGGCGCCTCCTGTGGTGGTGGTCATGAAGTAGCGGTCATCGTCCAGGCGCAAGGTCACGCCGTCGTCGAAGATCATGCCGTCCGGGGTGCACATGACACCGTAGCGGGCGGAGCCGGGGGCGAGCTTCTTGAACGCGTTGGTGTAGATGCGGTTCAGGAACTCTCCGGCATCCTTGCCACGGATCTCGATCTTGCCGAGGGTGCTGGCGTCCATGTAACCCACGGATTCGCGGGTGGCGGCGCATTCGCGCAGCACTGCCGCGTCCATGTCCTCACCCGGCAGCGGGTAGTACCACGGCCGCTTCCACTGGCCGACGTCCTCGAACAGTGCCCCGCGGTCCTCGTGCCACGTGTGCACCGAGGTGCGCCGAGCGGCGTCGAACAAGTTCCCGCGCTGGCGTCCGGCCAAGGCCACGAACGGCACCGGTGTGAAGGGCGCCCTGTACGTGGTGGTGCCGATCGCACCGATGTCGGAGTCCACCACGGTGCCCTGCTGGCGGAATGCTGCCGCGATGACGCCAATGGCGTTCACGCCGGAGGTCTTGCCCTGGTCGTTGGCGGTACTGATGGAGGTGTAGCGCTTGATGTGCTCCACGCTGCGCAGCCCGGCGCCGGTTGAACGCCAGACGTCTGCCACGGTCTGGTCGCGCTGGAAGTCAACGAAGTGGTGGCGCCAGTCCGACGCCGTCCCTTCCGTGCCGCCGACCAACCAGAGTGCGCGGGTGGGGCCGGTGGGCTGCGCCGGGCGGGCCGGGCGGGATGCTGCGGCGGTGGCGGCGGCAACGGCGACGGAGGTGGCGTAGCCGGCGTTCACGGCGGCAACAGCACCTGCAGCGGCGCCTTCGGCCACACAGTCAGCCAGTGCGTAGCTGCCGCGGCAGGCACCCACATTCTGCTGGTCATTGATCACGCTGGCGGGCACAAACCCCGCCAGATCGGCGTCCCAGCGCACTTTGCCCTGGCGTTGGCTGTGCAGGTGCACCACGGGGCTCCAGCCACCGGAGACGGCGAGCAGGTTGGCCTCGATTTCCTCGGCGTCACCCACTGGTGAACCGTCCTCGTCAATGGCGGAGACGGTTACGGAGAAGAGCCGGCCTTCGGCGTCGGCTGCGGTGTTGACGACTGCGCTGCCGGTGATGACGTGCACGTCTTCGCTGAGCGCTGCAGCTGCGGCAAGCTCAGAGAACTGCGGTCGGGCATCCACCACGGCTGCCACGTCGATTCCGGCTGCGAGCAGGTCTGCGGCGAGCTGGTAGGCGCTGTCGTTGGTGGTTCCAATGACTACGCGGGAGCCGGCTGCCACGCCGTAGCGGTTCAGGTAGCTGCGTGCCGCCGAGGCGAGCATGATGCCGGGCCGGTCATTGTTTTCGAACACGATGGGGCGTTCGTGGGCGCCGGTGGCCAGGACCAGCTGCTTGGCGCGGATGTGCCAGATGCGCTGGCGGGACACGCCGTCGGCCGGTGCCTCATCGATGTGGTCGGTGCGGTTTTGTGCGGCCAGGACATAGTTGCTGTCGTAGGAGCCGAATGCCGAGGTGCGGTGGAGCACGGTGCACTCAGGCGCTGCGGCCAGTTCGGCAGCGATGCCGGCAACCCACTCCAGTGCGGGTTTGCCTTCGACGTTCTCGTCGCGGCCGGAGAGCAGGTCCCCGCCGAGTTCGGGCTGGTCATCGATGAGGATGACACGGGCGCCGGTTCGGGCAGCGTCCCGGGCTGCGGCGAGCCCTGCGGGTCCGCCACCAACCACGAGCACGTCGGTGTGGACGTACTTTTTGTCGTAGATGGCCTCATCCTCGGAGGGGTCCAGCTTGCCGAGTCCGGAGAGGAGCTCGACATCGAGCCCTTCCACGAGGGAGACGGTGGTGGCGGGCAGCATGGATTCGGCTGCGTGGCCGGGGAAGCGGCCGGCGACCTTGATGAGGGCGTTGGACTCTTCAACTCCTGCCGAGAGGATGCCGCGGGGGCGGTCCTCATACAGGGAGTTGCCGGCGGCCACCCGGCCGTTGGCGATCATGGCAGAAGCCACGGTGTCACCGGGGTGGCCGGTGTAGCGGACTCCGTCCACGGTGAAGTTCAACGTGGTGCTGCGGTCGATCCGCCCGCCGGTTGTGAGCCGGTTCTGCTGCTGGTTCTCAGTGGTCATCTCTACACTCCTTCCGATGCTGTGGTGGGGTTTGCCTGGGCCGGGGCCAGTGGTTGGGCTTGTTCGGGTTCCGTCGCCGACGCTATGCGTTCAAGGGTTTCGGGCTGAAGCTCCCCGATCCGGTAAACGGCCTTGACCTCGTAGCTAACGGTGTCGCGGACCATGTTGAACCACTTGCGGCAGCCGGCGCTGTGCACCCACCGCTCGGCGAAGAGGCCCTTCGTGTTTTCGCGGTAGAACAGGTACTCTGCCCACTCCCGGTCGGAGAGCTCCCCCGGGCTTTCGGGGTAGGCCACGTGGGCCTGTCCGCCGTAGTGGAATTCGGTTTCGTTGCGCGGCCCGCAGTTGGGGCAGGTAAACAACAACATCTGTTGATCCTTCTCGTGTTTGGTGGGGCCGGTTTTAGTGGGCGACGGCTGCGGCGCCGTGCTCGTCGATGAGGTGCCCGGTTTCGAACCGGTCCATTCCAAAGGGCTTGTTCAGCGTGTGCGGTGAACCGGTGGCGATGGTGTGCGCAAACGTCAACCCGGCGGCGGGTGTGCCCTTGAAGCCGCCGGTCCCCCAACCACAGTTCACGAACATGTTCTCCACCGGCGTGGTGCCGACAATGGGTGAGGCGTCCATGGTGGTGTCCACGATGCCACCCCAGGTGCGCAGTACGTGGGCCCTGGCGAAGATCGGGAAAAGCTCGACGGCGGCAGCCATCTGTTCCTCGATGACGTGGAAGGAGCCACGCTGGCCGTAGCCGTTGTAGGAGTCCACGCCGGCGCCCATGACCAGTTCGCCCTTGTGGGCCTGGGATACATAGACGTGCACGTGGTTGGACATGACCACCGTGGGGTGGACCGGTTCGTGAAGTTCCGAGACCAGCGCCTGCAGCGGGTGGGACTGGATGGGGATACGGAATCCTGCCATCTCCGCAAGCACTGAGGTGTGCCCGGCCGCGCACAGCCCCACCTTTTCGGTGTTGATGTTGCCGCGGGTCGTCTTGACGCCGGTGACCTTGTTCCCGTCCTTGATGAAGCCGGTGACTTCACAGTTCTGGATGATGTCCACGCCCATCTCGTCGCACTTGCGGGCGAAGGCCCAGGCCACGTGGTCGTGCTTGGCGATGCCGGCACGCGGCTGGTAGGTGGCGCCCATGACTGGGTAGCGGATGTTGTCATTGATGTTCAGGATGGGGCACAGTTCCTTGACCTGCTTGGGGTCCAGCCATTCGGCGTCGACCCCGTTGAGCTGGTTGGCTCCCACGCGGCGCATGCTCTCACGCACATCGCCGAGGGTGTGGGCCAGGTTCATGACACCGCGCTGGCTGAACAGGAAGTCGTAGTCCAGTTCCTCCGGCAGGATCTCCCACAGCTTCAGGGAGTGCTCGTAGATGGCCGCGCTTTCATCCCACAAGTAGTTGGAGCGGATGATGGTGGTGTTGCGGGCCATGTTGCCACCGGCCAGCCAGCCCTTCTCCAGGATCGCGATGTTGCGCATCCCGTGGTTCTTGGCCAGGAAGTAGGCGGTGGCCAGCCCGTGCCCGCCCCCGCCGACGATCACGGCGTCGTAGGACTTCTTCGGGTCCGGGTTGCGCCACAGGAATTCCGGGTGTTCTGGCAGGTGGTCGGCGCTCACTGGCTGTCTCCGTTCGAGGTGGTTCCGGCGCCGTTTGAAAGGCCGCTGCCGGACAGGGATGGGTAAAGGGGGAACTTCTCGGCCAGCACGGTGACGCGGTCGCGGAGGAGCACTGCGGCTTCTTCGCTGAGCTCACCCTTGATGGCCTCGGCAATGATGTCGGCGACCTCGGTGAACTCGGCCGGGCCAAAGCCGCGCGTGGCCAGGGCCGGGGTGCCGATGCGCAGTCCGGAGGAGATCATCGGCGGGCGGGGGTCGAAGGGGACGGCATTGCGGTTGACGGTGATGCCGATCCGGTGCAGCCTGTCTTCACCCTGCTGGCCGTCAAGTGCGGAATTGCGCAGGTCAACCAGCACGAGGTGCACATCGGTACCGCCGCCCACCACGGAGATGCCGTGCTCGGCAACATCCGGGGCAAGCAGCCGCTCGGCAAGGATCTTGGCACCTTCAAGGGTGCGAAGCTGGCGCTCCTTGAAACCTTCGGTCGCGGCGATCTTGAAGGACACTGCCTTCGCGGCGATCACGTGCTCCAGCGGGCCGCCCTGCTGGCCGGGGAACACGGCGCTGTTCATCTTGCGTGCCAGTGATTCCTTGCAGAGGATGACGCCGCCGCGCGGACCGCCCAAAGTTTTGTGCGTGGTGGTGGTGACGACGTCGGCGTACGGCACCGGGTTGGGGTGCAATCCGGCGGCAACCAGACCGGCAAAGTGGGCCATGTCCACCATCAGGTAGGCGCCCACCAAATCGGCGATGCGGCGGAACTCGGCAAAGTCCAGCTGGCCGGTGTAGGCAGACCAGCCGGCCACAATCAGTTTCGGCTTGTGCTCAACGGCGAGTGCCTCCACCTCCGCCATGTCCACTTTCATGTCTGTTTCGCTCACATGGTACGGAACCACGTTGTACAGCTTGCCGGAGAAGTTGATGCGCATGCCGTGCGTGAGGTGGCCACCGTGGGCCAGGTCAAGTCCCAGGATGGTGTCACCGGGGTTCAGCAGTGCGAACATGGCCGCGGCGTTGGCCTGGGCACCGGAGTGCGGCTGGACGTTGGCTGCCTCGGCTCCAAACAGCGCCTTGACCCGGTCAATGGCGAGCTGCTCAATAACATCGACGTGTTCGCAGCCACCGTAGTAGCGCTTGCCGGGCAGGCCTTCTGCATACTTGTTGGTCAATACGGAGCCCTGGGCCGTCATCACGGCCTGCGGGGCGAAGTTCTCGGAGGCGATCATCTCCAATGTTGATTGCTGGCGGAGCAGTTCCGCAGCAATGGCTTCGTCAACTTCATTGTCAACGTCGGCCAGTGCTGCCGTCATCACATCCATCATCAAGTTCTCCTCTGCTTGGCAGTCCTCGCGGTCTGCTGTCCAACTGATGTCTAACTGATATATTAGATTGAATGCAACAATATGGTGTAGATCACAAAGTGTCAAGACCGGCCAAGAAAATCTTGACGCAATAATGTAACCGGACCGCATACCACTTTAGGAAGGGGCGCAAGATGAGTCTTCCGCTCGAGGATGGCAGGGCCAACGCAGCCGACATCTCATTGGCTGAGCAGGCCTACAAGCAGTTGCGCGACCGTCTGATCATGCTGGAAATCAGGCCCGGAGAAGCCATAAATGACAGCGCTCTAGCCGCGGAATTTGGGATCGGACGAACTCCGGTGCGCGAGGCGCTCAAACGACTGGAGAGCGACCGACTCGTGGTTTCCTTCCCTCGTCGAGGGACATTCGCGACCAGCGTGGACATCACTGAGCTGGCGGATGTCTCTGAAATTCGAGAGCGGCTGGAACCGTTGGCAGCTGAGCGCGCTGCCAAACTGGCAACACCCACCATGCGGGCGGAGCTGCTGGGCGTGGCCGCGGCCATAGCCAGAATGGACACCTCCACGCCTGACCAGCGAGAGCTAATGCGCTATGACATCCGGGTTCATCGACTGATTTACGCTGCGGCGAGCAATCCGCATCTGGAGGACGTACTGATCCGTTACGACAATCTGGCCACGCGGATCTGGTGCATGGTCCTGGACAAGGCCCCTTCCGTGTCGTCGCACATCAGCGAACATGTGGAACTTCTTGAAGCCGTTGCTGCCGGCAACCATGATCTGGCAGGAAGACTGGCCTTGGAGCATGTGACGAGCTTTGAGTCAACCATCAGGAGCGTGCTTTAGGACAGCCGTGCAGCAAGTGGCGGGGTCCAAGCATGTTGCACAGGTCACATTTTTACGGTAATTTGTGAAACGCAACTCATATATCAGTTGTTTGTCAGTCAGAAATCAATGCCGATTCCATCACTTCAGGTCCGTACCGCGCTGACAGCAACCCTCCCAAAACCGAGCCCCGGCCCGAGAAAAGGACCCACCATGGCAGAGACACGCCTCGTCCGAGTTAAATCTGAACGCATGGGGAAGGCTGGCATTCTGCGAGTACTCACGTACGCTGGCGTGATCCTCGCCTTCCTGATTGGCTCCGGCTTCGCAACCGGACAGGAAATTCTTCAATACTTCACGTCCTACGGTTACTGGGGCATCTTCGGGACAGGACTGGTGGTCCTGCTGCTCATGTCCTATGTGGCAGTTGAATTCTTCACAGTTGGCCAAGCGAAGAAATTTGAGCGGCCATCGCTGATTTTTCACTACTACTGCGGCAAGCACCTCGGAACGTTCTTTGATTTCTTCTCGATTCTCTTTGTTTTCTTGAGCTTTGCCGTGATGATCTCCGGCGCCGGTGCCGTTTTTCAGGAGCACTACGGACTGTCGAAATACGTGGGTGGGATCGGACTTGCCATTGCCGTCGGCATTACCGTGTGGTTCGGTTTGAAAAACCTGGTCGACGTCATCGGCAAGATCGGTCCGGTGATCGTCCTGATTGCGGTCTCACTGGGCATCTTGGGGATCCTCCGCAACCCTGGAGGGATCGCCGAGGGGCACTCGCTGCTGGGTGGCCTGGAGCTGACTCAAGCATCGTCAAACTGGTTCATGTCAGGACTGTCCTACGTCGGCTTCTGCATGCTGTGGCTGGCTGCTTTCCTCACCGCACTCGGAAAAACAGCGCGCAGCCGCAGGGAAGCAGCTGCTGGCGGCCTCTTGGGAGCCACCGCATTTTCGATCGCCTGCATCATCGTGGGCTTGGGTCTCCTCGCGAACATCGTCCGCGTCAACGGCACGGAAATTCCGATGCTAGTGCTCGCAAGGGATCTTAGTCCGGTTCTCGCGGCCGGAATTTCCGTCATGATCCTCGGTGGCATCTATACGACCGCAATCCCGCTGCTGTGGACTGTCTCTTCGCGATTCTTCGCAGACAAAACACTCCGATTCAGGTACTTGACCCTCGCACTCGCAGCCATCGGAACCCTCGTCGGATTGGTTCTGCCCTTCTCCCAGATGGTCAACATTGTCTACGTGGTCAACGGCTACGTGGGCGTGGTGCTATTGATCCTTATGCTGATCAAGACTGGTACGCGAATCATCCGGCGGCAGCGGCTCTAACGCAGCAACACGTGCAGCAAAACGCTGCACGTGTTGCGCGCCAGCGTGCCTGCCGCCCATCGCAATCCACGGGTACTCGCGAACTTGCCTTTAGGAGCCTGCGAACTTGTTGCCGTGTTGGAAGATTTTTGTCGATCCTGTCCAGCGCTGAGGTCTGGTCAGCGAAGACGTCTCCCTGCTCGGAAGCCGAAGCCAACTCCTACTCAAACCTTCCCGTCATCAAAACTATGGAACGGGTTCAACGCACCCTCCAAAAAACCCAGGGTTTACAGCAGTATCCGCCGTCAACTAACCGTTGGCATGGTAGGTGAAGCCCTCCGGTGAGCAGAAGCCGCTCACCGGCAGACGGGCCGCTGGTCTTACAGGCCAGTGCCGACCGATTAGGGACTCGTTGTCCTGCAGCCTCAGTGCACGAATCGCCTGAGCATCTTGAGCCCACTGCTACCTGCCGCCCACTATCTCAGCAGTTGCTTGTGTGCACCACGCAGGCCCGGATCAAGCCAGAGGACGCCGCGCCCACCGCCACACCGGCGGTGTCTCAGCCGGACTACCCGGCCAACGCCGTAGTCGGCGTCGCGGTGTCCTCCCCAATAGCTCGCGCACTTTTGCGCAACTGTATCGAAGCTCGATGCCCCAACGTACGTTGATAGTTTCGCACTGGATCCGCTGCCAAAACATGATCCACAGCCACGCCGTAACGCCCCGCGATCTTGCAAATCTCACGCCATGATACGGAGAGCACACGTGCCTGCCCTACTGACAGCGGCTTGGGGTTCCCCATAAATTCCAGGCCGCTGCCACTAGATATGCAACAGAGTTGCGTAGAGTGAAACAACTCGAATTACTCTGACGAGTGATGCTGAGCCCACGAATATCCCACTCAGATGGAGCTTGGAATAAAAGTTATTTGCAGTCGGTATCGAAAAACCGTTGACAGTGACCCAGGACACACATAGTCTGGTGCAACAGCGTTGCGTAAGACGCAACCCCAAACTTTTTGGTGGATTCAATGACAAATAGCAACCTCCCAGGTTCCGGATACTCGGCAAAGGTGCCGAATGCAGCTGGCAACTTAACCTTGAGCGGCCAGCCTCGTCCTGATGACGGCACCGGCCCCAGTAAGCAAACCCTGCGAAAAGTTGTCGGTGCCAGCTTCATCGGCAACTTTGTCGAATGGTTTGACTACGCCGTCTACGGTTACCTCGCGGTCACCATTTCCCACGTATTCTTCCCCGAAGCTGACGGGCAGACAGCCCTGCTGCTGACTTTCGGCCTTTTCGCAGTATCCTTCTTCGTCCGCCCCCTCGGTGGATTCATCTGGGGCCACATCGGAGACCGGGTCGGTCGCAAGAACGCCCTGTCGCTGTCCATCCTGATCATGTCCGCGGCAACCTTTGCCATTGCGCTGATCCCCGACTACAACATCATCGGCATCTGGGCACCCATCCTGCTGCTGATCATCCGTCTCGTGCAGGGCTTCTCCGCAGCCGGCGAGTACGCTGGCGCCTCGGCGTTCCTTGTTGAGTACGCCCCGCCGAACAAGCGCGGCCTGTACGCCGCCGTCGTGCCGGCCAGCACGGCCACCGGCCTGTTGCTGGGCTCCTTGATTGCGCTGTTGCTCTCCGTATCCCTCTCCCCCGACCAGTTGAACTCCTGGGGCTGGCGCCTGCCGTTCCTGCTGGCAGCCCCCATGGGTCTGATCGGCCGGTACATTCGCGTCAAGCTGGAGGACACCCCGGCATTCCTGGCGCTGGAAC
Organism: Arthrobacter sp. E3; assembly: GCF_017353415.1. GTDB lineage: Bacteria > Actinomycetota > Actinomycetes > Actinomycetales > Micrococcaceae > Specibacter. The sequence continues at coordinate 50,273 of NZ_JAFMPX010000011.1, forward strand.
AGGAAGACGAAGCCATCAAGGCCCCCGTCCTGGCCATGTTCCGCGAACACTGGCGCACACTCTTGATCGCCGTTGGTTCAGTGGTCCTGAACGCTGTCGGCTTCTACGTGATCCTGAGCTACATGCCCACCTACCTCCATGACGTGGTGGGACTGGACGCCTCACTGTCCTTCCTGGCCACCACGGTTGCCCTTGCCACCTACATCGGCTTCATCTTCCTCACCGGTATGGCATCGGATAAGTTCGGCCGGAAGCGGGTGCTGATCACCGCATCGATCCTCTTCGTGCTGCTGACGGTTCCGGCCTTCATGCTCCTGTCCACAGGAAACTTCCTCGTCATCATCCTGGTCCAGATCCTTTTGGGCGCCATGCTGACCCTCAATGACGGCACGCTGCCCAGCTTCCTGGCTGAGCTGTTCCCCACCAAGGTCCGCTACAGCGGATTCGCCGTGAGCTTCAACCTCTCGAACGCACTCTTTGGCGGCACGGCACTCTTCGTCTCGACACTGCTGATCAATGTCACCGGTTCGCACATCGCACCGGGCTGGTACTTGATGGGAGCCGCCGTCGTATCCCTGATCGCAGTGTCCCTCGCCAAGGAAACCTCCAAGGCACCACTTCTCACGTAATAGCCGCACCATGGCATCCCAGACTTACCTCGCAATCTACATACGCAACATCATCAAGGAGCAATCATGAGCATGAGCCTTCCCACCACCGCAACCAACGTCTCCGAGCTGGAGCGGTTGAAGGTGCTGCACAACGGGACGAAGGTGCCGTTGACCTTCTCCGACGCCGAACTCGAGCGCCGCATCGCCGGCCTGCGGGAAATCATGGCAGCAAAGGACCTGGACGCCGTCGTCCTGACCAGCTACCACTCGATCAAGTACTACTCCGATTTCCTGTTCACCTACTTCGGCCGCTCCTACGCCATGGTCGTCACGGCCAACGACACCGTCACCGTCACCGCCAACATCGACGCCGGCATGCCGTGGCGCCGCAGCTACGGCGACAACATCGTGTACACGGACTGGCGCCGCGACAACTACATCTTCGCCATCCAGGAAGCACTGCGCACCCGCGGCGTCACCGTCCGCCGCCTCGGCGTCGAAGATGACACCCTGCCCCTGGACAACCGCAACAAGATCCAAGCAGCATTCCCCGGCGCCACACTTGTCGACGTCGCCCAGGCCGCCATGCGCCAGCGCATGATCAAGTCCGCAGAAGAAATCGAAGTCATCAAGCACAGCGCCCGCATCGGCGACATCGGCGGCGAAGCCATCCGCAACGCCATCAAGGTCGGCATCTCCGAATACGAAGTCGCCTTGATCGGCACCGAAGCCATGGTGCACGAGATCGCCAAGACCTTCCCCGACTCCGAAATCCGCGACACCTGGGTATGGTTCCAGTCCGGCATCAACACCGACGGCGCCCACAACTGGGCCACCACCCGCAAACTGCAAGAACACGACATCCTGTCACTGAACTGCTTCCCCATGACCAGCGGCTACTACACCGCCTTGGAGCGCACCCTGTTCCTCGGCGAGCCCGATGCCCGCTCGCTGGAGCTGTGGAACGTCAACGTTGAGGTCCACCGCCGCGGACTGGAACTCATCAAGCCCGGCGCCGTCTGCAAGGACATCGCCGCGGAACTGAATGAAATCTACGTAGACCGCGGCCTGCTCGCCAACCGCACGTTCGGCTACGGCCACTCCTTCGGCGTCCTCTCCCACTACTACGGCCGCGAAGCCGGACTGGAACTGCGCGAGGACATCGACACCGTGCTGGAGCCGGGCATGGTGGTCTCCATGGAGCCGATGATCACTGTTCTAGACGGCCAGCCCGGCGCCGGCGGCTACCGTGAGCACGACATCCTGGTGGTCGGCGAGGACGGCGCTGAGAACATCACGAAGTTCGGGTTCGGTCCCGAACACAACATCGTCGACGTTTAGCCAGCAGGTAAGTCACAGCATTTTCAAGCAAGGCAGATGTGCTGTGGTGGCCGGCCAGGTCGCCACAGCACATCTGCATTTGTGCTTCCATGCAGAAATGTGGCGGGATAAGGAAAGATGGTTTCCATGAGTATTGCAACAGTGAAGTCCGACGCCGGGAACGGCACCACCGATGCGCGCGGCACCTCTGTCATTGTGAACGCGATCGCCGTGCTGCGGTGTTTTTCCGCTGCGGAGCCACTGTTGGGCGTCACGGAGATTGCAGACCGAATTGGCATGCACAAGAGCACGGTGTCCCGACTTCTGGTCACCTTGGAGCAGGAAGAGCTGGTGGAGCGCGGCTCGGATGGACGCCGGTACAAGCTGGGGCTTGGCCTGATCGCCATGGCGGGGCCGCTGCTGGCGGAGCTGGATGAACGGCGCGTGGCCTATCCCATTCTCCAGCGCCTGACCGAGCGCACCGCCGAGACCAGTGCCTTGATGGTGTGGAACGGCCGCGAGTCCATGTGCGTGGAACAAATCCCCAGCCCCCAGCAGGTGAAGCACACCGCACCTCTTGGTGCCCGCTACCGTGATGCGATGAGTTCTTCGGTGCAGGTTTTCCTTTCCCTGGAATCCGAGGAACGGGTGCGTGAACTCATGGTTAATGGCACCATCCATTTTGCCGGTCTCGACGAAACCGGCTTGGAGGCCTATTTAGTGCGGCTCGCCGATGTCGCCAAGCGTGGCTATGCCACCAACTATGGCGAGTCATCCATGGATGAGGTGGGTGTGGCCTCGGCGGTCTTCGACCACCGAGGAGAAGCGGTGGCTGCCGTCCTCATCCCGGCACCCCGGTTCCGGGTGTCCCCGGAACAGCTGCAGACATTGGGTGAGGCTGCGAAGCAGTGTGCCCACATCATCACGCTCAGGCTTGGCGGGGCACCAACCCACTGATCCTGCATCCATGGCGCAAACGAACCTGCAGGCGTAGCTTGGTGACATGACGGAACAACAGCCGTACCAGATTGAGCAAAAATTCACCGACTTTGAGGTTCGTCGTTACCCCGAACATCTTCTTGCCGAGGTCATCATCGAGGGTTCCTTCGAAGACGCCGGCAACCGCGCATTTCGGTACCTTTTTTCCTACATCGGCGGTGAGAACCGCTCAAACCGCAAGATCGCCATGACGGCACCGGTGGTGCAGGACGCTGAGTCGGAAAAAATCCAGATGACCGCTCCCGTTGTGCAGCAGGGAATGGAGGATGCCTCCGGCAGCGCCGAGACGAAAAAGTTCCGGGTTGCCTTTGTTCTGCCCGAAGGTTTCACCTTGGAGAACGCACCGCAGCCCACCAGCTCACAGGTGCAATTGCGCGTGGTTCCGGAGGCCCGGGCTGCGGTCATCAGATTCAGCGGCCGGTGGAGCACGGAGAGCTATCGGCGCCATCTTGAGAAGCTCAGAGAGGCTGTGGGGGCGGCAGGACTCACGTGCGTCGGTCCACCAAGATTCGCCAAATTCGACCCACCGTTCAAGCCATGGTTCATGCGCCGCAACGAAATAATGCTTGACCTTTTCAACAGCTCTCCGGCCGCTTCCGGACATTGATCAGCAGCTTCGCTTCCGCACCTCTAGCCAAAGGCGGAAGCAGGAAGGCTTGCCTCGTTGTCCGCGATGGCTGCCGCTATCCGGTCTGCAACAGCGTCCGGATCCAAGCCTTGGGGCAGATTCGGTGGAGTTCCGGAGATGGGGCGCAAATGAAGTCCGGTTTGCGTGTGCGGGGGGCGGACATCGAGAACCCGTATTTTGTGCCGGCGCAGTTCCGCGGCCATGGCTGTGCTGAAACCGGTCAATGCAGCTTTGGTCGCCGAATATGCGGCCATACCCTTCATCGGAGTTTCTGCCACAACAGCGCTGAGGTGCACCACCACGGACCCTGGATTCAGCTGCAACAGCAAACTCCGCAACAACCGCACAGGAGCAACGAAGTTCAGCAGCAGCAGCTCATCGAACGTATCGTCGTCCAGTTCCTCCAACGGCCCGAATGCAACTACACCGGCCGCATAAATCACACCGTCAAGCCCACCACCTTCTGCCACTGCAGCAGCCACGGTAGCTGGACCACCCGGGATGCTGAGGTCAGCAGTCACAGTTGCAACAACCCCATCGCCGAGTTCTCCGGCCAGAGCAGAAAGTTTCGCCTCGTTCCGCCCTGCAAGCGTGAGGCGTGCCCCTTCCTGGACCAACCGGCGGGAGATGGCGGTCCCAAGCCCGCCCGTGGCGCCAACAACCAGCAGATGGGCATCGCGTAAGTCTGTCATGGCCGAAGCGTAACAACAGGTCAAGTGTTCACACAATGGCCGGAAGTTGCCGGAGCCGGATTGAGGAGGACGCACATGGCAGCAGCGAATGATCCCGTACCGCCTAGATTTGAGCGACGAACTCCGGACTACCCCTGCTTGCTCAGCGACTTCACGAACGTCAGGCTGGCCTCGGTGATTTCCTTGCGTGCGGTGTCGGGACTGATGTCCGGTTGACCATCGCCGGCTTGGGGTCCATAGTTGCCGAAGTCCGCATGCACCCCGCCTTCAATGACCGTGTAGGTGGTCTTTGCCGGCAGGTTGGCCTTCGACGCGTTGATTTTTTCAGGTGTTGCCAATCCATCGTTTGAACCGGAGATCGAGAGCACCTTTGCCGTCAGCGTGCTCATGTCAGTTGCCGGGTAGGAGGCGTACAGCATGAGCCCCACCACGCCGTCGCCGGAAGGAGCGGAGTGGGACTGGGCGTCGATCGCAGCGACGGTGCCTCCCAGCGAGTGGCCTCCAACCACCCAGCGGTCAACGGGCGGGTGCTCTGCCCGTGCCGCATTGAAGGCGCCAGTGGACAGGAAGGCGATGCCAAATGGCTGCTTCGGTATGACCACGGTGTGGCCTGCTTCGGCCAACGGCCGCAGGAACGCGGCGTATGCGCGTGCATCGACACGGGCTCCGGGCTGGAAAAACACTCCGAGCTCGCTCACTGCTCCAGCTGGGCTCAAGACAATCTGCTCCGGCGTCTCGGAAACGGTGACCTTGGCGTCGGATTTCATGGCTGAGAGCGAGGGTTCAGTTGCAGTGGACGGTACAAGCCACAGCGCCATGGCCAATGCTGTGGCGAATACGGCGGCTGCAATCCACCGGAGGGCTTTGAACCTTGCTTGCGTCGCAGTTCGCCTGCCCCAGAAGCGCAGGGCAGCCACTACCCCGGCCAGGAAAATCACACTAAGCAGAACTGCATACGCGGGCTGACCGTGTATCAGCATGGCGCCTGTAAGGAAGGCTGCAACGGCTGCCACGATCACACCAACCACGGACAGGATACGCGCCGTCCAGAAGAGGGCGACGTCGGCCCGGCTGGCGGAGAGGGCATCTCCCGGCTGGCCTGCTGCAGTGTGTTTACGCTCTGGAGTGGTCATTTTGCCTACTCTACCGGCGTGCTCCTGTTGAGGGTGGTTGTGCACGATCTCCCCACACGTCCGTCGTTGTCGCCGCGCGCACCTGGTGGGCTTGCGGCTCGCTCCAGCAGTTAGACTCTGGGAATGGATGAATCGTTCACTGATCCCGTTGCTGAAGTCGTTCGGAAGACCGTGGCCCGCTCGCTGTTGGCATTCGCGGGGGTTCAAGGCGCGGTGATCACGGGACTGGTAGTACTGGACCTGATCAAAAAAAGGGGTCGAAGCAAACGCAAAGGCTTCCCACACCCCGGCATCTTTGACAGAACCATCGCTGACACAGATGTCACAACCTACACCTACGGTGCAGACCTGTATCGGGACATGCTCCAGGCAATCCGTGAAGCTAAAGACAGCATCCTGCTTGAGACTTTTATCTGGAAGAACGACGAAACCGGGCAGGAATTCAAAGACGCCATCAACGAAGCGGCCGGCCGGGGCGTGGACGTCTTTGTCATTTACGATGGATTCGCGAACTTGGTTGTGCCATCCTCGTTTTTCCGGTTCCACCCGGACGTGCACGTCCACCGTTTTCCCGTGATCCGTACCTCTATGCTCACCAAAACACTTCGGAGCACGGGGCTGGACCACCGCAAACTCCTGATCGTCGATTCTCAGATCGGATTCGTGGGCGGCTACAACATCGGGTCCCTGTACGCCACCGAATGGCGCGACACCCACCTGAGGCTCGTGGGCCCGTCCGTGTGGGACCTTCGCCAAGCGTTCGTGAACGTCTGGAACGAGAACGCCTCCGGAACCACCCCGGAGGTTCCCCACACCAACCCAGACGTGTGGGAACCACGGATCCGGACTGTCAACAACATGCCCGCGAATCTGGTCTACCCGATCCGTGGGGTCTACTTGGACGCGATCACCCGGGCCCAGGACCACATCTACGTCACCATGGCCTACTTCATCCCTGACCAGCAAATCCTCAGGGCACTACAAGCTGCCAGCAGGCGCGGGGTGGATGTTCGAATCATCCTCCCGCAAGATTCAAACCACATCCTCTCGGACTGGCTCTCGCGCGGGTTCTACCGTTCTCTGCTGGAGGACGGCGTGACCATCCTCCTCTACCGAAACGCGATGATCCACGCCAAAACAGCCACGATCGACGGCGGCTGGTCAACCGTGGGCAGCGCCAACATCGACAGACTAAGCCTGACCGGCAATTACGAGATCAACCTAGAAATCCACGACGAGGATTTCGCCTCAGACATGCAAAGAATATTCGAAGTAGACAGCCAGAACAGCAAAGTCCTGACCATGGACGAATGGCAGCACCGATCCCTCCTAGCCCGCTTCAGCGAAACAGTACTCATCCCCCTACGCCCCCTCCTCTGAAGTCCAGCTTGTAGACAACTTCATTTTGGAGTGTTCAGCGGAGCGTATCTCAGGATGATACCCCCGGTTGGTTTGCCAAATTTGTTGGCCCCGGTTCATTCATTTTTGTCGCCTGCCCCGAAAAGTGACACCGAGAAGATTTATCTTTTCAACAATTGATTTAACTGGCAGCACCGCTAGGGTAGGGACCAGCAGAAATCAACAAACCGGAAGGACGAAAATGAACGACGGCAACAATGAACCAGTCGAGATATCCACGCGCATGGGGCCGGGCGAATGGACCGATGAATCAATGGAAGAGCTGATCGCGTCCTACCAGCAGAAGTTGCGCACTATGGGCGCCCTTGATGACCAGATCAAAACCTCTGTGGAAACTTTTGAGAACGGATCTGCCACCGTCCATGTGAGCTGGCAGCGCACGGGGGCTCAAACCTTTGCAGAAAACGGGCAAAGTCTCGTGGCGGAGACCGAAGGCTCTCGCGGGCAGGGCGAGCACATACCGGCCGGCGAAACGACGACGGACTCCAAGGGCTTGGGAGCCGTACTAGGCGACGCTGATCGCTCAGCCATTGATGCGCCTCCCACTCAGCGGGCCATGGAGGCGGAGAGGAACCAGCAGACGCCCGACCTCCTCCTCTATACGGATGAGGAAGGAAAGACCTACGCGGAGGAAGTTGCCCCAGCCAAAGAATAGATCAGCTACAGGGCACAGCCGTAACAAGATGCCTCATCGCATGTCTTTGGAAGAAACCGCCGTTTAACGTTTCCTACCCGGCGTGGGGGAGCCGAGCCTCAAGTACACCTTCCACAACTCTCGTTTCAAAGAACGCCTGCGGCGACGTGGCTGGCCCACCTGTCACCTGTCCAGTGGCAAGTGAGAACCTGCTCCCATGCCAAGGGCATTCCACGCATGGAACCCCCTTGACCTCCAAAACCTCTCCGTCGCTCAACGGTCCGGAGAGGTGTGAGCACTCGTTGGACAGCACCGTCGCCTGCCCGTTGGCAACACGCCACACCAAGACGGATACCTCCCCCACCATGCGCTTCGTAAGTTTGCCGGGCGCTATGTTCGCCAGCCTGTCCACTGGGTGCCAGCCCGAGCTCACGAGGTGGGGCACGGATTCGGCATGGTTCGCGCCAGCTGCCAAACGGTAGGCCAGCTGTCCGCCAAGTGTCCCGCCAAAAGCAACAATGGCAAGTGCCGCTGCGGAGGCAATAGTTCCTGCCCTGTTTCGTTTGGTGCATCGCAGCACCAGGGATGCCCCAAACAGAAGCGCTCCTGTCGCATTGGCTGCGGAATGCACCAACCCCACCCGCTGATGTTGGGGGTGCAGTTCCAGCCAGTCCGCCAAGCCCGACAACACGGCAGGGGCGGCGCTCGCCAAGCCGACAGCAATAAGAACCCTCGACGCAGTGCTGGCGCCAGGAACAAAGTCCAAAAACACGGCCGAAGTCCAAGCACCTATTGGTATTTGCACTGCGAGCGGGTGCACAGGGTGTCCCGTGGGCACTCCATGAAGGATGTCCTTGACCGGCCCCGGACGGATAACTTGGCGGACCATTTGTCTAACAGCTGCCACAGCCCCATCCAAGACGTACGCGTTTTCCAGCCCATCCAGCATTTTAAACGGCAAAAGTGTTTCCATCACAGCCTCCTTGCCGCTTCAAGCGGCTCGATTCCAACGGGTTTTGAGATTAAGCGTGATTTTCCATTCTTGTCCCATCCAGTCTGTCCGGATACTTTTCACAGCGGTGGTCGTTGTTCAGTTCGCGTTGCGTTCCAGTTTTAGTGCAGTTTTCTTAGCGGCACGCTGAGTCAATACTTGGATGACAGCGCCCGTCAGAGCGGTGGCGACAGCAAAAACCAACACCCCTGGCAGTGGATTGTTGAGGTTCTGCGTTTCCCTGGGCGGTTCATGTCCGGTACTTTTCCGCCAGACCGTGTCCAGTCCCTTTCGGGCAAGTGCTCCGGTGCCCAAACTTGCGCCGAGACTAAGGAGTTTGATCAGAATTTGCATGCGATTCGGTCCGTTCATTGATTCGTAGTCCCATCTTTGCCAAAATCCGCACCTCAAACAAGGGCTTTGTGCCTGCCTCGCGCAGAGGTTCACCATCATCTCGCTTCATTGAAGCCGTTAGTGGTTACAGTGGGGTTTAGCGCGTCGCCGGGAAAACCGCAGAACTGGAGTTATGTCCACTTTCCGCGGCGGCCTTGCAGCAATAAACTACCGAAACACGCCGCACGCTCAGACAAGGAGATGTCCATGAAAGCAAAGTTGACGTTTATAGCGGGACTGGCGGTTGGCTACGTCGCAGGCACCCGCGTGGGACACCGCGGGTATGAAAGCTTGAAACATAATGCACGCGCCCTCTGGGAGACGGACACCGTACAGGAAACAGTGCAGAATTTGGAAGATTCGATCAAGGAAGAATCGAAGGACCTCGGTTTCCGCCTGTTTGGCAGGGTGGTGGGCCGCAGGGAAGCTGCCGCTGTCGAAACCAAAACTCTCCCCGATGTGGACTCCGACCCCGCCTTGAATGACGAAGTGGGCCAGGATTGGGCCGATGAAGGTGGCGCCGTGCCCCCGGGCCCCGCAAACTGATATGGTACGACACCTGATATCGCACGGTATTGCTCGCAAATAACAGCAACAGGTCTACAACCAAGAAAACAACATACAAGGAGAAAATCATGAGCAACGACAAAGACGTGGCGGCAAACGATCCCGCCAACAACAGCAAGCCGGCATCAGTGCCCAAGGAATCCGGGTACGGATCCCCGACGCCTGAGGAAGAAATGCCCGCCGGCCACGCGAGCACTTCCGGTCCGGCGGACGAGCAACCGTTGGAGGCGCCTTCGACAGATGCACCAATCAACGACGGCAACGCCGACTCCGCACGCGGAGACCGTGAGTCCTTCTCTTCAGAGCCCGACGAAGACGCTTCCGGGGCCTAGCCGGAACCGCACCCTTTATCCCCGAGAAGGCGGCAGAATGTCATCAACGTTTCCTCGACCGTCTGCAGCAGGCGATCACTACGAGACCCCGTCAGCTTTTGGCGTGCGTCTTGGCAATCCGAGCGCAGCAGGTACGGACATTACGACGTTTTTGCATGATCTCCACGAAGCGGCTTCCAGCTGCAGCGGGCACATTCCTGCGCTGCTGGAACTCGCGCGCGAGCTCGGACACAGCCTGCCCCGCCCTCAGCAAGGGAACACCCTGCAACTGTGGGAGTCCTTGGCCACCCTCGGGGCCGCGGACCTCACAGCTGCAAGGGTTATCGAACCACATTTGGATGCCTTGGCCATTCTCGACCAAGGCGGCCAAGGAGGGATGCATCCAGATGACTCCACTTGGGGTGTCTTTGCTGCACAAGGACCAGGCCAACAGTTGCTGGCCACCCCGGCGCAGGACGGCTGGCGACTAGACGGGCACAAGCCCTGGTGTTCGCTCGCGGATGATCTCAGCCACGCACTTGTCACGGCAAGGACGGATGTAGGCATGCAGCTGTTCGCCATCGATTTGCGCCAGCCAGGGATCACCACCACTGGACGGCCCTGGAGCGCAATGGGGCTGCCAACTGTGCCAAGCCGTGGCCTCTTGCTGGCCAACGTTCCTGCCGTGCCAGTTGGCGGTGCGGGCTGGTACACGCAAAGGCCTGGATTCTCTTGGGGCGGTGTGGGAGTCGCAGCCATCTGGCACGGCGCGGCGACAGCCCTGGCCAGGCGCCTGCACCGACATTGTCTCTCCCGCGAACCGGATCAGATCGCTCTGTGGCAGCTTGGCAGCGCCGATCAAGCGCTGTGGTCCTCCCGGTCTTCCTTCCAGTCGGCGGCGGCCGTGGTCGACCCGCCCGCGGCGGGCACTTCCGTCCCTACTCCCACCCTTGACACCCCTGCTCTCATCGCCGCGCGGGTCCGGGCCACCGCAGTCTCAACCGCGGAGAGCATCCTGACGCTAACAGCGCACGGCATGGGGCCGGAGCCGCTGGCGTTCGAACCCGAACATGCCCAGCGTGTAGCTGATCTGGAGCTATACCTCCGCCAAGACCATGCCGAACGCTCCCTCGCGGCGCACGGCAGTGCAGTGCTCGAGGTGTCAGCCACCGACGGCGGAGCACCGCCATGGTAGCTTTCACCCACGATCAGAAAACCACTGCCGAAGCGGAATGGCTGGCCAGCCCCCTCATTGCCGGCATGCCCGTTCTGAGCCTCGACTGGGACGCATTGACGAAGATTGTGGTTGTCGCTGCCCACCCCGACGACGAAACCCTCGGCGCCGCCGGGCTGCTGCAACTTGCGGCCGTCCGGGGGGTGGACATTCAGGTACTCGTTGCCACTTTAGGAGAGAACTCACATCCTTCCTCCCCCACCCACACACCGGGACGGCTTGCCGCGCGGCGGGTCATCGAGCTTGAAAAAGCGTTGGAAACCCTCGCCCCGAGTGCGCGGCACAAGGTGCTGGGGCTGCCCGACGGCCAAGTTGTTGCCCATTCGCTCGAGCTGGAGCGGGAAATCACAACCGCCGCTCAGCCCGGTGGCAGTGCCACATTGATAGTGGCCCCCTGGTCCGCGGACGGTCACACGGACCACGACGCCGCTGGAGCAGTGGCAGCCAAGGCAGCTGCAGCGACAGGCAGCATGTTGCTGGAATATCCCATCTGGTTGTGGCATTGGGCTTCCCCTGAAAACCATGACGTGCCCTGGCCTGCGCTGCGCAAGTTGGCGTTGGGTGAGAAAGAACAGGCGGTGAAGGCCGCGGCCATGTCCGCCCACATCTCTCAAATTGAGCCTCTCTCTGACGCAGCAGGGGATGAGACTCTCTTGTCCCCCGCTCTGTTGTCGCACTTCGAGCGGAGCTTTGAAACGTTCGTTGATACGGCCGGGCACTTCACACCGTCGGGCGTTGATTCACAGCAGTGGCTTGCCACCCAGTTCGATGCCATTCACGTCGATGGTGCCGAACCATGGGACCCGACGTCGTGGTACGAGCGGCGCAAACGTGCGCTGCTGCTCGGAACGTTGCCCCGTGACCGTTTCCATTCAGCCTTGGAACTGGGCTGCTCAACTGGAGCGCTCACTGCTGATCTGGCAACCCGATGCGATCTAATCACCGGAGCCGACGCAAGTGCGGAAGCGGTCGCCACTGCCACACAACGGCTGGCACTGGCCGGCAACGTTGACATTATTCTTTCCACACTGCCGCGAGACTGGCCGGACGGATGCTTCGATTTGTTTGTGCTCTCCGAAAGCGGGTACTACTTCACGGCAACGGAACTTTCGGAAGCTGTGGAACGAATGGTTGGTTCAGCACTGATGGATGCATACTTGGTGGCATGCCACTGGCGCCATCCAATTGATGGCTGGCCGTTGGGAGGCGACGACGTCCACCGGCTGCTTCGTGCCAACAAGCACCTTTCACTGCTTGGCTCCTATGCTGAACAGGACTTCTTGCTCGAGGTGTTCCAGCTTCAGGAGAGCCCGTGAACGACGACGTGGAGGAGATCGCCGTCGTCGTTCCGTCTAGGAATGAGGCCCGCTTACTCCCCCGGGCTCTGTCAGCCCTCGACGAATCCGCGCGCCGTCTGACGTTGAAGTTTCCGCAGGTCAAGATCTCCCTCACGGTGGTGTTAGACAGTTGCACCGACACCTCCGCGCAAATTCTGGCACACCACCCCCATGTGCGGATTCGCAGGATCGCCGCGGGCCGGGTTGGGGCTGCCCGCAATGCGGGGATAGCTGCAGTGATGTCAGCGTCCCGCGTGGAGCCGGTAAGGTTGTGGATCGCCAATACAGATGCCGACAGTGCAGTACCGCCGCAGTGGCTGGAACACCACTACTCCCTGGCTGTGGCTGGCGCGGACGTGCTGGTCGGCACGGTTGAACCCTTTCACACGGAACTTTCCGCTGCACGGTTGGCGCAGTGGCATGCCAGCCATGACCTCCGTGAGGGTCACCCGCACATTCACGGTGCCAATCTGGGCTTCCGAGCGGACATTTTCACGGCCCTGGGCGGCTTTGCAAATATTGGCTTGCATGAGGACCACCAATTCGTTGTGAGCGCGCGCTCACGGGGCTTCTTAGTCCACGCTACGGATTCCTGTCGTGTTCGCACCTCAGGACGCCTGCAGGGAAGGGTGGAGGGCGGCTTCGCCGATTTCCTTGCAAGTCTGTAGAGCGCTCTGAGACACGCCTATGTGATTAAGACATCAACGCCACCCAGCTGAGCGCGGCTTCAGCCATGTCCACCTGTAAGCAGCGCCAAGACAGCACTGTCTATTTGGCGTTTGAGATCTGCGACTTTGCCCTGCTCAAAGAGACCGATGACCCGGGGGTTTATATAAGATTCCTTGGCGACTGTAGGGGTGTTGTGGAGCCAATCCGCGGCATCCCGTATTGCCGCCGTGATTGCCTCGGGAGAACTGGAGCCTGCCCGCTGCGACCGGGCCAGGGAAATCGAGGCCACTACTGTGCCCTGCCAGGTCCGGAAGTCCTTGGCGGTGAACCCGTGCCCCGCCACCTCTCCCAGGTAGCCATTAACTTCAGTGTCGGAGATCGCATGCCACAGTTTCCGACGCCCTGAGAAGGATGCGTGGCACAGTGCCGGACTGGAGCGGGGAGTGTGCGGGATGGACGCAAAGTAGTCCTGCAGCAAAGAGTCGTTGATGCTCACATCCCACTCACCGGCTGATTTGCCCCGGAACATTAGGTGCACCACGTCAGCTTCAATGCTGACGTGGCGCCGCTGCAGGGTTGTCGCACCAAAGGAGCCGTTCTCCGCCGCGTATGCTGCTCCGCCGACGCGCATGCCGACCTTGTCCATGAGCCGGACGGCAGCGGCCAAAGCGCGACGCCGGGCATTGTCATTCTGTTTCAAATCGCGGGTGACGGCTCGTCTAAGTGCCGGCAAACGCTGACCGAATGCGAGCGAACGGATGAATTTCTCCTCGTCCCGTATTTCCCTCCACCGTGGGTGGTAAATATATTGGGTGCGGCCTGCCGCGTCCACTCCGGTGGCTTGGATGTGGGCATTGGGTGCAGAAGCGATCCACACGTGGGACCACGCCGGTGGAATTGCCAGGCTACGAATCCGTTCAAGCCGGGATTCGGTCCGAATACGCCGCCCATTCGAAGAAACATAAGTGAAACCGCGTCCGGCAACGCGTCGTTCAATTCCGCCGGCCCCTGGCTCGACCCGTGCAAGTGGTTCCATCGCCCAAGTCAAACACCTCAGGTTGCTCCTGGCCAGTAGAAAGGCTCCTATAACTTGAGCGTTGTGGCCTTGCGCAACCATCAAGACATGTAGTTGCATAGCTATAGCAAGGCGTAGAAGCTCATTCAGCACTTTATGTGAGGAGATATTTATGGTTTCCAAGAACGTTTCCAAAGCCACGTACACGGTCCCCGGGTTGTCGCTGACAGACGGCCACAAGGTGGGCGAACTCCTGCAAGGACGGCTCCACGCGCTCAACGATCTTCAGCTCACACTGAAGCACGCACATTGGAACGTGGTGGGCAGGGATTTCATTGGTGTCCACCAAATGCTCGATCCGCAGATCGAGCTCGTCAGGGCCATGATCGACGAAACAGCCGAGCGGATGGCCACGCTGGGAATTTCGCCGAATGGTCTGCCCGGTGCACTCGTGAAGTTCCGCAGTTGGGATGATTATTCCCTAGGCAGGGCAGGTACTGCCGAGCATTTGGCGGCGCTTGACGTCGTCTATGACGGGCTGGTCTCCAGTCAGAGGGATGCAATTTCCGTTGCCGGAGACACGGATCCAGTCACCGAAGACATGCTCATCGGACACACTGCCCAGCTGGAACTCTTCCAGTGGTTCATGCGCGCACATCTGGAAGACAGCGACGGCCAGCTCCATGAGCCGTCCAAGAAATCGACTGACACCAAAGCAGGCAAGTAGTTCTTTCTGCCTGCGCAATTTTGCTTCCTCGCCACTCCTACAAGGAGTCGTCAGAGGTTCCAGTGGATGGATGATTTTGGGGCTCATCCGCAGGACCAGCCTCAAAAGCGTCATCCCGGGTCGCGTGGGAAGAGGCGTGGAATCATGTTGGCGGCTTCGCCACTGAAAGTGCAGTACAACGGAAGGACCGAACACATGTCAACGACTGACAACCGCAAAAAAGTATTCGAGATTATCAGCGACAACCCAGTGTGCATGTTCACCGTCAGCGGGGCAGAAGACGCCCTGCACAGCCGGCCCATGACAGTCATCAAAACCGAGGACAATGGGGAACTATGGTTCTTCACGTCTTCCGACGGTGCAACCGTGGCAGAAATTGGCACGGAATCAGAAGTGAATCTTTCCTTCAGCGGTAAGGGGGAATGGCTCTCATTGCGTGGTTCAGCAGTGACTATCACCAGTGAACCCAAGGCCCGTGAGCTGTGGAACGAAGCTGCCGCCGCGTTTTTCCCGGAAGGACCTGGCTCGCCTGAACTGGCACTCATTCGAGTCCGTCCCGAAGGGGCGCAGTTTTGGAACTCCCCCGGTGGAGCAATCACCATGGCATTTCATTGGGCCAAGGCCCGATTGACGGACACGCAAATCGATGCAGGTGAAAGCGAAACAGTGGATCTATAGACCTGATGTGCCCGGTCTGCTGCTTTTCCAGTATTGGCCCGCCAGCTCCGGCTCAAATATGACACTTCAGATTTGTGCGGGGTTGTGGCAGAGTCGAAGAGTCCTACCCGCTTCCCTGAAGGAGAGTTCACATGATCGAGATGTTGCACAACGCAGGAATCAAGAGCGAATACGCGTACGCCGGTGGCTTCGCATCCATAGCACTATCACTGGGCTCGTGGCTTGTCAGCCGAACCAAGAAAAACCATTCCAAAGCTCAATCAGATCGCTGGGGCATTTTCATTGGTCATTGGGCACCGACGTTCTTCGCTTTGGGAATCGCTTTGAAGCTCGAGGAAAAAAAGTAAAGTAACGGCCGGTCCTCCGCTCCGGCGGAGGGCTGGCCGTGGTCATGCGCAGCTGGGTGACTATAGAAAATATTGGCTGCCGAATCGCGCCTCAGTGCAGTAGGCATACAGACGAACAAATTGGGCATATCCAAATTCCTTACGGGGTCCTACACCAAACAGTTGCTTCTTCTTTCGTCATGGTCGAACGGGCCCCTTTCTAAACAACTGCGCTGAATCAGTGGCTCCGGCATCGTGATCATTTGCTCCGGCATCGTGCAGACTCCGCCCGACAAAGCGGCGGATCCAGTTCCGTTCCGCAGTAAACCATTCACTTGCATCAGGAGGCGACAGCACTAAAGCTCATAGAGCGGCTGGTTTGGGTCCTGTACTGTGCAGTACATAAACTGCACTAGTAAGCCGCATGTCTCATTCAGCAACTCTTCTCTGGAGGAAACTTGGAAGTCTGGCCCGGAAACGCCTACCCATTGGGAGCCACATTCGATGGCACTGGCACCAATTTCTCCCTTTTTAGTGAGCACGCCGAAAAGGTGGTTCTCTGTCTTTTGGCTGATGATCTGACGGAAACCCGGATCAATGTCGAGGAGGTTGACGGCCACGTTTGGCATTGCTACCTTCCGGAAGTCCAACCCGGCCAGCAATACGGCTACCGCGTCCATGGTCCATACGAGCCGAAAAATGGTTTGCGCTTCGACGACAACAAACTACTTTTGGACCCGTATGCGAAATCCATTCACGGACAAATCGACTGGGATCCAGCCCTTTTTTCTTATCAGTTTGAGAACCCGGAAGCTCGGCAGGAGGACGACTCTGCCCCGCACACGATGTACAGCGTAGTCATCAATCCATTCTTTGATTGGGACGGGGACCGTCAACTGCGCGTCCCGTACCACGAGTCAGTTATCTACGAAGCACACGTCAAAGGACTGACCCAGCTTCACGAAGAAATCCCGGTGGATCAACGCGGCACCTATTCGGGTGTGTCACATCCGGTGATGATTGAACATTTCAAGAAACTCGGCATTACTGCTGTTGAGCTGATGCCTGTCCATCAGTTCGTCAATGACGGAACCCTGATGGAGAAGGGGCTCAGCAACTACTGGGGCTACAACACCATTGGCTTCTTCGCCCCGCAGAACACGTACAGCTCCACAGGCGATCAGGGAAACCAGGTCCAGGAATTCAAGGCAATGGTCCGGGATCTCCACAGGTCAGGCATTGAAGTAATCCTTGACGTGGTCTATAACCACACTGCAGAGGGCAACCATCTGGGTCCCACTCTTTCCTTCAAGGGCATCGACAACGACGCCTACTACCGTCTGGTCGAAGACGACCGGCAGTACTACATGGATTACACCGGCACCGGAAACTCGCTGAATGTTCGCCATCCCAATTCGCTGCAACTGATCATGGATTCGCTGCGCTACTGGGTGACGGAGATGCATGTTGACGGCTTCCGGTTTGATCTGGCTTCCACCTTGGCCCGCGAATTCTACGCCGTGGACAAACTCTCCACGTTTTTTGAACTCATCCAGCAGGATCCAGTCATCTCCCAGGTCAAACTCATCGCCGAACCTTGGGATGTTGGCCCTGGCGGCTACCAGGTGGGCAACTTCCCGCCACAGTGGACTGAATGGAACGGTAAATATCGTGACACCGTGCGTGATTTCTGGCGAGGGGAGCCGTCAACTCTTGGTGAGTTCGCTTCACGGCTGACTGGTTCAGCAGATCTCTACGCGAATTCCGGGCGCCGCCCGGTGGCCTCCATTAACTTCGTCACCGCCCACGACGGCTTCACCCTGCGCGATTTGGTTTCCTACAACGAGAAACGCAATGATGCCAACGGCGAAGACAATAACGACGGCGAGTCTCACAACCGCTCGTGGAACTGCGGTGCGGAAGGGCCCACGGATGACGAAACAGTACTGACGCTGCGTGCCCGCCAGCAGCGCAACGTCATCGCGACGCTGCTGCTTTCCCAAGGCGTTCCGATGATCCTGCACGGGGACGAGCTTGGCCGAACCCAGCAAGGTAATAACAACACGTATTGTCAGGATTCAGAGATCAGCTGGGTGCACTGGGATGCCGTGGACCAACCCCTCGTGGAGTTCACCGCCATGGTGAGCAAGATTCGTGCCGAACATCCCATCTTCCAGCGCAGCCGCTTCTTCGACGGCAGGCCGGTGCTCCGCGGGGAGGATAGTGCGCTTCCGGACATCATCTGGTTTAGGGCGGACGGCGCTGCCATGCTGCCTGAGGATTGGGACAGTGGCTTTGGCCGCAGCATCGGTGTCTTCTTGAACGGGGACGGCATCCGGGAGAAAGACCGGCGTGGACGGCACATCACCGACAAAAACTTCCTGCTGATCTTCAACGCCGACGTTGAAGCCGTCAACTTCCAGCTTCCATCGAAGGAACACGCACCCTTCTGGGAAGTTTTGGTCGATACCTCCAGCAGTGGCACGCGGGAGCCTGTCCAAGCCGAAACCGTGCTTGAACTCTCGGCAAAGTCCATGGCGGTACTGCGTGCCTACTCCGGACCTGCGGAAGTGGTCGGCCACTCCGCCGAGGCCTCCCTGGCCGCCATGGCCGCCGAAGAGGAACCCAAGGCAGAGGAACCAGAGACGGAAGCTGAGAAGGAAGAGCCCAAGTCTGAATCTGAAGCTCAGGAACCAAAAGTGGCTCCTGAGACGGAGTCTCAGGAGCCCAAGGCTGAGACTCCATCCTCGGCGGCTGCAACGGACGGAGCATCAGCGTGAAAGCCCCCTTGTCCACCTACCGCCTGCAGCTCAACGCCGATTTCACGCTGCAGGACGCGGCCCGGACCGTGCCGTATCTGAAGGATTTGGGGGCGGATTGGGTCTACCTCTCCCCCATTCTGACGGCTGAGCAGGGCTCCACCCACGGCTACGACGTCACTGATCCCAGCACGGTGGATCCCGAACGCGGAGGCCCGGAAGGGCTACTGGCACTGTCGCGTGCAGCCCGGGAAGCTGGGCTGGGCGTGTTGGTGGACATTGTCCCCAACCACATGGGCGTGGCCACCCCGCACCAGAACCCGTGGTGGTGGTCTCTCTTGAAGGATGGCCCGGACTCTCCTTGGGCCGAAGCGTTCGACGTCGATTGGGCTGCGGGCAACGGGCGCATCAGGATCCCGATCCTGGCGGATGACGAAGACATCAATATCTTGGAAATCAAGGATGGCGAGCTTTGCTACTACGAGCACCGCTTTCCACTGGCCGCCGGCACCTTCTCGCCGGAGGATGCGCCCGCCGACGTCCATGCCCGCCAGCACTATGAGCTCATGGATTGGCGCCGGGCCGACACTGACCTGAACTACCGCAGGTTCTTCGCCGTCAGCTCACTGGCCGGAGTCCGCGTGGAAATCCCGCACATCTTTGCACAAACGCACCAGGAGATTCTCCGCTGGTTCCAAGAGGGGCTGGTTGACGGCCTGCGCATCGACCACCCCGACGGCCTTGCCGATCCCGAAGGCTACCTGCATCAACTGCGCGAAGCCATCGGCGGCGAGTACGTGCTGGTGGAAAAAATACTTGAACCCGGCGAATCTCTCCCTGCAAGCTTCGATTGTGAAGGCACCACCGGCTACGACGCACTGGCGGACGTAGACCGGATCTTCATTGACGACGCCGGCGAGCCTGGACTGGACGCCATCGACACCACGTGGCGCGGAGGCAGGCCTTCCGACTATGAGGCGATGATGCACAGCACCAAGCGCCGCATCACGGACGGTATCCTCCATGCGGAGATGCTGCGGCTGGCCCGGCTGGTGCCTGCGAGCGCATCGCCGGACGTGGAGCAGCTTGCCGATGCACTCTCGGAGATCATCACCGCGTTCCCGGTATACCGCACGTACCTGCCGGAAGGCGCGGACATTCTGCGCACAGCATGTGAGCTTGCCAGCAGCCGGCGGCAGGAACTGCAGGAAGCCGTGGAACTGCTTTTGCCGCTGCTGCTCAAGGCAGGGCCGGGCGAGGAAACTGAGCTGGGCCGGCGCTTCCAACAGACCTCCGGCATGGTCATGGCCAAGGGGGTGGAGGACACCGCCTTCTTCCGTCACACGCGGCTGGGTACATTGACTGAAGTGGGTGCCGACCCCACGGAGTTCGCCATCACCCCGGAGGAATTCCATGACCGGATGCGCAGCCGGCTGGAACATATTCCGCTTTCCATGACAACGCTGAGCACCCATGACACGAAACGCAGCGAGGATACACGGGCGCGAATCTCGGCGTTGGCCGAACTCACCCCTGACTGGGGTCAGTTCCTTGACCGAGCGCAGGAACTTGCCCGGCTGCCTGACGGGCCGCTGGCCAACCTGCTGTGGCAGGCCATTGCAGGGGTCTGGCCGGCGGAGCGGGACAGGCTTCACGGGTTCGCCCAAAAAGCTGCCCGGGAAGCAGGAACCTGGACCAATTGGGCTGACCCGAATGAGAACTACGAAAAGCAGCTGGCAAAGGTGGTCGACGCCGCGTTCGACAACCCGGAGATGCACCAGGAGCTGGAGTCTCTAGTTGAAAAACTGGAACCCTATGGCGCCTCCAACGCCTTGGGCGCCAAACTTGTGCAGCTGACCATGCCGGGTGTTCCCGACGTATACCAGGGCACAGAATTCTGGGACCGCTCCCTGACGGACCCGGACAACCGCCGGCCCGTCGATTTCAACGCACGCAGGCAGGCACTGGAGAAGCTCGACCAAGGCGAGCTCCCGGCGTCGTACTTGGCAGAAGAAACGAAACTGCTGGTGACTTCGCGTGCGCTGCGCCTGCGTCGTGACCGGTCGGAGCTGTTCAGCGGATACGCATCCCTGCAGGCCGATGGGACGGCGGCGGAGCATCTGCTGGCCTTCAGCCGCGCCGATGTTGCAGGCGAAGGCGCCTTGACACTGGTCACCAGGCTCCCGCGCGGGCTGGAACGCAAGGGCGGCTGGAAGCAAACGCTGCTGCGGCTGGACGTTGACATGCGCGACGAGCTAACAGGGCGCAGCTTCAGCCAAGGTGAAGTTCTTGTTGGGGAGATCTTGGACAGCTACCCGGTTGCGCTTTTGGCGCCGGTGCAGGCCTAGCCGGCCACAACGGAAGGAAGATGGTGATGAGGTTGCAGGGACAAGGCGCCGGACGCTTTGACGTGTGGGCTCCGAAGGTGGAGTCCGTGACGCTGCTGGCTGGGGACCGCGACTATGTGATGACCCGCCGCCCCGATGAGGCTCCCGGGGAGGAGGGCTGGTGGACGGCCCCGGATGCACCGGCCGACGGCGAGGTGGAGTATGGCTACCATCTTGGCGCGAAAGCCGACGCCGTGCCGGATCCGCGGTCCCGCCGTCAGCCCAACGGTGTGCATTCGCTTTCGCGCACCTTTGACCCGTCCGAGCATGCTTGGGGTGACCAGGCATGGCCGGGGCGTGAGCTGACCGGTGCCGTCATTTATGAACTTCACGTGGGCACGTTCACGCCTGAGGGTACCTTGGATGCGGCCACCGGGAAGCTGGATTACCTGGTGGAGTTGGGCATCGACTTCATTGAGCTGCTTCCCGTCAACGGCTTCAACGGCACGCACAACTGGGGGTACGACGGCGTCCTTTGGTATGCGGTCCACGAGGGCTACGGCGGTCCAAGGGCCTACCAACGTTTTGTTGACGCCGCGCACCGCGCCGGCATGGGCGTCATCCAGGACGTGGTCTACAACCACTGGGGTCCCAGCGGGAACTACCTGCCGCGCTATGGCCCGTATCTCAAGGAGGGTGCGGCCAACACGTGGGGCGATTCAGTCAACCTTGACGGGCCTGGGTCCGACACCGTCCGGCAATACATCCTGGAGAATGCCGCCATGTGGCTGCGGGACTACCATGTGGACGGTTTGCGGCTCGACGCCGTGCACGCGCTGAAGGACGAGCGGGCGCGGACGCTGCTGGAGGAGTTGGGCGAACTGGCCGACGCGGTCTCCACCGAGGTGGGGCGCCCGGTGACCATGATCGCGGAGTCGGATCTCAATGATCCGCGTTTGCTGTATCCGCGTGAGCAGCACGGACTGGGGCTGCGAGCGCAGTGGAGCGACGACTTCCACCACGCCCTGCATGTCAATGTCAGCGGCGAAACGGAGGGCTACTACGCCGACTTTGATTCCGTCGGGGCGCTGGCGAAGGTGCTGGAAAAGGGCTTTTTCCACGATGGCTCCTACTCCAGTTTCCGCGGCCGCCATCACGGCAGGGACATTGACGTTCGCGCGGCGCACCCCTCCGCGCTGGTGGTGTGCAGCCAGAACCACGACCAGGTGGGCAACCGCGCTGCCGGTGATAGGCTCTCCCAGAGCCTGGGCTACGGTCAGCTTGCCGTAGCTGCCGTGGCCACCCTGGCCTCACCTTTCACACCCATGCTGTTCATGGGCGAGGAGTACGGGGCAAGCACGCCGTGGCAGTTCTTCACCTCCCACCCCGAACCGGAACTTGCGGAAGCAACTGCTGCCGGACGCCTCGAGGAATTCGAACGCATGGGGTGGGATCCTGCATTGGTGCCCAATCCGCAGGACCCCGAGACGTTCCTTCGTTCCAAACTCAACTGGGCCGAAGCTTCTGTCGGGGATCACGCCCAGCTGCTGGATTTGTACCGGCGGCTGATCGCCCTGCGTCGGGCCACCCCTGAGCTCAGCGAGCCGGGTTTTGCCAGCACCACCGTTGACTACGATGAAGAATCCCGGTGGCTGGTGTTCCACAGGGGCGGGATTGACGTGGCGCTGAACTTCTCTGCTCAGCAGGTGCAGGTGCCAGTCCAGGGAACCGTCCCGCTGCTCGTTACCGACGACGGCGCCCGTGTAGTTTCCAGCGGAGGTCAAGCCGTACTTGAGCTTCCCGGCCATAGCACCGCCATCCTCGCACAAACGTCTGGGGCTTAAGGCTCTTGATGGAGACCAGCTTGATGTAACGCTTTCCAGGGGCTGCAACCAGCAACATTTCTACGTTGCGTAGAACTATGGAATACTGGGCCTTTACTCGGGCAAAGGGGGAAGCGCAGAATGTCTGCCCGCGGCGTTCGTCTTGCGCGTGGTTGGGCCGGAGCGGCCGCAGCCACCTTTGCTGCCGCGCTCTCGCATGTGCTTGCCGGCGGAGAAGTTCCCGGGCTGCCCGTTTTCCTCCTCTCCCTGGCGCTGTCAGGACTGATCTGTTCGCTGCTGGCCGGACGTGTCTTGTCCCTGTGGAGAATGTCTACGGCCGTCATCTTGAGCCAAGGCTTGTTTCATTGGTTGTTCAGTGCCGGCGCCAGTTTGTCCGGCGCCTATGTGGTAACAACCACCGCGGGCACCCAGGCCGGGCATCTGGGTCACGACATGACGTCCATGACGCTCATGGCCGTTGGTTCCGCGCCCTCCGGCATGGCCCAGGACATGGACCATAACTCCCCGTTGATGCTTCTTTGCCACGCCATCGCAGCACTCTTTACCATTGCGGCACTGCACCGTGGCGAGCAGGCTGGGGTGCGGCTGCTGCAGGCGCTGCGGCTTCGCTTAGTCAGATTCCTGCCCGCGTTGGCCTCGTTGCCGGTCCGGCCGCGCACACCGTCCCTCCCTTCCCACTGGCCCGTCCGTGTCCTGACAAGCCTGGGCGTTCCGCTGCTTGCCATGCGCCACCGCGGACCGCCGCTGTGTGCTGTTGTGTCCACTAGCGCTTAGCGCTTTTCCAACACCAGCACAGCCCTGCAATCACACTGCACAGTCATCCATACGGAACGGTGGCAGGGCGGGAAGCAGCCATGGCAGGAATTTACTTGCAATCAATCTCATGGCGAAATCCTGGAAGTTGGGCAGCAGCCCTGCTGGCCGTCTTGTTGTTGTCCCTGGGGTATTCCCTGGGCACAGCTACCATCGCGGCAGCCCACGACCAGATCATTTCGACCAACCCCCAACCAGAGCAGCGCCTAGCCGCTGGCCCGTCCCACATTGAGCTCTCCTTCAGCGCCCCGTTGCTGAGCCTTGGCCACGAGATCCTCGTTGTCGATGCCCTATCAAAGAACTGGAGCCAGGGGGATGCGGTGCTGTGCGGCGAAAAACTCACCCAACCGCTCTCCCCCGACATGCCGGATGGCGAATACCGGGTGCGCTGGCGGGTCGTTTCCGGCGACGGGCACCCGATCAGCGGCAGCTACCCCTTTCTTGTGGGGTCAACTGCCACAGCTGGAACCGTCCCCGCGCCCGGGACACCTGCGGCCGGGTCTACGCCCGCTGCGGGATCCGATGCAGGCACCGAGTACGCAGGCGATTCACCATCACTGCCTGCACCATCCAAGGCCGGGCTCCCCGTCTGGCTGGTAGCGATGATCGGCTCTGCCATTGGGCTGAGCGGGTACCTCGGCTACCTCACCATCCAGCGATTCCAGCGCCCACGCAGCACCACAAAGTAACACCACCAAAACATAGTTCTTTCCGGGCCGGGACCACACCGATGCCCGTCCGGACACCAGTCATCAGGAGTCTTATCATGTCCAAAAAGTTCATTTACCCCCTGCTGCCCGTCCTCGTCGCGACCTCTTTGGCGCTCTCAGCCTGCGGCACAGCCGAAACCCAGGGAACGCCGTCGTCCGTCAGCCAAGACGCCTCAGCCAGTCACGGCGCCTCGGCGCTGGTTGTCGGCGAGCCGTGGGTGAAAGCCTCCAAAGACGGAATGACCGGCGCTTTCGGCATTCTCAGCAACACCACCGACCACGACATCACGGTTGTGGGCGCCACCTCTCCTGCCGCCGCCACAGTGGAACTGCATGAGACCGTGCCAGGTTCTGACGGAACCCTGCAAATGCGCGCCAAGGACGGCGGCTTCGTCATCCCCGCCAAGGGCGAATTCGTGCTCGAGCCCGGGGCAAGCCACATCATGCTGATGGGACTGAAAAGCCCCCTCGCAGCCGGAGATGACATCACGTTCGAGCTGCACACCTCCGACGGCGGACGTCTCTCCTTCACCGCTCCGGCCAAGGACTTCAGCGGGGCCAATGAGAACTATGAGGGCTCGCACGGCACAGATGACGGCCACGGCGCGATGGACCCTTCCGGCGAAGCGTCGCACCCGGCCTCCCCGACTCAGTCCAAATAGCTGAAGGAGGGCGGCACGGTGAAGGGGAAAGTTGTGAAGCACGACGGCGGCGGGCTGCAGCGCCGGCATCTGCTCTTTGGTGGTGCGGCAGCAGGACTGGGCGCCGTGGCCGCCGTCGGGCTTCAAGTGGTCAATGGCGCGGAGAAGGCTGCCGTGCAGCCCGCGGCGCAGGTTCAGCATGGCTCGGGAAAGGTGCCGTTTTATGGTGCGCGCCAGGCCGGCATTGGCACGGCGCCGCAAGCGCACGGTGTTTTTGTCGCGTTGGATCTTCATCCTGCGACCACTCGGGAGCGGGTGCGGTCACTGTTGAAGCTGCTCAGCGACGATGCAGCGCGGCTCACACAGGGGAAGGCGGCGCTGGCTGACACGGAGGCTGAACTGGCGGTGCATCCGGCGCGGCTGACGGTGACGTTTGGCTTTGGGCCGCGGCTTGTCCACATCGTTGCGCCGCAGCAGGCGCCGGGCTGGCTCAAGCCACTGCCTGATTTCAGCATCGACAAGCTGGTGCCGGAGTTCAGCGGAGGCGATTTGCTGCTGCAGATCTGCTCCGACGATCCGGTGACCGTGGCCCATGCGCAGCGCATGTTGCTGAAGGACTGCCGGAGTTTTGCTGCCGTGAAGTGGGTCCAGTCCGGGTTCCGCCGCGCGCACGGGACGGAGGCGTCCGGCACCACCATGCGCAATCTGTTTGGGCAGGTGGACGGGACGTCGAATGCGGTTCCGGGCGGGGAGCCGTACGAGAAGGTGGTTTGGGGGGATGGCGCGATTCCGTCGTGGACTGAGAACGGGACGTCGTTGGTGATCCGCCGGATTCGAATGGATCTGGACACGTGGGACGAGCTGGACAGGTCGGGGCGGGAGGAATCGGTGGGGCGAAAGCTGGGCAACGGTGCACCGCTGACGGGGGTGCAGGAACATGACGAACCTGATTTCAAGGCCTTGAATCCGCATGGCTTTCCTGTAATCGCAGATTTCTCCCATATGCGCCGCTCCCGGCCCGATGACGAGTCCCAACGGATCTTCCGCCGCGCCTACAACTACGACGCCGCCCCCAGTGGGGGAAGTGTCTCCGAATCCGGGCTGATTTTCGCGTCTTACCAGGCCGACGTGGACAAGCAGTTCGTGCCGATCCAGCAACGGCTGGACGAGCTGGACCTGCTCAACACATGGACAATGCCCATTGGCTCAGCAGTGTTCGCCATCCCGCCCGGCTGCCAGCCGGGCGGGTTCGTCGGCGACGGGCTGTTCACCGGCAGCTGATGGGCGCATCCTGTTGAGGACCACCGCGGGGGCTAGTCCTGCGGTGGCTCCGGTGCCGCATCTGGTGGGAGGGAGGTTGTGACGGCGGGAGTCTTTGCTGCGGCCGGGTCGTCCGGCCCCTGATCCAGCCTGAAGGGCGGGTATTCATCCCGCAGCAGGAGGGTGTAGGTGGCGACGCGGTAGATCCACCGGTTGATCCCCATAATCAGGTTGAACAGCGGGCGCTGGTACCGTCCGGTGAACAGAAGGATGACGGCGGCTATGAGAACCAAAAGGCCCAGCAGGGACAAACCGGCATTGCGCCCGTAATCCGATGACCAATTCTCGGTGCTGTCCCACGAGGACCACGCGGCGCCGGTGAACACAGCGACGATCATCAGGTGGGGAATGGCCAGCAGCCACCCTTTGACCAGAACAAGCCCGTGGGAGAGCCTGTCCGGGTAGTCGACGTTGAAGTCCGCGGGGTAGTCGGAGGAGTCCAGGGTGAAGGGCGGGTATTTGTCGGTGGCCAGCGCGGAGTATGCGTAGAACGTCACCCGCCAGTTCCAGCGCAGCACGCCCACGGCGAAGTCGAAGAGCGGGCGCGGGTAGCGGCCGGTGAACAGGATGGCGAAGCCGGAGATGATCGTGGTGATGACAACGGCGATCCAGAGGAAGAACAAGATGATGAAATGGGGTATGGCCAGTAGCCATTTGACGAGCCACAGCCCGCGCGACACGTCAGGATCGAGGTGCCCGGAAAGCCGTGCAGGATAGTTCTTCCCCGTTGCCGGCTCGGCGGATTGGAGTGGCTGAGCCGATGGGGCCGACTGCGGCGCATGGACCGACTGAATAGTGTGGTCGGTGTAGCCGGAGTGGTTGGGGTGGTTGATGCCACCGGATCCATGGGCAGACGAACGCCTGCCGATCAGAATGGCGCCGAGGGTAATCAGTCCCGCACCGATAACCAGGATGACAATCCCGCCGATCCACAGGCCGGGGCCAAGTGCTCCGAACAGTGTGGAACGGACCGCGGCCTGAACCTCGGCTGTGACTCCGGCACCGGCGTCGGCGTTCATGATCACCAGAACCCAGTCGCCGCTGCGCAGGTCCATGGTGACGTGCTGTATGCCCGGCCCGGACGAGGAGACTGCCCAGAAGGTTTGCCCGGAAGGCGGGCTGGGCACGGTTTGTCCTGGCACGTCCCGGTACCCGACCCGGAAAGGCAACGCTTCCACGCGGGTAATTTCGGTGGTGTGGACGCCGGAGAGATAACGGTCGACGTCGGACTTTGCCCCAATGCCGATGAAGATCTCCCCGCCGGGTGCCGTTGACTCGGCAGCTATGCGAAGACTGCCCAGATCGAAGGGAAGCTGATCGACGCCGACCCGTGCGGGTGGCGTAGTCAGCGCATAGGAGGGCGCGGAAAATTCACGCACCGGCGAGTTGAGGTAGCCCTCTGAACCCTCTTGGGACAGGACCGCGGCCGAGGCAGCACCGCCGATAATCCCTCCCACACCCACCAGCGCGAACAGGACACCCAGCACCAAGGCGACAACTGCGCCCGCGATTCCCCTGCGACCAGAGCTTGGGCGAGGCGCCCCGCCGTCGACCATTGGATTGACCGTCATATCAATACTCCCCCTTCGTAGGCTGCCAGACTCTCACAACCGTTGACCCACGGTTAGAGGCTAAGGTCACTCCCACTGTCAGTCGCAATGCCGCTAGGGAGTGCGGGGCTGACCAAGGTTTAGCTGAAGTGTTGCGCCGCACGGCTGGACCTGTTGGGGTTAAGGGCAACTGCGCGGCCAATAAAACGGCGGCATAACTGCCGGGAAGGTTCACACACGATGCTGCACCAGCCGTATATACACAATCTCTCTTGCGTTGTTGCCGCACCAATCCAAGCCTGGTCTGAACCAACAGGACAGATTCTGGGGCTTGGGGCACAAGGAATCTACTGTTCCGACGAACGGATTATCCGTCAGGCGGTCATCAGCGTGAACGGCGACGAACCCGACTGGGTCTCCACCCAGCCGCTGGATGGAAGCGCCGCGGCATACTTGAGTTTCATTCGGATGGATCCGGCCGCGTCAGACCCCCTCGTGTCATTGCAGCGGACAAGATCAGCCGCCGGGGGAAGATTGTCAGAAACCTTTGAACTCCGATCAGCACTGGCTGAAGCTACAGAGTTCAACATCGAGCTTCGCCTCGTTGCAGACAACACTGCGCTGGCAGACATCAAGGTGGGGAAAAGCTCAACTGAGCCTGTCACCACGGACATTGCAGGATGGAAGTGGCGCGACGACGACACCCACTTGGTGCTGTCCTTTGACGGATCGCCTCAAGTAAATGCCGAGACCCCAGTGGTTACCGCAATCTGGAACGTGACAGTGCCCGCGGGCGGGGCTGCCTCCTTTGGCTGGGCGGTCACAGCTCATGATGCCGACGCCCCAATGGTTGGCTCCACCGCGAAGCCTCTCAAGATACCGTCAGTGGCCGATCCTTCCATGCAGCAGCTCTTGCACCGGGCAGTGGGCGATCTGAATGGGCTGCGAATGACCGACAGGCTCTCTCCGTCAGACTCTTTTCTGGCCGCAGGGGCGCCTTGGTTTTTTACCATGTTTGGCCGTGACTCAATCATCGCTGCCCGCATGCTGCTACCCATTGACACGACAATTGCCGGTGGAACACTCCGCGCGCTGGCACAACGCCAGGGAGAATCCATTGACGCCGAGTCCGCCGAGCAACCCGGGAAGATCCTGCATGAGGTGCGCAGAGCAACGACCAAAGTGACGGCGGATGGCAGCGTCTGCCTTCCACCGGACTACTTCGGAACCGTGGATGCAACACCACTGTGGATCATCCTTTTGCGCGATGCTTGGCGCTCCGGCCTTCCCGAAAAAGAGGTGAAGGCGCTCCTGCCACACTTGGAGCGAGCGCTGGCCTGGTTGCATAACCATGGTGATTCAGACGGGGATGGTTTCCTGGAATACCTGGACACGACCGGGCACGGACTGGCGAACCAAGGCTGGAAAGACAGCGCTGATTCAATCCGCTGGCATGACGGACGATTGGCGCAGGGCCCCATCGCCCTCTGCGAAGTTCAAGGCTACGCCTACGCCGCGGCAATAGCCGGCGCAGAATTGCTCGAGGCATTTGCTCCCGTCGAAGACCAGACTGCTTCAACCCCGCAGCACTGGCGGAACTATGCCAAGAACATGGCCGACAGCTTCCGCGCCAGCTTCTGGTGCATGGACGAAGACGGCCCCTACCCCGCCATCGCGCTCGATGCGGACAAGAAGCCCGTCGACGCAGTGGCAAGCAACATGGGTCACCTCTTGGGCACCGGAATCCTCAATCCAGCTGAAACTGCCACAGTGGTCAGCCGTCTCATGGGCCCCACCCTGTTCTCGGGATACGGAATCCGCACCATCTCCAGCACCAACGCAAGCTACTGGCCAACCCGCTACCACGGTGGCGCTGTCTGGACCCATGACACGGCCCTGATACTCAGCGGAATGGTCGCCGACGGATACTCAGCCGAAGCCCGGATCCTCGCTGACGGGCTGCTGGCCGCCGCTAGGGGTTTTGACTGGCGCTTGCCAGAGCTCTTCTCCGGACAGGGAGCCGATCAGGTCTGGCCTCCAGTCCCCTACCCTGCTTCGTGCCACCCCCAGGCTTGGGCTGCCGCCTCAGCCATCCCCATGGCGCAAGCGCTCGGGCTGCTCCCCAGCCCATGAAAAGCGTTCCCTCCCAGGCTTTTAATGGGTGGTTAGTGGTCCTCGTCGCCGTAGATGAAGGCTTTAGCGTGATCAACGGCTTTTTTGAAGGCGTCGTTGCGCAGAGTGACGTGTTCGCCTTGTTGGGTTTCGACGTAATCCGTTATCCCCGGGCGCAGGAGCCAGATGTCCCCTGCTGGCGGGAGGTAGAACACGGCAAAGGAACGGTGGGTGTCGTCATCGGTCCATACGGGCACGACGGCGAGTGCGGCGCCAGTGTCTGGGTTGATCCACTGGGCTCTGGGCATGGGAAGTTCGTGGAGTTCCGGGTCCAGGAACGGGGCTGTTCCTTCACCCCAGCGCTGTTCGAAGCGTTCGTGGAACGCTGGCAAGAGGGGTGTGTCGTAGCGACGCCATGCATTCATTTGGCCATGCCTCCTGATAGTTGGTTTCGTCGGTGGTGACTTATTGATCCAAACCAATAACTGTTGTGGCTGACATAGATTTTTTATAACACGTCTGCGAGAATGTTGCAAGAGACATTTACAGGAATCTGAGACTTTGAAGACCAGACTCAGAGTCCGTCAACATCTGCAGACCAAGGGAAGTGACTGGACATGGCGATCCAAGATACACAGGCGCATGGGGTATACGCGATCTCCGTTGCGGCAGAGCTGGTGGGCACCGGCCAGCAAAACCTTCGCCTGTACGAACGCAAGGGACTGTTGGAACCTGGTCGTACCGACGGAGGAACGCGCCGATACAGCGAGAACGATCTCGTGACCCTGCGCAGGATCTCTGCACTCCTCACCCAGGGGCTCAACATCTCCGGCATCCGCATGGTCCTGGCCCTGGAAAAAGAAAACACCGCGCTCAAAGAAAAAATCACACACAAGCTCTCACGGCCCGGAACGGCAAGACAGGCTCCGGCCGGCGGCAACGAAGTGCTCCCGATTTAAGTCAGCAAGTCTGATCAAGGGCTAACGGGCGTCGGTGTTTTCCTCGCCCGGCAGCCCCTTGACGGTCTGGATGCCTTTCGCACCTTTGTCCTTCAAGTATTTCCTGCTTACGGGCACTTCCATCGGTTTGTCCCCTGTCTTCTCCAGAACATAGGCACCGGAGAGATTTGTACGGGTGAGTCTTGTCCCCGTGAGTATCGCACCGGTGAGGTTGGCGTGGGTCAGGTTCGCGTCGAGAAGACGCGCGCCGGCGAGGTTTGCCCTGGTGAGGTCCGCCGCGCTAAGGTCTGCGCCGATCAGGTCCCCGCCACTGAGGTTTGCGCCGGTGAGATTGGCGAGGTTGAGGTTTGCGTCATTGAGGTACGCATGGTTGAGATTCGCAGCGCTGAAAGATGCGCCATCAAGGTTCGCGCCGTCGAAGGATGCACCGGTGAGGTTTGCGCCGTCGAACGACGCGTCGGTGAGATCCGCGCCGTCGAGTATGGCGCCGCTGAGGTTCAGGCCGGGAAGAAGCGTCAGCTTTGTTGGGCGAGAAAGGTGGGTGATGCGGCCGGCGGCAACTGCCGCCGCGGCAGTATCACTTTTCATTTCCCCTGCGGCTACTCCACTGCTCCTCTTGAGCGGTGACTCAGAACGCAGATATGCCCATAGGACGTCCAGAATGGTTTGCCGGTCGCGCTCAGAATCTTGGGCAATACGCTCCAGCGCCTTGATCCCGCCGAGTCTGATCACGGGAGAAACATCACCGAGCTGCTTGATGGCCCTCGTGTAACGGGACATCCACTTTGCCTCCACGTCAGACGCAGGCGCGTCCCCACCGAGTGCCTGCCCTTTCCGCTTCCGCTGGTGCCTGGCTAGAAGAACAAGAACAGCGATGATGGCGACTAAGGCACCGGCGGAAATTACCCATCCAGGTCTGACATCAGTGCTGGCTTGAGCCAACCCAGCAGTCTTCAGAGCAAATACCATGGCTCCCATTCCTCACCACCCCCTTCGGTGCCGCAGTCGCCATGGACGCTGCCCGTCATCTGTCATAGCAGCATCATGCACCATGATCGTCCGCAAAGTTCCTTTCAACGCCTTAAAAGCAGGTTCTGATTCTGTGGAGCAGTTGCTGCGCATTGAGAGAATAGCTGGGGATGCCCACTACTACACCACAAATATAAACGAGTCGCGATTTCCAGGATGCTTTAGCAAGGGAATACGCGGGAGGCTTAGGAGGTTGTCGACCCTATGAACCATGACAACTCACAGCATCTTGAAGTATCAACCACCATCGATCTGAAGGATCTGGGAAGGGTCCATCGTCTAGGGTTCGGTGCAATGCGCATCGTCGGGGACGGCGTCTGGGGTGAGCCTGCGGATCGAGGTGACGCGATCGCCGTCGTACGCCGCGCAGTAGAACTCGGGGTCGACTTCATTGACACCGCTGATTCGTATGGGCCCAACGTCAGCGAAGAGATCCTGGCCGAGGCGTTGCACCCGTACAAGGATGGCCTGAAGATCGCCACCAAGGTCGGCTTCACCCGCACAGGACCCGACGTGTGGGTTCCGGTGGGCCGAGCCGAATACCTGCGGCAGCAGACCGAGCTGAGCCTCCGCAAGCTCAAGGTGGATTCCTTAGATCTGCTGCAGCTGCACCGGATCGATCCCAAGGTGGATATGGAAGAGCAATTCTCGGTCCTGCGTGACCTGCAGAAAGAAGGCAAGGTCAAGGCGCTGGGTCTGTCACAGGTCAGCGTGGCCGAGCTCGAGGAAGCCGGAAAGTACTTCACCGTCTCCACCGTGCAGAACCGCTACAACCTCACGGACCGCAGTTCCGAGGACGTCCTGAAATACGCCGAGCAGAACGGTATCGGCTTCATCCCTTGGGCGCCGATCTCCGCTGGTGAGCTGGCACAGCCCGGCGGACCCCTGGATGAGGCTGCGAAGCGGCTCGGTGCCACAACCTCGCAGGTGGCCTTGGCGTGGCTGTTGCGCCGTTCGCCGGTCATGATGCCCATTCCCGGCACGGGCTCCGTGAAACACCTCGAAGAGAATCTGGGTGCGGCGGCCGTGGTACTCGACGACGACACTTACGCGGAACTCGAAGCGGCGCGCTGACCGTTTTCCACTCCGACAACCACACGACAACATCCGCTGGCCCAAAAGGCCTGGCCGAACAGGAGCACGCACATGGCTAACATACTGATGGTCGTTTCCGCAGCCGATTCCCTCACCATGAGGGACGGCAGCGAGCACCCCACCGGATACTGGGCGGAGGAGCTTGTGGTTTCTCACAAGACCCTGCTCGACGCCGGCCACACGGTTCACATTGCAACTCCCGGAGGCGCGAAGCCCACGGTGGACCAGGTGAGCCTCACGGACGATTCGGCAGGGGGCAAGGAAAGGGCAGACGGTTTCCGCGACTACATCGCTTCGATAGACGCTGAGCTGAGCGCGCCGCTGGTGCTGGCTGACGTGAGTGTCGAAACCTACGACGGCGTTGTCATGCCCGGTGGACACGGACCCATGACCGATCTCTACAAGGACGCGAATTTGGGTCGACTGCTGGTCGCAGCCAACACCGCCGGTAAGATCATTGCCCCGTTCTGCCACGGTCCGGCCGCTTTGCTCAGCGCTGTGGACGACGACGGCAAGTTCGCCTTCGAGGGGCGCCGCCTGACAGTATTCACCAATGAGGAAGAACTCAATGGTGGTACCGGGCCCAACACTCCTTGGTTCGTCGAGGACGCCCTGACGGACAAGGGCGCCATCGTCGAAAACGCGGCGGCCTGGAGCTCGCATGTGGTCCGCGACGGCAACCTCATCACCGGACAAAACCCCCAGTCCAGCGAAGACGTCGCCAAGGAAGTTATCAAGGCACTCCAGAAGTAGCATTCGTCTGGGACGGGTCCGGCTGCGCTGGACTCGTCCTCGGGCAAGGCAAAAGCAGTACATCAGACCCATGCGCGGACGCGGCGTCGACTCCGGGTTTAACCGCGTGGACCTGATTCACAAGTGCGGAATTCTGTTCCATGCGCCTGAATTTATCGATGCCGCTCTGAGTTCACTGGCCATTCAGCTGGACGCCATCGCGGACGAACTCAATGACAACGTTGCTAAGACGGCCCGACACCGCCAGGTGAGAAACTCGCATCTGCAAAATACCCTCTTTGTTAGTGAGAAATTGGTCTACTGTAAGCCACACTCCCCCGAGAAGGGCGATCTCATGGTGAAAATGCCGGTCGTCCACAGACCCCCATTGGTGGATCAAGGCTAAGCTCTGGTAACTGCATGAAATAAGAGGATGATTCCTGACCGGAGTAGGAAATTGCCGTGAAAGTAATTGTGATTGGTGCGGGACTAGCGGGGCTGCGTGCCGCACGCCTAGCCTCCGAACAAGAGCACGACGTCACAGTATTGGAAGCCTCACAAAGAGTTGGTGGCCGCGTCGATACCGAGCTGGTGAACGGATTTCGGTGCGACCGAGGGTTTCAGCTAATAAATCCTGGCTACCCGGACGCTCGGAGGGCGCTGAACCTCAAGGACTTGGATCTACATGCATCAGGACGTGGTGTCGCAGTTCGGGATGAGTCTGGTCTGCGGATATTGGCGGATCCCTTCCGGCACCCCGCATACCTGAGAGGGTTATTCGGCGGCACGGTCAAGCTAGGCGACATTTCTGCGTTAGTCCGTTGGAACCGCTTTGCAAGCAGCGAATCGCTGTCACTGCAGCAAGCCATCAACGACGCTGGCTTCTCAGTGTCCTTTCGCAAGGTCATCGAAAAATTCTTTTCGGGTGTGGTGGCAGACCGGGATCTAAAAACCGTGGCTTCCTTGGGACGAACATTGGTCTGGTATTTCGCCAAGGGAATCCCGTCGTTGCCGGCGCAAGGAATGTCGGCAGTGGCACATCAGATGGCCGAGCCGGTCCTGGAACACATCAGATTCTCAACGCCCGTAAAATCCCTCATCAGCCAAAATGGCCAAGTGAGAGTCATCTGCAGCTCCGGTGAAGAGCTGATGGCGGACCGGGTGGTGGTGGCCACCGGCCCGAAGGTTAGTGCCCGGCTCACTGGACAGCCAGAGCCAACCATGAATTCCCTCACCACGTGGTGGTTCGATGCTCCACATCGTCCCAGTAAGTTGCCTTTCCTCTACCTTGATGTTCGAGGAGATTCCCGGCTGACCCATACTTCGGTGATCTCCAATGTGTGCCCGTCGTATGCCCCTGCCGGGCGTCATCTGGTCCAAGCAACCGTCGTGGGTGCGCACGATTTAGATGACAGCGAAGTCATGGCCCAAGCCGCCAGCATCATGGGCATCCATGATCCCGATTGGAGATTGCTGGTGCGCCACGACATTCCCGATGCTTTGCCCTCCATCGAGCCCGGGCAACGTCCGCTAGTGAGTGGGATCGCTGGAGTGATAATTGCCGGTGACACTGCGGAATCCAGCATTCAGGGCGCATTGGCCAGTGGAGATGCAGCCGCCCATGCACTGGGCGGCACAAGAGGAACGGCCAATACGCGTGAGTCCTTCAACGATACGTTCACCCTAAGGATTCGGTGTATCGGCGATGCCAAGGATGTTTGGGATAAGCTGACCGATCTGGAGAACCACACCAGAGCCATTCCCTTCACCGCAGTGACGCCAGCACAAAGCCGGATGAGCGATGGTCTGGAATTTGTCGGCCTCACGTCCTTTGGGCCAGTGAAAATGGCAGACCGCATGGTGGTCCGTCGAGCCGAAGAACCTAGTGAGGGAAATCCAGGACGTCTAAGAGTTTCGAAATTTGGTCCGGTAGCAGGTGAAGTCGAGGCCAGCATCGAGCAAGATGGCTCTGAGGTCGTGGTCGTATGGCGCCAGAGCCTCCGGCCGGCGTGGCTGCCATGCTGGCTCAGACCCCTTGGAACTGTTGTTGCACGAGTGGGCTACGGCATTGGCCTGCGTAAACTGCTCACCTGAAAAGCATCTTCGTCAAAGATGGCCCGCGAGGTTGCCACTGGCCATGTTTCTAGCTGTTTCACAGTTCATCACTGTTTTCCTTGGACACCCGGTGCGCTTACGATGCCCGGTCAGCATTCGTAGGGCCGTTGGCCGGACTCCCGCTGGCCACTTCAGAGCCTAAAGACATTGGGCGGATGATCGCGAGACCCGGTTCAGACGAC
The DNA here is from genome assembly GCF_017353415.1 of Arthrobacter sp. E3. Classification (GTDB taxonomy): domain Bacteria; phylum Actinomycetota; class Actinomycetes; order Actinomycetales; family Micrococcaceae; genus Specibacter. The sequence continues at coordinate 86,145 of NZ_JAFMPX010000011.1, forward strand.
TGGAAGATTGAATGTCCTGCGTGTGGGACCTGGTGGCACGGTGGCAGCAGTGTCCTCAGCGAACACGACCGCCCGCTATAGGGAGCCAACCGGACGCCAGTGACAGGATTCAGCTTTCCCTGCCTTGTCACGACAGAATGGTGTTGTGACTGACAACACTTCTGAGTTGCCGGAGCAGGATCCGTTGCCTGGCCTCAACGCTGACCGGGACCCTGCGCTGGCCCGTGAGCTGGCAGTGTTGCGGCTGGACAACGCCCGGCTTCGCAAACTCCTGGAACTGAGCGAGGAACAAGCAGCGGCCGCCCAGGCCGACCAACCAGTCTTCGCCGCCACCATGCCGGACGGCCCGGTGACCATGCATTCTGCACCGGAGACCAAGGTCCTGTTCTTTGAAAATCTGTTTCGCTGCCGCAATGACGTGTATGCCACCCGCTGGGAAAACACGAAGGATGGCCGCTCGGGGTGGGTGCCGGCCGTCGCGGGTGGCTGGCGCAAGGGAACACCGCGGGACAGTGTCGCCTTCCTGAAACTCACCTCCGCCGCCGTCGCCGACCATCTGAGGGGCACCAAGCACATCGGCCTGTACCCGCTCACCGAAAAGGACACCTGCTGGTGGATAGCAGCGGATTTTGACGGAAACGCAGCAATGATGGATGCCCTGGCCTACGTCAAGGCTGCCCGGTTCCGCGGAATTCCCGCCGCCCTCGAAATTTCCCAGTCGGGCCGTGGCGCCCACGTCTGGATCTTCTTCACGGAAGCCATTTCCGCCGCAACGGCCCGCCAGCTGGGCACAGGTCTCATTCACGAGGCCATGGGCCTGCGTGGCAGCATGAGCCTGTCCAGCTACGACCGGCTGTTCCCCTCCCAAGATGTACACACCGGAAAGGGCATGGGGAACTTGATCGCCGCCCCGCTGAACGGAAAGCGGCGGAACAACGACGGGACAACCCTGTTTCTGGACACCACCACCCTCGAGCCTTTTGAAGACCAATGGGCCTACCTGTCCAGCTTGGACAGGCTCACGCCGTCGGCCGTGTATGGGCACATCCGCCGCCTGCCTTCAGTCCGCTTGGGCAACGAGGTGCGCCGACTTGAATTGCCGCGCGCCTCTAAAATTGTTCCCCGCCCGGCCATGGTCGTACAGGCAACATTCGCGTCCCGCTTGACCATCCGCTCCACGGACCTCGGCCCGGCCATGATCTCTGCCATCAAGCACGCGGCGTCCATGGCCAATCCCGAATTCTATGACCGGCAGCGGCAGCGCCGCTCCACCTGGAACATCCCCCGCTACCTGCACTTTTACGACGAGACCCTCGAAGGAGACCTCATCATCCCGCGGGGTCTGCTGCCCTTGCTCCAGAATCTGGTGGAGTCGGCCGGCAGCACCCTGCGCCTGGATGACCGGAGAACGCCCGGCAACGCACAGGACCTTAAGTTCCTTGGTGTCCTCCGCCCTGAGCAGCAGCAGGCCATGGACGCCATCGAAAACATCGAGCAGGGCATCCTCGTCGCACCCCCCGGTGCCGGCAAGACGGTCATCGCCTGTGCGGCCATGGCCCACCACGGAGTGTCCACGCTGGTGCTGGTCGACCGTAAGGCGCTGGCGGACCAATGGCGGAAGCGGATCCACGAGCTGATAGGAGAGAAACCCGGACAGATCGGCGGTGGCAGGTCCAAGACCACCGGAAGAATCGACGTCGCACTTCTGCCCACCCTTGCCCGCCGCGACAACGTGGCCGAACTGACGGAGGGCTATGGTTTTGTGATTGCGGATGAGTGCCATCATGTTCCCGCCGCGGCGTTCAGCCATGTGATGAACCAGATGCCTGCAAAGCACTGGCTCGGGCTGACGGCAACGCCTTACCGGCGCGACAAACTTGATGCATTGATGTACCACCAGCTCGGCGACGTGGTGCACACGATCACGGCGACGCCGGCCCAGCAGCTGCCGCGCCATGAGCGCGAGCTCCCCGCCCCCACCTTGGCGCTGAAGGTGCACCGCACCAAGTATGTTTATACGGATGAGGCCGATCCCAGCGTGCCCGGCGGCATCTCGGAAATCTACAGGGACCTGGTGTCCGATGAGGCCCGCCTGCAGCAGATTTACGACGACGTCTTGGCGGCCCATGCGGCCAACTCACGCATCCTTCTGCTCACCACATGGAAGGCCCACTTGGAACGAGTCCGAGTCCGGTTTGTCGATGCAGGCTTGACACCGGTGGTCCTTTCCGGTGGCATGAAAAAGGCCGAGACCCGCGCCGCGGTGGAACTGATCGCCGCCGCCGACCCGGACAAACCGCTGCTGGTGCTGGGCACCGGATCGTTTATTGGCGAAGGTTTTGACGCGCCCAAGCTGGACACGCTGTTTCTTGCTGCACCCATCTCGTTCAAGGGACGCCTGGTCCAATACGCAGGGCGCATAACCAGACCGTTTCCCGGCAAAACTCAAGCAACAGTCCATGACTATCACGACGAGCTCACTCCCGTCTTGGCATCGTCCCTGGCCAAGCGAGCGCCCGGTTACGTCTCGCTCGGGTTCCCCGACCCACGGAGGATGTGAGCGGACTGTCTGCAACCAACGGCATCTCTCTCGCCGTCACGCTGCGCCACACGCCGAACTTGGCGGGCGGCGCCCTCTACCCCGCGGCCGTGAATGAGAGCAGCACGCGCGAGATGTCCCGGTGCAGCTCCGACTCCAGATAGTCCGACGGCTCAATACCGCTGCGCATCAACTCCATGGCGCTGACCTTTGCACCGATCCGAACCGTACCAACACCTGGCCATTGGAACAGGTTCGCGTACATGCCGCACTCCGGCTTGGCACCGGTCATGTTGACCGAATAGCTGGAGTAGATCCCCTCGTGCTCTACTTCCAGGATGGGCGTGCGCTCGCCAATGGGCGTCGACGCCAGATGCATGCCCGGCACCGGCTCCTCCCACAGCGTCATCGATTCGTCCAGACCAGCCTGCCCCGGTGCGCAGGCCCCTCCCAGCCCGTTCATTCCCTCAGTCATGCTGATGGTGATGCCCGATGCCGGATCCGTCACCGTGGTGGTGTCTCCCGAGGGGTTTGGCTAAGGTACCCCTCAACGCCAGTGATGACATCACCTTCGCCGACCATACCGTTTTCGAATTCCACGGCACGCGCCTGTATACGGACGCCGGCACACTTGCGAACGAGAAGTTGGTCATGGATACCAGGAACGACGACGGCGGACCCGCCATCGCGCCTCATCTCGCCGACGCTTTCCTCGCCCAACAGGCCAAAGTCCTTTTGGGCGGGACTAATGAGGCACTACGCAGTTATCTGTAAGAATTATTGGCAAATTCTTACAGATAGACGTATAAATGTAACAAAGATACCCCGATTCTGACAGTTAGGTCCCCATGCGGCAGTCCACACAAGATGACGGTAATCTCGGCCCCCTTACCCTAGAAGAACCGACGCTCGTACATGAGCCAGCACACGTCTTTCCTTCCGGGAACTACGAGACATTGACGTGGGAGGGGAACGCCGATGCCTTTCGCCAGAGCATGGCGCTGGGGATCCTATCTGGCGAGCACTATGATGCCTTTGTCCCGCCAATGATCGCCAACACCAGGTTCCAACCTTCAGGACATACTCTCGCCTTAGGGTTCGCGATGTAATAACTTGTAATTTTGGTTTATGTCCGGCCAGGACTGTGTTAAGGACGCTGATCCATCAGCGTGGGATTGTTACGCAGTGGCGTGCGGGGCGAGGGTGTAGTTCCAGTCGCC
>NZ_JAFMPX010000012.1 GCF_017353415.1 Arthrobacter sp. E3
ACACCCCGAAAGATTCCGCCGGCCACCCACCACACCAGCCCCCGCCAAACACGTCGGCATCAACCTACCCAAACCACAAACACCACAAAAACTAGCCAAGTGACTCAACACAGCTTGACAATTTTCGGCTGATTCAAATGCGCGCAACTGTGCCATGCCACTGGGGCCTGCACCAATGATTCCGACTCGCAATGACATGCTGCTCTCCTCATCACTTGGATAAATTGTGCCGACAAATACCGACGCTTCGAATCCATGTCGGGCTTACGATTCCAGTGAGATGGTCGCTGGAAGTTTTTCTTGGCCGGAGATGGCCTGCAGTCCCAGTTGGACTGCCAACGGCCGGAGCAAGCGACGATAGAAGCTTCGTAGAAAACTATATAACCAGTGTTGCCGACATCGACCACCGTCCCTTTGGATGCCTACGCGCGGGCAACCCGCAACCTCGCCAACCGTGGCAATATCAGCCCACGCTCAGAATTTATACCCGATCCATCTCACTGGAATCGTAAGCCCGATCCATGTCCGCCAAAAAGAATCGGAGCGTGTCAAAAGGCGCATCCTCGGCGGAACATCAAGGCGCGGTGTGCGCGCGGGCAGGCGTTGCTGCAGTAAATAACCGGCGGATGGCCGCCGGCGGTTCCAAGGCTCAATCGCCGCTAGTGACGGGCTGGAACCGGTCGTGGTGCAAGCGTGCACCAGGATTCGATAAGCCGTTTGCCGCAGATCCAAGACGCAGCAAACATGTTACCTATTGCAACATTTTAGCTTTCATAAGTCAAAATGTGTGAATTCGTAAGATCTACTAATGTATGAGTTTTGGGCGCTTGACCCTACAGCTCCTGCAGTTGCCCTGCCTTGACCGACCAGCGGGTGTCGAGGCGAACATTTTCCAACAGCCGCCTGTCGTGGGTCACGAGCAACAGGGTTCCCTCATAGCTGTCCAGCGCCTCCTCCAACTGTTCAATGGCAATCAAGTCAAGGTGGTTGGTGGGTTCGTCCAACACCAGCACATTGACGCCGCGTGCTTGTAGCAGGGCCAGGGATGCGCGGGTGCGTTCGCCGGGGGAGAGTGCCCTCATCGCGCTGGTGAACTGGTCCGCCTTGAGTCCAAACTTGGCCAACAGCGTGCGTACCTCGGCTTGATTCATCTCGGGAACCAATGCTTCAAAGGCTGCGCCCAGAGGATCGTGTTCCGGAAACTGGCTGCGAGCCTGGTCAATCTCACCGATGGCAACATTGGCACCCAAGGAGGCGGTTCCGGCGTCGGGCATGGTCCGGCCGAGCAAAAGCCGCAACAGCGTGGACTTGCCAGCGCCGTTGGGGCCGGTGATGCCAATCCGTTCCCCGGCGTTGACCTGGGCCGAGACCGGGCCGAGGGTGAAGCCGCCCTGGCGCACCACTGCGGCGTTCAAGGTGGACACCACCGCGCTGGAGCGCGGCGCAGCACCGATGCTGAACTGCAGCGCCCACTCCTTGCGCGGTTCCTCCACTTCATCCAAGCGGGCGATCCTGGACTCCATCTGGCGAACCTTTTGGGCCTGCTTCTCACTGGATTCGGCGCTGGCGCGGCGACGGATCTTGTCATTGTCCGGATTCTTCTTCATCGCATTGCGCACGCCCTGGGAACTCCATTCGCGCTGCGTCCGGGCACGCCCCACCAAGTCAGCCTTCTTGTCCGCGAACTCGTCGTACGCTTCTCGGGCGTGGCGCTTGGCGATGGCGCGCTCCTCCAGGAAGGAGTCATAGCCGCCGTCGTACACGGCCACCTTTTTTTGCGCCAGGTCCAGTTCCACCACGGAGGTGATGCAGCGGGCCAGGAACTCCCTATCGTGGGAAACCAGCACGACTCCGCCGCGCAGGCCCGTGACGAACTCCTCCAGGCGCGCCAGCCCGGCCAGATCCAAATCATTGGTGGGCTCATCCAGCAGCACGATGTCGAAGCGGCTCAGCAGCAGGGCCGCCAGCGAAACCCTTGCTGCCTGACCGCCGGACAGCCCGGTCATGGCCGCCTCGGGGCCCACCTCCAGCCCCAGTTCGGCCAGCGTGGCGGGGATCCGCTCGTCAAGATCGGCGGCGCCGCACGCCAGCCAGTGGTCAAGGGCGTCGGCATACTTGTCATCGTCGGCGGAATTGCCGGAGCCCAGCGCATCGGCCGCAGCTTCCATGGTTTCGGTGGCCAGTGTGCAGCCCGTCCGGCGGCCAATGTACGCGGCCACGGTTTCACCCTCAAGACGCTCGTGTTCCTGCGGCAGCCAGCCCACAAACGCATCCTGCGGGGCTGTGCTCACTGTGCCGGCCTGCGGCGTCCCTGCCCCGGCGAGCAAGCCAAGCAGCGTTGACTTCCCGGCACCGTTGGCGCCCACTACGCCGATCACATCGCCCGGTGCCACCGTGAAGGAAAGGTTGTTGAACAAGGTGCGGTGTGCGTGGCCCCCGGAGAGGTCCTTCACGACAAGTGTTGCGCTCATGAATCAATCTTAAGTTGCTTCCGGGGCTGACTCTGACGGCAGCGAGGTGAGCTTGCCGCCGTCGTGCATGGAAGAACTGTTGCCCCGTGTGACGCTGGCATTGAAACTGGGAGCCCTGGGCAGGCAGACTGATGGGCAGAATCAAGAGTTTCGACCACAGGCCCTGGCCGGTCGAGCGGCAACCCTCGCCACCATAGTGGGGTGCCCCAGGTGAGGATTCGACGCCCCGGCACCCGCCGCCGGCGTAAGTATGGCGCAGCATGCGCCTTCCCGAACGAAGGAACACCATGACTGAAACAATCATCCGCAGCGAAATCATTGAGACCAGCGACGCTGCAACGCAGCGCTCGGCCCGCTTAGGCGAAGCAGGGACCGCGTGGGCCAAGCGCATTGGCGCCAAAGCCGAGAACGCGAGGCTGAGCTACAAGGTGACAGGGGTTGGCGTGGGCTCGGTGGCCACGCGCATCAGCGCCGGAAACCACCAGTTCACAGTGGATGAGCCCGCCGCGCTGGCTGGTGACGACGTCGCTGCAAGCCCGGTTGAGTATGCGCTGGGCGCCGTCATTGCGTGCCAGGTAGTGGTGTACCGGCTTTACGCCGAGAAATTGGGCATCCAGATCGATGACATCACCATCGACGCCGAGGGTGACTTGGACGTGCGCGGCTTGTTCGGCCTGGACGAGACGGTGCGCCCCGGGTTCAGTGATATCCGGCTGGCCGTGAGCATTTCCGGCCCCGAATCACAGGAACGCTATGAAGAGCTGGGTCGGACAGTTGAAGCCCGCTGCCCCGTGCAGGACCTTTTCAGCAACACCACGCCGCTGAGCGCCGTAGTCACGAAGGTCTAGCTGCCACAGCCGGAAGGACTAGCTGCCGGGAGCTTTTGAATCTGCACTGCGGCCCAGCGACAGCCAGTTCTCCCGGGTGCGCAGGGCCGCACCGTCCGCGTCCCGTGAAGCGGCCAGCGCAATGATCCCGGCATGTGCCGTCACGGAGTGGCGGGCGGCGTGCGAGCTAAAACGCTGGCGCTCCACCCGCCGCACTACCGGCAGCGCAGAGTCCAGCACCGTGGGGATCATGTCATTGCCGCACGCATCAAGGAAGACGGCATGAAATTCGTCATCGGCGGCCAAGGCGGCGTCGACGTCGTCGTTCTTCAAGGCCGCGGCAAACTTGGCATTGGCCGCCGTCATGGACTCCAGCGCAGCATTTTTCAGATCCGGCACAGCAAGGCGCGCAGCGAGTTCGTGCATGGCGGCCACCACCTGCTGCGCGCTGAGCGTCGATTCAGGGTTGAACGGTGCCACGATGGTGGCCCGTCCCGGCTGGGCAATAATCAGGCCGGCCCGTTCCAGCCGCAGCAATGCCTCACGGATAGGGGTGCGGCTGACGCCAAGCCATGCTTCCAGTTCAGGGTCCCGCAACCTTTCACCCGGGGCAAAAGTGCCGTCCACAATGGCGTCGCGAATGGATTCGTACACGTCGTTGCGCAAGAGTGAACGTTTGTGGATCCCTTGGTGCTGGGGTGTGGGCATGCAACATAGGATATATCGCGCGGCGGCGGGTAGGGTCACTTTTGATGGGGTAACGCGTTCATTCTGCAGCTGATGCGGGTTGCTGACCTCGGGGTTCATTCGTACTGCAGCTCAGGCGGGTGCTGCGCCTCGGCACCCGCCTGAGCTGCAGTATGGACGCCGTCTTCTGCCAGTAAACCCTTGACACGCCCTAGGTTTGCGTATCCAATATATTGCATACGCAAAATTAGTATCGGCAGCACAATGCCGACACAACTTGAAAAGGAAATCCCGTGGCAATCTCTGATTTTGAGCGGTACCCGCTGACCTTCGGCCCCAGCCCCATCCACGACCTGCCGCGGCTCAGTGCGCACCTTGGCGGGGCGAATATCTGGGCCAAGCGCGAGGATGTGAACAGTGGTCTGGCTTTTGGCGGGAACAAGACCCGCAAGCTTGAGTACATCGTCCCGGATGCCATTGCGCAGGGAGCCGACACGCTCGTTTCCATCGGCGGTTACCAGTCCAACCACACCCGTCAGGTTGCCGCCGTGGCTGCGAAGATCGGCATGAAGGCCCGCCTCGTGCAGGAAAACTGGGTTGACTGGCCGGACCCCCTTTCGGACCGTGTGGGCAACATCCAGCTGTCACGCATCATGGGTGCAGATGTCCGCCTTGACGCTGCGGGATTCGATATTGGCATCCGCAGCAGCTGGGAACAGGCCATCAAGGACGTTGAAGACGCCGGCGGCAAGCCATACCCTATCCCCGCCGGGGCCTCAGAACACCATTTGGGTGGTTTGGGCTTTGCGAACTGGGCCTACGAGGTGGAGATGCAGGAGAAGGAACTGGGCATCTTCTTCGACACCATTGTGGTCTGCACCGTCACCGGCTCCACCCATGCCGGGATGATCGCCGGATTTGCCGGCCAGGACCGGCCGCGGCGCATCATTGGCATCGACGCGTCCGCCACCATCGAAAAGACCCGCGCACAAGTGAGTCGGATTGCCCGGCATACCGCGCAACTGATCGGTCTGGATCGGAAACTGCGCGATGATGAGATCACCGTCTTGGAAGGCTGGGCCGGAGACTTCTACGGCATCCCCGTTAAATCCACCCTAGACGCCATCCACCTCACCGGCTCGTTGGAAGGGATGATCATCGACCCCGTGTATGAAGGCAAATCGATGGCCGGGCTCATTGACCTTGTTCGCACCAAGGACATCCCCGAAACCAGCAACGTACTCTACGCCCACCTCGGAGGCCAGCTGGCCCTCAACGCCTACAGTGGGCTGTTCCGCTAAGCGAGTTCTGACGGCTAAGCGAGTTCTGATGGCGCCACTGTTGGGCCTGCAACAATCGGCGTAACGTTGATCGAGGGGGCAGTTTGGGCCGCACGACCTGAACCGGTTCTACTGCTGAAGGAGCGTTGGAGAAGATGCCAGACAAACAGCCGCACCATCACGAACACAAGAAGCTGGACAAGGGTCACGCAATCAAGGCAAAGCGTGCGGAAAAGAAAGCCCGCGGCGCAGTTGACGAATCAGCAGATCCGGTGGCCCACATGACCAAAAAACGCTGACAAGCTGCTTCCCCTGGCCCCGCTGCTGGCAGGCATTTTTACCGCTGTGTGATGGTGGTTCATGCGTCTGCATGGAATAACCGGGGCCGGGCAGGCGTTGCAGCAAGCATGAAACGCATCGGATTTCTTTCCTTTGGGCACTATGGCCCAGACCGTGGATCCCAGAGCAATGCGGCTGCTGACGCGCTGCATCAGGCGATCGACCTTTCCATGGCAGCCGAGGAACTGGGCATCGACGGGGCTTTCTTCCGCGTGCACCACTTTGCCCGCCAGCAGGCTGCGCCCTTCCCGCTGCTGGCCGCCATAGCCGCCCGCACCAGCCGGATTGAAATTGGCACGGGCGTCATTGACATGCGTTATGAAAACCCGCTCTACATGGCCGAGCAGGCGGCTGCCACCGACCTCATCAGCGACGGGCGCCTGCAACTGGGTGTCAGCAGGGGATCCCCCGAGCCGGCCGCCCACGGTGCAGCAGACTTTGGCCACCACCCGCTCGACGGCGAATCACAGGCCGACATGGCCAGGCGGCACACTGCTGAGTTCCGGCACGCCATCAGCGGCGCAGACGTTGCCGAAGCTGCCGAACACACCGCGGTGGACCATGGCTCGCTTCAAGATAAACGGTTGCTGCGCATCGAACCCCAGTCACCTGGCCTTTCCCGGCGCATCTGGTGGGGAGCAGGCTCGCGCGGCACCGCGGTGTGGGCGGCGCGGCAGGGCATGAACTTGATGAGTTCGACGCTGCTCACCGAAGATACCGGCATCCCCTTCGACCAGCTGCAGGCCGAGCAAATACAGCTGTTCCGGGATGAGTGGGCCGCGGCAGGCCATGATTTCACACCGCGCGTTTCCGTCAGCCGCAGTGTGATTCCCATCGTTGATGATGTGGACAACATGTACTTCGGTCTGCGTGCCCAGGCTGACAGCAGCGACCAGGTGGGTGTGATCGACGGCTTTCTCTCACGCTTTGGGAAGAGCTATATCGGGGATCCTGCGGACATTGCCCGCGACCTTGCCGCAGATGCTGCCGTCCAGGCAGCCGACACGCTCATGCTCACTGTGCCAAACCAGCTTGGTGTTGCTTACAACACCAAGATGCTGGCCAACATTGCCGAGTACATCGCCCCGGCCATCGGTTGGGAACCGGCCATCGCATAAGGCTCTGCGGGGGTAATCCCGGTAGCAGCCAACCGCGTCGAAACGTTGAGGCAAGTGCTCAACGGGAGTGCCGCCGTCGTGCTTCCCGGGCGGTCTGTGGCACATGGCAGTTACTGCGCGGCGGCGGTGGTAAAATCGGCTGAGGGAAAACCCGAATTTTTTTGCGATACCGGAGCTACACCTGGCCGAATGCATCGCACCAGAAGGCAGTGCACCATCGCCTGCCCGCCACCCACGACACGACAGAGTCTGGAATCCATGAGAAGAACACCACGCCGGACCCCGCCCACCTTGGAAGACGGCGCAATGCGCATCGTCGCCCTTGGCGGACTGGGGGAGATCGGCCGCAATATGACCGTCTTCGAATTCGCAGGAAAATTGCTGATTGTTGACTGCGGGGTGCTTTTCCCCGAAGAGCACCACCCAGGCGTCGATCTGATCCTTCCCGATTTTTCCTATTTGAAGGACAGATGGCAGGACGTTGTCGGCCTGGTCCTGACCCACGGCCACGAGGACCACATTGGCGGTGTGCCGTACCTGCTCAAGGAGCGCGGCGACATTCCGGTCATCTCCGCCAAACTGACCTTGGCCTTCGTGAAGACCAAGCTCGACGAGCACCGGATCAAGGCCAAGATGATCCAAGTCAAGGAAGGCGACCGTCGCAAGTTCGGCCCGTTCGACGTCGAATTCCTGGCAGTGAACCACTCCATCCCGGACGGTCTGGCTGTTGCCATCCGCACACCGGCCGGCCTGGTGTTGGAAACCGGTGACTTCAAGATGGACCAGTTCCCGCTGGACAAGCGCATCACCGACCTGGCTGGCTTTGCCCGCCTGGGCGAGGAAGGCGTGGACCTGTTCCTGCCTGACTCCACCAATGCCGAGGTTCCGGGCTTCCTAGCCGCCGAAGCCGATCTGATTCCAGCCATTGATGCCGTCATGCGCACCGCGCCGCGCCGCGTGGTGGTCTCCAGCTTCGCCAGCCACGTCCACCGCATCCAGCAGATCATCGACTCTGCCCACAAGTACAACCGCAAGATCGCGTTTGTGGGCCGCTCCATGGTGCGCAACATGACCACGGCGCGCGAGCTGGGCTACTTGAAGATCCCGCGCGGCATGCTCGTCGACGCCAAGGAATTGGAGAAGATGGCCCCGAACAAGGCCGTCCTCATCTGCACCGGTTCACAGGGTGAACCGATGGCAGCACTGGCGCGCATGGCAAACGGTGACCACCAGATCAACCTGACCGAGGGCGACACCGTCCTGCTGGCCAGCTCGCTGGTGCCCGGTAACGAGTCCTCGATCTACCGCTTGATCAACGACCTCACCAAGCAGGGCGCCAATGTGATCCACAAGGGCAATGCAAAGGTCCACGTCTCCGGCCACGCCAGTGCCGGCGAACTTGTTTACTGCTACAACTTGGTCCGTCCGCGCAACGTCATGCCGGTGCACGGTGAATATCGCCACCTCAAGGCCAACGCCGAACTTGCCATCCGCACCGGTGTTGACCCCAAGAACGCGTTCATTGTTGAAGACGGCACCACCATTGATCTCAAGGGTGGCGTGGCGAAGGTGACCGGCAGCGTTCCGGCCGCCTACGTGTATGTGGAGAACATGGTTGCCGGTGCGGCAACTGAGGAATCTCTGCAGGACCGCCTCCGTTTGGGTGCAGACGGTGCCGTTACACTGCTGCTGATTGTCAACCCGGACACCGGCAAGATCGAAGAAGACCCGGAATTCTTCCCGGTGGGCTTTAACTTGACGGCCAAGGACCTGGAAAAGGCCACGGGCATCGTGGAAAAGACCATCTCCGGACTTCGCAGCGAGAAGACAGGACCCGTGGCGGAGAAGGCCATTGCCGATGCGCTGCTGCGCTGGTCCGACAGGGCGCTGCGCCGCAAGCCGGTCTACACCGTCATCATCGTGGACGCGTAAACCGCACCATCTCTAAAGGGCCCGGATGGTGCCCATGTCCCTTGCGGATGTGGGCGCTGCCCGGGCCCATTGCTGTAACCGGCCTCATTGCCGGCAAGGAAGCAATGTGGGAGGTTTTCGGTGACTACCGTCAGAAGCTGATTGATGTCACTGGAGCAGGCGCTCCATCACGTGGTCCCAATGCAGCAGTTCCTGTTCCAAGCGAAGCTGCGGAGCGAACGTGCCGGCCTGCAGTGCCGCATACAAGGCACTTTCTGCTGGGCCCAAGTGCGTCAGTGCGGCATGAGTCGGAGTGTCCTCGCGCCCCCAAAAGTCGCGGTGGGCCAGCAGTGTTTGCTGATCCATCAGGATGCTGCGCACGTGCGGGTGGTGGGCACGCAACTGGTCAAGGATGTGGAAGCCATGCGTGTCAATGTCACCCCAATAAAGCACCTCAACATCCTTTAGCCATGCCGCACCCCCGAGCGCAGCAAAGCCATATCCGCCACCAAAAACGGCCAACGCCCGGGTAGTAGTGGGCAGGGCTAAGAAGTTGACCAGATTCTCGGTGGCGATGACACGGTCCATGTCCAGTTGCAGGGCAGCAAATCCCGCAGCCGTCACTTCCACGTCCGCCATGCCGGGTACAGGTATCTGGGTGGGGTCTAAAAACCGGATCCGGACCCTGTCCGGTGCTGCCAAGAAGCCGTGCCGGCGGGCATAATTCTTTCCGGACAGTACCCGTTCCGGTGCCAGGGTTGAAATCATCTCGTCGATGATCCGACGGTGAGTTTCCACGAATTTGGTGTGCACACCCGGAAGTGTCAATTGCCTCAGGTGGATTCCCGGATGCGGGTTGGCCGCCAGCCAGATGGCCACACGGGCCGCAACCAACGCGTCCTCACCCTGCTTGAGTAGTTCAAGCGGTCGGCGTAATGTCCAAGCCGACAACCCGGCGTCGAGATTCATCACGCGCTCCCGAAGTTCCGCAAATCGCGTTGCCTTATGGCTCAGCCCCAGAAACGTGATCTCGTCGGCCGCACTGCCAAATACGGCGGCCGACGGCACTGTGTTTGCCCCGATGGTGTTCGCTCCAACGGAAACGCGCTCCAATGAACCCCCTCTCAACCCCTGTTCCCAAGAGGAGGCCCATGCCGCGGCCAAGGCGTAGTCAGTCCGCAACTGGGTGGCGCTGGGATGCCTGATGGCACGACGGCGAGGATGCAGTCCTGATGGTGCGCTCATCTCGCGCAGCAGCTCACCATTGTTCCAAGACCGAAGCGAAGCGGCCCGGACATCTGCCGGGGTGCTCCACAGGTGGGGGTCAGCTGCCACGTTTGTCCCGCTCCGCCCGGTATTCGTGAATTGTCATGTTGCGCAGCTGGGAATCTTCTCCTGACCCGTTGGCCACGAAGCCCACATTGGCCACAAACGGCTCAATGACATGGATTTTTTGCAGCGGTGTGACAATGAGCAGCTGAAGCTTGAGCCTCTTGAACAGTTCCAACCCGTACTTGGCAGATTCGTCGGAGCCACGGCCAAATGCCTCGTCAATGACAACGAAACGGAAGGAACGCTGGTTGCCCGGACCGGCCGCGATGCCAAACTGGAACGCCAAGGCAGCCGCCAAGATGGTGTAGGCCAGCTTCTCTTTTTGACCACCGGACTTGCCGCCGGAATCCGTGAAGTGTTCGTGTTCCTCACCCGTTTGGGTCCACTTTTCCGAAGCGGAGAACGTAAACCAGTTACGCACATCAGTGACCTTGGCGGTCCAGCGCTCGTCAAGGTTGGTCAGGCCGACCCTGCCGCGAAAGCGCTCCACCAGGGCCTCAACCTGCAGGAATTTCTGTTCAGAGTACTGCTGCTCCAGAGCGCCGATGGAGCCTTCCGAACAGGCCCGCAGGTCAGCACCGAACTCGCGCACCTCGGCGTCGGAGGTTGGTTGTGGTTCCAGCTGGATGTGCCGGCCCGTGTTGTACTCGATCCGTGCCAGAGACTGGTTGATTTCGTCGATGCGGGAGACGATGTCCTGCCGGCGGGAATCGAGGAACGCGTTGAAGGCCACGATCTCATGGATGGTATTTTGCGTGAGGGATTCCTTGAACCTCTCGGCAAAGCGGGGGAGGTCATTGTCCACCAACTGCTCCAGGATTATGTTGAAATCCCCGGCCGCCTCCAGCGACGCATCCAGCTCGGTGGTCTCTGCCGGATACTTGTTCCGGAAATCCACCATGAAACGGATGGTGGTCTCTGCCGCCCGGATCACTTGTTTGTTTACGGCGTCGATGGTCGCCGTCAGTTTATCCCTGACTTTACTTTCCATCCTTGCCGTGTTCTTGTACGTCAGTACCTCAGCCCCGAGTGCCGTCTCGACCAAGGTGTCCAGCTCAGCAAGCAGGCTGGTTCCGGACGTTAGGGGCGCGCTAGCGAGGGAATCCTTGCAGTCGGCGATCTGCTCTGTAATGGCGTTGATCTCTGCCGTGTGGGAACCGATGCGGCGGTCCAATGCACTGAGTTTGTCATTGGCCTTTGCCAGCCGCAGACCCGTTGCGGATTCGCGTTCCGTGAGCTCGCGCAAGATGTCGCTGGAGGACTCCAACGCTGATTTTTCGTGGGCCAAGTCTTCCATGGTCCTAGCCGTGGTGCGCCAGTCCAAGTTGGAAAAGCCAGCGATGGCAGACACCGTGCCGATGAGTTGCTGCTGGCGTCCTAGATTGCCCAGTTGGGAATCGATGCGGCCTAACCCGTCGGTAGCCGTGCGAACTTGTCCCTCGGCTTTGTCCATAGCGGCGCGGAGCCGGGCAATTTTATCGTGGTTGTCCCAGCCCAGGACATAGTTGGAGCGGTCAGTGAGTTCCTTGCGGTCGTCCTTCTCGTGCCGCCCCCCGCCACTCTTAAGCTGGCCGTTGATGGACAGCGCCTTCGGATAGCGGCGGAAGTCTGCCATGGTTTCGCAGCACTGGTGGTCAAAGCGGCGACCCAGTTCGTTGAGCAGAAAATCCCGGAAGCTGGTACCGGGTTTGATGCTGATCTTCCCCGCCAACGTATCCACAGCGGCGGAGGACGAGGCGGGTTTCTCCCCCACTTTCAGGTAGACCAGCCGAGCCCTCAGATTATGGCTGTCAACCCACTCGCTGACGGCCGGGTAGTGCCCATCGGTCACCAACAATGACAGCGCGAAGCCATGCAGGGTGCGTTCGGCCGCACCTTCCCATGCGGACTCGGATTCACGCACGCGCAGCAGTTCCCCGGCAAACGGCAGCTCCGCTTCCGGGATGCCGGTTCCGTCGCACAGTTTCTTGCGCAGCGCGATGAGCCAAGCCGGAAGTAGATTCTGCCGATTCAGCAGGCTCTTCAACTCGGACTTGTGGTCCCCGGCCAGCTCGGAAGCCTCGGCACGCTGACGATCCAGGACGGTTCGCTGTTTCTGCAACTCCGTGTTGGCTTCGAACAGCCGTTTCTCGACCCCGGGCAGGGCCACCGCGTTGGCGTCGAAGACCACTTGGTCCTCGGGCTCGAACAAGCCGAGGACCGTTGCTGCCTCTGAATAGGATGTGTAGCGCTGGCGCTGAGCTGAAGAATCGATGGCCAAGCGGGCCAGCTCGCCTTCGATGGCGGCGATACGGCCGCCGCCGCTGTTGCGGATGTCATCGCGGAGATCGGCCAGTTCACGGTTGAGGCTGCCGACTGTGGCCGTCAGTGTGTTTCGTTCCGAAGTGACCTTGGCTGCAGCGTGTTGCACCTCTTGCAAATGTGCCTCGCTCAACTCCAACCTCTTTGTGGTGAACCACGGTGAGAGCTGTTCGCGTTGCCCGTGGGCGCGGGCATAGTCGGCCGTGAGAGTTTGGTGGCGCTCGGCATTGTGCCGGACGGGCTCCAACATCCGGATCTGGTCCTTGGCCTGCAGGACGGCGTCGTGGGCCTTCTTTAAGTCGTCGAAGTGGTGCAACAGATTCTTGATGCGTGTATCAACATCGTCTTCTTCAAGCATGTTGGTGCGCACAAAGTGGGTGATGTTCTCCACCTGTTTCATGGAGACCGTGCGGTGGAACAAGTCCATGGCCTGGGCTGAACCGATGCCAAAGTGGCGCTTGAAGGCGGCGGCATACTTTTCAAAAACGTCAAAGACCGACGCTCCGCCATCACGCAGCCTTCGCTTGAGCTTGGCCATGTCGGTGCCAAAGTCGGAGAAATCCGCCTTGATGCTTTGCTCGCCTTCGGCAATGGAGTAGAAGCGGGTGGGCTGCCCCGCCTCCTGCGTTGCCCACAGCGTGATGGCCAGGCTGACGGTCTTGTCCAAGGCCGCATTGTGAAAAATGCCCAGCACGACGGTGAAGGTGCCCGGGCCGCGGAGTGCAACCGGGCGTGAGGTGTCGCCAATGCCGCTGCGGGCGCTCTTGTGAAAGCCGCGCACATAGGACATGAGGCTGCGTTCCTTCTTTTGCGCCCCAGCGGCCTTGTTGTATTCGATCCTGTTTGCTGGAAGCAACAGCGTGGTGATGGCGTCGACAATGGTGGACTTGCCGGAGCCGATGTCACCTGTGAGCAGGCTGTTTTCACCACCGAGCCGGAACGTGCGCACATCCTTGTTAAAGGTGCCCCAGTTCAGTAGTTCCAAACGGTGCAGCCGGAATCCTGGACGCGCGCCGGCGTCGTCCTCGGTCAGGTCATCCAGGCTAAACAGACCTGGCTGGGTCTGGGTGCTCATGCGGTGGCCCTTTCGGAATGGTTGCCGGTGAGTGCAGAACGGTAGTCGGCAAGCCGGGCGTCGAATTCTTCCAGCCACTGGGCGTCCACGTAGGCCTTGAGAATGCGCGCCACTTCGAAGGTCTGTTCCTGGCCACGCAGTTTGCGCAGGAAGCCCAGTTCAGTGATCTTTTTGATATTGGTGGCCAGCTGGTCTTGGATGCGGGCTTCATTGCTCGATTCGGGCAGGAAGACAGAGACCATGTCCCCGATTTGTTCCGCAGTCAGAATGAGGCGGGTATCGCTATTTTGCGTATCAAACTCGGCGAGCCGGGCGCGCAACAACGCCAGCAGCAGGCTGACATTGAACGTTAGCTGGCGGCGGGGGATGAGCCGGGGCAGCTCGGGATCGGCGTCGGGACTGGACCGGAGGAAGGCATACCCCTCGGTATCGTCGATCACCAGTTCCAGGCCCAGCACGGCCACATAGTCACGTGCCTGTGCGGAGATTTCCAAGAGACGCTGCCAGAGTTTCTCATCTGACTCGCGATACACCACGCCCTTAAAAAGCTTGGTGATGGCCAGGGGTAGGCCGTCCGGAGCCTTGGCAGCTTCGGGGGAGTGCCCACCTTCGGGCATGGTCTTGTCGTCGTTCAGGGCTGGGTTCATGATGGCCTTACGAAGATGATCTGGTCCACAGTGGCCTCGCGCAGGCTGCCGTCGGGCAAGGTCCAGGACAGTGTTTGGGAACGGTCGGAGTTGATGGTGGCCCACATGGATTCGGAGGCCAACTGGAAGTAGGTGACGAGTTCGGCCAGGCCCTGGCTGAGCGGGTAGGCATCGGTGATGTCCGCCAACGTTGCCTGCCCCGCTTCGGTCACGACGGCGTCGATGTTGCCTGCCAGCCGCTGAGGATCAACATGGAACTGTGTGAAGAGTGCGTTTGCGTCCACGTCCAAGTCCTCGGCGACGCCGACGCCGTCGTGGATGGCAATTTGCCTGCTCGGCTCATAAAGAGGACGCTCGAAGGGGAGTGCAACGGGGACGTCATGGCCGGATAGATCGGCGAAGGTGCCCGATGGCAGGTTGGTCCGGACTGCAACAGAGCTGGACTCGATACTGCGAATCAGAGCCATGATGCGTTTGTTTTCCAAGTAGACCTTGTCATCGAGCAGTCGCCGGATTTGAGCGGAGAGCTGGCGGACAGTGGCCTGGGTTTGCTCGACGGCGGGCAGCCAGTCCTTCTGCATGGACGTGATTGATTGCAGTCCATCCTGGTTGGTGAGAGCCTCGATCCGGGTGGCCCGATCCAGGAGTTCGTGGAGTTCGGAGCGCAGTGCCGGGGACATGAGGTAGTCCCAGAAGCCTTGGAAGGTGCGTCCCTGCAAGGATCCGCTGATGTCCTGCTGGGAGGAGAAGATCGACTCAAGAAGATCGCCCTGGCTTCCTTCCCACATGGAAATTTGTTCGCGGAGATTCCGGTCCAGCTTCCGGAAGTTCGTTTCGACTTCGCGGAAGTCAGCGAGAAGGTCCTTGGCCTGCGTCGTGAGCTGGTGGAAGTGGTCTATCGCTTCCGGGCTGCTCATGACAGGAATGTCGCCGGAGCGGATCTGCTGCATTTGGGCGTCGATGTCATCGCGTTGGCGCTGCAGTTCCGCCAGCCTCTCCTCGGGGTCTGTTTCCGAGCCATGAACCAGGGTCTTGAGCAGGTTGAAGATGCTGGAAAGGCGCGACTGCGTGGGGACGAAATCGCGGCCCCGCAGGGCCTCCACCCAGCGGATTACGTCCTCGGTGGCTGCCGTGAGGTCGTAGACAGGTTCGTCTCGGTTGTCTGTGTAAAACTTCCGCAGCCACGCTTTCCCTGGTTCCGCCCAGTCGTCCAGATACTCGGCGGCGGTGCGCGGGAACCGGTCCTCACCCAGGGAGTCACGCAGACTGAAGAGGATGTCCTCCAGCACGTCGATCAGGTCCTGCCGACCCAAGTTGCGCTGGTTGGGAACGGTGAAGGCAGACATGAAGAACGTCAGTGCCAAAGATGCATTTTGGGCACGCAGCAGCGACCATCCCGCGTTAGCCTCACGCAGGGAATTGATCGAAAAGTAGTCCACGGCGCCGCTCCCAAGCCTCTAACTGGATCCATGAACAATCGTAGGCGCAAGAGGTGACAAACGTTGATTGTTGCCCAGTTGCTATTCGGTGCGTGGACCGATGTGAGGCGCTCGTGACCTGGTTGGCGGTACTAGTTCTCGGCGTCGAGCTTGAGCAAGGCCGCGTCGGCTTCCAAGAAGTCAACCAGGCCGTTGTCCCGAAGCCATTCGATGGATCGAACAGTCATGACTTTGTCATGGAACGTGTACCACTGGGGCAATAAGTCCGGGATTTGGTGGACTGCGTTCTTGAAATGTCGGAACGGTTTGCTGCGCTCGATTGCGTGGGTGAGCTGGTCCCGGTTGCTGCTCTCCGCAACGGTGGCGATGAACCTCTCCATGTCCCTGAATGCCTCGTAGGAATCGATGGTGTCGATGCGCACACCATCACGGCTACCACATCCCAGCCTTCGGTCTCAGCTTCATCGGCCACTCCTTCGGCCCACAGTTCAATGCTGCCATTGGCAGGATCCACCCAAAAGAATGTTTCATAATCCTCGAAGTGGTTTTCCAGCGCCATGGCCAGCTGTTCAAGATCGAATTTCTCCAAAGGCAACATGGCAGGACTCCTTAGGGCGGTACTTGAAATCTTGGGATGCCTAGGACACCAATGTTTCTCCTCGGCGCGGAATAAGGCAAGGGGCGGTTGGCGCGCGAATCACTGGCACCCGAATCGCCGGCACCCGAATGCTGGCGGTTCCTGGTGCTAGTGGAAGGCCCGAATGCCGGTGATGTGGTTGCCCAGGATCAACGTGTGGACTTCATCCGTGCCTTCGTAAGTGCGCACCGACTCAAGATTGTTCGCGTGGCGCAACGGCGAATGATCCAAGGTGATGCCGTTGCCACCCAAAATTGAACGAGCCTCGCGGCAAATGCCGATGGCTTCACGGCAGTTGTTCAACTTGCCCAGCGAGATGGCCTCCGCAGTCAGCGTCCCGGCGTCCTTCATCCGGCCAGTGTGGATGGCAAGCAGGGTCCCCTTCTGGATCTCCATCAGCATATTGACAAGTTTTTGCTGGGTGATTTGGTAGGAAGCCAGCGGTTTGCCGAACTGCAACCGCTCCAAGGAGTACGCCAAGGCGGCCTCGTAGCTGTCGCGGGCAGCACCCATGACACCCCAAACGATCCCGAACCGTGCCTCGTTCAGGCAGGAAAACGGACCACGAAGCCCCCTGGCGCCTGGAAGCAGGGCCTCGTCAGGCAGACGCACATCCTCCAGATGAACATCGCATTGGATGGAGGCCCGCATGGACAGCTTGGCGTCGATCGGAACTGCTGAAAAGCCTGGCGTGTCCGTCGGCACCAGGAAGCCGCGCACGCCGTCGTCCGTTTGCGCCCAAATCACCGCAACGTGGGCAATGGAGGCCATCCCAATCCACCGCTTGGCCCCGTTGATCACCCAGTCCGTGCCGTCGCGCCGGGCAAAGGTGGCCATGGCTGACGGGTCGGAACCTGCTGTGGGCTCCGTCAATCCGAAGCAGCCGATGATGCGGCCCTGCGCCATGCCCGGCAGGTAACGGTTCTTCTGCCCTTCCGTACCCCATTTGTGGATGGCACTCATGGCCAGGGAACCTTGCACACTGACAAACGTACGCAGGCCAGAGTCGCCGGCTTCCAGCTCCATGGCGGCAATTCCATATTCGACGGCGGAGCGTCCCGGGCAGCCGTATCCGGAAAGGTGCATGCCCAGCAAGCCCAGCGCCCCCAGTTCCGCCGCAATCTCCACAGGAAAGACGGCGTCCTCGTACCAGACTGCGATGTTAGGCCGGATCCGTACGTCGACAAAGTCCCGGACCTTCTCGCGAAGGGCCAGCTCATCGGCGGTGAGCAGGGCGTCCAGGTGGAGCACATCGGAGTGGCTGGCGTTCGGGGCAGGAATTGGGGTGTTCATGGTTTGTCTCCGGGGGTTGGCTGAGGCTTCTGGAAGCTGGAACTGGCGAACGGCTCGACAACTGAGCCTTCTGCCGGCATGCCCACAGTGACGTTGCGGGACTCTTTCGCGCCGCGGGGCCATTCGCGGAAGTGGCGAAACCTCATGGGAATGCCGCGGGCTGTGGTGAGGTCCAGGCTGTCCATGAGCTGGATGTGCACGTGTGGCTGAGTGGAGTTTCCCGAGTTGCCGCACTGACCCAGCCGTTGTCCCGTGGCAACCGCATCCCCTGCCGAGACAATCAGAGAACCCTCACGCAGGTGAACCACGGCAAGGTATCCGGCTCTGTCGGGCAGCTCGATAATGACGTGGTTGCCAGCGATGGCGGCAGTGCCTTGGCGAAGACGCCCCGCCTGGCCTAGGGCATATGGCAGCAGGGCGAGCTGCGAACGCCGGGCAGCGTGGTCGGGTTCGCCGTCGTGCACAGCCACGACGACGCCCGCTGCCGGAGCCAGAATGTTCCGGCCAAAACCTAGAAACAGCTCTGGTGGTTCAGTGGCGAAGAACGTGCGCCAATCCCGACGACGGGCTGTCCGCCGCTGCCGGTCCACGGCGACGAAATCGATGGCGTGGCTGGCGCCGAGCAGCTCAGTGCCATGGCTTGGAATGCGACGGGCAGGGCTGTTTTGCGCCAACCATAGACCCTCGAACGGGAGAGCAAGGAGGACCACATCAGCCAACGGACATCACCACTGGCTCCGAGTGGTTCGAGTCAAAGAATTCAGGATGGCGGCGTGACTGGTGGTGCCATAGGACACGATGTCATCCCGGCCCACGATCCGGCGAAGAACGCTGTCCATGGTGGGCACATCATTGTCGAACGCCGTGTGTGTGGTGGCGGCAGTGCGCGAATCCAATGGACCCGACGCGGTCACGGACCACGCAGCCTCCGCAAGGCCGGTATCTGGGAAGGTCTTGAACAGTGCGTCCAGCTCAGGGTCGTTGAACACGGACTGCTGGAGGCCCACAATGGGTGTTCCTGGAACGGGGTCCAAAGCGTTCTGGATCAAATAGAGCAGTGACTTGCGATACAGCCCAAACGTGGTGTCGGTCAATGCCACCTCCTCCTGCATGCCGAACAACGCAAGGGATTTGATGCCCGTGCCCAGTAAAGGTGCCAAGCTGTTTTTGAAGGAGTCAGTGCTCAGGGAAGGGACCAACAGGCTGCACGTTTTGAATGCGGCACCGCCGTCCTGGACTACGTTCGGCACAAAATATCGGTGGAAGTTGGCACCTGCACTGAACCCGGCTGCATGGATGGTGACTGGTTCAGCCGCGAGGTAGGCCCGGAGTGCCTGCGCCACATAGGTTCCACCGCCTTCGGGCTCCGACGCCCGGCGGGCGTTGTCCTTCATCGCCGTCCATACGGCAGGCCCGCCGATGGACCGCAGCAGGTTTTCAATGAGCCGGTCGGTGAAATCGGCGGCGGAGGCAGGGTCGGCAATGGTCCGCTCCTGCTGTGCCAGTTCCCCGAGATGGTCTGCCAGCAGGTCGCCGAGTGTGGCCAGGAAGCCTGAATGCCACACGAAATGGATGGGGTAGACGCCGTTGGCCAGCCACCAGGGAATGTTGCGTTGGGCGTATTTCAGCGCAGAATCTTCACTGACCAAACCACCGTGGGCCCAAAAGACCACCTGAACCGGCCCTGATCCTTGACTCCGTGCGAACGCCGGAAGGTGTGTGGAGAAGATGGCGTCCACATCCGCCTTGGTGGTGTTGAGTTTTGCTGTGGTGGCAAACTTTCCATTCTGAAGTTCCACCACGTGGGGCCGCAGCGCATCGAGTTCATCCGTGTCCAGCCGCGTGGTGACGGCTTTTTCGTCGTCAGGTCCCATGGCGGCCTCCTTATGGCACGGTGCTCTGTTGTTGCCATGTTTGCCGTGCCGCGGTGTGCTGTCAAGGGGATGACGTTGGATGGCGTAACGCTCCCGTCACTGGTCTCCGCGCAGCTTGTCCATGTCGCGGCGGTCCTTTTTGGTGGGCCTTCCGGTGCCGCGGTCACGCTGGGGCAGGCCCAGGGCGGGCAGCACGGGGCGCGGGGGAGTGTGGTCAGTGAAGCAGTGTGAAGCTGCTTCGGCGCCCACACGCTTGTTGATGAGCTGGCGGACTTCCAGGATGCGGTCGTAGCCGGGCTGGCGGACACGGATGGTGTCGCCGGGAACCACGGTGTGGGAGGCCTTGGCGTTGACGTCGTTGAGCTTTACGTGGCCGGCACGGCAGGCCGCCGTGGCCATGGACCGTGTTTTGTAGGCGCGGATCGACCACAACCACGCGTCTATGCGGACCGAGGCCGGTGCGTTCTTTGGAATACTCATGGTGAGTTCCACTCTAGCTTCGAGCGGGAGCAGACAGGCTCGATCACCGACCGCAGTGTCAGTTCTGGTTGCTGAAGGCGGCGTCGAAGGAGAGCTCCGATGGGGAGAAGTTGAACTTTTTCAGTGCGGCCAAGGCTTCCGGTGCGCCCTGCAGCCTGTCCATGCCGGCGTCCTCCCACTCGATGGAGATCGGGCCGTCGTAGCCGATGGCCGTGAGGGCGCGGAACGCAGATTCCCAAGGCACGTCGCCGCGGCCCGCGGAAACAAAGTCCCAACCGCGGCGCGGGTCGCCCCACGGCAGGTGGGATCCCATGACGGTGTTCCGCCCGGTCAGGCGCATCTTCGTGTCCTTGCAGTCCACGTGGTAGATCCTGTCCTTGAAATCCCAGATGAAGGAGACCGGATCAATGCCCTGCCACATGAAGTGCGACGGATCCCAGTTCAGCCCAAACGCCTTTCGATGCCCAATGGCCTCCAGCGACCGAACGGTGGTCCAGTAGTCGTAGGCGATCTCGGAAGGGTGCACCTCGTGGGCGAAGCGCACGCCGCATTCGTCAAAGACGTCCAGGATGGGGTTCCAGCGGTCGGCAAAGTCCTGATAGCCGGCGTCGATGACGGCTTCCGGCACCGGCGGGAACATGGCCACGTACTGCCAGATCGAGGAGCCGGTGAAACCCACCACGGTCTTCACCCCGAGGGCCTTGGCCAGGCGCGCGGTCAATTTCATCTCCTCGGCGGCACGACGGCGTACGCCTTCCGGTTCGCCGTCGCCCCACACCTGGGTGCCGACGATGGCTTGGTGGCGGAAGTCGATCGGGTTATCGCACACGGCCTGGCCCTTGAGATGGTTGGAAATGGCCCACACCTTCAGGTTGTACTTCTCCAGCACGGCCAGCTTGCCCTCGACGTATCCGGGCTCGTCCCAGCGCCAAGCATCCAAATGGTCACCTGAACAGGCGATTTCCAGCCCGTCGTAGCCCCACCCGGAAGCAAGGCGGGCCACTTCCTCGAAGGGGAGGTCGGCCCATTGGCCGGTGAACAGGGTGTAGGGGCGGGGCATGGCGTCAGTCCTTTGCAACGGGAAAAGTGGATGGGGTCTCGGCGGTCTCGGCCACCGGGGCGGGCTCGGCCACCGTGATGGTGGTTCCGCCGGCTGCGGAGGAGGCTTCGATGCCGGCCAGTACGTGCTGGACGCCAAGCCCCTCCTCGAACGACGGCGATGGGTCGGTGCCAGCGTCAATGGCCAGCAGGAAGTCGCGGATCTGGTGGGTGAAACTGTGCTCCCAGCCAAGCACATGCCCCTGTGGCCACCACCCGGAAATATAGGGGTGCTCCGGCTCGGTGACGAGGATCCGGCGAAAACCCTGCACCTCGATGGGCTCCGTGCCGTTGAGGAAGTACAGCTCGTTGGGGCTCTCCAGATTGAAAGTGAGCGAGCCTTCAGTGCCATACACCTCCAGGCGCAGTGCATTCTTCTGCCCCAGGGCCACGCGGGACACCTCCACGCTGGCCACCGCGCCGCCAGTCATGAACAGGGTGGCCCAGGCGGCGTCGTCGACCGTCACCGGCTCCGGTCCGTCCGGTCCGGGACGCTCGTTGACAAAGGTGTGCAACCGGCCGGAAACCTCCGTCACGGTGTCCCCGAGCAGGTGCTGCACTTGGTCGACGGCGTGGGAAGCGATGTCGCCCAGGGCACCGGAGCCTGCGGTTTCCCTGCGCAGCCGCCACGTCATGGGGGCCTCCCCGTCCGCGAGCCAGTCCTGCAGATACGACGCACGGACCTGCCGGATGGTGCCCAGCCGACCGTCCGCGATGAGCTGGCGGGCCAGGGCCAGCGCGGGCAGTCGCCGGTAGTTGAAGCCCACCATGGAGCGGACTCCGGACAAGCGGGCCGCTTGGGCGGCGGCCACCATGGACTCGGACTCGGCCAGGGTGTTGGCCAGCGGCTTTTCCACCAGCACGTGCTTGCCTGCTGCGAGGGCCGCCGTTGCCATTTCAGCGTGCAGCCAGCCCGGAGCGCAAATATCCACGATGTCTATATCGTCCCGTGCGATGACGTCCCGCCAGTCGGTCGCGGACTCGCTCCAACCGTACTTCCGCGCAGCCGCCGCCACGGCTTCCGCGTGCCGGCCTACAAGAACCTTTTGTTCAAAAGCCGGTACGTCGAAGTGGTTGGCGACGGTGCGCCAGGCGTTGGAGTGCGCTTGGCCCATGAATGCATAGCCGATGGCGGCGACGCCGAGCGGACGCTTCGATTCGGAGGGCTGGGGGGAGGTCATCAAGGGGTCCTAGAGGGTTGCTTCGGTGGGGTCCCAGCTGGCTGGCAGCGGTGCCGAGGCCGGGGCTGTGCTGTTGACGGCCACAAATTTGCCGCTTTCCACTGATTCGGAGATTGACACCATGGCGTCCAGCACGTGGTACGCGAGCTC
Source organism: Arthrobacter sp. E3 (assembly GCF_017353415.1). Lineage (GTDB taxonomy): Bacteria > Actinomycetota > Actinomycetes > Actinomycetales > Micrococcaceae > Specibacter. The sequence continues at coordinate 22,141 of NZ_JAFMPX010000012.1, forward strand.
GCCGGGTGCCCGGTGCGGAACGCCGGCACGGATGGCTCGGGCCATGTCCAGCACGCCCATGCCGCGCCCGTTCTCGGCTCCTTCGCAGGGGATCGTAGTCCAGTCTTCCTCGCCGCGCCTGCACAGCCGGATGTCGCCGTCGAAGTTGTTGGGGTCCGGCAGCGAGATGGTGCCCTCGGTACCGGTGATTTCCACAAAACCCATGCGGGCCCGGGGAGACTCGAAGCTGAACACGCTGTGCGAGGAGGCGCCGGAGGCAAACTGCGCGATGGCGCTCACGTGGGTGGGAACTTCGACGTCGAACACCTCGCCTTCCTTGGGGCCGGAGCCGATGGTGCGGGTGGGGAAGGCGGTGTTGCCGACGGCGGCCACTTTGGTGATGGGGCCAAATGTCTGGACCAGGGCGGTTAGGTAGTACGGGGCCATGTCAAAGAGCGGGCCGGCACCTGCCTGGAATAGGAACGCCGGGTTCGGGTGCCAGGATTCGGGGCCGGGGGACTGGAACATGGTCAGTGCCGTCTGCGGTGTACCGATTTCCCCGGCGTCGATCAGGCGGCGGGCGGTTTGCAGGCCGGCACCCAGGAAAGTGTCCGGGGCGCAGCCGAGACGCACGCCGGTGGCCGCTGCTTCCTGCAGCAGACCGAGGCCGCTTTCACGGTCCAGCGAGAAGGGCTTCTCGGTCCACACGTGCTTGCCAGCGCGCACGGCCGCCAAGGCAACCTCCACGTGTGCTGCCGGGATGGTCAGGTTGACGACGATCTCCGCACCGGGGTGCTCGAGTGCCGCATCAACGCCGCCGGAGGCTTCGATGCCGTATTCCGTGGCACGGGCTGCCGCGGCCTCCTCAAAGAGGTCTCCGATGACAAGCACCTTCACGTCGGGGAACGTGGTCAGGTGGTCCAGGTACTGCTTGCTGATGTTCCCAGCTCCAATGACGGCGACGCCGACGGGTCCCTTCGTGGGCATGGCGGTTCAGGCCTTTCCGTTGTTCAGGTAGGCAAGGCTCTCGGCGATGCCCTCAAAGATGTCCCCGGCGTAGTCGTCAAATTCCACGACGCCGGTCTCCAGCGAGCTTGCGGCGTCCAGAACGTCCCAGATGGCGACCCTGCCATGGCCAGCGGGGAGCTGGTCAAGGTTTTCGGTGGTCAGCGGGCCGTCCTTGATGTGGATGAACTTCACCCGGTCCCCGAGACGCCGCAGTAGGGCGGCGGGATCCTGCCCGCCCACGGCCGCCCAGTAGGTGTCCACCTCGAGCACCAACTCAGGATCGAGGAGGGATTCGAAGTACTCCAGGGCAGTGGTGCCGTTGATTTTGGACTCCAACTCCCACGCGTGGTTGTGGTAGCCAACGCGGATGCCGTACCCGGCGCCCTTCCGTGCCGCGGCGTTCAGCCCTGCGGCCGTCTTTTCAATGTTGGCGGCGTCCTGCCACCGCTCGGCCGGGATGAACGGGTCGATGACAGTGGTGATGCCCAACTTCTTGGCGGCGGCGAAGATCTCATCCTGGTCTTCGGCCAGCAGGGGTGCGTGGCCGGAGGGAGCGCTGATTCCGTGGGCGGCAAAGGCCTCGGCAAGGGCGTCGGCGGTGGCCACGAAGTTGTAGGGCTCCACCTGGGTGAAACCAATCTCCGCGATGCGGGCGATGGTTCCGGGCAGGTCCTCCTCGAGGGGCCTGCGCACGGTGTACAGCTGCAGGGAATACGTCACTGTGAATCTCCTGAAAAAGTTGCGGACGGGGTGTTCCATTTCAACTTAGGGGAACTTATGACGAGCGTCAAGCAAAAGTTGCCGGCGAATCAACATTTTTAGGAATTGTCAGAATAGAAGCCGTGTGTTATTTATTGTGAATGCCGAAGACATCAGCCCCGAACCGTTCCGCGCAGGCCACCCCCAGCAGTTCCGTCGGTTCCAACGGGGTGGGTGTCTCGCGTGCGGGGGACGTGTTCCAGCTGTTGCGCGACGGTCACGCCAGGACCCGCGCGGAACTTGCGGACATCACCGGCCTTGCCCGTTCCACCGTGGCTGCCCGCATCGACGCCCTGGCGGCGGCGGGCTTGATTGGCCCGGCAGGGGAGGCCGTCTCCTCCGGTGGCAGGCCGCCGTCGCGCTTTGCCTTTCAGCCCGCCACGAGGGTGATCCTGGCCGTCGACATCGGCGCCACGCACGTGCTGCTCGGCCTAACCGACCTCAGTGGCAAGCTGCTGTGCGAAATGCGTGAACACATTGACGTCGCCACCGGCCCCGTCCCCGTGCTCGACGCGGTCCTTGACCATTGCGCGCAGCTGCTGGCTCAGGCCGGGCGCCACGCCAGCGAACTGGCGGGGATCGGGATCGGGCTGCCCGGGCCGGTGGAACACTCCACCGGCCGTCCGGCGAGCCCGCCCATCATGCCCGGCTGGGACAGCTTTGACGTGCCCGAGTACGTTCAGCGACGGTTCAGGACGGACGTCCTGGTTGACAATGACGTGAACATCATGGCGCTGGGCGAGCGCGCCGCATTCTGGCCCGACGCCGAGAACCTGCTGTTCATCAAGGTCGCCACGGGTGTCGGCGCCGGCATCATCAGTGGCGGGCTGCTGCAGCGTGGCGCCGACGGCACAGCCGGGGACATTGGCCACATCCGCGTTCCGCGAGGGGCCAACGTACTCTGCCGGTGCGGGAACCACGGCTGCCTGGAGGCCATGGCTTCCGGACCCGCCGTGGCAGCCGCCCTCGCCGCGGGTGGAGTTCCCGCCGTCACCGGCGAGGACGTGCTGGATTTGGCCCGACGTGGCAATTTGGCGGCAATCTCGGCCATGCGCCAAGCAGGACGCGACGTCGGCGAGGTGCTGGCGGCCTGCGTCAACCTGCTCAATCCCTCCATTATCGTCATTGGCGGGGGCCTCTCCTCGGCTGGCGAGTACCTGCTGGCCGGGGTCCGGGAGATCGTCTATCAGCGCTCGCTACCGCTGGCCACCGCACGGCTGCGGATCGTCCAATCCATGGCCACCGACCACGCCGGAGTGCTCGGCGCAGGGCAGATGGTCATAGACCACGTGCTGGCCGCGTCCGGAGTGGAACGACTCCTGGCCGAACAACAGGCGTCATGACGGACACGGCCGGAAAAGTCACTATCAAGGGGCTCGCCGAGCGCCTCGGCATGTCCAAGGCGTCGGTTTCCTACGCACTCAACGGCCAGCCCGGGGTCAGTGATGCGACTCGTGCCCGTGTCCTGGCGCTGGCCGCGGAACTTGGCTGGTATGCCAGTTCCAGCGCCCGTGCGCTGTCCCAATCCCGCAGCGACGCCGTCGGGATCGTGCTGGCCCGCTCGCCCGAGGAAGTCGGCTCGGAGTCGTTTTACATGAACGTGCTGGCAGGTATCGAGGCCGTGCTCAGCGACCATGACATGAACCTGATGCTGCGCATGGTGGCACCCGGGCCCGAGCCGCGCCGCGACTTGGGCGTTTACCGGCGCTGGGCCGGGGAGCGGCGCGTGGACGGCGTCATTGTCTTTGACCACACCGTCGACGATCCGCGCCCGTCCATGCTGGCCGCCCTGGGAATGCCGCATGTGCTTGTGGGTGCGGCCGTGGATGCAGAACCAAGCGCCTTCGGGGCCAACACCACGGTGGATCAGGGGCGCGACGCCGGCACCGTGATGGAGGCTCTGCACCGGCTCGGCCACCGACACGTCGCCTATGTTTCCGGCCCGCAGCGGTTGACTCACGAGGCGGCCCGAGCGGCCGGGGTCCACGCCCACGCGGCACGATTGGGTATGACGGCCGCCGTCAGCCACTCGAACTACACCGCGGACGACGGCGCGAAGGCCACCATCGCCGTCGTCGCAGGCGTGGTGCCGGGGTCCGCATTGTTTCCCACCGCACTGGTCTATGGCAACGACCTCATGGCGATGGGCGGATTGCGTGCACTGAAGCAGCTTGGCCTCGCCGTGCCTGGGCAGGTGTCGGTGCTCAGCTGGGATGATTCCATCCTGTGCCAGCTTGGCTCTCCGTCCGTGGCTGCGCTTGCCCGCAACACCATGGACCTAGGGCGGAGGTCGGCCCAACTGCTGCTGGAGGCAGTTGCCGGGCATCACTGTGCCAACGCCGCCATGCCGGCAGGCGTGCTGCAGGTCAGGGAAACCCTGGCCGGAGTGCTCCCGTAACACCAAAAAATCATAACGAAGCGGTAACGATACCTCACTGCTGAACCGGTTCAGTTACGCCCGTCACAGTCTTTTGTACCTATTTTTGTTCCATCAATCCGCATGATATCAGTCATTTTGGGCATTATTGACGGGGCGGACTTCACTTTCCTGCATTCTATTCGACGGTATTCGGACGATAGTGGAGAAAATGAACCTTAACTTTTGATTGACGCTCGGCATAAGTTCATCTAGGTTTGGTTTCACGAAGGGAAATGGGCCCGCTCGAAGTGCCCCAAGAAGGATTCTGCGGGTATCCCACGACTAGGACAAGGAAGTCATGACAGTGAAAATTCGTACTTTTGCCGCAGCGGCGGCAATTGCGGCACTCGCAATCACAGCCACCGGCTGCAGCGGCGGCAACAACAACAGCCCAGCGGACGGCGGCGGCAAAACCCTCACCTACTGGGCCAGCAACCAGGGCACCAGCCTGGACAACGACAAGGAAGTGCTCACCCCGGTACTGCAAAAGTTCCAGGATGAGACAGGCGTCAAGGTGAACCTCGAGGTTATCGGGTGGAACGACCTGCAGACCCGCATCCAGACAGCTGTCACCTCCGGACAGGCCCCCGATGTGCTGAACATCGGCAATACGTGGGCGGCTTCGCTGCAGTCCACCGGCGCGTTCCTGCCGTTTGATTCGGCCGCCTTTGACGCGATCGGCGGCAAGGACAAGTTCGTGAAAACAGCCATGGACACCGGTGGTGTACCCGGACAGGATCCCACCTCGGTGCCGCTCTACGGGCTGGCCTACGGCCTGTACTACAACAAGGCCATGTTCAAGGACGCCGGTCTTACCCCGCCCACCACCTGGGAGGAAATGGCTGCCGACGCCAAGGCCCTCACCAAGGACGGCAAGTACGGATTCTCCCTGGCAGCAGGTAGTTACACGGAAAACTCACACTTCGCCTTCATCAACGCAGCCCAGAACGGTGCTGACTTCTTTGATGCCGACGGCAAGCCCACTTTCACTTCCGATGGCATTGTTGACGGTATTGCCCGGTACCTGGATCTGATGCAGACGGATAAGGCAGTCAACCCCTCCAACGCACAGTATGACAACGGCACCCAGGCCATCAATGACTTCGCCAACGGCAAGGCCGCCATGATCCTCAGCCAGAACAACGCCGACAGCTCCATCGCCTCCCAAGGAATGAAGAACGACGAGTACGGTGTGGTTGCCTTCCCCGCACCCGAAGGCGGAAAGCCGATTGCCACCATGGTGGCCGGCATCAACATGTCCATCTTCAAGAACACGAAGAACAAGGACGCCGCGCTGGAATTCGTGAAGTTCATGACCAGTGAAGCCACCCAGGCCACCCTGGACAAGTCCTTCGCTGCACTGCCCGTACTCGACGGGGTGACCCCCAGCTTCACTGACAATGCAGAGGAAGCCAAGACCTTCTCCGACATCTACTCCAACAAGTCCAAGCCCCTGCCGCTCGTGGCAGCTGAGGACCAGTTTGAGAGCACCGTCGGCAAGGCCATGAACCAGATGTTCGCCACCATCGCCTCCGGCGGCACCGTCAGCAAGGCAGACATCAAGTCCGCACTGACCACCGCGCAGCAGGCAGTGGAAGCCGCCAGCTGACACCCTTCCGCTTCAAACAGCCATGAAGGGGCGGGGCCCGCACTCCGCGGCCCCGCCCCTTCCCCTTTTCCAGTCCTCCGAAGAAAGGTGGGTGTTCGCAGTGTCTGCTTCCACCACCACCAGCAAGTCCGCCGGGGCGTCCGCCAAGGCGCCGCGGGGCGGGACCCGCAAAAACCGCCGTCCAGGCTGGTGGCTGCCGTATGCGCTGCTTGCCCCCGCAGTGGTCTTCGAGCTCGTCATCCACGTCATTCCGATGGTCACCGGCATCTGGATGAGCTTCCTCAAGCTCACCAAAATGTTTATCTCCAACTGGGGCAACGCGCCCTTCATCGGCTTCAAGAACTACGCCGTCGCACTCGACTTCAACGCGGCCGTGGGGTCGGGGCTGCTCAAATCCTTCCTCATCACCTGCGCCTTCACCATCCTGGTTGTCGCCATTTCCTGGGGACTGGGCATGGCGGCCGCCGTCGCATTGCAAAGGAAGTTCTTTGGCCGCGGCTTCTTCCGCACCCTGTTCCTTGTTCCCTACGCACTGCCCATGTATGCCGGCATCATCGCCTGGAAGTTCATGCTGCAAAAGGACAACGGCGCACTGAACCACATCTTGTATGACAACCTCGGGCTGCCGGGGGACAAGCCATTCTGGCTGATCGGCGACAACGCCTTCGCCGCCGTCGTCATTGTGGCCATCTGGCGGCTGTGGCCGTTCGCCTTCCTCATGCTCATGGCAGGGCTGCAGTCCATCCCCAACGACGTCTACGAGGCCTCCGCTGTGGATGGTGCACGGCCGCTGCGGCAGTGGTCGGCCATTACGCTGCCCATGCTCCGCCCCGTCAACATGGTCCTGCTGCTGGTCATGTTCCTGTGGACCTTCAACGATTTCAACACGCCGTTTGTACTCTTTGGCGGTTCCCAGCCACCGGCCGGCGACCTGATCTCCTTCCACATTTACAACGCCTCCTTCCTGACCTGGAACTTTGGCTCCGGCGCCGCCATGTCGGTGCTCCTGCTGCTGTTCCTGCTGGTGGTCAGCGGCATCTACCTGATCATCATGAACCGGAGGTCGCATCGTGCGTGAAACCAATCCAGCCAAGGTCTTTCGGATCGTCGTCGTCACATTCCTGACCATCTTCACCGTCATCCCCGTCTACGTCATGGTGATTTCCGGGCTGAAGCCGCTCAAGGACGTGCAGGGCGCATTTTCGTGGTGGCCAAGCACCCTGACAGTTCAGCCCTACATCGACATGTGGCAGACGGTCCCCTTGGCCAGCTACTTCGTCAACTCAGCGATTGTTGCCACCGTCGCCACGGTGCTCTCCCTGATCATTGCGATCTTCGCCTCCTACGCGATCTCCCGCTACCAGTTCCGCGGCCGCTCGCTGTTCTCCACCACGGTGCTCTCCACCCAGATGCTCCCCGGCGTGCTGTTCCTCCTGCCGCTGTTCTTGATCTTCGTGAACATCAACACGAACTTCGGCATCCAGCTGGTGGGAACGCGCACGGGCCTGATCATCACCTATCTGACGTTTTCGCTGCCGTTCTCGATCTGGATGCTTGCCGGCTACTTCGACGGCATCCCGAGAGAGCTTGATGAGGCTGCCAAGGTGGATGGGTGCGGCCCCATGCGTGCACTGCTGACGGTCATCCTTCCAGCGGCCCGCCCCGGACTGGTGGCCGTGGCCATCTACAGCTTCATGACCAGCTGGGGCGAGGTGCTGTTCGCCTCGGTCATGACAACAGATGCGAACCGAACGCTGGCTGTCGGCTTGCAGCTCTACTCGACGCAGACCAACGTGTACTGGAACCAGATCATGGCAGCCTCCGTGGTGGTCTCCATCCCGATCGTCATCGGGTTCCTTCTTCTACAGAAGAACTTTGTAGCGGGGCTGACAGCTGGGGCCGTCAAGTAGCGTGGGCCTTGGAATCGAGGGCGTGCGATGCTGGCGGCGGGCCGTGAAATTTCATGGCCCGTCGCCAGCATGGCACGCCCTCGCGTTGAACGAGGGACCGCAGCTAGGGAATAGTCCCCAACGTGACCGTGGTGGTCGCCGTCTTGCCGTTCCGGTCGTAGGTTGCCACGACCTTGTCGCCCGCCTTCCTGGCAAGTGTCACTTCGGTCAAGACGGCAATGCTGGTGGCAGGGCGGTCATCCAGCAGGGTTACGACGTCGCTGGCCTGCAGACCGGCTTGGGCGGCAGGGGGGCTGCGCTGACCCCAAAGTAGGGGTAGGCCACGGTTCCCGTGTCGATCAGCTGGTCGGTGATGCGTGCGGCCAGGCCGATGGGAACGGCAAAACCAATTCCAACGCTGCCGCCCCCTGGAGTGCCGTCCGGCCCTGGCACCGTGGAGATGGCCGTGTTGATGCCGATCAGCTTCCCCGCACAGTCAACCAGCGCGCCGCCGGAGTTTCCCGGGTTGATGGACGCATCGGTCTGGATGGCGCCCACCAAGGTGGCGGTGGTGGTCTCGTCACCGGGAACGGTTTCTCGGCGGTTGCCCTGAGCGCGGCAAGATCCGACTTCGGATCGCGTCCCACCAACTCCACCACGGAACTGTGGCCGTCGCTGAAGAGGACATCAATGGTGCCAGCCGTTGCCGCAGCGGCAATAACGTGGTTATTGGTCAGGATGCATACTTCCTTCCTGACCATCACGGCACTGCCGACGCCGGGCAGCGTCGCCACTGCGGATGGAAACGGTGACGACGCCGGGCAGCACACCTTGGGCGACTTCCGTGGCATCACAGCTGCCCGCGGCAAAGGAAGCCGGGCACACCAAAAGAGAGGTGATCCACCCGCCAGCCAGTCCTGCCACCAGGGCCAGGACCGCTACACCGGAAATGATGGACGAGAGCGACAAGCGCCGGAGCCAGGGGGTGCTTTGAGCAGAGCGCACGGAATACTCCGATTAGGACAAGTGCCAAGGCGATGGAAACCTCATGCTGCGGCACCCTGCAACAAAAAAATCGTCTAGATGGCGCAGCCGTCCGGGCCGCAGGCCTCGGCGGAATCTGCTCCATTGGCGTTGACCATGGTGAGCGGGTTGGCTTCCAGCCACGCCTGCTCCAGTGCCTGCGTGAATACATCGGCTGGCTGGGCTCCGGAGATGCCGTACTTCCTGTCGATGACGAAGAACGGAACACCGGTAACACCGAGGGCGCGGGCTTCGGCAAAGTCGTGCCGGACATCGTCTGCGTACTTGTCGGTATCCAGGGCCTCGATAATATCGACGGCGGACAAACCAGCTGCGGTGCCGATGCGCACCAGCTCATCGCGGTTGCCAATGTCAGCCCCGTGCTCAAAGTGAGCCGAGAGCAGGGCTTCCTTGACGGCGTCGGACGTGCCGTGTGCCGCAGCCAGATGGATCAGCTGGTGGGCGTTGAAGCTGTTGGCGACCACCACGCCGTCGAACTTGTAGTGCAGGCCTTCACCCTCGGCGGCCTCCTTGACATGGCCCAGCATGCCCATGAGCTGTGCGCGGTCCATGCCCTTGCGCTCAACGAGGTAGTCGAGCTCGGTGCCGTCGTAGTGCTCGGGGAGGGTGGGATCCAACTGGTAGCTACGCCACTTCACCTCTACGGAATCCTTGTGCGGAAAAGCGTTCAATGCGGTTTCAAAGCGGCGCTTGCCAATGAAGCACCAGGGGCAGGCCACGTCGGACCAGATTTCAATCTTCATACTGGCGGAAACAGGTGTGGTGCCGCCGATATTCCGCCCAGCATTACAGGACGCAAAAAACCGAGACGGGAGCAGTCTGCAATGTTTTTATAAACATTGCAGACTGCTCCCGTCTCGATGTGGGGGTGGAGCTGAAATCACGTGGTGCTGAAGCAAAAACGGTAGTAGTGGCTGGCTGCCGGGGCCCGACGGTCGGGCCGGTAGTGGCGGCGTGTCCGGCAAGCCAGCCAAAATTGTGGAGGCTAAGCCGCTGCCAGGGCAAGCTCCCGGACCCGTGCGGGTTCCGGGGTCGGATGCAGATAGTCGGCGTAGGCCGAGAGGGTCAAAAAGGCCGGAAACTCTTCGCCAAGGGCGACGTCGCTGAAGATGTCCAACGCGTCGTCAAACCTGTCCCCATCAAAACGAGGCAGCCTGTCGAACTCCTCGCCCAGCAGCTCCAGAACCCAGTCGAAGCTGATCAGCTCGCCGGTGTCAGTGATGGCTTGGCTGTGGATCCACTGCCAGATCTGCGAGCGGGAGATTTCCGCGGTGGCGGCATCCTCCATGAGGTTGTTCAGGGCGACGGCGCCGTGGCCGCGCAGCCAGGACTCGATGTACTGGATGCCCACCCAGAGGTTGTCCCGGATGCCCTGCTCGGTAATGGTGCCCTTGGTTCCGGCAACGTCCAGCAGTGCCCGCCCGTCCAACTCCACATCCTCGCGGAGACGGTCGAGTTGGTTCGTATTCCAGCCGAGAGCCTCGTCAAAGACGTCCATGGCCACCGGAACCAGATCAGGGTGCGCAACCCAGGAACCGTCGAAGCCATCGTCAGCCTCGCGGGACTTGTCAACGCGGACCGCCTCCAAGGCGATGGCGTTGGCCTCCGGATCGCGACGGTTGGGCACGAAGTTGGACATGCCGCCAATGGCCATTGCGCCGCGGCGGTGGCAGGCACGGACCAACTGCTCGGTGTAGGCGCGCATGAACGGAGCCGTCATGGTGATCTGGTTCCGGTCAGGAAGCACGAATCGCGGGCCGCGGGTGCGGAAGTTCTTGATGACGGAGAACAGGTAGTCCCAGCGGCCAGCGTTCAGGCCAGCGGCGTGGTCACGCAGTTCGTAGAGGATCTCCTCCATTTCAAACGCTGCCGTGATGGTCTCAATCAGCACCGTGGCCCGGATGGTGCCCTGCGGGATTCCCAACAGGTCCTGGGCCTGGATGAAGATGTCATTCCACAGCCGTGCTTCCAAGTGGTTCTCAATCTTCGGCAGGTAAAAGTAAGGACCCTTGCCCTGGGCGATCAGCCGGTGGGCGTTGTGGAAGAAGAACAAACCGAAGTCCACGATGCCGCCGGCCATCGGCTTGCCGTTGATGAGCAGGTGCTTTTCCGGCAGGTGCCAGCCGCGTGGGCGGACAACGATGGTGGGCATGTGTTCGGGAGCGCCGAGACGGTATTCCTTGCCCTCGGGCGAAACGAAGTCGATGCGGCGTTCCAGTGCATCAATGAGGTTCAGCTGGCCACGGATCACGTTGCCCCACGTCGGTGTGGAGGAGTCCTCCATGTCCGCCAACCACACCTTCGCCCCGGAATTCAAGGCGTTGATGGTCATTTTTCGATCCACCGGACCGGTGATTTCCACGCGGCGGTCCTCCATCCCCGGAGCCGGGGGAGCGACGCGCCAGTGCGGGTCATCCCGGATGTGGGCGGTTTCGCGCAGGTAGTGCGGATCGATGCCGCTGGAGATCCGGCTGCGGCGGGTGCTGCGCGCTGCCAGCAGTTCCTTGCGTCGCGCCGTCGTGCTGCGGTTCAAGGCTGCAATGAAATCCAGTGCCTCAGGGGTCAGGATTTCGCCTTGGCGGTGGATGGGCGGAGCTGTCAGGGTGATGCCGTTGAACGTGATTCCGTTCAGGCTGTTCGTTGAATTCATGGGAGGGTCTCCTGTGCAAAAGTGCCGGCGGCCGGGGATCTCAACGTGCGTGATCACCCGATGCGGCCGCCGGCAAAGATTTAGTGGAACTGCTCGGCTTCTGTGGAGCCTGCCAATGCGAGGGTGCCGCTGTTGGGGTTCAGCGCTGTCGCCACCGCGTCGAAGTAGCCTGTGCCCACTTCGCGTTGGTGTTTGGTTGCGGTGTATCCGCGGTCTTCGGAGGCAAATTCGCGCTCCTGCAGTTCGACGTAGGAGCTCATGCCGTTGCGGGCGTAACCATGGGCAAGATCAAACATCGAGTGGTTCAGGGAGTGGAAGCCTGCCAGCGTGATGAACTGGAAGGTGTATCCCATCGCGCCAAGCTCACGTTGGAACTTGGCGATCGTTGCGTCGTCCAGGTGCTTTTTCCAGTTGAACGACGGCGAGCAGTTGTAGGCGAGCATCTGGTCGGGGAACTCGGCCTTGACTGCTTCGGCAAACTTTTTTGCGTGCTCCAGGTTGGGAGTGCCGGTCTCCATCCAGATCAGGTCCGAGCACGGCGCGTAGGCCAGTGCCCGGGCGATGGAGGGCTCAATGCCGTTGCGGACCTTGTAGAAACCGTCCTCGGTGCGCTCTCCCGTCAGGAACTGCTGATCGCGTTCGTCGACGTCGGAGGTGATCAAGGTGGCTGCCTCGGCGTCCGTGCGGGCAATGATGACGGAAGGGACACCGGCGACGTCGGCCGCAAGCCTTGCCGCGTTCAGCGTGCGGACATGTGACTTGGTGGGGATCAGGACCTTCCCGCCCAGGTGGCCGCACTTCTTTTCGCTGGCCAGCTGGTCTTCCCAGTGGACGCCGGATGCGCCGGAAATGATCATGGACTTCATCAGCTCGTACGCGTTCAGCGGGCCACCAAAGCCGGCCTCGGCGTCGGCCACGATCGGCACCAGCCAGTCCTCAACGCTCTGGATCCCTTCGGAGGATTCGATCTGGTCTGCCCGCAGGAGTGCGTTGTTGATACGGCGGACCACCTTGGGAACCGAGTCCACGGGGTACAGGGACTGGTCCGGGTACGTGTTGCCGTTGGAGTTGGCATCGGCGGCAACCTGCCAGCCGGAGAGGTAGATGGCCTTCAAGCCGGCCTTGACCTGCTGGACCGCTTGGTTTCCGGTCAATGCGCCCAGTGCGTTGGTGTAGCCGCCCGGCTGGGCATTGCGGAGCTGGTCCCAGAGCTTTTCCGAACCACGGCGGGCCAGGGTGTGTTCCTCGTGGACCCTGCCCTGGAGCTTCACCACATCTTCGCCCGAGTAGCTGCGCTCGATGCCGTTCCAACGAGGGTTGGCGGCCCATTCGAGTTCGAGAGCGGCGGCAGCCTGTGCGTTGTTCTGCTCCGGCGTCGTTGCGGGTTCAAATGCTGCAGTCATGGTCTCGCTCCTTGTTGTAGGCGATCTCCACACTTCTTCGTTGAAGCCTCATCGTTGAGAGTGGAGATCTAAAGTCCTTCTTTGTGATTTCTACTATTCAGGGGTTTTCAAGAGTCTTCTAGGGGTAAACACTGGAAAGATTTGCACTTCTTCGCGTATTGTCAAGAAATGACTAATACAGGTTGGAATGTGAACGACGCGAAGGCTTCGGGCGGCAAAGTGGCCGGGACACCCGATGAACTGGACATCATTTCTTTGGGCCGGCGTGTGCGCCACCTGCGCAAAGGCCTGGGCATGACCCTTGACGATCTCAGCGAGAAGGTGGGTGCAGCCCCCTCCCAACTTTCGCTGATTGAAAACGGCAAACGTGAGCCCAAACTGACGCTCCTGCAGCACCTGTCGGGGGCACTCGGCGTCGGGCTTGAGCAACTGCTGGGAGCAGAGCCGCCCAGCAGACGGGCTGCGCTGGAAATTGAACTGGAAAGGGCTCAGCGAGGGCCCCTTTATCAATCGCTGGGACTGCCCACCGTGCGCGTCAGCTCGCGGCTTTCCATGGAAATTCTGGAGTCGCTGGTGGGGCTGCAGCACGAGCTGGAGCGTCGCCTCGATGAGCAGTCGGCCACGCCCGAGGAGGCCCGCCGGGCCAACAATGAACTGCGCCAGGAAATGCGTGAGCGCAACAACTACTACCCGGAAATTGAGCGGCAAGCTCAGGACCTGCTCAAGGCCGTGGGTCATGACCGCGGACCGCTGTCCCACCACGTGGCGGCAGATGTGGCCGAACACCTCGGTTTTGACCTGCATTACGTGGGAGATTTGCCGCATTCAACGCGGTCGGTGACGGATTTGAAGAATCGCCGAATTTATCTCACTCATGGGCAGCGCTCGGACCACGACCCCCGTTCGGTGCTGTTGCAGGCGTTGGGGCACTACGTTTTGGGGCATAAGACACCCAGGAACTACGCTGACTTTTTGCGCCAGCGTGTTTACACCAACTACTTTGCCGCTTCGCTGCTGATGCCTGAGCGGGCCACCGTGGACTTCCTCAAGGAGGCCAAGGCGGCCAAAGAGCTGGCCATCGAGGACATCCGCGATGCGTTCGCCGTCTCCTACGAAACGGCAGCCCACCGCTTCACAAACCTGGCCACCGAGCATTTGGGCATCACCACGCACTTCCAAAAGGTGCACGAGTCCGGGATCTTCCACAAGGCCTACGAGAACGACGGCGTGAACTTCCCCGCTGACCACACCGGCGCCATCGAAGGGCAGTCCGCCTGCCGGTACTGGACCTCACGTGCCGTTTTTGATGTGCCGGACAAGTTCCGGGCGTTCAACCAATACACGGACACAGTGGTGGGAACGTTCTGGTGCACGGCCCGGACGGAGCGTCATTCCTCGGGCGAGTATTCATTGAGCATCGGCGTGCCCTACGCCCACGTGAAGTGGTTCCGTGGGCGCGAAACCACCGAGCGCTCGCAGTCCAATTGCCCGGATCCAAGCTGCTGCCGCAGGCCGCCGGCTGAGCTTTCCGCGCAGTGGGCCGGGAATGCGTGGCCGTCCACACGGGCCAACTCGCATCTACTGGCAGCCATGCCGCAGGGGGCATTTCCCGGTGTGGATGAGACTGAGGTGTACAAGTTCCTCGCCGCGCACGAAGGACGTTGAGCTGAAGCGGGAAACCGGAGAAAAGGATTCCAGGGGCGATGTCGTAAAGTCAACGCATGGAAGATCTCAAATGGACCGCCACCGCCCCTGCCAAAGTCGCATGGGCGGCGATGCCTTTCGCCCCGGGCCTGTACAAGTGCTACCTGACCGGTGCCATGCCCAAAAACGTGAATTGGCCGGCAGAATTGACGCCGCTGAAACGCGGGGACTTGATCTACGTGGGAAAAGCCACGAACTTGAAAAGCCGGGCCAAGCACCACGGCGTGCAAACATCCAAGTCCACGTTTCGCCGTTCCCTGGCCGCAATCCTGGGGCTTCAGGCTCAGTGGCATGGCAGGTCCGCTCACCCGCGGCTGACAGACACTGACGAAGAACTGCTCAGCGCCTGGATGGTGAAGAACATTGGTATGTCGTTTTGCCTCGTGCAGGACGCGGAACTCCTCGAGGGCCTCGAGGACGCCATGCGCTCCGAACTCTGCCCGCCGCTGAATCGCGACGGCCGCACTCCCGAGCAGTTGCACGTATCGGCGGTTGCCGCCGCCGCACACGGCAACGCCCTGCGTGACAAGGGCTGAGCCAACAGGGTGTAGTTGGCGCCTGCCAACCCTTGACCGTCACCGATTTCCGCAGCATGCTGACAGCAAGCATGTACCGCCGGGCAGTCGGGACAAACGGAAGAGGCCTCCATGGTTAAGGACAGCACGCCCCCAACAGCGCATCCAGCGCAGAGCCCAGCCCAGCGGTTCCTCGGCAAGACCGCCATCATTACCGGTGCCAGCAGGGGGATCGGGCTGGCCATCGCACAACGCTTGACTGCCGAGGGGGCCCGCGTGCTGATCACGGCCCGGCATCAGGACCAGCTGGACGAGGCGCTCGCCTCCCTGGGCGGGAATGCCCTTGCCATGGCGGGCCGGGCGGATGACCCGGACCACCGCGCGGAGGTGATGGCCGCCGTCGAACATCAATTTGGCGGTCTGGACGTGCTGGTCAACAACGCCGGGATCAACCCCGTGTACGGGCCGCTGGAAACTGCGGGTTTGGACGCAGCCCGCAAGATCTTTGAAGTCAACATTCTGGGCACCCTCGCCTGGACGCAGGCCGTGCTGGCGCATCCCGGGCTGGGGTTCCGGGCAAGGCGTGGGAATGTGGTGAACGTGTCATCGATCAGCGGCGACGTCCCCGCCCCCGGCTTGGGCCTGTACGGGATCAGCAAGGCCGCCGTCTCCCACCTCACCCGCTCGTTCTCCGTGGAACTGGCTCCGGACATCCGGGTCAACGCGGTGGCGCCGGCCGTGGTCAAGACTGTTTTTGCTGGCGCGTTGTATGAAGGACGCGAGGAACAAGTGGCCGCGCAGTATCCACTGGGGCGCCTGGGAATGCCCGACGACGTGGCCTCCGCCGTAGCCTTCCTCGCCTCCTCCGACGCCTCCTGGGTGACGGGGCAGGTCCTCACGCTCGACGGAGGGTTGCTCAACGCCGGCTTTCCGGCCTGAGCGGGCAATCGGAAACCTTCACTTTAGAGCAAGGAGAAGCACGTGACCACCACCCCACTTCCCGCAGAGGGTCAACCACCCGCCAGCACCCCGGACGGCCTGTTCCCGGCCGCAGTGGAGGACCTCCGCCACCGCACTCGGGACTTCATCCGGAGCACAGTGATCCCTGCAGAACCGCGGCCCGGCCAAGCCCTGAACATGGACGTCCGGCGCGAGCTGGCGGTTGCGGCACGGGAGGCGGGCGTGTTTGCCCCGCACGTTCCGGTGGAATTTGGTGGGCAGGGGCTGGCGGTTGAACACTGGTCGCCGGTGTTTCAGGAGGCCGGCTATTCCCCGATCGGCCCGGCGGTACTTAACGCCATGGCACCGGATGAAGGCAACATGCACATGCTGAACCTGATAGGCACGTCGGACCAAAAGCAGCACTTCCTGGCCCCGCTCGCCGCTGGGGACATCAGCTCTTGCTTTGCCATGTCGGAGCCGCACCCCGGGGCGGGCTCTGACCCGTCAGCGCTGGCCACCACGGCCGTACGTGACGGCACGGGCTGGCGCATCACTGGGCACAAGCGGTTCACCAGCGGTGCCACGCTTGCCAGCTTTGCCATTGTCATGGCCCGCACCGGACCGTCCGGTCCGGGCAGAGCGGACGCCGCCACCATGTTCCTCGTGCCGCTGAACACCCCGGGTGTGAGGATCGGCGCACCCATTCACACCATGGACAAGTACCTCCCAGGCGGGCACCCGCATGTGCACTTCGAGGACGTTCACGTTCCGGATTCCGCCGTGCTGGGAGAAGTGGGGCTGGCCTTCAAATACGCGCAAGTGCGGCTGGGTCCGGCCCGGCTGACCCACTGCATGCGCTGGCTGGGGCTGGCCCGGCGCTCCATGGATATTATGCTGGATCGCGCCAACACCCGGGAGATGTTTGGTGCGCACCTCTCGCAGCTGGGCATCGCGCAGGAGATGATCGCCCAGTCAGTCATTGACGTGGAAACTTCAGACGCCGTCATCGCCAAGTGTGCTGCG
Organism: Arthrobacter sp. E3; assembly: GCF_017353415.1. Classification (GTDB taxonomy): domain Bacteria; phylum Actinomycetota; class Actinomycetes; order Actinomycetales; family Micrococcaceae; genus Specibacter. The sequence goes on from NZ_JAFMPX010000012.1 coordinate 39,085, forward strand.
CTGCTGGCCGTTGACCCGAAGGCCGGGGCCGCGCTGTCCTCCGTGGCCAAGGTGCACTGCTCCGAGGCCGTGTATCGGGTGATCGACAGGGCCGTGCAGCTGTGCGGCGGGGACGGCGTCTCCGACGGACTGCCACTGATCCAATACCTAAACGAGGTGCGCCCCTTCCGGATCTACGACGGCTCCACCGAAACCCACAAATGGGCCATTGCGCGCCGGGCCGCATCGGGGCGCCGCCGCGCCGTGGACTCCGGTGAACCGTTCCTGGGCACGGCCCGCATCCACGAAGGAGAAACCTGATGGGCAGAATGCAGGATGTGGCCATGACGCAGGCCGAGGCGGAACGAATGGACACGCCGCCGCTGCTGGTGGTGGAGCGCGTGGAGGAATTCCTGGACGCCGCGGGCATCGGGACCGGTCCGCTGCGCTGGAACCGCATTGGCGAGGGAGCCTCCAACGTGACCTTTCGGATCGAAAGGAGCGGGGCCGACGTCGTGCTTCGCCGCGGTCCGCGACCGCCGCTGCCCAAATCCACCCATGACATGGTGCGCGAGGCCCACATCCAGCAGGTGCTGTCGCCGCTGGGCATCCCGGTGCCGAAGATCCTGGCTGTGTGCGCCGACACCAAGGTGCTGGGCGTGCCGTTTTATGTCATGACGTTTCTGGATGGAGACGTCATCACGGACACTGTTCCCGCACACCTGGACACTCCCGGGCAGCGTCGCGCGACCAGCGAAGCCGTGGTGGACATGCTGGTGCGGCTGCATCAGGTGGACCCCGGCCACAGCGATATTGCGGTGATCGGGCACGCAGAGGGGTACCTGCAGCGGCAAGTAGCGCGCTTTGCCGGCCTGTGGGACATGGGCGCCACCAGGGACCTGCCGCAGGTGCTGGAACTGGCGCGGTGGCTGGAGGCGAACCGGCCGGACACCCAGCAGGCGGCATTGATCCACGGTGATTACCGGCTGGGCAACCTGATGTTCCATCGCGAGGGCCCGGCGCAGGTGCAGGCGGTGCTGGATTGGGAAATGGCCACGCTGGGCGACCCGCTCGCGGACCTGGGCTACCTCACGGCCACCTACGCCCAAGCGGGAACGCCCGGCACCATCATGGAGCTGACCGGCGTGACGGCGCTTCCGGGCTACCTCACGCGGGAGGAACTGGCGCGGCGGTACAACGAGTCATTCGGGCTGGATCTGTCCGCACTGCCCTGGTATCAGGGGCTGGCGTTGTGGAAGGCGGCAATCTTCACCGAGGCCATTTACTCCCGCTGGAAGCAGGGGGAAAAAGGCGACGGCGATCCTGGGCTGGGTGCCTTGCTGGAGCAGGGCGTGCCGCGGCTTCTGGAGGCTGCGGCGGGATTCGCGGCCCTGTTGTAGCACCCCAGCCCTCATTCCTGACCGGATGGTGAGACTTAGGCGGCGGTGGCTGACTCCTTGGCACGGTGCTGACTGGTGGCCAGAACCCCCACGAGGACGATGATCGCCGCGGCCCAGCCGATGCTTACCCAAGCTGTTCCCCAGCCAAGGCCGCCGCGCTCATGGGAGACACCCATCCAGTCGGCAAAGGATGCCCCGAGCGGGCGGGTCACAATGTAGGCAGCCCAAAATGCGGGGATGGCGCCAAGGCCGAACTTGATGTGCATCAACGCCGGGATGGCCATGACGACGGCAAACAGCATGCCCGAACCCAGGTATCCCAAACGCAGCGAAACGGCGGTGAGGTCGCCCGCAGCAGTCCCCAGGGCAAAGGTCGCCAGCACGGCCGCCCAGTAGAATATCTCGCGCCGACGGGTGTGGATGCTGTGGATGGAGAGCGTCTTTTCCGTGCGGTGCCACAGAATGAAGACGGCACTCAGAACCGCGCCGTAAAAGATGGTAGAGACCAGATAGGGCACGCCGAGCCCCACGTGCAGCACGTCGGCCACCATGGTTCCGAAGATGCTGACCATGGCCACGGCAAGCCAATACACCCAGGCAATGTACCGCTTGGCGGAGAATTGCAGCACCAGGGCCGCGGCGAAGCACACTGCTCCAATGCCCACGGCAACCACCGGGTCAATGGTGTGGGCCAGATAGTCGCTGGTGGTTTCACCCATTCCGGTGGTCAACACCTTGATCACCCAAAATAAGGCCGTCACTTCCGGCACCTTGGAGACGAGGCTGCGGGTTCGCGTGTTAGTGACGGCGGCCATATTCCCAGGCAGCGAGAGATTCTTGGACATTCTTGGATTTTCCAACCCGATGCTGGGAGGTTGCCGGGAGCGCGCCACAGTGGCACATTCAAGAGGTGGGGTTGCGTGATCTGCCACACACAATTATGCTTAGTGTGCGCTATTAGAACGCAGTGTTCAAATAGCGAACACTTTGAGGTTGGTGGTGAATGAGCCGCCCCCGTGCAACGAGGAGAACCCTGTGCAATTCCACCACCACGGATACGTTTCCGGTGACCCACGCATTCACGAGGCAGCAGGGACCGGCATCGACCGTCCTGAAGAGCTGCCCGAGGAAGTTGACGTTCTGATCGTCGGCTCCGGTCCGGCTGGGATGCTCACCGCAGCCCAGCTGTCCCAATTCCCCGACATCACCACGCGGATCGTGGAGCGCCGGGGAGGCCGGCTGGAAATTGGCCAGGCAGATGGCATCCAAGCCCGCAGTGTGGAAACCTTCCAGGCCTTCGGCTTCGCCGAGAGGATCATCGCCGAGGCATACCACATCACTGAGATGGCGTTCTGGCGGCCCGACACGAAGGATGCCACGCGCATTGTGCGAGGCGGCCGTGCCGTCGACGATGCAACCGGGATCAGCGAATTCCCGCACCTGATCGTGAACCAGGCCCGCGTGCTTGACTACTTTGCCGAAGTTGCGGAAAACTCACCCACCCGCCTGACGCCCGACTACGGCTGGGACTTCCAAACGCTTGAGGTCGCCGATGAGGGCGAGTACCCCGTCAAAGTCACACTTTTCCGCAGTGCCGGCCCGAACGAAGGCGCCGTTCGAGTGGTGCATGCCAAGTACGTCGTCGGCTGCGACGGGGCACGCAGCAAGGTCCGCGCGTCGATCGGCGCCACCATGGCGGGGGACAAGTCCAACCACGCATGGGGCGTCATGGACATCCTCGCCACCACGGACTTCCCTGATATCCGGACCAAGTGCGCCATCCAGTCTCACACCGGCGGTAGCATCCTGCTGATCCCGCGCGAAGGAGGCTACCTGTTCCGCATGTACGTGGACCTCGGGGTTGTTCCAGAGGATGACAACGGTGCAGTCCGCAATACCAGCATGGATGAGATCATCGGCAAGGCGAATGAAATCCTCCACCCGTACACACTGGACGTGCGCCATGTTGCGTGGAACAGCGTGTACGAGGTGGGACACCGCCTAACAGACCGCTTTGACGACGTCCGCCTCGAAGACCTCGGGACGCGCACCCCACGTGTCTTCATCACCGGAGACGGCTGCCACACCCACAGTGCCAAAGCCGGCCAGGGCATGAACGTCTCCATGCAGGACGGCTTCAACCTCGGCTGGAAACTTGCCCACGTCCTCGAAGGACGCAGCCCTGAGACCCTGCTGTCCACGTACTCGGCTGAGCGCCAGGTGGTGGCCAAGAACCTCATCGACTTCGACAAGGAATGGTCAACGCTGATGGCCAAGAAGCCTGAGGAGTTTGAGAACCCGGAGGAGTTGGAGGACTACTACGTGCGCACTGCCGAATTCCCGGCAGGGTTCATGACCGAATATGCGCCGTCGCTGATTACCGGCGAAGCCGCACACCAGGAACTGGCCGCCGGTTTCCCGGTGGGTAAGCGCTTCAAATCCGCATTGGCCTCACGGATCTGTGACGCGAACCCGATCCACCTTGGCCACCATGCCACGGCGGACGGCCGTTGGCGGATCTACGTCTTTGCCGATCCGGCCCTGCCCGGAACCGGCTCACCGACCGACGCCCTCGCAGAATGGCTCTCCACCGCGCCGGATTCACCCCTTGCAGCAACACCGGCGGGGCTCGACGTCGATGCCTGGTTCGATGTGAAGGTCATCTACCAGCACAAGCACGAAGACCTCGACATCAATGCTGTTCCCGCCGCGTTTAAGCCGCTCGTGGGTCCGTTCAAGCTGACCGACTACGAGAAGGCCTACGGGATCATCCCCGGCAACGACATCTTTGATGTACGCGGGATCGAGCGCACCGGTGCCGTCGTCGTCGTGCGTCCGGACCAGTACGTGGCCAACATCCTGCCGCTGACGGCCACCGACGAGCTGGGCAAGTTCTTTGCACAGATCCACTCGGGTGAGCGCGTCGAGCAGGGCAGTGTCTAGCTAGGACAAGAGACAGCAAAGGGGAGGTCCCGCAGTGAGATCACTGCGGGACCTCCCCTTTTTGATGGGGACGTGACCGGCTCAGCCCAGGTCCACAACCTCAAATTCGAGCAGGTCCATGCCGCTGGCAACGGGTGCTTGGGCGGCGTGGTCGTGACCGGCCCGTTTGGCGCGCCAGTTCTCGAAGTCTTCGCGGGTGGCCCACTGCGTGTAGACGAAGTAGCGCTCCTCCCCGGCGACGGGACGCAGCAGCTTGAAACCCTCGAAGCCCGGGGAGCCGTCCACCGAGTGCTTGCGCGCCGCGAAGCGCGTTTCCAGTTCGGATCCTGCCTCGACGGGAACCTTGAGGGCGTTAATGACAACGATGGACACTTTTGCTCCTTCCGGGCCCGGATTCACCGGGCCGCTTGTTCTTCCACGCTACCGCAAGCAGGCCCCCGGCATACATGCCGGGGGCCTGCTTTAAAAGACTCTTACATCACTGTTTTTGAACCGGGGGCCGGCTTACGCGTAGGGGTCTGCGATCCCGATGTATTGCGTGGTGGTGTATTCCGCGATGCCCTCTGTGCCGCCCTCGCGGCCCAGTCCGGACTGCTTGACACCGCCAAAGGGTGCGGCCGCGTTGGAGATCATGCCGGAGTTGAAGCCCACCATGCCGAATTCCAGCTGTTCGCTGACGCGCAGCAGACGGGAGAAGTCCTTCGTGTACAGGTAGGACGCCAAACCGTATTGGGTGGAGTTGGCGAGCTGGATGGCGTCGTCCTCATCGGTGAACGTGGTGACAGGTGCCACCGGGCCAAAGATCTCCTGCTGCAGGATCGCGGCGTCGTTGGCGACGTTGCCCAGCACTGTCGGCTGGTAGAAGTAGCCGTCGCCCTCAACTGGGTTCCCCCCGGCCAGGACGGTGGCACCTTCGGCAACGGCGGCGGTGACCAGTGCGTGGATGTTGGCGCGAGCCTTTTCCTCAACGAGGGGTCCGACGTCGGTCCCGGCCTCGGTGCCGCGTCCCACCGTCAGCGCTCCGATGCGGGCGGCGAGCTTGGCGGTGAATTCGGTGGCCACTGATTCGTGGACCAGGAAGCGGTTGGCGGCCGTGCAGGCTTCACCCATGTTGCGCATCTTCGCTGCCAGGGCACCCTCGACGGCGGCATCCAGATCGGCGTCCTCGAACACCAGGAACGGGGCGTTGCCGCCCAACTCCATGGATGTGCGCAGCACGTTCTCGGTGGCTGCGGCCATGAGCTGCTTGCCCACGCTGGTGGACCCGGTGAAGGAGAGTTTGCGCAGGCGTGGGTCTGCCAGTAGCGGCCCGGAGATGGAGGAGGCGCTGGAACCTGCGACGACGTTCAGCACGCCGGCGGGCAGGCCTGCCTCCTGCATCACGGCGGCAAAAAGCTGGGACGTCAGCGGCGTCAGCTTGGCCGGCTTGAGTACCATGGTGCAGCCTGCGGCCAGTGCCGGGCCCACCTTGCGGGTGGCCATGGCCAGGGGGAAGTTCCACGGTGTGATCAGCAGGCATGGGCCCACTGGCTTCTTCGCCACGAGGATCTTGTTCTTGCCCTCGGGCGTGGTGACGAAGCGGCCGTAGTCGCGCACCGCCTCCTCGGAGTTCCAGCGCAGGAACTCTGCGCCGTAGGCGACTTCCCCGCGGGCTTCGGCCAGCGGCTTGCCCATTTCCAAGGTCATCAGCAGTGCAAAGTCCTCGGCGCGCTCTGTGATCAGTTCAAAGGCCTTGCGCAGGATCTCGCCCCGCACACGCGGCGCGGTCCGGGCCCAGGAGGCCTGGGCGGCGCAGGCGGCGTCAAGGGCGGCCATCGCATCCTCGCCGCTGGCGTCCGCTATGGACGCCAGGACCGTGCCGGTGGCGGGATCGTGGACGTCAAGCGTCTTCCCACTGGCGGCGTTGCGCCATTCGCCGTTGATGAGCAACCCGGTGGGGACGGAGGCGAGCAGTTCCGCTTCGCGTTCATTTGCTGTTTTCATGAAAAACTCCTTTTGGGCCCACGCGCCCGAGGGACCCGCCGCGAGCTTGCGAGCGGGGAGAGGGCGTGGGGATTAATAACTGCTGGTGGGACCGGCGTCGGCGGCGGGGACGTATTTGCCAGCGAGGGCTTCGCTGCCGCGGGCGAGCAGTGCGACGTCGGCGCCGGTGAGGATGAAATCCACCCCGGCGTCCAAATAACGGCGCGCGGTGGCTTCGGCAAAGGCGTTCACGCCAACCGGCTTGCCAGCTGCCTTGGCCAGTGTGATGCAGTGCTCGACGGCGGCCACCACGTCGGGGTGTTCCTGCTGTCCCAGCACCCCCATCGAAGCTGCGAGGTCGGACGGACCGATGAACACGGCGTCGATCCCGTCCACGGCCATGATCGACTCGATGTTCTCCACGGCCTGGGTGGACTCGATCTGGACGATGACGGTGATGGTGTCCGTTGCCTGGGCCAGATAGTCCGGGACGCGGTTCCACCGTGCCGAACGGGCCAGCGCCGATCCCACCCCGCGCACACCTTGCGGCGGGTAGCGGGTGGCGGCGACCGCAGCCTGCGCGTCGTCGGCCGTGTGGACCATGGGGATCAACAGGGACTGTGCGCCCAGGTCCAGATATTGCTTGATGATCACGGTGTCATTGACGGGTGGGCGCACCACGGCTGTGACCGGATAACTGCTGACCGCCTGCAGCTGGGCCAGGATGCCCTCTAGCCCGTTGGGGCTGTGTTCGGCGTCCACCAACAGCCAGTCAAGCCCGGCGCCGGCGCAGATTTCCGCCACGAGCGGGCTGCCGGAGCACACCCACATGCCCGCCAGCGGCCGGCCAGCTGCTGCCAGGGCGTCCTTGAAGGACGGTGTGAGGCTCACTCGAAGCGGCATGTGATGGTCCCCAGCTTTCCGTAGTCGGCAAAAACGGTGTCCCCGGCATTGACCCACATGGGCCGCGTGAAGGAACCGGCGAGGATGAGCTCCCCGGCCTTGAGTCCGTCCCCGTGCGGGGCGATCTTGTTGGCCAGCCACGACACACCCTGGGCGGGGTGGTTTAGCACGCCCGCCGCGACGCCCGTCTCCTCGACAGCCTGGTTCTTGTACAGGATGGCGGCCACCCAGCGCAGGTCCACGTCGTCGGGCCGCACCGGGATGCCGCCCACCACCATGGCGCCCATGGCGGCGTTGTCGCTGATGGTGTCCACGATGGTCCGGCCCTCCATCTCGATCCGGGAATCCAGGATCTCCAGGGCTGGCACCACGTATTCGGTGGCACGCAGGACGTCAAAGATGGTGGCGTTGGGCCCTTCTACGTCCTCCTTGAGCAGGAACGCCAGCTCCACCTCGATGCGCGGGTGTGAATACTGTGACCATTCCACGGTGGAGCCGTTCTCCAGGATCATGTCCTTGAAGATGACCCCGTAGTCCGGTTCGGTGATGCCGGTGGCGTACTGCATGGCCTTGGACGTCAGGCCGATCTTGTGTCCGCCCAGCACCCGCCCGGCAGCCTCGCCGCGTTCACGCCACAACCGCTGGACGCGGTAGGAATCCTCCACCGTCATGTCCGGGTAGCGCTGCGTCAGCCGGGGCACCGGGACCCGGCTTTTACCGGCCTCCACAAGTTCGTCGGCAATGCCGGCAATAGTTGCGTCATCGAGCATGGTGTATCTCCTAAAGTCGAAAGCCTAGAGCCAAATGCCGAGAGCCGGGTCAGGCGATGGCCCCCGGGAGCGGCTTCGGGCGTCCGCGAAGCGGGCGGGGGGCCATCGCCTGACCGGCGAAGGTATTTGTTTGCTAGAGCTGGGTGCCCAACTTGAACCCGCGATCCTCGCCCGGTTCGCGGGTGTAGGAGAAGCCGTCGGCGCCGACCGTGACGGCCATTTCGGAGGTGTCGGTGCGCTTGATGACCGGCTGCGGGTTGCCGTCGAGGTCCAGGACCAGGGAGGCTTCGGTGTACCAGGACGGGACCACGGCGTTGCCCCACCAGTCGCGGCGCTGGTTGTCGTGGACGTCCCACGTGATGGTGGGGTTGTCCGGGTCGCCGGTGTAGTAGTCCTGGGTGTAGATTTCCACGCGGTGGTCGTCCGGGTCCAGGATGTACAGGTAGAACGCGTTGGAGACGCCGTGGCGGCCGGGGCCGCGTTCGATCCGGTCGGAGATGCGCAGCGCGCCCATCTTGTCGCAGATCTGGATGATGTTGTGCTTCTCATGCGTGGCGAAGGCAACGTGGTGCATGCGGGGTCCGTCGCCGCCGGTCAGGGCCGTGTCGTGGACGGTCTGCTTGCGGTGCATCCAAGCGGCGTAGGTAACGCCGTCGGAGTCCTTGATGTCCTCGGAGACGCGGAAGCCCAGGTCTTCGAGGTACTTGCGGCCGCGGGGCACATCGGGGGTGACCTGGTTGAAGTGGTCCAGGCGGACCAGCTCGCCGGCGGAGTAGAGGTCATAGCGCTGTGTGAGACGCTCCACGTGTTCGGTCTCGTAGAAGAACTCGTAGGGGAAGCCCAGCGGATCCTCGACACGGACGGAGTCGCCAATGCCCTTCGTGAAGCCTTCCTTGCGGCGCTCCGTGCGGCAGCCCATCTCCTTGTAGTAGGTTTCTGCGGCGTCCACCTCGGCGGGGGACTTCACCCGGTAGGCGAAGGCGGCGACGGCGGCAATGGGGCCCTTGCGCAACACCAGGTTGTGGTGGATGAACTCCTCCAGGGAGCGCAGGTAGATGGTGTTCTCGTCTTCTTCAGTCACGTGCAGACCCAGCACGTCCACGTAGAACTCACGGGACTTGGACAGGTCGGTGACAACGATCTCCATGTAGGCACAGCGAACAATATCCGGTGCCGGCGCAGTGGGGGTGGGAACAAAGTTGGTCATGATGTACTCCTCGTTGAGTGGTGTGCTTGGTGGGAGATGCTTGGTGGCGGATGCCTAGTTGCTGGCGGATGCACCGAATTTTGGTGTGTGGACGGCTCCGAGCGTGATGTGCACGGCCTGCTGATCGGTGTAGAAGTCGATCGAGCGGAAGCCGCCCTCGTGGCCCAGGCCGGACGCCTTGACGCCACCGAACGGGGTACGCAGGTCACGCACGTTGTGGCTGTTCAACCACACCATGCCAGCCTCGACGTTCTGGGCGAAGTTGTGGGCGCGGGTCAGGTTCTGCGTCCAGATGTAGGCGGCGAGACCGTACTTGACGCCATTGGCCAACTCCAAGGCCTCTTCGTCGGTGTCGAAGGGGGTGATGGCGACGACCGGGCCGAAGATCTCCTCCTGGAAGATGCGCGCTTCGGGCTTTACATCGGCGAAGACGGTGGGGGCCACGTAGTTGCCATGGTCCAGTCCCTCGGGGCGACCGCCGCCAGCCAGCAGGCGGCCCTCGGACTTGCCAATGTCAACGAAGGACATGACCTTGTTGTAGTGCTCGGGGTGGACCAGGGCGCCCACCTCGGTCTTGGGGTCGTGCGGGTCCCCGACCACGATGTTCTTGGCGCGTGCCGCGTACTTTTCACAGAATTCGTCGTAGATGGGGCGCTCAACCAGGATGCGTGAGCCAGCCGTGCAGCGCTCGCCGTTGAGGGAGAAGACGCCGAAGAGTGCGGAGTCGATCGCGGCGTCGAAGTCGGCATCGGCAAACACCACGCAAGGGCTCTTGCCGCCCAATTCCATGGACAGGCCCTTCAAGTTCGTGGCGGCGTTGCGGAAGATCGTCTGGCCGGTGGTGGTTTCGCCGGTGAAGGAGATCAGCGGGACGTCGGGGTGCTTGACGAGTGCGTCTCCTGCTTCCTCACCGAGTCCGTTGACCAGGTTGAAAACGCCTTGGGGAAGGCCAGCTTCCTCGAAGATTCCGGCCCACAGTGAGGCGGAGAGCGGGGTGAACTCGGCCGGCTTGAGCACCACGGTGCAACCGGAAGCCAGTGAAGGCGCCAGCTTCCAGGATTCGAGCATGAACGGCGTGTTCCAGGGGGTGATGAGCCCGGCGACGCCTATGGGCTTGCGGTTCACATAGTTGATTTGGGAGCCGGGGACCTTCATGGCGTCGTCGAACTGGGCCACGATCAAGTCGGCAAAGAAGCGGAAGTTCTCCGCGGCGCGCATCGCCTGGCCACGAGCCTGGGTGATGGGCAGGCCGGAGTCAAAGCTCTCCAGCTCGGCCAAGCGCGCTTCCTGGGCTTCGACGGCGTCGGCGATCTTGTTCAGGATGCGTGAGCGCTCGCGCGGCTTCATGCGCGGCCACGGTCCGTCGTTGAAGGCCCTGGTTGCGGCGGCCACGGCCAGCTCAATGTCTTCCTTCTGGCCAGCGGCGGCGGTGGCGTAGTTGGTGTTTGAGACAGGGTTCAGGACGTCAAACGTTGCACCGTTGACGGAGTCGACGAACTTTCCGTCAATGTAGTGCTGGATGCGGGTGGGGAGGTTTTCCGGGACGTAGTGATCAGCCATTGAGTTGGTCCTTTTCTTCAGTGCTGTGTTGGGTGGGAGGTTCGCGCCAGGTAGGCGTCAAGAGTGGCGGTGCGGTGGGCTCGGGCGGCGTGTTCGACGTCGTCGGGCCCGGCACCGCTTTCGATCAGGGCAAGCAGTGCCTCATGTTCGGCTACCGACTGCTGCGCACGGCCGGGGACGTAGGTGAACGTGGAGGAACGCAACGCCTGGAGCCGGTTCCAACCGCGGTGGACAAGGTCCAGGATGTGCGGGTTGGGGCAGTTCTCAAACAGGATGCTGTGGAAATCTAGGTTCAGCGACGTGAACAGAACCGGGTCGAAGTCGTCCAGGCATTCGCGCATTTTTGTGTTGACTGCGCGGGCTCGGGCGATGTCGGTTTCCGTGATCATGGGAGCGGACAGTGCCGTGGCGGCGCCTTCCACAATGCTCAGGGTCTGCATGGTGTACAGGTATTCCGTAGGGTCTATCCCGGCCACCGTGGCACCGATGTTGCGTTCAAACGTGATGTAGCTTTCTGCTTCCAGGCGGCGGATGGCTTCGCGGACCGGGACCACGGAGAATCCCAGATCGCTGGCGATCTTTGCGAGCACCAGTCGGTAGCCGGGGGTGTATTTCCCCGCCAGGATCTTGTCCTTGATGGCCGCGTAGGCCTGCTCGGATTTGCTGCCGGCAGGGGTGCCGGCTGACTGGGTGATCATGGCTACACGGCCGGGTTGGGATGGGTGAGTGCCCACTCGGTGAATTTTGCCCGCCAGGCGGCATTCATTGGGTACAGGCCCTCCACGCTGTTGCCTTCGGCGACCATTTGCGCGATGAAGGTTTCCTCGTGTTCTTGGGCGATGGAGTCGTCCGCCACTTCCTCCGCCAACGACGGCGGGATCACCAGCACGCCGTCCGAGTCACCGACAATGATGTCGCCGGGCTGGACGGTGGCGCCGCCGCAGGAGATGGTCAGGTCGGTGTCCCACGGGATGTGCTTGCGGCCCAAAACGGCGGGGTGTGCACCGGTGAAGAACGTGGGCATGTCCAGTGCTGCCACGGCGTCAACGTCGCGGACGCCGCCGTCGGTCACGATGGCCACGGCTCCGTTGATCTGTGCACGCAGGGCCAGGATGTCCCCGACGGTGCCCGTGCCGGGCTCGCCGCGGGCTTCCATGACGAGCACGTCGCCGTCGTTCAAGTTGTTGATGATACGTTTCTGGGCGTTGTAGCCGCCGCCGTGTGACTTGAACAAGTCCTCACGGTTGGGTACGTAGCGCAAGGTGCGGGCGGTTCCGGCTATGCGCATTTCGGGGCGGGTCGACTTCAACCCGTCGATGCTGACGTTGTTCAGCCCGCGCTTGCGCAGTTGGGCGCTGAGTGTTGCGGTGCCGACGCTTGTCAGCTTGCGCTTGAGCTCGGCGCTGAGACCCTTCGGTGCCAGGCCAGCTGCCTCATGGGAGCCCCAGGCGTCCACGCGATCGGCATCGGTGGTCTTGGGGCTGTTGCCAAAGTCTGCCATCTCGGCGGTGCCCTGGGTGACGGTGGTGCTCAAGCGTCCTGTGGAAAGCCCGACATCCGGGGCATCCACCTCCACCTCAATCACGTCGCCGGGGCCGGCAACGGAGGATCCCGCGGGGGTGCCGGTGAGAATCACATCGCCGGGCTCCAGCGTCATGAGCTGGGACAGGTCCGCCACGATCTGGCTAAAGGAGAAGATCAATCCTGCGGTGGTGTCATCCTGGACAGGTTCGCCATTGACCCAAGTGCGTACGCGCAGGGCGGCCGGATTGACGTCTGCTGCAGGGATGAGTGCCGGGCCGAACGGGGTGAACCCGTCACCGGACTTGGAACGTACGTTGGAGCCCTTGTCGGCATATTTGAGGTCGTAAACGCCAAGATCGTTGCTGGCGGTGATGTGGCTGACGTGGGACCAGGCGTCTTCGAGGCTGACACGGCGTGCCGCGGCGCCGATGACGAGGGCGATTTCACCCTCGTAGGCGAGTAGTTCGCATCCTGCCGGGCGCTCGATGAGCGAACCGCTGAGGCTCAATGATGAGGACGCCTTCAGGAAGTAGGACGGTTTGGCGGGGGTGCGCCCGCGCTGGTCGGCCCGCGACTGGTAGGCGAGGTGGACGGCGATGACCTTGCCGGCCTGCTTGAGCGTGTCTGCGGTGACTTGTTCCACGAAACTCTCCTGGGATCGGTTGCGGGCCGATCTCTCCGGCCCTCATATCAAGTACGATATCGTATACGATTACCATAGTCGTGTTATCCCCGTCACGTCAAGGGGTAGAGGGAAGGATATTTGGCGGAGGCGCTGTTGGTGGGTTTTGCCAGCCATTGCCTGCAAAGGCCGGGACTTCTAAAGCGAAGAGTCTTGAACTACCCATCTACGGTGAAAAGCACCGATCGTCCGTGGCACACGGGCTCAGGTCAGCGAAATTCTCAATCTAGTGTCGACTTCCTGACAGGTGCCAGCGTGACCAGATGGAACGGACCCGAAAGGAGTGGGACCCAAGGATTCTGGGGATTGCGAAGACGCCAACTGAGACGTGTCGACTCCTGGAAACACCGAGGCGACCCCTTTCGCGTGGTTGAAGGGAGTGGGGTTCCTTGGGGCTTGAGAAGTTGTCCCGTATAGGACTGTGGCATTTTTTACGGTGAGTGTTGCAGGAATCTGGTGATTTGGGAGATTGACTGGCGATCAGCCGGAGAAGCGTCCAAATTGCGAAACTCCAACATCGCGCTCTCTGCAATCTATGGGCTGCTGGAGCGCGAACTTGTCAAGCGGCCGCGGTCAGCAGGTCGTGCCAATGGATCCTTTGACTCGGGTGGTCCACCTCTCCGAGTGGAAAGAAGTTTCACGGCATTGTCCGAGAAGCGGTGCGCTATTCATCATGGGATTTAGCAGGTGTCAAAGGCTGTTTTCGTTCTCTGCGCGCGTAACGGATACCCATTCGGCTATCGCCTCCATTATTGTTTCGGGGCGGGGTGCGACCGAGTAGACCTGCAACTCGAGGTATCCGGGGTCCAGGATATCTAGGCTCGGAAGGTCATTCTCCCGCAAGCGCACCACCAGATAGCCGGCGGCCAGCAGGTCACGACTTTTGGCCAGATCGACCATCTGTTTCGCCTCGGAGGAGTGCCAGTAGGAGCCGTCGTACTCGATGGCCACCTCCACACCCTGGGTTTCGACCAAGATGTCGACGGTCCACTGTTCCCGCAGAGTGAAGGCCCTGTCAATGAGCTTCGGGCCGGACCGGGCGGAACCAAACTGCTTTCGTGCGGCGTCAAAGTGTTCCAATTCGACCTTCGACTTTCCTACCAGACGGCACTCGGGGCAATCAGACCCGGCATAGCGCGAGGCCAACGATGCTTGCCACTGGTGACGTGAATCCACGGCACACACCCAGTACGGCACGAATCCGGTCGTGTCCCCTGTCGGGCGTACCTGCCATGCCGTGGTCGGATTCTCCGGGCTCCACTCAGCGGCCATACCGGGATCGAACCAGGCCAGCGAGTCCAAGATCGTGTTACATTCCGGACACAGATACCGAGGCCGCTTATTGCGCTGGTGGACCTCCTCCTGCCATTCATGACCGCAGCACGCAGCTTGCCACCACACCAACCGCGTGGAGTCCGGTCCAACGTTATCCGGCGTCCATTTACCGTTCAGGGTCGGATGCCATTGACCAGCGATCTCGGGCAGTTCCTTGACGAGTCTCGGCCGGTTCCCGTTGGTACGTGTACGTGCGGAACGGCAACTGGGGCAACCTGATTTCAAGTAGCGGCTGGGAGCGACCCGTGGGTGGTGCCCCTCGGGGCATTTGAATCTTCTGGACCTGTGATCTCCCACCATGACCAGTTGCGGGTCGGCATCATCGTCCCATGCCTCGACGAGTTCCGGCTCCGACGCAACGGCGGTCACCTTTTCGACCACCCATCTGAGTGCATATTCCGCAGACTTTCGCGCATTGCATTCGGGGCACTTCAGCCATTGCGTGATGGAACGGACGCTGGAGTTGAAATGGTGCCCGCAGTTCGGGCATACCCAAGCGCATACCCGGTTGGCCAGCACGGTCACGGTTTTCAGATCATGAGGATTATTCGCATCCGCATCCCACCACGCAAGCGCTGGGGAGGTCGAGTCAATAAACAGATTCTTTTTCTTTGTAGTATCTGCTGATTTCTTCGCCCGGGAGCCCGGATTGGATGAGCAGGTGCAACCCCATCCGATGTCGCCCATGCGATGGGCTTCTTGACGTCCGCACAAACGGCATCTGGTGATGATGGGGTACCCGCTGCGGGGTAGGACGAAGAACGGCTCGACGGGCTCATAGTTATTCTGCTCTAGGTGTTCAGCCTGCACCTGGATGTCCACTGTCCTGCTCGTTCCGGACATGAGGGCGGCGTGCATGGACCAGTCAATCCAGAAACATCTCCGGCACGCCGGCTCGTCATTCCGTGTCCGGAGATCCAAAAGGTAGTTCAGCAGGTAGTGGCATTCAGCTTTGCACAACTGGCACCGAGTCAGCCAGCGGGCGTTCCTTCCCGGGAACGGTTCTGCCGCGTCTAAGCCCATCTTCCGCAGGATAGCTTCCAGACACTGGGTGCACCAAGCTGGTTTTGTGCGGGTATTGAAGGACGCCCGGTTTGTGCAGCCGTCCGTAGTACATTCCTGCCATTTTTCCACGTAAACCCACTCTCCGCCGCCCAGGATGACCAAAGCCTTGAATATGGGCGCTGTGTTGGTTCTAGCAACTAGTGCCTACTTACTCATGTAACCGATAGGTACAGCCACAGACGTTGTTTGTCCTGGCTGAAACTCTGACGCTATCAGAAATTCACCGTGGTGAATTCAGGACTTTTGCCGGGGTGGGCAACTTGACTGGCTCGGTGATTCTTAGTGAATTTGTCGATTGGGAGAGATTGTTGCCCCCATCGTCATGGAACCTGCCACTGCACCCTTAACGAAGCAAAGCCCCCGGTCAACTGCCGGGGGCTTTGCTTGGTGGTCATCCTACGAAAGTTACTTAACAGCGACGAATACCTTGTCGGCGAGCATGCCTGGCCTGACAGCGAGGACGCCTTGGCCAGCTGTGGATGTCGGTACTGCAAACACCGTGTTGCCTGTTGCGGTGCCATCTTTGTAGAGCGTACTCGTGGTATCGATGGGGTTCGGCGCGGTGGCGATATTATCGAATCCATTTACAGTGGTGCCGCTTGCAGTGACGTACTCGATAGACACGAAGGCAGGCATTTGCCCCTCAGCGTCATCACCAAGGTATGTAGCCGAGTAGTCCACCAGGATGTACTCTGACCCCTCAGCCGGGGGGTCATTGAATTCGTTGGCCCCGAGAACAGCATCTGTAGCGGCGAAGGTGACCGAGTTGATCACGACGCGCCAGTCATCTGACTCGATGACTGATCCGATCGGGGATGGGTTCTCGCGGGTTCTGCCGTTGACGTCAGGCTTTTTCTCCACTGCTGCATCATTGGCAGCTGCGCCGTTGGACGGTTCAGCGACCGTCGTATCACCGCTGCTGAAAGCATTGTCGAACGAAGTCGCGACAACTGCAAAGAAAACGCTAACGCCGACGATCGTTCCGATGATCGAGGCGATCAGGGCTGTGATGCCCATCCACTTGGCCTTGTCCTTAAGGAAAAGGGAAACAAGTGCCAAGACGAATGCGATCGGCAGCAAGATCCATCCAACAATTAATGCACCAGGTATACAGGCGAAGATGAACCCGAGGACCGCTGTGATGAGGGCAATTAGTCCGAGTATGTTGAACGGTTTTTTCGCCCTAATTGGCGGAGCCGTCGGCGGGGGCGTGAGTGTCTGGGTGGGAGAACCAAGCCCTTGCTGCGCGATAGGTGATTGTTCTGATTGATGGGGCGAGGTCTGCTGTGAGCCTGCCCCCGGAAGCTCTGGTGTCGTCATGCTACAACTATGTCAGTGGTAGGAGGCTTCCCATATTTCGCGACAAGACGTTACGGGTGGGGAGGACGCTAGCGATGGGAACGTCGACCGTGCTCTGTAGGGTTTCCGTCAGGTGCGCCCCCCCGAACTTACGCTGGGTATTCCCTCGCGACCGTGAGAGTGAAGTTCACTTCGCCATCTGTCGACACACGTGACCGTAGATTCTGATCGTTAACCTGACAATTTCAATCGCGGACGTACCGGGCGCATTCAACGGCTGCACGATATTCTGATCTGCAGTCCGGAATGGGCTACACGGCCGTAGGAATCTTAATGCGTCATGTCAGATCATCTTTGTAGATCGCTCGAAACACCTCCGCCAGCGACCTCAACCGGCCCGTCTACTGCAGTTGCGCTTCGATGGCCCGTGCGCTGGAGGCCAATCGAGCACCGATGGTGGCCGGCTGGCTTTCGGCGCCTAGAAAGACCACGCAGATCGAAGCGGGCATGCCGCCGGGGATATGGATGGGCGCGGCGATCGCCGAGACCCCTGGGAGGACTTCATCATGGCTCGTGGCATACCCGGCCGTGCGGGCGGCGCGCGCTTCCGGCCGGTACGGAAGCCCGGGCGCAAGGCGCGCCCACGCATCCTCGCTGATGGCGGACTGAATGGCGATGCCCGGCGCACCTGAGCTGAAGGAATGACGGGTGCCGGGGCGCTGCGCCAACGTGGCGCCGGAGCGTCGGGGCTCCACTGTCAGCAGCGTGACGGAATCGCGATGATCCCACACTGCGATGAACGCCGTCATGGACAGTTCATTGGCCAGTTCCGTCAGCTCCGGAAGGGCGGCGGTTTGCAGGTCACGGGAAACGCCGCGAGCCAGAGCTGCCAGTCCGGGGCCGGCCTGGACGCGGCCGGCGTCGTCCCGTGTGAGCAGTGCGTGATCCTCAAGCGTGCGCAGGATGCGGTAGGCGACGGAGCGGTGCACGCCCAGCGCCGCGGACAGCTCGGCGATGGTCATCGGTGCGGGGGCCGCGGCCAGGATTTCCAAGGCACGGATACCGCGGGACAGGGTTTGTGAATGGGCAGGTGACTTCTCCGTGGAACCCTCAACTGCGTCTGTGCTCACGTCATCATCCTCTTCAGTCACCGCCGAAAAAACCGTTCCTTATTTGGGACGGAAGTTCAATTATAGAACTCTCACAGGCTTCTTGAATCAACGAAACGGACGACGGCGGCACCCGCCCAAGGTGGGTACCGCCGTCGTTCGCGATTCAGTGGAGAGTGTCTCGCTCTCGAAGCGAGTCAGGACTCCGTGGTGGTTGAGCTCAGAACGGGCTCGCGCTTGTCGAAGATGGTGGCGCCAACCTCCTGCTCCGCCTGGTTCGTGATGCTGAGGCTGATCCCAGGGCGGTCCTTGAGCATGATCACCGCTGCCATTCCGAGCAGTGTCATGACCAGCAAGTAGGCGGAGATGGCCAGGCTGGTGCCGGTGGCTTGCAGGAGCGCTTGGGCGATCATCGGGGCAAAGGCGCCACCAATAATGGCGCCGATGGCGTAGGAGATTGAAACGCCGGAGAAGCGCACGGATGCCGGGAAGATCTCGCTGTACCACGCTGCTTGCGGTCCGTAGGTCAGGCCAAGGCCGAACGTGAACAGGAACAGAGCCAGGAACAGTGCCCAGAGTTCACCGGTGTTGATGAGCAGGAACAGTGGGAAGACGGTCAGTGCCTGGGCTGTGAAGCCGATCAGGTACGTGTTTTTGCGCCCAATCTTGTCGGCCATGCCGCCGGCCAGTGCCGTGAAGATGAGCCACGTAGCCGCCGCGAACGTCATGGCAAGCAGTACTGGAGTCTTCTCCAGCCCCACGTTGCCGTCCGGGTTGGTGGCGTAGCTGGGGATGAAGCCGCCTGTGGCCATGTAGCCGGAGGCGTTGTTGCCGGCGAAGATCAGCGCTGCCAGGACCACTAGGAGCCAGTGCTTGCGGAAGAGTTCGATGATGGGGACCTTGGGCTGCTGCTTCTTTTCAGCGATCTCTAGGAACACTGGGCTTTCTTCCACTGCGCGGCGGACGAAGTAGCCCACACCGATCAGCACCACGCTGAGGAGGAACGGTACACGCCAGCCCCACTCCATGAACGCGTCGCCTGGGGCAATCACACCGGTCATCAAGGCCATGACGCCGGATGCCATCAGCAAGCCCAGCGGTACGCCGAGCTGCGGGAAGGAACCTGCACGCCCGCGCTTGTTGTCAGGGGCGTGCTCGACGGCCATCAAAACAGCGCCTCCCCATTCACCGCCTGCGGAGACACCCTGCAGGATGCGCAGGAGCAGCAGCAGGATGGGAGCCAGCACGCCCGCCGTCGCGTAGGTGGGCAGCAGGCCAATCAGGGTGGTGCAACCGCCCATCAGGAGCAGGGTCAACACGAGCATGGCCCGGCGGCCAATCCTGTCGCCATAGTGGCCTGCCAGGAAGGCGCCGAGTGGGCGGAACAGGAAGCTGATGCCTACGGAGGCGAAGGAGAGCAGCAGTCCGATCTGGGGTCCGGCTGGCTCGAAGAATAGGTGTGCAAACACCAAGCCGGCGGCCGTGGCGTAGATAAAGTAGTCGTACCACTCGACGGTGGTGCCGATGAGGGTAGCCATAGCCACGCGACGCTGCGTGCGTCGTGTGTCAACGACGGAAGGGATGCTCATGGGTTCGTGTCCTTGACTTTGCTCCGGGGGAACTGTTCGACCCTGGCTGACGCAGTGTTGCGGCAACGTGGCGGAATCAGTCTGGATGTAACCAGTGTCACACTTTGCGAACAATGAGTAAACTTATAAAAATAGCAAAACATATTCGGTTTTATGAAAGAAGCTGCTTTGGTCAAGTTCACTTTTCGTCAGCTGGAGCTGTTTGTGGCCCTCGCGGACTTCCCCACGCTGAGCGACGCCGCCTTGTCCTTACACTTCTCAGAATCGGCACTTTCCCAGGCCATTACACGGTTGGAAAGCTCCGTGGGGGAGCAATTGTGCATCCGCCGCAAGTCCCGTGGCCTGCAATTGACTCCCGCAGGAGAGCACTTTGCGGTGCGGGCAAGAGGGCTGCTGAAGGATGCCGAAGACCTGTTGTCGGAGATGAGCGGAGCAACGGGGGATTTGAAGGGACCGGTGAAATTGGGCTGCTTTGCCAGTTTTGCCGCCAGCGTGCTGCCAGCCATCTTGGATGGTTTTCCCAAGCGGTATCCAGGCGTTCAGGTGGAGGTAGTGGTGGGGACGCACGACGAGTTGCTGCCGGCGCTGGAGAGCGGCCGGCTTGACCTGGCCATCGTCTACGACATGGAGCTGCCACCTGGTTTTCAACGTCGGATCATCTATGAGACGGAGCTGCAGGCGGTGCTGCCTGTGGACCATCCGCTGGCACAGCAGGAATCCGTGGACTTGGCCGAACTAGTCACGGAACCTCTGATCATGTACGACTCCAGCCCGAGTACCGCAAATACTCACCGGGCTTTCGCGGAGCGAGGGCTGCGGCCTACCATTGTGGCGCACATGCCACAGGTCATCCTGGTCCAGGCCCTGGTGGCTCGTGGTCTGGGATATTCACTGCTGATGTCTAGACCGAACTGCGCCCCGGTCAGCTTGGAAGGGTTTCCCCTGGCAATTCGCCCCCTGTCACCGCCGAGCAGTCAGACCAGCATGGCGGGCATTTGGCCCGAGCACTTCAGACTCAGCCCCAGGGCGCGTGCGTTGCTCAACTTCGCCGTTGAAACGTTCGGGGCAGCAGAACATGTGGCAACTCAGCCCCTACCCGGCTGACGGTGCTACGCTCCAAACAGCATTTCGTTGGGAGGCCACTGTGGCCAGATTGAGGCTCACTGACTGGTGGGACAAGCTTTTCGTCGTCGGGATCATTTTCAAGGGTCTTGATGGTGTCCTGGAGCTGATTGGCGGCGCGCTCCTGCTGTTCGTTCCGCCGGACAGGCTCAAGCAGCTGGCTATTTTGGTGACCCAGCCGGAGCTGACCGAGGACCCGGATGACTTCATCGCCAACCACATCCTCCAAGGTGCCGCCGGGCTGACCGACCATGTGGTGTTTTTCGCGGCGCTGTACCTGCTGGCCCACGGTGTGGTGAAAGTGGTGTTGGTGGTGGCGCTCCTGCTGGATAAATTATGGGCCTACCCGTGGATGATCGCCCTTCTTGTCATCTTCATCCTGTACCAGTTCTACCAATTGACGCAGACGCCATCGCTGGGGCTGGCCGCCCTGACCGTGTTCGATATCCTGATAGTGGTGCTCACCTGGCATGAATACGGGCGGCAGCGCCACCGGAGGATAGAGACACCATGAGGATTCTGATCGTAGGTGCCGGGGCAACCGGCGCATATTTTGGCACCCGTTTGGCTGCGGCCAGGCGGGACGTTACATTCCTGGTCCATGAGAAACGGGCCCAGTTCCTGGCCCAACGCGGGCTGCGCATTACAGGTACCGACCCTGAGCTGCGGATCGAGCCGAAACTTCTCACGGCAGGGCAGCTGCAGGAGACGTTCGACGTCGTTGTTCTCACCGTCAAGGCTTCCGCGCTGGCCGCGGCCATTGTGGACCTTGCCCCTGCTGTGGGGCCGGACACCGTCATCATCCCGTTCCTGAACGGCCTGGGCCACATGGATGCGCTGGGCGCCGCGTTTGGGGCTGAAAAGGTGCTTGGCTCTGTGGTCCACCTCGTGGGCACCATCAACGCGGAGGGCGATATTCAAGTGCGGGACCCGATTTCACGCTGGACCATCGGCGAACAAAACGGTGGTGAGATGGGTGAACTTTCACCTCGCGTGCAGGCGCTGCTGGCAGAAATTACGGTGCCCGGCATCACTGCTGTTGCTGTGGCAAACGGGATTGCCATCATGTGGGAAAAATGGGTGTTCATTGTGACAGCAGCAACTGCGACGTGCCTGATGCGCGGCCCCGTGGGAGACATTGTGCAGTGCCCCGGCGGCAGCGACTTTGTCGGGGCGGTGCTGGCGGAGGCTTCCGCAATGTCCGCGGCGGCGGGGTTTCCGGTTTCAGCGGCGGAGCTCGCTGGTTCGCTGAGCTTCCTGACAGCGCCCGGATCCCTGTTTACATCCTCGCTATATCGCGATGTTACAGCCGGGCTGCCACACGAAGGCGAGCACATCGTTGGCGATTTTGTGCGCCGCGCGCAAGAGCTGGGCGTGGACACCCCGCTGCTCAACCTGGCGCTGTTGCAGCTGCGCGTCCACGACGCCGGAATGGCCCGTCGCTCTCTCTAGCTGCAGAGCAAGCGCCTCGATCAGCGATCGGCGGTGTCACGATTGAGCGTCTTGATGCCCACTGAATCGACGTAAAATCTGACCTCACCGGTCGACGCGTCCACGGATGCTTGGACCGGTACCCGGTGCTTTGCGTTGATGCGCTTCCCCGCTAAGATTTCAACCGGAAACACCCCATTGGCGAAGACACTCAGCCCGTCGATCTGCTTTTTTCCATGGAAGTATCCTTGCATTCGGTTTCTTGGGAAACGATCACGACATGCACCATTGAGGGTTCCCGCTAGATCGCCCAGCATTAGTTCATTCTCCACGCCGCTTTCAGTACAGCCCAGACAACGTTCCAGGGCATTTCCCACTTCGACCAGACCCGGAAGTCAGGGTGGATCACTGACCAGTCCGAAGTGTTCAAGCCGGTGGCTATGGTTCCACTTGAATGCGGGTAGGGATTGGCTCAAGTGCGGTCGTAGACGAGGACTCGCATGCCTGAGTCAAGCAGGGTCTCACCGACGGGCTGGAACATATGGGGATGGAACGGACCGTTGAAAAGCGGAATGCCAGATCCTATGACTGAGCGGTTCTGTTTGAGCACGAGCCGGTCGATTTCTGGCAATAACGAGTGGGCGAGCGTGCCACCTCCCACCAGCCACAGGTCTTTGCCGTCCTCGGTCTTGAGCGCACGCACGCGGTCCAGAGCTCCACTGCGGACGATCTCCACCGACGCGTCATGACTTTCCAACGTTTTGGAGAATACGAGGTGGCGAAGGTGCGGGTACGCGTCGGTCAGGCCCGCGGCAAGGCCGATCTCGTAAGATGCCCGACCCTCCAGAACGGTGTCGAACACTTGGCCCGGGCCGTCGATACCCAAGGCGGCTCGCGCTGGCGCTGGAAGGGTTTCGGGGTACTGATCGACGATGAACTGGATGACATCGGGTGTGACTGGGAAGTAATCCGCTCCGCTGGGGTCACCACCGTCAGGGCCAGCTATGTAACCGTCAAGGGTCGTGGCCACGTAGTACACAAGCTTTCGCATGGGCTGCTCAGCTTTCGCCCAGCAGGGCATCCAGGTCCGTTTCGGCGCCGGGGCCAACTGCCTGGATGCTGAAATCACCCCGCAGCATTTCGAAGAGTTCCAGCCGGAAAGCTGCCGGAACTTCCACATGTGTACCGACAGCGACCAGCCCCTCCTCGGCCCAGTGGGCAATGTTTCGGACCAGAAACAGCAACTCCTCATCCATGGATTCCGGCGCTGCCACGGCCTCCAGGATGAAGTCCGACTCGGGCGGGGCTGCGGAGGCGAACTGGAGCAGCAGGTGAGACATCTGAAGGTGCCAGTCCTCGTAAATTCCCGGCTGTGAACCGTCCAGGGTGACCATGAAAATAAAGTGGCTGATCAAGTCACGCATTTTCTGGACCATGGCTTCGTCACTGTCCAGGGAAGCGACAACGTCCTCATTCAGGTGCACATGGGTCGCTGAAATGGTGATGAGCCCCGTAAGATCCAGCAGTTCCCAATAGACGTTCAGCCTGGCAAGGGCGTGTTTCTTGGCGGATGTCAGTTTGGCGGCGCCGGCCAGGATCCCCAGGCCTCCATGGGTGAGTTCGGCGGCAGCCTCAACCCGTTCCTTCTTGCCCAGAACACCTTTCGCGGTGACTTTCCGGCCATCACCAATCCAGTCCAGGAGAGCCAGCGTGTTCTTCCACAGCGGCGCATCCGCCATGGTGGAGGTGACGAGTTCCGCCGTCAGCTCAGGAACGAACACATCGGGTGAATCCATTTCGGCGGGGTCCGGTTGGTCAGTCTCCGGCCCTTCGCCCACCATGCTGGCATCGGGCAGCACGGCGTCAAGGTTCAAGTCTGTGCCCGGTTCGATGACCGGCCACGCAGGTTGTGTGAGGATGTTCCGCAAAGCCGGCAGATCGTCTGCGCCTCCGGTCCAAAGCGATGCCTGGACCAGGTAGTCGACGTAGTCCCGGATGCCGCTGCGCATGGCAAAGGTGGCCTGCGGGTTGGCAGCGGCGGAAGCCTTCACCACTTCGCTCACAGCGTCCGGCATCAGCGCCCTGGCATCCGTCTTCGGCTCGAGCATGCGGTACAGGTCGAAGAAGTCGTCAAGGATCATCAAGGTCATGTCCACGGAGGATTCGCTCCGGCCACAGGATTCCAGCCACAACGCAAACCCAGGTGCCAGGGCCTCCATGGACCGCTCCAGCCGAACATCGGCCAATGAGACGGCATCGATGCGTGCGGTGGCATCTGCGGCAGCCTTGGCTGGATTGCCGAAACGGGACTTCTTGATGCTCTTGGGCTTCTTGGCCACAGGGTTCCTTGCAGTCAGTGGGGAGGTCCCCTTAACCGTAGCCGCCCTGGAAGGGGGCGTGCCGCCGTCGTAAGTTGAAAAAAGTTAGCTGCTGAACTCCGTCAGGACGATCTTGCCGCTTCCGTGGCCGGACATGCTCGCCTCGAACGCGCCGGCAGCTTTCTCCATGGGGAAGCTTTGGGCTACGTCGACGCTGAGCAGGCCGTCCTCCACAAGCACGCTCAGCCGCTCGAGGTCGGCGACGTCGGGGCGGACCCAAATGTAGCGGCCGCCGTGGCTTTGGACGCTCGAGTCGGCGATCGATGCCTGCTGGCCGTCGTCCTTCAAAACCGCCAAAGTGTCTTCAAGGACGCCGCCGGCAAAATCAGCCACGGCATCCACGCCGTCCGGGGCCAAAGCACGTACCCGCTCCACCAAACCGGTTCCGTATTCAATCGGTTCAGCGCCCAGTTCACGCAGGCGGGCATGGTTTTTAGGCGAAGCAGTGGCGATGACGCGCGCGCCAGCAAGGGCAGCGAGCTGAATGGCTGTGCGGCCCACACTTCCCGAGCCGTTGTGGATCAGCAGGACTTGGCCGGCCCGCAGATCCAACGCATCCAAGGTGCGCTGGGCCGTCAGTCCCGTCAACGGGAGGGCCGCCGCCTGCTCCCAGGAGAGGATCGCAGGCTTGTAGGCGACGATGCCGGCTGGCAGCGCCACGAGTTCCGCAAAAGTGCCGCCCTGGATAGTGTCGCGGCGGCCGTAGGAGTAAACCTCGTCGCCAACTTCAAATTCTGGGGTGTCAAAGCCCACGGCCTCCACCACTCCAGCCACGTCCCAGCCCGGTGTGACAGGGAAGTTGACGTCCATGAGCCCGTCGAGGCCACCGGACATGATTTTCCAGTCGACGGGGTTGACGGCGGCCGCCTTGACGCGGATCAGCACGGCGCCGGGCGACACCTTCGGTATTGGCCGTTGCGTTTGTTCCAGCACCTCGGTGCCGCCGTACCGGGCGTAGGTCATGGCCTTCATTGTTGAACTCATGCTATTTGTTCCTTCCGTCTAGCTGCCCGCTCCGCCCATTGCCTGTGCAGGCTGTTATCGAGTACTGCTTCCACCCAGCGGCCCATGCCCGCATATGCCTGCGCCCGGATACCGCCGGGGGAGAGGAATACGTCATGGAAGGCACCGGGAATCCTCTGCAGCGTGACCGTGCGCCCCAAGTCCACGGCACGGTGGGCCACTACGTCCACGTTCAGCACCACGTCAGCGGCCAGCGCGGAGGAGGACCACTTGGGTTGCAAATAGCTCTTGTCCGAGAGCATGACCAGCACCGGCACCTGTAGGTCCAGACCGCGTGCCACCTGTGCCTGCCCCTGGAACACGGCGTTGAGGAACGACGGCGTGACTGGAAACCCGCGGTCCGGGCGCCATTCGGACTCGTAGTCCCACTCGCCGTCGAACTTTTTGGAAACGGCGCGGGTGTAAAAGCCGGGATCAATTCCGGGTAGTGGTGCAAGGGGCCTGAACCAGGTCCGGGCCTGGATGAGCGGTGCCACCATGGCCCGGCCCACTTCACTGGCCTGAAACTCCAGCCACGGACTATTAAGTACGACGGCGGTTGCCGCACCCGGGTGCCGGGCAGCCCACAGGCTCAGCGTCAGCCCGCCTGTGGAGTGCCCCAGCAAAATCAGCGGCCGTTCGCGCGGGACTTCCCGGTGGTCGGGGCGTTCCCTGCCAGTCAGCGCATCAAAAGCGGCACCGAGGCGGTGTCGGGCCTCCTCCAAAAAAGCCACCTCAAAGGAATGCTGCTCCGCTACACCGGTTGCGGCCGGAAGCACCAGGACTTCTTCGGGGGCCACGGAACGTCCCATGGCTGTCAGCGCTGCGGAGATGTCGGCGTCGTAATCGGTGAGGGAGGTGACTTGTCCGGGCGCCATGCCAGGGCGCAGGCTCCTGCCATAGTTGTGCAGGTCCAGGGCATAGAAATTCGCACCGGAGCGGTGCCAAAACTCAGCGAGCTCGTGCTGAAAAAAGTAGTCCGACCAGCCGTGGACGTACAAAATATCCGCTCCGGTAATGGGGGATTCGGGCCACTGCGGCGCGTCACCGGCATAGCGCACGAGGGTTGCTGGCGAACCGGAGGGCAGGTCGAGGGTGAGTTGTTCAAAGTCCGCTCCGAGGACGTCCTGCTGCCATGCCGTCATAGTTTGATGCTACTGCCCCCTCCTGTGTGATTGCCCCAACAAACCGTGTGCCGCGTGCTGCGGGTATGCCTATGCTGGAAGAGCCCACACGTGCGGCCCGATTTCCGGACAGAGCGTTGTCGGGAATGACTATTGGTGCGCAGAGAAAAGGGTGAGGACATGGCCTCCTGGCAGGATGAATTTCATAACTGGGTACCGGCATGGGCAGCTTTGCACGATCTGGCCCCTGAAGCGGACGGTGATGTGATCACCATGGGTGCCAAGCGGGTGATGGCGTGGCCAGGAGATGGCGAAGCCGCCCAGGCAGCACAGCTTGGTTCCGGGACAGAGCTCGTTCTTGTCACCGATGATCACGCCGGCGCCACGCAGTTTGCCACATCCCAGGGGCTGCATGAAACGAGCCGCGCGGTGTTGCTGCGGGCTGAGACTGAAAGCCTTGACCTGGTGCCGCACCTTCCCTCGGATGCCAACCTGGCTGATGCACCCTTGGAAAATTATGACCTTGTTGAAGTGTCACTTTTTGACCGGCCGGTGGCCAGCGGACGGCTGCGTTTGGGGGAGGACCTCGCCGTGCTTTCGGAACTGAAAGTGGACGACGGGCATGAGGACCTGCGCCAAACCCTTGAGCTCGCCATGGTGGCGGAACTCGGCGAAGAAGCCTTCACCCATGGCGCGGACGCCCTGTACTTGGTCGCCGGAGCGGAACAGGCGGAGCGCTTTGCCGCCGTCGAAGGCTGGGGCAAAGTGGCAGAAATACTCAGCTTCAGCAAATAGCGCCAAGCGGCTAGGCAGCAGAAGCGCCGAACGGCAGTTCGTGGCAGAATGGGGGATGGCCCGGGTGCAGACGGGCCCAGTGATAATACAGCCGGCCACCGGATCCTCCCAGCGAGGCGGTGGCATGAGCGAACCACTTAGCTACAGAAACTCGAGACTTTATTATGTCCCCGCTGCAAAGCAACGCTTCGGCAACCCCTCTTAAAATCAGGGCCGCCCCTTCCTTTGCCTCCGTCGGCAGCCCATATTTTGGGATTCTGCTCGCGTGCATGGCCGTCATCGTGATCCTCTCCAACATCGGAGCCTCCAAAGGGGTCCAGCTGGGCCCCTTCGTGACCGACGGCGGGTTCTTCCTGTTCCCGTTCGCCTACATCCTGGGGGACGTGATCAGCGAAATCTACGGCTTCAAGGTCACACGGAAGGCCATTTTCGCCACGTTCGCGCTCTCCATTTTTGCTTCCCTGGCCTACTGGGTGATCATTGCGCTGCCCGGATTCACCGATGACTTTGGTGTTGCCAAGCAGCAGGCGCTGGAACTCGCGCTGGGGCCGGTGCCGCAGATTGTGCTGGCCAGCCTGCTCGCCTTCCTGACCGGGCAGACCACCAACTCCTGGATCATGGTCAGGCTCAAGGCACGCCAGGGCGAGAAGAAACTGTGGGCCCGGCTCATGGGCTCCAGCGGCGTTGGCGAATTCATCGACACGCTGATCTTTTGCGCCGTGGCGGCCCCGGTGATAGGGATCGTGGGCTTTGGCATGTTCGCCAACTACGTGCTGGTTGGCTTCCTGTACAAAGTCGCCGTCCAGTATGCCCTGATCCCGGTCACCACCTTGGTCATCGGCTGGTTCAAGCGCCACGAACCGACGTACGGGGCGTAGCCTGCGCGGCCGGCTGCCCCGCGGAATACTACCGCTTCGGGTAGTACCGGCGCAGCGTCTCGGCCTTGAACTCGAAGAACGTGCCGTCCTCGATGGCGAGGCGGGCGTCGTCGACCATTTTCACCACGAAGCGCTCATTGTGGATGGACACCAGCGTCGAGGAGACCATTTCCTTGGCCTTGAACAGGTGATGGATGTAGGCGCGCGTGTAGTTCTGGCAGGTGTAGCAGTCACACTCCTCTGACAGGGGCGTGAAGTCGCGCTTGTACTTGGCTCCGGAAAGATTGAAGCGGCCGTCCGGAGTGTAGAACGCCGAGGTGCGGGCAACCCGGGTGGGGGAGACACAGTCAAAGGTGTCCGCCCCGTTTTCAATGGCCGTGAAGATGTCGTCCGGTTCGGAGATGCCCAGCAGGTGCCGCGGCTTGTCTTCCGGCAGTTCCTCCGAGCACCAGCGCACAATGGTGCCCAGGTTTTCCTTCTCCAGTGCCCCGCCAATGCCAAAGCCGTCAAAGTTCATCCCACCCAAGTCGTGGGAGGCCTTGCGGCGCAGGTCCTCATACTGGGCGCCCTGAATCACGCCAAACAACGCTTGGTACGGCTTGCCCACACGCTCCTCGGTCAGCCTGAAATG
This sequence comes from Arthrobacter sp. E3, assembly GCF_017353415.1. GTDB lineage: Bacteria > Actinomycetota > Actinomycetes > Actinomycetales > Micrococcaceae > Specibacter. Next base: position 67,773 of record NZ_JAFMPX010000012.1, read on the forward strand.
CTCCTCGATGCAGCGCAGCGCCCACAACCGGGTCCGTTCCAGTGACATCTCCTGGTAGCCGCGCGAGTTCAACAGCGTTGTCAGCTCGTCAAAGGCAAACATGATGTCAGCGCCGATCTGGTGCTGGACCTGCATGGAAACTTCCGGGGAGAAGCGGTGCATGTCGCCGTTGAGGTGCGATTTAAACCACACACCATCGTCGTCAATGTGGGCCAGCCGTTCCTTGCCCACGGCCACGGAATCGTCGGCACCGGCGTGCGGGGAGGCTGCCACGGCATCCATGTTGATGACCTTTTTGAAGCCGGAGCCCAGAGACATAACCTGAAATCCACCACTGTCGGTGAAGGTGGGTCCCTGCCAGTTCATGAACTTGCCCAGCCCGCCGGCGGCATCAAGGATGTCCGCACCAGGCTGCAGGTACAGGTGGTAGGCGTTGGCCAGCAGCGCCTGCGCACCCAGCTCGCTCATGGATTCCGCTAGCACCGCCTTGACGGTGGCCTTGGTGCCCACGGCAATGAACGCCGGGGTCTTGATGGTCCCGTGCGGGGTGGTGATGACGCCTGTGCGGCCCTGGAAGGCCCCGCCGTTTTGCTCAATGGCGCTGGCACTGGGGGAGCACGTCTCGTTCAGGCGAGTGGTGACTTCAAAGCCAAATTCCCGTTGCGACGCTGGCTGCCCGGCGGTGGTGCCGGGAGCCTGGCCGGGCGCCGTGGCAGGTGCTGTGGCGGGAGCGGACGCAAGAAGATCAGTGAACGATTCGGGGGAAGGCATGCATCCATTTTGCCAGTGTTTAACGCGGCCCCGGTTCACGGACGGCTTGGGCAGGGCTATTCGTCCGGGTAGTGCGTTTCCATGAAGGCATCCCATTGGGAGCCAATGGATTCAAAGGCGGCCGCACCCAAACCATAGGTGGAGGCGATGATTTGGGCCCCCGGGTGCTCGCGTACACCTGCCACCGGCGCCTGTTGGGCCAGGACCAGCAGGCCGTCCCCGTGCTCGGCATAGTCAGCCACGGTCAAGCCCAATTGGGTGTCGCTGCGGTACCAGACCTTGCCGGTCAATGTGGTTCCGGTGGTCAACGATAGTTCATACGGCTCGCCGGGATCCGGCAGCCAGCCGGTGTCAATGCCCAGCGCGTCCCACAACTTCGTGTGGGCGGAGCTCGTTCCGTCCACGAAGATGGTGCGGCGGGGCGCCTGGGGGTGGCGTTCCAAAGCGAACTTGAGCTGTTGCAGGAACGTGGCCCAGCCCTCGGTGATGTCAGCGTCGTGCTTGGTCAGCTCACCCTTCGCCTGGCCACGGGTGAGCGTCAGGAGCGTTCCGTCGGCGCGTGGTTCCAGTGTGAAAACGTCTCCGCCACCCAGCTCAAGGCGCAGGTGGTCAGGACCCTCCACCGCATCGGTGTAGTAGATGTGCTGGATTTCTTCGGCCAGCCCCTCCGTCTCCCAGCCGTGCCATTTTGCAATCCGGGCTGGCTCGCGGAGCATCAGCCACACCTGCTCGGCGTCGGCGTTGACAAGGACAGAGAGCTGGGAAGTCGCCATGAAAGGTAATCTACGCTGGATCGTCGTTACCGGCTAGAGTGCCGCTTTAGCGGCCCAGCCCCGCGTAGGAGATCGCCTGACGCACCAAAGCCCCGCGCCCCCCAACAAATTCGGCCTGCACCACATCGCTGAGGACGTCCTGCGGCGTCATCCACGTCAGTTCCAGGGCGTCTTGGCGCGGCTCGCATTCGCCCGTCACAGGGATCACGTAGACGAGGGCCACTGCGTGCTGGCGTTCGTCGGTGAAACCGGTTTGCGAGGGTGAGGGCAGGTATTCGGCCACCGTGAACGGTACGGGGCTGACGGGCAGCTGCGGGAACGCGAGCGGCCCGAGGTCCTTTTCGATGTGGCGGATCAGGGCGGCGCGAATGGTCTCCCGGTACAGCACGCGCCCCGAAACGAGGGTGCGCACCATGGACCCTTCCGCATCGGCTTGGAGCAGCAGCCCCACCTCGTTGACGTAGCCCAGCGAGTCAAGGCGCACCGGCACCGCCTCTACATAGACCATGGGAAGCCTGTTGCGGGCCTCATACAGGTCCTCTTCGGACAGCCAGCCGGGATACGGGTCGGGGGTGCGAACGCTCATAACTAAGTTCTACCCCATCCCCGCCCTGCTCGCCTCCTCCGGTGCCGCAAAACTACTCACGATTCCCAGCCGGCCGCGACGGTGAGCCTGCCGCCGTCGGGCGTGTCGAACTGCAATGCGTCTCTTTCCAAGGTTGCCGCCACGCCTGCCGCGGTGAGCCGTTGTGCCAGTTCCGGCAGTGCGCCGTCATACATAAAACCCAGTACGACGCCGGATGCCTCGCCTCGCGCTGTTGCCACCAGCCCGCCGTTCTTGGTGCGGAACAGAGCCGCGCCGTCGGGCAGCTCGCGCACCGGCTTGGCGCCGATGTTGGCCAGCACCGTGTTGGCCTCTCCCGGCCGCGGCGTGCACCACGTCTGGACGACGGTCAGTTGCGATCCGGTGGTTTGGGACCCTGCCGGGATGCTGAGATCCTCCGAGATGGTCAGCTCAAAACTGAAGCCGTCGGGGGCCGTGACACGGGCGCCAGGCCCGGTGATGGTGTCGGCCAGCTCCGCAGGCGTGCCGTCGGCGAGGGTGCGCCGGACAAAAATTGCGGCATCGCGCAGCTCAAAAGCCAGCTCGGTATGGTTCAGTTCCGGCGCTTCGCGAAACACCCCGATCTTGCCGTTGCCGGAATCAAACTCTGCCCAGTCGCCGTCGTTCTCCAAGCAGCTCAGGCCCAGCGTGCGCAACTGGGTGAGGGTGTCTTCGAAAGCTGACGTGAAAATGATCGGACGAACGCGCAGCATGGACTCTCCAAAGGTTGTGATCACTACAAAAATACCAACTGTGGCAGCCGCGGCTCAGTACCCACTGCCGTGGACCCGGGCGCGGCTATTGCGCCAACACTCCCACACCGTCGCGTGCCTCGAAGATCAGCTGCGTTTCTGTTTGCCGGACCACGCGGTTGACGGTGATGTGCTGCAGGACCATGTCACGCAGCGCCTCCGGGTTTTCAACGGCCACATGCAGGTGGAAGTCGTCTTCCCCGGCGACGTGGAATGCCTGGATGACACCGGGAATCTGCGTGAGCTTGGTGTAGAGGGTGGTGACGTGCGCGGCATCGTGGCTTCCCAGCCGCACTTTGATGATTGCCTGTATGGGAAAGCCCAATGCGGAGAGGTTCAACGTGACGCGGCTGCCGAGGATCACGCCGGCGTCGCGCATCATGCGCAGGCGGTACGCACAGGTTGACTCGGCGAGGCCCAGCCGTGCGGCGATGGCCTTGTTCGTCAGGGTGCTGTCGGCCACCAATGCACGCAAAATTCCAAGGTCTGTCGGGTCCAGTGACGGTTGCGTTTTCGGCAATGTGTTCCCCGTTACATCAGCTGTGATTGGCGAAGAATGCAGATTTACTCAACTGTATTAGTCTTTCAATCATTTATCTAGCTATTTATTGTTTGCTCATTCAGTCTTGGGCCATGACTAGTGAACTTCTGAATGGTGGGTCCATGAATCCTGACTCGGTGGCGGTGCGAGGTGGCCGGGAGGATCTGCAGGCACTGGGTGTTCACGCCCTGCCGCTGGATCTGTCCACGACCTACCCGCTGCCGGATATTGAGCACGGCGGGGACTCTTATGAGTCCATGGCACTTGGCGGACACCCCCTTTCCGAGGGCGGTGCGGTGTATGCCCGCTTGTGGAACCCGACAGTGGCCCGGTTTGAATCCGGCCTGGCGCAGCTGGAAAAAGCGGAGGCAGCCGTGGCCTTTGCCTCCGGCATGGCGGCCATGACTGCAGCCATCCTGGCCAGTAAAGACACGATGAAGTCAACCGTAGATCCGGCAACACGCCCGCATGTGGTGGCTGTGCGCCCACTCTACGGCGGCACCGACCACCTCCTGGCGTCGGGGCTGCTAGGCGTGGATGCTACGTTCTGCGCGGAACACGAAGTGGCCGCGGCGCTCCGGGAGGAGACGGTTTTGATCGTGCTTGAAACTCCGGGCAACCCGACCCTTGATCTTGTCGACATCAGCAGCGTTGTGACCCAAGCCGGTGGTGTCCCCGTCCTTGTTGACAACACGTTTGCCACGCCCGTCTTGCAGAACCCCATTAGCCTGGGTGCGGCCATGTCGCTGCACAGTGCCACGAAGTACATTGGCGGTCACGGGGACGCAGTGGGTGGTGTCATTGCCTGCAGCGAGGAGACGGCCGAGGCGCTGCGCCGCGTCCGCGCCATTACCGGCGCCATCCTGCATCCTCTGGGCGCTTACCTGCTCCACCGGGGGCTCACTACACTTCCCATCAGGGTCCGCGCGCAGCAGGAGAGCGCCCTCCGGATCGCCGAGTGGTTGCAGAGCCACCCAAGCGTGGAGAAAGTTCACTATCCTGGCAGCGACGGCGATCCGCGCGGCTTGTTGCAGCATCAAATGCGCGGAACCGGGGCGATGGTCTCCATCAGTTTGAGCGGCGGTTTTGAGGCGGCCAAGCGACTCACTTCGGGCGTGAGCATGTTCACCCACGCCGTCTCATTGGGCGGCGTCGACTCGCTGATTCAGCACCCGGCCGCGTTGACCCACAGGCCAGTTGCCCCTGAGGCCCGGCCCCTGCCCAACCTGGTGCGGCTGTCGATTGGACTCGAGAACGTGGAGGATCTGATCAACGATCTGGCTCAGGCCCTCGCACCAGTTGCGTCCAGCCGCGACGAGATGGCCGTGGACCCGGTTATTGCCGATCCCATTCGCATGGATGTTGCCGAGGCAGCTGTGCGCTGATCCTAAACCGTGGCAGCTGCCGACAGTATGCTCCAGCGCTGCACGGCTTTGGACAGCTGCGTCGGTGACTGCCCGGCCACAACGACTGCCGTGTCCCTGACAAGGGCCGACGCCGTTCGCCGGGCCTGGACGGGAAGGCGGGGGTCGTGTGCGGCGAGGGCCAGATAGCGGCAGAGGATGCCGGTGAACAAGCCGCCGTCGCCACCGCCCTCGAGGCGGAGTCCCTGGCCTGGCGTATAGAGCTGCTGATGCACGGATTCGATAAGTGCAGCAGCATGCAACAGGTCCTGGGGCCGGCCCACTTCCAGCATGGCGGCAAGAACGGGGCCTTGGTTGTAGGTGTAGATGGTGCGCTCAACACTGCGGCCGTTTGCGGTGGGGTGTATGCCGTCGATGTGCAGACCCAGGTCCGGGTCGAAAAGCTCTGCACGCAACCAATCGAGGAGGGACTGCGCATGTTCCATTTCCCCGATGCGGGCCAAGAGCAAAGCTGCCGGGGCGTTGGCGGGAGTGTTCTTGAAGTCGCGCTTACGGGACCAGTAAATGCCCCCGTCAAGCACGTCGTCATGTGCTCCATGAAGTTCGCGGGCCAGGGTTTTGACGGCTCGCCGAGCCAAGCGGTCGTGGCGGGCCAGCAATCGCACAGAGAGCGTGTCCAACCGGCCAGCTGCGAGCGCCAGCCACGCCATGTCGTCGTAAAAGTCGTTGCGGAAACGGCCGAAGTTGTGGACCAAGATGCCGCGCAGCAGCGCCCGCGCCCGCTGGAGTTCAATGCGGGCCTCGATCCTGTCGCCGCGTGCCACGGCGAGGAATCCGGCGTCGATCATGGCGTCAAGATAGTGGGCCTGCCACCAGTAGTGCCATGGGGACCACGGCGTGGGGCGCGTGTGGGGCTGGATGGGTTGGTGCGGCTGATCTCCAACCGCAACAGTCGCCAACGCACCGATCCACGTTCCCGGTAGGTTCATGAGTGGGTGGCCGAAGCGGGCGTTCACTTCTGCGCCTGCCTCCCGTGCAAGGGCAGCGAAATTTGCGGGTTGGCGGTGACGTGCTGCGGGGTGGCCGGGGCTTGCTGTCATGGAACCAAGCGTACTGGTTCTGCGGCCGCCGGACACGGAGCGCCCTGCAGCCTTTCAGAGTTTTCGGTTAGTATGCATTAACGCAATGACCGCCTCCCGCAGGGACCGGGCGGCAGCACCTCAACGAGGAGGAACCATGGAAATTTCAAACAACGGCACCGTCGCACTCATCACCGGCGGCGCATCGGGTCTTGGTGCCGCAACGGCCAGACGCCTGCATGCGGGAGGGGCCGCCGTCGTGCTGGTTGACCTGCCCAGCTCACACGGTGCCGAACTGGCAGCTGAACTGGGGGAGCGGGCCGTATTTGTCCCGGGGGATGTGACGAATGAGGGGCAGGTGCGCACCGCCATCGCCGCAGCGGCTGCGCTGGGCACGCTGCGCCTGGCCGTGAACTGCGCAGGGGTGGCCACGCCCGGCAAGGTGTTGGGCCGTGACGGCGTGCTGCCGTTGGAGCAGTTCAACAAGGTCATCCAAATCAACCTGGTGGGCACGTTCAACGTGGTGCGCCTGTGTGCGGAGGCCATGGCTGCGACCGAGCCGCTGGAGGGCGAGTTTGGGCCGGAGCGCGGCGTCATTGTGAACACCGCATCGGTGGCGGCGTTCGAGGGTCAGATCGGCCAACCCGCCTATGCTGCCTCCAAGGGTGCGGTGGCGGCGATGACCCTGCCGCTGGCGCGTGAACTGGCGCGCTCGCTGATCCGGGTCATGACGATTGCACCCGGGATTTTCGAAACACCCATGCTGGCCGGGCTGCCGCAGGCCGCGCAGGATTCACTGGGCCAGCAGGTGCCGCACCCCTCCCGTCTGGGCAAGCCTGCCGAATACGCGGCGCTCGTGGAGCACATTGTTGCCAACGCCATGCTCAACGGTGAGACCATCCGCCTGGACGGTGCCATCCGGATGTCACCGAAGTGAGCCGGCGCGAGTACACCCCACTGGATCTTGGCAGCCTTCCCAGCGCCGACTTTTATGACATTGAGTCCCTGCTCAGTGCCGCGGAGCAGGCCAAGCTGGCGCAGCTGCGCGAATTTCTGGCGACGGAGGTGGCCCCGCACGCCGTCGGCTGGTGGAATGACGCCGAGTTCCCGGCGCACCTCCTGCCCAAGATCGCAGCGCTCGGCTTGGCCGCCCCGGACCGCCGCCAGTTCAGCCACCTGTTCACCGGCCTGGTCGTGGCCGAAATGACCCGTGTGGACACCTCCCTGGCCACGTTCTTCCTGGTCCACCACGACCTGTTCGTGCAGGCGCTCTCCGACTTTGGCTCCGCGGAGCAGCAGGAGCGGTTGTTGCCGGACGCCGTGGCCCTGCGTACCACGGGCGCCTTTGCCCTAACCGAGCCCGATCACGGCAGCGACGTGGCCGGCGGCCTAGTCACCACCGCGTTGAAGGTGGAGGACGACGGCGGCACCCACTGGGTGCTCAACGGCGCCAAGCGCTGGATTGGCAATGGGACGTTTTGCCAGCACATGCTGCTCTGGGCCAAGGATGCCGAAACAGGGCAGGTGCGCGGCTTCTTCCTCGACGCGTCGCTGCCCGGGGTGGAACGGACCAAGATCGAGCACAAGATTGCTCTGCGCACTGTGCAAAACGCTCACATAGTCTTGACCGACGTGAAGGTGGTGGAACGGGACAGGGTTGCCACCGTCAGCTCTTTTGAAGACACGAACAAGCTGCTGCAGGGATCACGCATCTCCGTCGCCTGGCAGGCCGTGGGCCAGCAACTTGCCGCCTTCGACGTGGCCCGGGCGTACGCCGTCGAACGTCAACAGTTCGGGAGGCCGCTGGCAGCGTTCCAAATGGTCCAGGCGCAGTTGGTGAAAATGCTGGGCAACGCGACGTCGTCGTTGATGATGATGGTGCGGATTGCCGCGCTGCAGGACGCTGCAGAAGCCGCCGGAACACAAGGAGTGGCCGCTGAAAAGCACAAGGGTGGGTCGCCGAGCATGGCCCAGGTGGCATTGGCGAAGGCCCACACCACGGGAGCCATGCGGGAGACCGTGGCTATGGGACGTTCCATTCTGGGCGGCAACGGCATTGTCACTGACTACAAGATGGCGAAGATCTTCGCCGACGCCGAGGCCATCTACACCTATGAAGGCTCGCACGAAATCAACACGCTCATCGCGGGGCGTGCCATTACGGGGATCTCCGCGATCGTCTAGCGCTGCTGCGGCAGACCACATTCCATGAAAGAAGGAACACCATGAGCACCACTGTGAACGCCGACTCCGCTGCGGCCGCAAGCGTCTCCACGGCGGTGGCCGACGTCATCGCGGAGCGGACAGACCACTTGTTCGGGCTGTTGGGAAATGGCAACGCCCACCTGGTCAGCCACCTCACCTCAGCGGGGTTCCCGTTCACCTCGGCCAGGCATGAGGCCGCAACGGTGGCGATGGCGGACGCCTACCACCGTGCCACGGGCAAGGTGGGCGCAGCCACAACAACCTACGGGGCCGGGTTCACCAACGCCTACACCGCCCTCGCCGAAGCACGGCTGGCCCGCATCCCGTTGGTGCTGGTGACCGGCGATGCGCCCACGACCGGGCGAAGGGCCTTCGACGTCGACCAGACGGCGGCATCCGCTGCCGTGGGGGTCACCACGCTGGTCGCCGGACCGGAGAACGCGGTTGCAATGACGCACCGGGCCTTCGACCTGGCCCTACAGACAGTGCAGCCGGTGGTTCTTGCCATCCCCCATGACTACGCCACCGCAACGCTCACCGAGCAGGTTGAGCTGGAGCCGCTCCCGGAGAAAACTGCCTGGGCAGCCGGTGCCGCTGAACTGGATGAGGTGGCCGGATTGTTGCGCAGTGCCAAGCGGCCCCTGGTGCTGGCCGGGCGTGGCGTGCTGCTGGCGGGTGCGCAGACGCCGCTTCTTGAACTGGGGGACCGGCTCGGGGCTCTGTTCATGACGTCGGTTATGGCTACCAACATCGTCGATTCCCCGTGGAACCTCGGCATCGCGGGAGGCTTCACCCGCGACCACCGGCTGGAGCTGGCTCAGCAGGCCGATGTGGTGCTGGTAGTTGGGGCATCGCTCAACGCGTTCCAATCCCGCTACGGCACCCTCTTGGCTTCCGCCACCACGGTCATCCGCATTGACAACGAACCCGAGTCAGAAATGGCCCACGCGCAGGTGACCGACTACCTGCGGGCGGACCTTGGGCCAGCGTTGCAGGCTCTCATCGAACGGGTGCCCGCAGTGGAAGATTCCAGCGCATGGCGATCGCAGGTGCCTGACGTTGCCACTGAGTCGTTCCGCTCTGCGTCACCGGTGGAGAACCCGGCCGAGTTCGGCTTGGACGGCCGGCTGAACCCCCGGGCGGTTGTTGCGGCACTGGAGGATATCCTGCCCAAGGAACGTTCGCTGGTGATGGACGGGGGACACTTCATCGGCTGGGCCCCGATGTACCTCTCCGTGCCGGACCCGCAGGCCATGATCCTGGTGGGCACTGCATTCCAGTCCATCGGGCTCGGGTTTGGCTCCGCTGCGGGAGTCTCCGCCGCCCGTCCGGACCGCACCACCGTTTTTGTCACCGGCGACGGCGGCGGACTCATGGGCTTGGCTGACTTCGAAACTTTCCTGCGTGCCACCCGCAGGGGCGTCATCGTGGTGCTCAACGACTCCGCCTATGGCGCCGAACTCCACCAATATGCTTCCAAGGGACTGGACCCCACGGCGATGCTCATCGACGAAGTGGACTTCGCTGCCGTGGGCCGTGCGCTCGGTGCCGAAGGAACGAAGATCAGTACGCTGGCTGAGCTTGATGTCCTTGTCGAATGGCTGGACACACATGACGAAGGGGTGTTCGTCCTGGACGTGTCCATCTCACAGAAGATCGTTGCTGAATTCATGAGCGCATCGATCAACGCGGGCAAAAAGTTCTAAGGTCACGGGCTACCCGGAGGAGGCTGGGGAAATGTGGATCGGCTGGATTGAATTTGATCTTCTATTCGGAGACATTCATTCCCTGAAGGAGAAGCGGTCCGTGCTGAGGCCGGTGCTCGCCGAAGTCCGCAAACGCTTCGACGTCTCCATTGCGGAGGTGGACCTGCAGGACCTGCACCGCCGCGCAGCCGTAGGCGCCGGCTTGGTCGCTGCAGACCGCGCCCACATTGTTGAAGTGCTGGACGCGGTTGAAGACTATGTGGCGTACCGTCCGGGCATCGACCTGCTCAGCTCGCGGCGGCGCATGATTAAAAGCGACGACTGACACGCGGTGTGGAGCGCGGCTGATGCATGGCGTCCAAACTAAGCACGATTGTCTTCTCCCTTGCTGAATCCGCGGTGCGGTGGAGACATCTGTTATTGCTTCATAAGGTTCTCCATCGCCTTCGGTAGCATCAAAGTGACGCTGAAAGTGACCGGCAGCAGCCCATGGATTGCGGCGCTTAGTGGCGGTGGTCTGCGATCTGTAGGTGTTGGGTTGCTTTGGGCTAACTGTCGCAAAACCGTCTCACAACATTGATGTTTGTTTGGCATGTTGTGAGACGGGTTGTGGACGTTTTGGTGTCGGCGCGTCGGCGGATCCTGAAACCGTCTCAGAATCGGCCGATTGTGGATAGCCTGCCATGCGTCGTTGATCGATGTCCTTTTGGAATATCTTGCGAGGATTCTTGAAGCATTGCGCCCCGAGCAGGCAAGTAATTTTGCCGGCAGCGGGCATCTGATTCGTAAGGACTTCTACCGAGATCTTGACCTTGAGATCTTGGACATGTTCCCAGGCCAGATCACCCGCCTTGGCCCTACGAATAGGGACATGAAAAGTGGGGTGAAGCAGTGGGCCAAAGATAATGTTCCAAAAGACTTCGTTTCCAAGACCGAAGGCGATAAGAACACCTCCCAATGAGTGTGTGGCATGCCGGCACATCATTGTGCGGTGGAAGCCGGAAACTATGTTGTCTGTACTCCAAGGTTCGGTATTCGCTCACTTGATGATGACTTGATGATGACTTGATGGTGGCCACCCTCCGGCTGGAGCTCGTTCTATTTATCGGACTTTGACCCGCCTGGACCAGCGGAGAAGACGGTGCTGCTGGCGGGACGGCGAGGCGCCGAAATCGGATGTTGGTATTCAATTCTTAGTCCTTTTGCAGCAGTCTCGGCTTCCATCTTCTTCATTGGCTTGGAAACGAGTGTTGCATCTGCACCGTCCGTGACGAATGTTCGACCGGCACCGAAGGTGCCCCTGAGCTCCTCAATGGCGTGCTGTCCCCACTGCAGCATTATCAAGGCACTTTCTTCGGTCATGGTGCCGAGCGTTATTGTGCCGCCGCCTTCCATGGTGTGTGTGCCAACTCTGGTGTGAACCATGCTGGGGGGCCCAAGCCAGCCCGTGGGCAAATCCTGAGCACAGCTGCCAGTCCGAGAAGAACTGCGTGTCCCGGGCTAAATCAACTTCTTTCAGTGCCTCCGTCCGATTGAGCTGCGCCGTCACTCTCGTCTTCTTCAGCCCAGCTTTGGCAGCAGCATCCGCCAAGTCAGCGGCGGAAATCCTGTTTTCAACCGCCCAATCATTGGCCTTGGCGCGCTGGTCGGCTGATAACGCCGGACTTTTCGAGCGATGAGCGTGAAACTTAATGGCATTGGAGTATGAGTCATAAGCGATCCGGAGCGCCCGTTCCTGTCGTCCCGATCGCTCGTGTCCTGTCAGTACCCACATACCCAGACCGGCAAGCTCAATTGCTCCGCGCACCAAAGTAGGGACAGCGACAGGGCTGAGGCGGCCAACCGATGTCACGAGGGCGTAAGCGGATGCCAGGTCGTCAACGGCTGCGTCTAGGAGCGTTCGAACTACGGCCGCCGTTCCAGGTATTTCAGAGATGCCCAGTTCGTCGCCCGCAAGGAGGGAACCGTGGGCAAGGGGATACGCGTGGGAGTCGTTGGCTAGGTCCTGGACTTCGGCAAGCCAGGAACCAAGCTGGTGCCAAGCATCGGAAGGGGCAGGCGTTTCGACGGTCATGTCTGAAGTATGCCAGCATCTCCCGCGCCGTTTATGATGCGAACGAACTTGTGAGTCTGTCCGACCGGACTAACTACCTCCGCAGGATCAGGCCGCCTAGGTTGAGGCACTCTAGACTGTGGATGAGCAAGGAGACTGATGGCACATAGAAAGATCCAATACATCCACTTTCGCGAGGAAGTGCGTAAGTACAACCCGCGTGATTTGATCCCGTTTCTTGCCGCTCAGGCAGCGAGGGGTCAGGACTTGACCACTACCTTTGACTCGACTGATGGACATGCCAATTGATGCAAGACTCGGATAGAGCCTATTTCGAACACATGAAGTCCACTGAAGCCGATTTGGAGGGGTGGAGAGTTAGGGCACGACGGCTAGAAGCGCCCCAAAAAGGTAGCGAGCTCCAGCTGGATGATGCACAATTTGGCGCACATCCTATTAGCGAAATGGTACGTCTAAGCTTAGTTTCTGCTGGAGAGCATCTTCGTTTGGCTTGGACGGCAATCTTGGCTGGACAGGTCTACCCGATAGCGCACTTCACCACATTGCGCGGCGCCCTTCTTGCAGCGTCACAAGCTGTCTACATTCTTGGTCCTGACGAAGGTACCGTCCGGCGTGGACGCGGGCTGGCTGCCGTAGCTGAGTCGTACAAAAGATCACGACAGTTCCACAACGATACTCTCATGTATCCGAATCTTACGGACAATGAACGCCAGCAGATCGACGCTCAAGTTAAGTGGCTAACGACTCGTCTGGGTCAGACGCTGCAAGCTGGCGCCGAAACCTCATTGAATATCTCCGACGCTGTCATTCCATACGCAGCCAAGTTGGTCTACGGGAGGAACCCGGATCTTGAGCTTGAGGTGAATCTGCTATGGCGAAAATTGAGTGGCGATGCCCATGCGTTAACCTGGGCTTTGGCGCAACGCACGATATTTCAGCCGACTAGAGCGGGCGAAATCCTGAGTGAAGGCACCTCTGGGGGATCACTGGAAGAGGTTGCACAGCCTTTTGAGGCGTCGTTTAGGATCTTGAAGCGAGGGTGGTCTCTATACGATCAAAGGTGCGAAGGCTCGTAATCAGTCATTGATAGTTACCAAATGAATGACCTGGGACTATTGGTTCAGGCGACCGCTTTGGCTTGTCATCTGCTAAACACCTCTCGCTGATCATCGTTGTGGAAGATTCTAGCGAGTAAAATTCGCTCGCCCATGACGCTGGGCACTATCGCAGACCGTGGCAGTAATCCTTTTCTTGGGGGCCATAGTTACGCCGCTATTGCTCTATACCTGTTCACTGCACGAGTAGGTGGTGTTGTGTTTGACTCGCCGGAGGTGATTCCCGCGGATGTCATGAAGGTCTAATCCCGGGCATGCAGCCAGTTTCGCGTCAGAACGAGACTGGTGCGGCCTTAGAAACTGGCACCGGTCTCGTTCGTCTTTAAACCTTGGAAAAAAATCCAAGATCAGGGGTCTGTCGTCAGCCTGACGCCGCCAACGAAGAACGTCAAGAGGCAAACAGGGAAACCAGGATGATCACGGCAGGTCGTCAGGCAACGCGGCTGCTCATGGCCATCCGCTGCGACGCGTAACACCTAGGCGGTGAAGGAACCATTCCGGGCACTGCTGCGCACCGGTTCTTTGGAAAACGCCTACCTGGCCAAGGAACACCTCGAACGCCTCGTGAAGGAATCCAATCAGCCCTAAACCACCAGGCTCTGGCGCACTATTTGTCGGTGGTGAAAGAGATCGAGGTCTTGATTGGCACCGGTGCCACGACGGGAAAAGGAGAAGCGAACAACACCACTATCAAGGACAGCAAACTCACCGCCCGCGGTTACCGCCACCGAAACAACTGCACATCGGTTATTCTCCTAAGAAGTGCTGCCCGGACGACGCTATGACACTTACCCGGGAACACCTGGATCCCCACGAACCACCAAGAGCCAGATTGACCGTAAATTACCCGATTTAATGAGGAAGATTGGCTATGACAGCTTCGAGACGAGTCACGAGACCTTCAATGGGACCTCGACGGCGATGGAGCGCCAGTAAAAGAAAAGCGGTTCGCTCCAATAGCGAGTCGTCTACACTGACACGGAAGATCTGGCAGATTGTCGCTAAGTTAGTATTTGTAGGCGCATTGGTCGCATTTACTTATTCGCTTCTTCCTGGTCAAGTAGAGTTGCCACCCGGAGCGCCGATTGATCACGGGTCGGTTGATAGAACGAGCACTGTCGCTCTATTTACATCGCCCTACGCGGTCGACAATTATTCCGCTCGCTTGTCATGGGATTGGGATGTAGTTTCCGGAAATTCTCAGGCAACTCTCTTTGCCGTTGTTAGGTCTCGTACTGCTCAAGGAAGCCTTGTTCTTGGCGGCCCGGTCTCGCAGCTGGTGGAGGCATGCTTTATAAATGGTGCCCCTACTGCTCTTTCCCAAGGAATGCCAAATACTCTTGGGTTCCCTCTGCCCGAGAAGGCCAGATTTTGGTTTGAAACCCGTCCCGAAGACAAAGTCATGCGTGTCGATTTTCAAGGTGATCCAGGACCAGGAGGGGTTGTAATCATATGCGAAGTTCGTGGTTTTAGTTCCGATGTCCCCCCTGACCACTATCTCTATTCGCCTATGCTTACCGCATATGCCGATGGAAGTGGTGCAGTCACTGAGGAAGATCTAAGTGCGGCTGAAGTGTGCGTAAGCACGAATAACGCACAAGATTTCCAAGTGCTTAGGGAGTGCGCCGATACTTTAAATTTGGTGCCAAAGGTCGAAGCCCAAGAGCAAATGATCAATCTCCCGCAAGAACAGGGCATCCGAGAGACGCATCTGATACTTATCGGCGCATTAGCAGGGGTAGCGGCAGCGACTTTATTTGACATCGTCAACAGTCTTTTGAAACTTATACGGATTCCAAAACGGAAGTCTTCGCCCCGCACCTGAACCGCGACGAGGATCATGAAAATGCTCGCAAAATCTATGTTCAGAGTCCTGCGCACACTTGATAACAAATTGCCCGAAAAATCATCACAGTCTGCAGTCCTGTGGGCGAGCTTCTGGTACTGAAAGTGTTACAAGGTGTCCATTAGGGTGTACCCGAGAGGTACAAGTTGAGGTGACTCTAAAGTTGTGTCAATCAAGGTGCGCTTCGATTATTGCTGGACATAACTGATGGAGGGTCTCAGTAGTGGCTGGACACAAAGGGCAAGTGGTGGTCTACGTGTGGGTGAGTGGCGCTGATTAGAACGAGGCGCGGCAGCTCGAAGCACTTGGCCCTGTGCACAGGTTGTTCTGTGAGAAGGTCAGCGACAAGAACACCAACGACCGAGCCCAGCTCCAGGAGATGCTGATTTATGTCCGTGACGGGCATACAGTTCGAGTGAATTCACCGGACCGCCTGGCACGGTTTACGACGGACCTTCTCGCTCTCGTGGAGCAGCCCAAAGCCAAGGGCGTTGTTTTGGAGTTCGTGTTACGCAGCCCTGGGTGGCAGCGGGAAGTATGCCGAGGTGAGCTCATGAACAAGGATGATGACAACGTCCTCATCGTAACCGGTGCGATTACGGGCAGAGTCGAAGCGACCAACACCACTATTAAGAACATCAGGCGCACCGCTCGGGGCTACAGAAGACGAAGCAAATGCAAATCGGTTATTCGGCTCATGATGAAGAATGGATGCCCCGATAGGTCTGGTACTCGTGAACGCTTCGTGAACCGCCTAGTAGACGAAACTTGGCGGTTTACGACACGTTCAAAGTAACGGACCCAGACCAAATATTGGTGTGAGTCCCAGTAAGTAGCACCGTTTCGTGAGCCGGCCGGCTATGCCCCAGATTTCACTGCCGCACGGACGGGCCGAGCGGTTTTAGCGCTGTGCCAGAGAAGCCGAAACTTGTCGCGAAGTTGTACAGTACTACAAGAAGGATAATATTCTTGTGTACCAACGGATGAGAATGGGGCTCCAATGAAAAGTCATGTCGTGAGGTTTGCATTTGTCATTGCAGCTGCAATCACTCTCTCTAGCTGCGGCGGATCGCCCCAGACACCTCCTACGGTCACTTCAACTGCGGTCGTATCCCCCACTGATACCCCGATCGTTACGCCGACTTCGTCCCCACCCCCAAACCGAGGACCCTGTTTCCCCGGCTCCTGTAACGGCAACGCCCAGTGATCCACCAACAACAGACGAATCAGTACCACCACCGACAGCAGGGCCACTTGCACTTGCCGACTTCTTTCACCCCAGCTCCAGCTGGGTGGAAGGTCGGTATGGCATCGCAAGCAAACAAAACATCTCGGGAATAAGTTCTATAGTAGATTCCTGCTCTGATTCGTATGCTGTGTCATTAGAACTTCGGCTAGCAAATAATTTTCAGAAGCTTAGCTTTACGGTAGGACAGGATAATAATTCTAATAGTTCAGACCAAACTCTGATCGTTCGTGTCACAGGAAATAACAAACAAATCGAGGTGCACCCCGTGCCTTTTAATACTCTTCAAAAATTTGAAATTCCTGTCAGTGGTGTCAACGCCACCACCATAGAAATGTACCTTGATAACAGTAATTCCAACTGCGGTGGACGCGTCAACGCTGTCCTCTACGATGTTGAGCTCCAGTAGCACCTCAAGTGAGACGAAAAAATCCAGCGATTACCAAATCATCTGGTGAATTCGACATGGATGAAACAATTCATCAAAAAGATACTAGGGTATCTAGGAGTAAGGATTCCAGGCTAGTTCAAATTGCCGCCTTGGCCACCATATTTGTGGCAATTATTACGGTCTTCTCATACTCCCCTAGTCAGAGCGGAAATGGGTCTGATCATGGGCCTATCCAATCCCAGCTTCCGGCCGACGATGCAAGTACTCCCGCGAGTGGACACATTAGCCCAGTCATTGTTGCTGGTGCTCTCCCGGTTGGGGCATGCCTCTCTGATTTAGGGGAGGACCCGGTCCCAGTTTCCTGTCAGATACCTCACGATGCGGAAGTGTACGCCAACCCCGG
Organism: Arthrobacter sp. E3; assembly: GCF_017353415.1. Taxonomy (GTDB): domain Bacteria; phylum Actinomycetota; class Actinomycetes; order Actinomycetales; family Micrococcaceae; genus Specibacter. The sequence continues at coordinate 84,643 of NZ_JAFMPX010000012.1, forward strand.
GAACTGCAGTGAAAAGACGCTCATCACGTATCTCGGGGGCAACCCCACCGTTGAAATTCTCCGCAGCGACTTAGCCACCCCTGAGGTGCCAGATGGATACTGCATTGTAGTCTTTCCGGCTCCGCTGACCTTCGATACTTCAGTCCAAGGGAAACTCGCCGGTCCGGACTCGGCCGTCCTGAGACAATGCGTCAATGAGGTAACAAGTGCAAACGTCAGTTGTCGGGAGAAACACACCGGTGAAGTCGTAACAGTGGTCGGGAAAAATGAAACCGGGTCCGTAGATTGCAGTGCGAAGGCAGCAACGTATATGACAATAAATCCTTCCGATCTTTCCTACCAAATCAAAGTAAATAAGGTATATATCGATGGTGGATTCCGGTGCGTTATAGCAGTCAAAGGATCAAACCAGCTGACGGACACCGTGCGGATGTTGGGGAATTCCGCATTACCCATTGCACCCTATTAGTGGTGGCTTGCCAAGGGGGAGGATCGGTGGACTGTAGTTCAGACCCCAGCTCTGAAGAATATTCTTTAGAGGTGTTTTTCAGGGTGTATGTTCAGGCCACCGGGCATCACGATTTAAGAGATGCAAGCTCAGCGATGCTGATCTGTCGATTTGGACGGGAACGAACCGTGAGATGTAGAGGAAGTTTGCGCCCAGCGGAATAGGTGACCTTCCGTCAATTATATCGAGAATGGGTCGACAAATTCCGCATTCCGTTGTCCAAAAGTCCTAGAAATCAACGAATTCAATCAATAACCATCAAAGCGTGGGCGGAGTCCTGGGGTGGGGCGAACGCGAAGATGATGGTGACCATGGGCTGGGCCATAGCTCCGCCGAGGTCGCTGCCGGGATAGGCGGCAATGCCATCGCGGAGAGAGCGGAATTTGATGCCGCGTGCCTTGAAGTCATCAAGGAGTTCGAGCAGGTGGCTGGTGTTGCGGCCGAGTCTGTCGAGTTTCCAGACAACGACTTCATCGCCTTGGCTGAGCCCGTCCAGCATCTTGTCCAGCTCGGGGCGGCTGGTTTTGGTTCCACTGATTCCGTGATCGCGGTAGATCCGTTCACACTCGGCAGCTTTCAATTCCCGGATTTGCATCGCGGTGTCCTGGTCAGCGGTGCTCACTCGGGCACATCCAAGGAGCGTCATGTAACCCCCTTCTGATATCTCCCATCAAAGGAGGTTTTTCCTCGAGGTTGAGAATATAAGAGTGATACACATTGTTGAGACTTTCCAGAGTTGACACAGGCCGCGTAGATTCGGTGTTCTACATCGGTAGCTGTCGGTGAGGGGGAGTAGCTGGTGGTTGTCTTGTCGATGGTTCAATTGGTGAGACGAATGGGACATTAAAGCTAGTAGATGCAATGTCCTGAACGTTTGTCCTGCACGCAGGCACCATCTACTGGCGCTGGCGGTTGTGCCACCAACGACCCCGTGATGTCGGACCACCTGCCCGTGAGTCCGGCTTGGTTGCCCTATTTGCCCACCAACCGTCTACTGCTGCAAGTATGGCCTGAGTTTCCGGCCGCAGAACGCCGACGACAGATACATTCGGCGTAAATGCTGCATACATTGACACGGGCTCCTGCTTTTCTGGTTAGGGCTCAGGGATACAACCAACAACCATGTTCACGCCCACTAAAAAGAACACGTCGTTTTGGTGAGCTGTTTGATTGGCTCAGAAGTTAGGAGAGGGACGGCTACATTCGGCCGGTTGCCACAAATATGATGTACATCAGCGTGTACAGGCCTCCGAGACTGGCGCCGATGATTCCTAACACCTTCCCTGACTTAGCGTGCTGCGGAGTCTGCATTGCGAGCCCGAACAACGAGACTGCCAATGCGCTGAGTGTGAGCAGAATGCCGAGGATAGGTATTGCGAAAAGGAAAAATGATGCGACGCCGAGTCCGAACCCGGTGATGGCTAGGCCATTAGATTGCTTCGGCTTCGGAGAGTATTCGGCCGGTGCCGCTGCAGTTGTTGTGGGCCGGCACTGATCAGTCCAGACGCTGCCATTCCACCACCTGAGGCATGGCACGCCGTAAGGGTCAGCGTACCAACCCGCGGGTGCTGCAGACGGGATGGGGTCGCTGGGTACGCTAAGCATCCGCGCCAGCGTTGCCTCCCACTGATCTTCGGAAAACTCAGGATATGCGGCGATGAACATTTCCTCGCCATTTTGGCCGAAGACTTTAGTGCACAACCCCTGAATAATTGTGATTCTGGAAAGGTCATCATGACCGCGACGTAGTTCCTTGACGTATTCGGAAACCAGCCAGGTGATTTCTGCCCTCGAAACAGTAGGCGGGGCAATCCAAGAGGGGATGCTTTGCTCTCTGGCGTAGGACAGGTGTCCTAGAGCATATGCGAGGCTCGATCTAACACCAGCTCTTTCGAGCTTGGCCTGCAAATCGGTGGCGGCACCATCAAGTATTCCCATGATCAAAGTATGGCGTCCCGTCCAGCCTGTGCCGCAACTAACCAACTGTTCCAGATCCTTGACACGCCTCATTCATGCTCACGGTCCTCGCTGGCATTGCGCAGTTGGAGCGTCAGACCATCCGTGAGCGACAGGCCGAAGGCATTGCCATTGCCAAGAGGAACGGCGTCTACGACCGAGTCCTGAAGCTTGCACCGGAGCAAATCCAGCTGGTACGGGAGCGGATTGCCCAGGGCGTGCACAAAGCCAAGGCGGCCCGGGATCTTGGCGTCTCGCGGCAGACACTGTACGCAGCACTGAACGGCAGCGGGAAGTACGTCGATTTCAGCTTATGAACGACGGTGATGGAGATGCGCCCGATCCTGCTGCGTGAGCCGGTTCGGACTGCTGAACTGGGTGCATCCCTGACACTGACCGCTTACAGTACGCCAGGATTGAAATCGTCAGGATGAGATCCGCGACCTGTGACAACACCAGAGCTCTTGACTTAGCGATTTAGTTTTTGTTGGTCGGTTTCTTGTTTTTGATGGTGTAGCGCAGGATCAGCTCGGTGCCTGGGTAGCGGGTTTGGGTGGTCGTGAGGTGTTCGCAGAGCTCGCT
>NZ_JAFMPX010000119.1 GCF_017353415.1 Arthrobacter sp. E3
CAGCTGATCAAAAAGTCAGGAAAAGTTTGAAAAGCAGCCATCATTTCTAGTAGGTTTCAGAGGCTATGGGCCATTTAGCATTTAGGTTGAGACAAATGCTTCAAGAATCCGCCTTAAAGAATACAGAACATAATGGCAGCAATTTACATTTTGGAATTTAGGGGAAAAAAAAGAAAGAAAAAGAAAAAAAAAAGAAGGCATGCATGTTACACAGAGGGAAAACACAAAGAAAGAATCACTTCAATAGCTGTGAAAATCCCTTGGGAAAATAGTATTTCAGTTTGAATG
>NZ_JAFMPX010000013.1 GCF_017353415.1 Arthrobacter sp. E3
CGCCTGCCCCACCCGAGACAAATGCTCCAAGTCCTGCGCCCACCGCACACACTCCCGATCAGACAAAACCCCCACATCAACACCAAAAGGCAACCCACCACCACTGCTCTCGCCACCACCAGAATCCCGGACCGTACCAACACCGGCACCCGCGCTGCCAGTGCCACCGGCAGTGGAACCGGCACCAGCACTGGCAGAAGAACGCACTAACGCCGCAGCAAGATTCAAGAGCTGGTGAACATGCCCACCAACCCGCAAATCCCCTGAATCGGAGGCCGAAAGTCCCGGCCTCCCTGCCGTTTCATCCATACATATATTCTATAAGAAGCCACTGACATCCACCCCCAAAAGAACCCCCAATGTGGATACCACCACCCACCACCCCACCCTGTGCAGGAACTAGATCTACTCAATACACGTTCCACTCCGTTCGCACACGGTTCCAGCACTTTCGCCAAGGAAGGCGCACTTTCACTGTCGATGGATAGATTTCCGCAAACGGCGCTTATTCTATGAGTTATGCAAGTCGCAGCAAGAAGACTCAAGGCCATCGCACGTGCGGTGGTTCCCCGCCATCCAGCACAAGCAATTGCCGCTGGATTCGGTATGGCCATTCTTGTCGGAACACTTGTTCTCATGCTGCCCATCGCCAAGTCTGGGTCCGACGGGGCCAGTGTTTTGGAAGCCCTCTTCACGGCCACCTCCGCCGTGTGTGTCACAGGACTGTCGGTGGTGGATACAGCCCAGTATTGGACACCTTTCGGCCAGGCCACGATCTTGGTTCTCATCCAGGTAGGCGGCTTCGGCATCATGTCGTTCGCTTCATTGCTTGGGGTGCTGATGGCCCGGCGTTTGGGACTCAGATCCCGTATTCAAGCCGCGGCGGAAACCAAGAGCGCCGGGTTCGGTGATGTTCGATCCGTGCTGTTTGGAATTCTTCGCATCACCATCGGCATCGAATTAGTTGTTGCAGTCATTTTGGCCCTGCGATTTGGCATCGGCTACGGATACTCACCCATCCACGCAATCTGGTTGGGCCTATTTCACTCCGTGTCGGCCTTCAACAATGCCGGATTCGCACTCTTCAGCGACAACCTCATGAGCTTCGTCGGAGACCCTTGGATTTGCCTGCCAATCGCATTTGCCATCATCATCGGTGGGCTGGGATTCCCAGTGCTCTTCGAACTGGGACGCCGCTACCGCAGGCCCCTGCACTGGAGCATGAACACCAAACTGGTACTCAGTGGCACAGGGACCCTTCTAGTCCTGGGTACTCTATTTATCAGCACGCTGGAATGGAACAACCCCAGAACCCTCGGCACCTTGTCCACGGCGAATAGGATCCTTGCGGGGTTCTTCCAATCAGTGATGACCCGCACGGCTGGCTTCAACTCACTGGATCTAAGCCAGATGCACCCAGCCACTTGGCTGGGCATGGACATCCTCATGTTCATTGGTGGCGGTCCCGCAGGTACTGCGGGGGGCCTCAAAATCACCACCTTCGCCGTGCTGTTCTTTATCCTCCTCACCGAGATTCAAGGCGGGACAGCAGTGAATATATTCGGCAAACGGCTCTCCCGTTCCGTGCACCGCCAAGCCATCACCATCGTTCTGCTCGCCGTCGCACTGGTCATTGGTTCCACCATGGCCCTGATGCTGATGACGGACATCGGCTTTGATCGGCTCTTTTTCGAAACTGTCTCGGCTTTCGCCACCGTCGGACTATCCACAGGGATTACTGCCTCCCTCCCACCCGCCGGGCAACTCTTGCTCATTTTCCTGATGTTCATCGGCCGTCTCGGTCCTGTGACCCTGGCATCAGCCTTGGCACTACGATCCCGTCCCCTGCTCTACGAATTTCCGAAAGAGAGGCCACTCATTGGCTAGATATCCACTTTTCCCACACAAGTCGATGGAGCGAATCGCGGAAGCAAACTCCGTCGTTGTCATCGGGCTGGGCCGGTTCGGGGGCGCACTGGCATTGGAACTGGCAGCAGCCGGGACTGAAGTTCTGGGCATTGACATGAACGAGGACGTCGTCCAGTCCTTCAACGGCCGGCTGACCCACGTCGTTCGGGCAGATTCCACGAAGGAAGAAGCCCTGCGCCAACTTTCAGTGCACGAGTTCGAACGTGCGGTCGTCGGCATCGGTAGCGACCTTGAAGCAAGCATCCTCACCACCTCATCCCTGCTCCGATTCAAGAAACCCACCATCTGGGCCAAGGCGGTCAGTGCCGCCCATGGCCAGATCCTTGAACAGCTCGGCGTGGAACATGTTGTCCGTCCAGAAGAGGACATGGGACGCAGGGTTGCCCACTTGGTTCGCGGCGCCATGCTGGACTATATCGAGTTCGAAGACGGCTTTGCCATGGTAAAGACACGCCCGCCCAAGGAGGCGCTGAACAAACCTCTGGGCATGACAGGGATAAGGGCCAAGCACCACATCACCGTGGTTGCAGTGAAACGCAGAAACAGTGAGTGGGACTACACCACCCCCCAAACCGTGCTCAATGAGGATGACGAAATCATCGTCGCCGGCGCAACGTTGGCCGCCGAAAGATTTGCCGCACTTATCTAAACGGCCATATCTGGTCGGCGCCCACCAGCCCGAGCCGTGCATGAAGCAGCTGTGCAGGAAACAAGCCGTGCAGGATACAAAAAATGCGCGCAACCGCAGCCCCAAAAAGGGCCGGGTTACGCGCATTTTACGCAAGAACTAGAAGTCCCAGTCGTCGTCCTCGGTGTTCACGGCCTTGCCGATCACATAAGAGGAGCCGGAGCCGGAGAAGAAGTCGTGGTTCTCGTCGGCGTTCGGTGAGAGCGCGGACAGGATTGCCGGGTTCACGTCGGTGACTGCCGCCGGGAACATGGCTTCGTAGCCAAGGTTCATCAGCGCCTTGTTGGCGTTGTAGTGCAGGAACTTCTTCACATCTTCGGCCAGACCGACGGAGTCGTACAGGTCATGCGTGTACTGGACTTCGTTTTCGTACAGCTCAAAGAGCAGCTCGAACGTGTACTCCTTCAGCTCTGCCTTGCGCTCGTCCGAAAGGCCTTCCAAGCCCTTCTGGTACTTGTAGCCGATGTAGTAGCCGTGCACGGCCTCGTCGCGGATGATCAGGCGGATCAAATCTGCCGTGTTCGTCAGCTTGGCCCGTGATGACCAGTACATGGGCAGGTAGAAGCCCGAATAGAACAGGAAGGACTCCAGCAAGGTGGAGGCGATCTTGCGCTTGAGCGGATCGTCGCCGTAGTAGTAGCCCTCGATGATCTGGGCCTTCTTTTGCAGGTTCACGTTCTCTACCGACCAGCGGAAGGCTTCGTCGATTTCCTTCGTCGAGCACAGGGTGGAGAAGATCGAGGAGTAGCTCTTGGCGTGCACCGATTCCATGAACGCAATGTTCGTGTAAACGGCTTCTTCGTGCGGGGTGATGGCGTCCGGGATCAGCGAGACGGCGCCCACCGTGCCCTGCAGGGTGTCCAGCAGGGTCAGGCCGGTGAACACGCGCATGGTCAGCAGTTGCTCGTCCGGTGTGAGGGTCGCCCAGGACTGGATGTCGTTGGACAGCGGCACCTTTTCCGGCAGCCAGAAATTGTTGCAGAGGCGGTTCCAGACTTCCACGTCCTTCTCGTCCTCGATGCGGTTCCAGTTGATGGCCTTAACGTGGCTTGCCAACTTCAGCTTTTCCGGTGTCATCGCTTTTCTCTCTTCACTAAATACTGATGGCTCCAAGAGCCCAGTCAATCCTAAGCCGAAGGTACGACGGCGGGAGGTGCCCGCCGTCGTACTCTTCAGTTATGCGGCACTACAGCATGCAGGAAACACAATTTTCCACTTCGGTCCCTTCCAGCGCGAGCTGGCGGAGACGGATGTAGTAGATGGTCTTGATGCCCTTGCGCCAGGCGTAGATCTGCGCCTTGTTGATGTCACGCGTGGTGGCGGTGTCCTTGAAGAACAGTGTCAGGGACAGGCCCTGGTCCACGTGCTGGGTCGCAGCAGCGTAGGTGTCGATGATCTTCTCAAAGCCGATCTCGTACGCGTCCTTGTAGTATTCAAGGTTGTCGTTCGTCAGGTACGGGGCCGGGTAGTACACGCGGCCCAGCTTGCCTTCCTTGCGGATTTCAATCCGCGAGGCCACCGGGTGGATGGAGGACGTGGAGTTATTGATGTAGCTGATGGAGCCCGTCGGCGGGACTGCCTGCAGGTTCTGGTTGTAGATGCCGTGCTCCATGACGGAAGCCTTCAGCTCGCGCCAGTCATCCTGCGTGGGGATGTGGACGCCTTCAAACATCTCGGCAACCTTCTGCGTCTGCGGCAGCCATTCACCGTCCGTGTACTTGTCAAAGAATGCACCGGAGGCGTAGGTGGACTTATCAAAGCCGGCAAACGTGGAGCCGGTTTCAATGGCCAGCATGTTCGACGCCCGGATGCAGTGGTACACCACGGTGTAGAAGTAGATGTTGGTGAAGTCCAGGCCCTCTTCCGAGCCGTAGTGGACCCGCTCACGGGCCAGGTAGCCGTGCAGGTTCATCTGGCCCAGACCAATGGCGTGCGACTGGTCGTTGCCCTTGGCGATGGACGGCACGCTGGTGATGTTGGACATGTCCGACACAGCAGAGAGTGTGCGGATGGCCGTTTCGATGGTGCTGCCGAAGTCCGGTGAATCCATGGCCTTGGCAATGTTCAGCGAGCCCAGGTTGCAGGAGATGTCCTTGCCGGTCTCAGCGTAGGAGAGGTCGTCGTTGTAGCTGGTGGGCGCGGAAACCTGGAGGATTTCCGAGCACAGGTTGCTCATGATGATCTTGCCGTCGATCGGATTCGCGCGGTTCACCGTGTCTTCAAACATGATGTACGGGTAGCCGGACTCGAACTGGATCTCAGCGAGGGTCTGGAAGAACTCGCGGGCCTTGATCTTCGTCTTCTTGATGCGGGCGTCGTCCACCATTTCGTAGTACTTCTCGGTGACCGAAATGTCGGAGAACGGCATGCCATACACTTTTTCGACGTCGTACGGGGAGAACAGGTACATGTCCTCGTCGCGCTTGGCCAGCTCGAAGGTGATGTCGGGGATGACCACGCCGAGCGACAAGGTCTTGATGCGCACCTTCTCGTCGGCGTTCTCCCGCTTGGTGTCCAGGAAGCGGTTGATGTCGGGGTGGTGGGCGTGCAGGTACACCGCTCCTGCACCCTGGCGGGCACCGAGCTGGTTGGCGTAGGAGAAGCTGTCTTCAAGAAGCTTCATCACGGGGATGACGCCGGAGGACTGGTTCTCGATCTGCTTGATGGGCGCGCCCACTTCACGGATGTTCGTCAACGCGAACGCCACGCCGCCGCCGCGCTTGGAGAGCTGCAGTGCGGAGTTGATGGAGCGGCCAATGGACTCCATGTTGTCTTCGATGCGCAGCAGGAAGCAGGAGACAAGCTCTCCGCGCTGTGCCTTGCCGGCGTTCAGGAACGTGGGGGTGGCCGGCTGGAAACGGCCTTCGATGATCTCGTCGACGATCTTGGTGGCGAGTTCCTCGTTGCCGCGGGCCAGGTGCAGGGCAACCATGCACACGCGGTCTTCGTAGCGCTCAAGGAAGCGGTTGCCGTCAAACGTCTTCAGTGTGTAGGACGTGTAGAACTTGAAGGCGCCCAGGAAGGTTTCGAAGCGGAACTTCTTCTTGTAGGCATGCTGGTACAGCTCACGGATGAAGTTCATCGTGTACTGGTCAAGCGTCTCGCGCTCGTAGTATTCGTTCTTCACCAGGTAGTCCAGCTTTTCTTCCAGGTCGTGGAAGAACACGGTGTTGTTGTTCACGTGTTGCAGGAAGTACTGGCGGGCGGCCGCCTTGTCGGCGTCGAATTGGATTTCACCCTTGGAGTTGTACAGGTTGAGCATGGCGTTGAGCTCGTGATAGCCGAGCTCCTGCCATGCCGCAGGCATGTCCTTGGACGCCTTCACTGTTGAGTCGTGTTCTGAGACAATCGTGTCCAAAATTCTTCCAATCCTTCGCGAACCCTGTCCACGTCTTCCGACGTGCCCATCAGTTCAAAACGGTATAGATGCTGTACATTGCATTTCTCGGCGACGATGTCCCCGGCAAGGCAATAGGTGGTTCCAAAATTCGTGTTCCCGGCGCCAATGACGCCACGGATCAGTTGCCGATTTTCGGGTATATTCAGGAATTTGATGACCTGTTTTGGTACCGCCCCGCGTCTTGTTTCCCCGCCATAGGTGGGGAGGAGCAAAACAAAGGGCTCTTGCGCCAAGAGCGTGTCCTCATAGGTGTAAAGCGGGATCCTCGCGGCGTCAACACCCAACTTCACCACGAACCTGTGGGTGTTATCTGATGCTGAAGAAAAGTAGATCAACGGGCTGCTGGTTTTTCGAGAGACTATCCGACCAACAGCAGCTTCGGCTGTAATGGCTGACATGGCCAACGCTTTCCAACTACTTGCTTGCGGTTGTGGGGCCAACCCTTTGACCGGTCAGCCCCACCTGTGTGCACTGGGCACTTGAAATTTTGATGATTGGCCCTCAGAAACAGGACCCGAGTGAGGGTAGTTACGCCACGCTGACGGCAGCATCCTCCGTGGCTGCGGCCAAAGCTGCAATCTTGTCCGGGCGGAAACCTGACCAGTGATCGGCGTCCGTGATCACAACGGGTGCCTGCTGGTATCCCAGGCTGAGTACATGCTCCAGGGCGGCCGGGTCGGTGGAGATGTCCACGCTCTGGTAAGTGATGCCCTTCTTGTCCAACGCACGGTATGTGGCATTGCACTGGACGCATGCAGGTTTGGTGTAAACCGTGACGTTCATGATCAAGTTCCCCTTATTTCTATGGCTAACTGTGGCGGCCTTTGACGGCCTACTCGCTGTCGGTGGGACCAACGGTAATTGCCACGGTCTCGCCAGCTTCTCGAGCTGTTCCAGCGGATTCCTTGGAACCGCTTGAATTCTGTATTAGATACTACATGTAGTGCAGACACTCGAGGTTGACCCCTACATGATGTATTACAAGTATGTCATTTTATGCACCGTCCGTCCACAGGTTGGGGGATTTAAAAGCCCTAGAAATCAAGGAAGATGCTGTCTTTTCCACAGCTTGTGGAGTACTTCATCACAAAAATTGGGACGGCGTGTCGGCGCACGTCGGCGTGTCGGAGCCGGTGTCGGAGCCGGTGCCGCAACAGGTGCCGGAACAGTCCGGGGAAGGAGCCAACCGCGGCGCACGCAACACTCACGCAACACTTATGCAACAGCGCATACGCGAGTGCCGTCTATGCTTGCAGGGAGTTGGCCGGAGGCCAGAAAATGAGGTTCCCGTGATCAATCCCGTCCATCTTCAGACCTTGCTGGAGGTTGTCCGCCGCGGCTCCTTCGCTGCCGCCGCCGCCTCATTGGGGTACACGGCGTCGGCCGTTTCACAGCAGATGTCCACCCTTGAACGCGATGCCGGGGTGACCTTGTTCCGGCGTTCTGCCCGCAGCGTGCAGCCCACGGAAGCCGCGCTGGTCATGTCGCGGCATGCGGCCAAGGTGCTCACCGACATTGACGCTCTCTTGGCAGCCAGCGCAAGGAGTGACGACGGCGACAGCCAGGAGTTGCGTTTGGGAATTTTCCCTTCGCTGGCCACCTATGTGTTGCCACGGTTGCTGAGCAGCCCCGAGTGGCCCGCCTTGGGAATCAACGTGCACGTTTCCGTGGGTGAACCGCAGCAGACCATTGGTGATTTGCGCAGCGGTGGGGCACTGGATGTGGCGCTCGTGTACCAAGTGGGGCAATCCGGGCTCGCTTGGCCGCACAGTTTGAACCGGCAGTGGATTGGTGATGACAACTTCAGGGTGGTGCTGCCACGGTCTTGGGGCATCCGTCCCGGCTCGGTCATGGCCGCCAACCAGCTTTCGGACATGCCGTGGATCATGCACCATCCGGGGACCAGCGACGCGTCCGTCATTGAACGGCTGTTTGCCAGCTGCAACCTGCATCCGCGCGTGGCGGTCTACAGCGATGACTTCAACGCAACCCTGCAGCTGGCCGGCGTCGGGCGGGGTGCGGCATTGGTCCCTGAGCTGGCGCTGCGCAACAAACCAGACAACGTGGTGGTCTTGGACGTGCCGGAAATCCGGCTGGCCAGGAATATCTTTGCACTGCTCATCAACGACGCCCGGACGGCACGCGTCGAAGTGTTTGTGGATAAGCTGGCCAGCATTTTGCAGGACGTGACGGGCACCAGTTCCGTGGACCCCCGGCCCTAGTTTTTGCTGTGCGGTTTGGACGGCGCCACAAGACGTTTGATGAGTTGCTTCTTCAGCACCCCGAACGGAGGGTAGATCAAGGCGAGTGTATCGGGGGCCAGTGACTTTTCCAGCACCGCCTTGTGGTGGGAGAAGGTTTCAATCGAATGGTGCCCGTGGTAACTGCCCATGCCGCTCTCCCCCACTCCGCCGAAGGGCAGCCCCGGTACGGAGAGGTGGGCCACGGGAACCCCGAAGTTCAACGCGCCCGACGACGTCTGTTCCGTGAACTGCGTCCGCACGGCCCTGTCTTCGCTGAAGACATACAGCGAGAGCGGCTTGTCCCGTGCGTTGATGAAGGTGATGGCCTCCGCCAGCGAACCAATCGTGACCAGAGGAAGGACTGGACCAAAAATCTCGCTGTCCATGAGCTGCGCCTGCGCATCCACGTGCAGCACTGTGGGTTCAATGTAGCGCGTGGCAGCGTCCGTGCTCCCTCCGCTGACAAGAACGGAACCGGTTCCCTCAGCCAGGTCCCCCGCCAACATGCCTGCAATACGGGCAAAGGCGTCATCGTGGATGATCCGTCCGTAGGCCACGCTGTGCGCCGGATCTAGACCGTACAATTCTGCAATCGCGTGCGGCAGTTCCGCCGCCAGGGCAGCCAGGGCGTGGGAGGTCCCGAGAACGTAGTCCGGAGCCACGCAGGTCTGCCCGGCATTCATGAACTTGCCCCAGGCGATCCTGCGTGCAGCGGCGGCCATGTTCACTGTTTCATCAATGTAGACGGGCGACTTGCCGCCCAGTTCCAGCGTCACTGGTGTCAGCTGCTGGGCGGCGGCAGTCATCACAATGCGCCCCACCCGAGCATTTCCGGTGTAGAAGATGTGGTCAAAGCGCTGTTCCAGCAGCTCGGTGGTTTCCGGTACGCCGCCTTCAACGATGCTCAGGGCGCCGGCCAAATATTCGGGCACCCAATGCGCCAGCGCCGCGGAACTGGCGGGGGCTATTTCACTGGGCTTGGCCACCACGGTGTTGCCTGCTGCCAGCGCCCCGATGACCGGGGCCAGGAGCAGTTGGATGGGGTAATTCCAGGGTGCAATGACCAGCACCACGCCCAAGGGTTCAAGGATGGTGGAGGCCTTGGCTGGCTGCAGGGCCACCGGCACCGCTGCCCTGCGCGGTGCGAGCCATCCTTCCAGATGCTTGATGACGTGGCTTATCTCGCTGGTCAGGAACCCGATCTCGGTCAGCCAGGATTCTGTCGGGTGCTTGCCCAAATCTGCTGCGAGGGCATCGGCAAAGTCATCCCCGTGCTCCCGCAGCATGCGGTTCATGGCCGTTAGTTGTTGAATCCGCCAGGCGTGGGGCCTGGTGATTCCACTATTGAAGGCGGTCCGTGCTGCTGCCACTGTCGTTTCTACGCTCATGTCTTCAATCTAGCCCGGACGTCAACCTGCCACCCAAGTTAAACACCTGAGTTAAACGCCAACGGCGTTCCCGTCCCCCGAGTTGCAGAGACGGAAACGCCTAGGCGTCAACGCATACTTGCTAAAGCTGAAAACACTTACACGAGCTGTGCGCGAACTTCCTTCGTGGCCTTGACGAGGTTGCGCAGGGACTCTTCGGTCTCGGCGTAGCCACGGGTCTTCAGGCCGCAGTCCGGGTTGACCCAGAGCTGGCGTGCCGGGACGTGCTTGACGGCGGTGCCGAGCAGTTCCGAAACTTCGGCCTGACCGGGGACGCGGGGGCTGTGGATGTCGTACACGCCAGGGCCAACACCGCGGCCGAAGCCGTGGTTTTCCAGGTCGTTGACAACCTCCATGCGTGAGCGGGCGGCCTCGATGGAGGTGACGTCCGCGTCCAGTCCGTCAATGGCGTCGATGATGACGCCAAATTCGGAGTAGCACAGGTGGGTGTGGATCTGGGTGCCGTCGGCAGCGCCTGCCGTGGAGAGGCGGAAGGAATTCACGGACCAGTCCAGGTAGGCGGCTTGGTCGGCGCGGCGCAGCGGCAGCAGTTCGCGCAGGGCGGGCTCGTCGACCTGGATGATCTTGATGCCGGCGGCTTCCAGGTCTGCGATCTCGTCGCGCAGGGCCAGGCCCACCTGGTTGGCGGTGTCACCCAGGGGCTGGTCGTCGCGCACGAAGCTCCAGGCCAGGATCGTGACCGGTCCCGTGAGCATCCCCTTCATGGGCTTATTCGTCAATGACTGTGCGTATTCGGCCCACTTGACAGTGATGGCCTTCTCGCGGGTCACGTCACCCCACAGGATGGAAGGGCGGGTGCAGCGGCTGCCATATGACTGGACCCAGCCGTGGACGGTGACGTCGAAGCCTTCAAGGTTCTCGGCAAAGTACTGGACCATGTCGTTGCGCTCGGGCTCACCGTGGACCAGCACGTCGAAGTCGAGTTCTTCCTGCAGGTCCACCACGCGCTTGATCTCTTCCTTCATCAGCGTCGAGTATTCCTCGCCCGTGATGGCGCCCTTGTTGGCGCGGGCGCGGGCCGAACGGATTTCGCTCGTCTGCGGGAAGGATCCAATGGTCGTCGTCGGCAGCGGCGGCAGTGACAGGGATTCTTCCTGCGCGGCTTCACGCACCGAGTACTCGGAGCGGTTGAAGTCGGCCGGGGTCAGTGCGGCCAGGCGGGCGCGGACTTCGGGGCGCTTGACGCCGGCGGCGGCTGCACGGGAGGCGATGACGGCTGTTGCTTCAGCGACGGCCGCCGCGGACGACGCCGGGTCCACCAGGTGCGCTGCCAGCGTCACCACTTCGGTGACCTTCTGGTCTGCGAACGACAACCAGCTGCGCAGCTCGGCAGAGAGTTGGGTTTCCTCACTGACGTCGTGGGGGACGTGCTGGGTGGAGGTGGACGTGGACACGGCCACGTTCAGCCCGGCTGCCTTCAGGGCTTCCAAGCGGTTGACGGACTCGGCCAGGTCGTTGCGCCAGATGTTGTGGCCGTCAACGACGCCTGCAACAACCGTCTTGCCGGTCAGCACTGCCAGTTCTTCCGCCGAAGGGACAGCACCCTTGAAAGCGTCGATGTGCAGCGCCTCGATGGGGGCTGCTGCGAGGGTCGGCAGCAGTTCGGTGAGAGCACCGAAAGGGGTGGAGACAAGAATGGCTGGACGGCCTGCAGCGGCTGCAAGGACCTCATAAGAGCGAGCCACGGCAGCCTGGACCTCGGAGAGCGCAATATCCTGGTCGGTGACGAGAGCAGGCTCATCGAGCTGTACCCAGCTGGCACCGGCAGCGCCGAGGCGGCGCAGCAGTTCAGCGTAGACAGGCAGCACGTCTTCAAGACGGGTGAGCGGGGAGAAGCCGGCCGGTGCGTCGTCGGAGGCCTTGCTCAGCAGCAGGAACGTGACCGGGCCCACCAGGTAGGGGCGGGTTTCGAAGCCGTGGGCGAGGGCGTATTCGAACTGCTCAACAATTCGGTTGGAGGTCACCGAGAAGTTGGTCTCCGGGCCAATTTCCGGCACCAAGTAGTGGTAGTTCGTGTCGAACCACTTTGTCATTTCCAGCGGCTGCTGCTCAACCGTGCCGCGGGCCAGGGTGAAGTAGGCGTTGATGTCCAGCTGGCCGTCAGCGTTACGCAGCTCACCGAAGCGGGCAGGCACAGCGCCAATGTGGGTGGCGGCGTCGAGCACCTGGTCGTAGTAGGAGAAGGTGCCGGGGATGGCGGCGGCTTCACTCAGGCCCAGCTCGGTCAGCTTGCGGGCGGTGCCGAGCTGGATTTCCTGGGCGGCAGCCTCCAGGGCTGCCTGATCGATCTTCCCGGCCCAGAACGCCTCAATGGCCTTCTTCAATTCGCGGCGGCGGCCGATGCGCGGGTAGCCAAGAAGTGAGGCTGCGGGGAATACGGGTGTGTTTGACATGGCGATTCCTTCGTGATGGTGAAACAAAGACGATTCAAATTTGTGGGGCAAAGTGCTTGGGTCAGGTCGGTGGTTCAGGCCGTGACGAGACGGTCCGTGGCCACCCGTGCGGATTGGGAGGCCCGGGCTGCACGGGCAGGTATCTGCGGGCGCCCGGGTCTGAGCAGTTGCAGCTTGTCCAGCACTTCCAACGCGGCAGCGTGCTCGTTGAAGGTGTAGAGGTGGATTCCGGGAGCCCCGGCATCCAACGCCGCACGGGCCAGACCGACGGTTTCCTGCACGCCGATGCGG
This sequence comes from Arthrobacter sp. E3, assembly GCF_017353415.1. Taxonomy (GTDB): domain Bacteria; phylum Actinomycetota; class Actinomycetes; order Actinomycetales; family Micrococcaceae; genus Specibacter. Next base: position 12,393 of record NZ_JAFMPX010000013.1, read on the forward strand.
CGGCTTTCCGCAGCGTTCTCGGCCCTGCCCAGTGCATCGAGCAGTTTTGCTGAAGGCTCGACGCCGGTCAGGTCACCCAGGCGCTGCACGCGGCGCAGGCTGGTCAGGGGCATCACCCCGGGAATGATGGGGATGCTGACCCCGGCCCGACGGGCCCGGTTGACCAGATCCTTGTACTGATCCGCGTGGAAGAACACTTGCGTGATGGCAAAGTCTGCGCCTGAGCGCTGCTTGGCCAGCAGGACTTCGATGTCGTGTTCAATGGAGGGCGATTCCGGGTACCGTGCCGGGTAGGCGGCCACACCGATGGCCACCTTGCCGGCACACAGCAGCGCCGAGCGGCGCTGCTCCACACGGCGGATCAGCTCAATCAAGTCCTGGGCGTACGTCAGCGCGCCTGCCCGCGGCTGCTCGGGGACGTCGCTGGGCAGGTCCCCGCGCAGTGCCAGGATGCCGCGGACACCGTGGTCCAGGAGTTCGGAAATGATATCGGCAAGCTCGTCGCCCGTGTTGCCGACGCACGTCAGGTGCGCCAGCGGCAGTAGTGAGGTTTCGGTTAACAGGCGGTTGAGCAGGTCCACTGCCGTGTCGCGATTGCTGCCGTTGGCACCATAAGTGACCGAAACGTAGTCTGGGTTGGTGCTTTCAAGTTTACCTATGGTGTCCCACAAAGAGAGCGAAGCAGCTTCATTGCGGGGCGGAAATAGTTCGTAGGAGAGGGCTATCGGCGCGCTGTGTGATGACGGCGCCGAAGCCTGAATAAGGCTCGGAGGAGACATTTGCTTGGGGTCCTTGAGGATGGGCCGGAAATTCACGCCAGGGTGTCTAGATCACCGCAGGCATGAACTACCGCATTTTCGTAAAAGGTCGGGTGGGGAACCCTGGCCCGCTGTGCACGCACAGTCGCCAAGAAGTTGCCATCCACCAGCAAATGTCAGGCCCACATGGGGGCACCCACACCCTTGGCTAAGCAAAGGTCGCTGACACACGTTGAGGTATATAACGTAGGACCAATACTAGCCAGCATTTTTTGTCAATACCAAGCTCACGCCGAATTACGACGCAATTTTACGCAACATTTCGTGTTTACGTTCGACATATGTTGGAAAATAGTGCCGAAAACCGAACTATTGCAACATCCCGCCCGGCCTGTGCGTCGACCCAACCACGTAGTGTTACCAGGGTTTGGCGTAAGATTCCGGCTCGTCTTGGTCCATCTGTTCCAGCTGTTCCTTGATCTTTTGCCGCTGCCCGCGTTCCTGCTGCGCCTTTTGCCCGGTTTGCTCCAACTGCTCCAACTTGCCAGCCGGCGGCGGCTCTGCCGGTTCCTGGCCGTCGCTCTGCGGAACACTGACTTCATCGCCTTGACCCTCGGACTGTTTTTTGCTCAGGCGTTCATCGGCTTCGCGCAGTGTCCGCCCTTCGCCCTCCCGGTTGTTCTCGCTGTTCTCCGTGAAGCAGTCACGCGGCGCCTGTGCCACGACCTTGCTGCCTTCGGCGAAAAATTCCTTGGCCGACGCCGGGTCCCCAGCCTTCTGCCTTGCCTCACCCAATTTTTCCAAGCTGAGCACAAGGTTCACCCGAACCTTGCACGACTCCCCCTCAGGAACGAGGTCCAAGGCCAGGGCAAACTGGTCCCGGGCCTTCGCAAAATCACCTTGCAGCACATGGCCGTCTCCTTCTGCAAAGTGCGGTTTCCAGCGTTCAACGAGGTTGGGCAGGCCCATGGCGCGGGCGCCGCCAAGTGTGCCACCGGCGTCGTTCGCTTCGAAGGCGCCTACAGACTGTCCTGCCGAGACCGGCAGCGACATCAGCTTCACGGCAAGCAACACTGCTGCGAGCACCACAGGTGCCGACCGCAGCAGGAGGGTGCGGCGCCTGCGCAGTGCCCGCCGCTTTTCCACGTCGGCAAGCATCGCAAGTTGAGGCTGGCTTTGCGCTACCGGCTCGGCGGCAGTCTTCACGGTGCCCGCTCCCCCAGTCATGGCGAGTCCACCCGGCCGCGTGTTGGTCGGCTACGCGTTAGGTTGGCGGGAGTTGGGCGGGCGGGTGCCTGGCTGCGCTGAGTCGCTCGGGGGTGGGACAGCTTGCCACCAGGCAAAGTCCGCAAAGCTGTGCCGAGTCGCACGGCTTCCCAAGCGGCCACGCCGAAACCTGCCAACGCGAAAAGCCAATACAGTTCCCAGCGTCCGGTACCGTCCTGTTCACTGCTTCCGGCCTGTGCTGCTTTGGTGGGTGTTGCGGCCACCAGTGCAGCCGAAATATCTGCCGGATTGCCCCTGTGGATATAGGGCACCCGCAATTGCTTGGCCACCGTGGCCAGCGCCTTTTCATCGATGCGTGACGTGGCAGGAGTGTAGCCAGCGGACTTGTCCAAAATATAGGGCCCGGGCTTATCGGCGTTGTAGGAGTAGTCGCGCATGTGCCCACCAGCTGCAGTGCCATAGCCCAGCACGGCACCCCCATCAATAAGTTCGGTGCCGTGAGTGAAGGGCTTCGGTGCCGAGGCTGCCGTTTGTTCGCCGTCTCCCAGGTAGAACACCAATCGTGGCCGGTGGGGATGGCTTCCCTGTGCTGCAGCCAGCCGCTCCCCCAACATCTCCGAAGCGGCGGAAATACTGCTGCCCTTGGACGTGTAGGAAGAGCCCGGGGTAAGAACCTGCGTCAGTGTGCGCAGAGCGGTGGTATCCGTGGTCAATGGCAGCAGCACCTTCGCTGTGCTGTCAAAGCTGATGAGGGAATAGCGGGCTCCGGGCAATTCGGCTGCCACAGCGTTGATGTCCGCTTGCATTCCCGCCAGGCGGGGGGACGCGCCGTCGTAGTCCTGTGCTGCGGAACTTGGCGAGACGTCCACCACGAAGAAGACGTTCAGGTCGCTGCTGACCACGGATGCGTCCGCACCCGCCAGACCGGGCCTGGCCGCTGCCAGCAGCAACAGCACCACGAGGGCTGCCCGGCGCCAGCTGGTGGAGCTACGGTTCTTCAGCAGTGTCCACACCGTGCCTGCAAGCAGCATCACGACGACCAGCCAAAACAGCCAGGGGGTAACGATGGGCAGGAAACTCATGGCCGCACCCGCCGCACCCATGCGGACACCGATGCTGTTGCCCGTGCGGTTGCCGATGTGGGTACGCGCAACAGCGCCAGAGCCAACAGTGCCACGGCTGCGATCCCCAGGGGCACGCCGGGATGGTCAACGAGGCTCTTGTGCGGGGCACCCAGCAACCGCGACGCCTCAGTGGCCTGCACTTTCTCCACTATGGAGGCGACTGCCTCCTCCGACTCCAGCGCATAGTAGGCTCCGCCGGTTGCAGACGCCGTCTGCTTCAAGCCAACGGCAGCGTCTCCTAAGAGTGGGAACATGCCAAATTCGTTGGAGCCGTAGTCACTGCTGCCGTAGTCATTGGGGTTGAACGCGTAGACGCGTGTGTTGGCAGTCTTGGCCAGTTCGGTGGCCTGTTCCAGCGTGAACAGGGGGCGCCCGGCCAACATGTTGTCGGTGGCTAAGATGATGGAGCGGGACCGCCCCTTCTCAGCCGCAGAATTGTCCCCCACAGCACTTTTCGCCGCGGTATTCTCCGCAGCCGGGAACCCCTTGACGCAACTGGCCAGGCCGTCGCCGATGAGCGAGGATCCATCCGCCTCATGGGTGCCGGCCAGGTAGTCAATGGCAATGTCGGCGGAACCGAGCGCCTTCGTGGCTGCGGCGAGTTCCCCGGCCACAAACTCATAGTCGTCGGTGAGCGGAAAAACCATGACAGCGCTGGAATCAAAGATGGTCATGGCAATGCGTTCGCCCTGGAACTTGCCCACGAGCTGGGAAAAGACACCCATGATGGCCACGTCCGTGTCCAGCATTGATCCTGACACGTCCAGGCACAGCATGATGTCCCTGTTGAACTGCTCGGGAACCGTGCTGCTTTCGCTCACGGGCCGGGCCGCGGCGACCAGCAGCGACACTGCCAGGACTGCGAGCGCCACCACAGCAGCGACAAGCCGCTTACGGTAGGAGGCCAGTGCCTGCTTGTAGGCGGGCAGTTCAGTCAGACGTTCGGCGTGCGCCACCGGGGTAGGTGAAATGACAATACCCTGGCGCCGCCACAGCAGTATCACCACAGCGGCCACTGCGGCCAGCCCCAAGGGCAGCAGCCACCAGTATTTCAACGCCATTGGCCCACCACCTCCCGGGCCTGCTGCGCGGAGGATGCCACGCTAGGCGTGCCTGCATCTGCACCTTTGCCTGCACCTGGACCTGCACCTGCACCTGCACCTGCACCTGCACCTGCACCAAATTGTGCTGGATACCAGCGTTCCACAGCATCTGCCACCAAAGGCAGCTGGTGTTCGCTGACCTGGTGTGCACGCAGTTCCGCGAGTGTCATTCGCTGAGCGCGCAGCCCCGTCATCTCTTGCACAAAAGTGCGCAGAACCAAGCTGAGCTCGAGGTGAGCGGATCGTCCGTCCAGCTGGCCGCCGTCGTGCCTGTGCTCGATATCCGTGATCAGTGCCCAGTATTTGTGCCGAACAGTTTCAGGATTGCGTGGGGCGGAGAACTCCGGCACGCTCGCGGTGGCGCCCACCCGGGTGGAAATCCACACCCAGGCACACCAACCCAGGCACAACAGCAGCAGGGCAATTCCGGCCAGCGGCCACCACGGCGAATAGCCTACCGGGGCGTAGAAGACCGGCTCGTTGAAGATTGGCGCGTTGAAGACGGTGGTGTTCAAGACGGCGGTGTTCAAGGCGGTGGTGTTCAAGGCGGGAGCATGGAAGCCGACGGCGGAAAATAGGGTGTCAGCGGCCACGGCGGTGCCTTTCCAGCAAGAGGAAGATCTGCCCCATAACCTCGCCCGTGGTGGCGATGGACGCCGTGGCTATGCCATGGGTGGAGAGCATCTCGGCCAGGCCGCGGGCGCGTGCGGCCATGGCCTCGGCATAGCTGTGGGCCAGCGCCGGGTCCTGCGCCAGGAACGCCAGGACCGGTTTCATCCCGGCAACATCAAGCGCCGTGCCCTGCACTGCCCGCGGACCTGCCAGTGCGGCGTCGACGATGTGCACCCACAGGACTTCGTGCTGTGCCTGCAACCGGCGCACCACCTTCGCCAAGCGTGGATCCGCCAGCACGTCGTCGGCGATCACCACCAGCAGCAGGCGTTGGCGGTAGTGGGCTGCCACGTATTCCAGCTGCGACGTGAGGTCGCTGGGCTCATGGTCCAAACCCACCGCGTCCATGTGGCGTAACAGCATCTCCACATGGTGTTCAGTTCCTTTGGCGGGCAGGGCGGCGGTCCCGGCCACGTCGCCATGGACCAGCGAGACCGAGTCCCCATGGCCCAGCGCGAGCAGGCCCAGCACACCCATGGCCATGACAGCCAGGTCCTTCTTGGGTTCCCCGCCCTCGGCCAGCGCCGCCATGTTCCGGCCGGTGTCGGCCACCAGCAGCAGCTGCTGGCGACGCGTGGCAACGTAGCGTTTGATCAGCGGTTTGCCTGTGCGCGCCGTGGCTTTCCAGTCGATGTCACGCACCTCGTCTCCCGGGACGTAGTCGCGCAAGTCGTCAAAATCCAGGCCGTTGCCACGGAAGATCGACGCGTATTCACCCTCGAGGAGGCCCCTGGCCTTGCGGTGGGCAAAGATGTGCATCTTCGACTTCACCGCCGTCAATAGGCTGCCCATGCAGCCCTAAGGTGTCTGCACGGAGTCAACGATGGCGCCAATGACTTTTTCCACCGGGATGTTCTCAGCCACGGCTTCGAAGCCAAGTATGAGCCGGTGGCGCAGCACCCGCTCGGCCAGGGCCTTGATGTCCTCCGGGATGACGTGGTCGCGGCCCTGCAGCAGTGCCAGGGCGCGAGATGCCTGGGTGAAGGCGATGCTGGCTCGGGGGCTGGCTCCGAATTCAATGAGGCAGGCCAGGGCAGGGTCAATGTAGGCCCCGGCGTGGCGGGTGACGTAGACCAGGCCCACAATGTAGTTCACCAGGGAGGGGTCCAGATACACCTTCTTCACGGTGGTCTGCAGAGTTCGGACCTCATCCAGCGTTGCCGCGGCCGACGGCGTTGCATCCGGCAGGTATACACCGGCGTCCATGCGCCGGATCACCTCAGCCTCCTCCACGGGGCTCGGGTAGTCCAGGACGTCCTTGAGCATGAACCTGTCCATCTGCGCCTCAGGCAGTTGGTAGGTGCCCACTTGATCGATGGGGTTTTGCGTCGCCATGACAAGGAACGGCGACGGCAGTGGATGCACGTGCCCGCCAATCGTGGTTTGGCGTTCCTGCATGGCTTCCAGCATGGCCGACTGGGTTTTGGCGCTGGAGCGGTTGATCTCATCCAACAACACAATGTTGGCGTGGACGGGGCCCAGTTGGGTGACAAAGGTGCCCTGGGCGGCGTCGTAAATTTGCGTGCCGACAATGTCACTGGGCAACAGGTCCGGGGTGCACTGGATGCGGCGGAAACGGGCATCGATGGAATCTGCCAGTGTTTGGGCGGCTGTGGTCTTGGCGAGCCCGGGCACCGACTCCAAAAGCACATGCCCGCCAGTCATCAACGCGATCAACAGCGTCTCGCGCAGCCGGGCCTGTCCCACCACCTTGTGCTCAAAGCTGTGGGCGATGCGCTGCGAAAGCTGCTGGGCATGAGACAGTTCCGCGGGGTCGAGGTGGAAGCGGACACTGGTGGACAACACAGACTTGGGCCTTTCGCCGGGCACCGTTATTGACTAAATCCTTGGGGTCAATCACATCCGATCACGGCCAAGGCCGCAATGGGGAGAACTTCCCATGCACACCTGTTGGGGGCGCCGGGCAGGTACTACAGTATGGAACATGAACCAGTTGCCAGCCGCGTATGCAGAATACCTTGAAGGTAGGGACGAAAGCTTCATTGCCACCGTCTTGCCCATCTTGAAGCAGTCTGTCGCCGAGAAAACGCACGGCGTCTACGTCATCGTCAATTCACACACAGTCCAGGCCCGCACGGACCCGGGTGTTCCCTTCGGTGAAGTTCGGGAGGGTGTGGTCGACTGAACAGCCGGCTAGACCTGAGCGGCAGCTTAACCTGAGGGCCAAGCCTGGCTTAGGGCTTGGCGCCCAGCAACAGTTGGGCGGCCGTGGGGTTGAAGGTCTTTTCCATGACCAGGCACGCCGCCCCGAATGCTTCCTCGCCGGAACTGACAATCGTGCCCACCACCTCCACCGAATGAACGCAGGTGGTGACGCTCAGCTGCGACAACACGGGCGGGATCTGAGCCAAGTAGCTCGCTGCAAGGGCGGGCCAGAACGGACCGCCAAAGACAACCCGCTCCACATCAAGCAGGTTAGTCAGGACCGAAACCACCCCTGCCATCCTGCGTGCGGACTGCGCCAGAACCTCGGCAGCAGCAGGGTTTCCTGCCGCAGCTGCGTGGGCCAGGGCTTCCAAGTCCTCCGCCAGCGGCTTGGGTGAAAGCGGGTCCACGGCGGGCAGCGCTCCAACCTCCCGCGCATGGGCCACAATGGTCTCGGGCATGCAGGTGACCTTGACACAGCCACGGCGTCCACAATCACAAGTGGGCCCGTCCGGATCGGCAATGATGTGCCCAATCTCCCCGACGTTCCCTGAGGAGCCGCGCACCACTTCGTCGTTGAGCACCAGACCGGCACCTATGCCCGTACCAACGTAGACATACACAAAATCGGCGGTACTGTCCGCACCACCGGCCCACAACTCGGCTACGGCACCTGCCGTCACGTCCTTTTCGATCACCACGGGCAGGCCCGTGCTTTCCTGCAGGATGTCCCGCAACGGCACCCGCGTCCAGCCTGTCATATGCGGCGGATCCACAACGGTCCCATGAGCGGCATCCAAGGGCCCCGGAGTAGCCACACCAACACCGGCAATTCGTTGCTCATCCACACCTGACTCGGCGATGATCCGGCGAACCGTGGCACCCATGGCGGCAACGGCGTCGGCTGGGCGGCCCACCAAATCTGTTGCTTCCTCCTGCGAGAAGATCACTGTGCCCACGGCGTCAAGGAGCGCATAGCTGGTTCGGGAGGGATCAATGTGCAACCCCACTGCGTACATGCCGCGGGGGTTCAGACGCAAAATGGTGCGCGGCTTGCCTGGGCCGGAAGTTTCCTTGCCAGCTTCAACAATCAACCCGTTGTCAAGGAGCCTGCGACAAATATTGGAAACGGTTTGGGCGGCGAGCCCGGCCGAGGCTGCCAGTTCCACCCGGCTGAGCCCTTCCTCAGAGCGCCGGATGGAGTCCAAAATGACTGCCTGATTAAAATCGCCCATCTTGGGAAGATTCGTGCCGCGGCGCCGCTGTGGCACACCAAGTTCAGGGTCAGTCAACTAATTCTCCTTGCCGGATGGATGGTATGCATGGGCCCCATATCCTCCAATACCCAGCTGCCAGATTACCCCCAGCTGAACGGGTGTGTACGAACGCCACGGGCAACATCATGATCTTGTGCTTCGACTCAGTCCGTTTCCGCTGCGGGGCCTGCCACCCTCGTGGACACGGTCACCGTGAACTTGCTGTTGCGCCCCTCCACACGGGTGGGACCCACAATCTTGGACAGCACCTGCTTGTAGTCCAGGTGACGGTTGTAAACGCACCACAATTCCCCGCCTGGAGCCAGCACCCGGGCGGCTGCGGCAAACAGCTTCAGCGCGATGCCGGCATGGACTGTGGCCCCAACGTGGAAGGGCGGGTTGAGCACGATCAGTCCGGCCGAACCCGCTGGGAAACTGGACAGCGCGTCGTCGCGAATCACCTCAATTTGGTCCTGCAGCCCGTTGGCCTTTGCAGTGGCCAGCGTTGACGCCACCGCAGCAGCTGACTGGTCGGTGGCGGAAATGTGCAGTCCGGGCCGGGCTTTGGCCAGGGCCGACGCGATGGTGCCGTTGCCAGCTCCCAAATCGATGGCGGTTTCGGTATCTTGGCGCATCGCCGGTATGTACTCCAGCAGGAACCTTGTTCCCACATCAACCTTGGTGCCGCCGAAGGTGGCCCCATGCGCACACAACCACAGGCCCAGCTCCTCGTGGAACTCACACCGCGGGAAGCTCGACGCCGGGCCCTCCTTGAGCGGAACGCTGACGAACAGTGGGCGGGACTTTCGCCATGCCCGCCCGGCCGTGACGGAGGAGAAATGTCGTGACAGGACGGTGTTCATGGCGACGGTCATGTGCTTGATGCGCCCGCCTGCAAAGATCTGCACGTCCGGGTCGGCATGGGCACTGATCAGCTCAGCCACTTCGGCAACTTCCTCCAGGCTGCGCGGCAATTGCCACAGCACCACGCGTGCACCGGCAAATAGGCTGCCATCCAAGGGTCCGCTGGTGTAGGCACCGGCCAAGTCCAGCCGTGCGGCATTGGCGGCAAGGGCCCGCTCCCCGGACAGTCCGTCCTGGTGCACCCGCAGCCCGCGCAGCCCGTGAAGGGTTGCCGCAGCCAACGTCAAGGCCCCGTAGCGGTCTCCCACCACAACGACCACACCATTTCCGGGGCCGCTGCCTGTCCGGGCCAACGCTGCGGCTGCTTCGTTGAGGATCAGTTCATCGGTGGCGTCGTGGGCAAACAAGTTTGCTGCCTCAATGTCGGGAAATCTACGCAGTTGCCCGAAGTCGAAGTCGGGGCCGCAAGTGCTGTTGTTATCCTCCACCGGGCTACTCTACAGGGCGGGTTTTCGCGACCGCACCCGGCTCCCCGTGACCTTGTCCCCGTCTCTGGTGACAGGGGTCACGGCAGTCGTATACTTGTGGCAGTCACCTCAGTCACAGATACGTCGCCGTCATTGACGACTGGAAGGATGATTCACATGAGTGAAATTACGCCGTTGCGAAGAGGAATTCGCGAAGGCAGCGGGTTAAAGCGCGTTGGTGGTGTGTGGGGAGAAATGCTTGCGGAATTCCTCGGCACCTTCGTTTTGATTTGTTTTGGCGACGGAGTCGTCGCCATGGCCGTCGCGGCCCTGCCAGGCAGCGGCCGCGCAGCCACCGACACCACCATCTTTGCCGCTGCTGGGGACTGGCTGCTCATCACATGGGGTTGGGCGTTCGCCGTCGCCCTCGGCGTTTACGTTGCCGGCGGAGTGACCGGGGCTCACCTGAACCCGGCGGTCACCTTGGCGTTCGCCGTTCGGCGGAAGTTTGCTTGGAACAAGGTCATACCTTACGTCGTAGCCCAGGTGGTAGGTGCCTTTGCCGCCGCAGCACTTCTGTACGTGGTGTATTTCAATGCCATCGATGCGTTCAATGCGGCGTCCAAAACCCAACGGAATGAAGCAGGGGGCCTGGCTACGTTTTCCATCTTCGCCACGTTCCCTGCCCCGTACTTCAAGGGCAACCTGACCGTGCCGTTGATTGACCAAATTGTTGGAACCGCGTTCCTGATCATCTTGATCGCCGCGATTATCGACATGCGCAACTTGGCGGTCAAGGCCAACCTTGGCCCGCTCATAATCGGTTTCGCTGTCGCCGCGATCGGCATGTCCTTTGGCGCCAACGCCGGATATGCCATCAATCCGGCCCGTGACTTTGGCCCACGCGTCTTTGCGTGGATGGCCGGTTGGGGTGAGGTGGCCATGCCGGGCACCATCACCGGAGTCCCAGGGGCGTTCAGCTGGTACTTCTGGGTTCCCATAGTGGGCCCGCTCATTGGCGGCGTCATCGGCATCCTGGTGTACGACTGGTTCATCGGGGACATCCTGCATGCGCGCCGCATTCTGGCCGACCGGGAGGAACTGGCCGCCCGCAAGACGGAGATTGACCCGCCGCCGTCAGAACCCGGACCGGCAACCCAGGAGTACTAGGACTGGCCAAACTAAAGCAGTTCCAACGCCTCCATATAGAGCCATTGCCGTTCTTCACGGACAAAGCTGCTGGTTTCGGTCAATGAATCCTTCAGCTTGCGGTTTGCCGCGGAGCGGTAGTGGGCCCGGAAGCTGACAACTCCCTGGGTGTCAAACAACCCGCCACCACTGGTGCCAAGGATTTCCAGCAAATACCACTGCTGGTCAGGATCAAGCTCGAGGCAAGCAGGCCGGGTGGAGGGGTGCCAGGTATGCAGGAGGTAGCTGGCACCCCCCACGGCAAAGGCGCTGAAGCGTGAGCGCATCAGCGCCTCCGCTGTGGGCGGGTACAACTGCTGGGCTGTGCCCAGGCTCGTGATGAACTTGGCACAGCAATGTTCGTAACTCTCGCCACTTTGGCAGGGGCACCTCATCGCAGGGGCCGTGTCTGCTCGTGGAACCACTCAATGTGGCCCCTGAGCTCCTGGGCTGCGCGGGCGCCGTCGTGCTCCAGGACGGCAGCAAATATCTGATCATGCTGTGCACGCAGCGTGGGGACGATTCTCGCCCACCGCTCGTCACTGTCGATGGCGGCACTGACGTAGCCCTGGATCGCTGAACGCAGGGATTCCATCATGGCGGTGATGACGGCATTGCCGGCCAGTGCACTGAGCTGCACGTGGAAGGCCGCGTCGAGGACGTGGAATTCCTCCCTGTCCAGTTGAGGATCAGCCATGGCCGTGAGCAAGGAGCCCAACGCTGTCTCTTGATCGTGGTCGCGTGGCTGGATCGCAGCCTCCCCGGCCGCCCACGTTTCCATCATGATGCGGGTCTGCACAATGTCAGCAACCGGAAAATGGTTGGTGGCCATGTGCAGACGCAAAGTGGAAGCCAGCCCCGCACTGGGATTGGCAATGACCACAGCCCCTGACCGCGGTCCCGAACCAGCAGCGGTGCGAACTACCCCCATGGCATCAAGGACACGGATGGCATCACGCACAGACGCCCTGGAAATACCGTGTTTCAGGGCCAGTGCACGCTCGCCCGGCAACTGGTCCCCCACCTTGATCCGCCCAGCCTTGAGTTCGTCTTCAATACTCTCCAGCACAGCTTCGTAGCTGCGGGCGGCGGGCTCTGCTGGCGGGTTTGGCGCAGCAAGCGGCGCGTTGTTTGGAATGGACACGGCACCATTGTCCCATTTTCCTGCACTGCCGGTCTTCCAGCCTTCCCGGCCTGCCACTGCCAAGTCCCGCTCTGCCGTGCCCACATAAATACCTGTAGCCTCGAGCGTATGAACCATACGGAGCACCCGCGCGTTGACAAGTTGGAAAAGGCCGAATGCTGGGACTTGCTCAAGTCCCATGTTGTTGGACGGCTCGCCGTCGTGGTGGATGGGCATCCGGATATTTTTCCGCTCAACTATGCGGTGGGCAACGGCCATGTGGTGTTCCGTACCGCTGGCGGAACCAAGCTCCAGGGAACCATTGACCAGGCGTTGGTTGCGCTGGAGATTGACGGGTACGACGACAGCAGCGAGCATGCATGGAGCGTAGTGCTGCGCGGAACGGCCAGGGAAATCACGCACCCTGTGGAGGTCTCTGCCGCCAATGCACTTCCGCTGGAGCCATGGCAGGGAGGGACGAAGGCACATCTGATCCGGATCGATTCCCTGAGTTTGAGCGGCCGCAGCTTCCCTGTGACCAGGCCGGACATTTGGAAGACTCCCGTGTCGGATCCTCGCCGGTCATCCTTCGAATAGTCAACATCGCGGCTTCACAGGTCAGCCAACCATGCCGCTGGCTCCCAGCACGTTTCCGATGATGAATGTGGCGGCCAGTGCCAGCGCACCTCCCACCACCACACGGACTGCTGCACGCCCTCTGTTGCTGCCGCCAAGGTAGGCTCCGAACCACCCGGTCAGTCCCAGTGCCACAATGACGGCCACGAACGTAACGGGGACGCGCAAAGACGGCGGCGGAAGAAGGATGGCCAACAGCGGCAGGATGGCACCCAGCGTGAACGCCACGGCAGATGCCAGTGCCGCGGACCAGGCACTGACGACGTCGTCCTGGTCAATGTTCATTTCAATGGAAAGGTGCGCCGACAGGGCATCGTGGGCCGTCAGCTCCTCCGCCACGTTCAGGGCCGTTGCCGGGCTCAACCCTTTTGCCTGGTACATGGCGGCCAGTTCCGCCAGTTCCTCTTCGGGCTGCTCGGCAAGCTCGGTCCGCTCCTTTTCAATCAGCGCGTGCTGGCTGTCCCTTTGGCTGCTGACGGAGACATATTCTCCCAACGCCATGGAAACCGCGCCACCAACAAGCCCCGCCACTCCTGCCGTCAGGATGGGGCCGGTGCTAGTGCTCACCCCAGCCACACCCACCACAATTGCGGCGACGGAAACAATCCCGTCGTTAGCCCCTAAAATGCCAGCGCGAAGCCAATTGAGCCGTTGGGCGAGCTCTGGCCGGTGGGGCTCGCCACCGTGGAACGCCGCTTCCGGCCCCGGGATCATGCCACACCCTGCGGTGCACGCACATCGTTGCAAAGTTTCAACATTTTTCGGCTTTCTTCAAAATTACCGTGCGCCCGCAAACCCGAGCGCATGAGTCCTAGGGCAGAGGCTACCGCTCCTTGCGTTTCGGCACCACCGTTCCGCATACCGCCGCTGAACTGCGAAGTCGTGAAGGCAGCAAAAAGTCCGGCCATCCATGGGTAGGATGACCGGACTTTTTTCTTTGGTGGAGCTGAGGGGACTCGAACCCCTGACCCCCTGCATGCCATGCAGGTGCGCTACCAGCTGCGCCACAGCCCCAAAGACATTATTAAGTTGTAACCACCGGCTGCTGTTTCAGCATTCCGGTCGGTTTGGTGGAGCTGAGGGGACTCGAACCCCTGACCCCCTGCATGCCATGCAGGTGCGCTACCAGCTGCGCCACAGCCCCAAACTGTTCCTCCAGCCTTGACCAATCGGTCTTGGCCGGAACAACTTGTCTATCCTAGAACACGTTTCACCCACCTGCCAAATCGGGCTTTAAAGCTTGTCTAATCCTCAACGGGTTCGGCTAAGTCTTCGGGTAGTTCGTACGGTTCTGGAAGAGTTCCAACATTGTGTTCAAGCAGGCGCCAGATGCCCATTCCGTCATTGTTGGGGTCAGTTTGGGCAGCTTCAACCACTGACCAATGGCAGTTGGACAGCCCGGACATGGCCCGCCACAGCTCCTCCGGCAGGCCCAACAGTTTTGCCAGTGCCACGCGTGTGGCTCCCCCATGGGTGGTGACCACCAGAGTGCCGCCGTCGGGCATATCCTCGGCTTTCTCCAAGATGGCCTCAACCATGCGCTGGGCCACCTCCACGCGGGTCTCCCCGCCGCCTGCACGCACACCCGGCTCATCCTTCTGCCACAAGGCAATGTCGTCCGGGAAGTGTTCGATGATGTCATCGAACGTCCTGCCCTCCCACTCCCCGCCATACGTTTCACGCAGGCGGGGATCCACCAGAACCTCACTGCCCATCAGGGTTGCGAGCTCCTGAGCGGTGGCATAGGCCCTACCCAAGTCGGAGGAAAGGATCTGCACGTTCAGCTGAGCATTGTTGCGAACCAGCTTTCCCGCCAACAACGCTGCGGCACGACTGGCTTGTGAAACACCCACCTCATCCAGCGGAATGTCTGTTTGGCCTTGAAAGCGCCGCGCAGCATTCCAGGCGGTGCGTCCGTGGCGCCAAAAGATCACCCGTCGCCGCGTTCCGGCGGACTGCAGGACCGAGTGTTCTGGTTCAATTCCAGCCATCAAGGGAAGTATCCGTTCCAGAGCCCTTTGCAGGGATTAGTTCTTGTTGGCCTGAGCGTTGGCCGGGACGTCGGTCTCAGTGCCTGCCGCAGTCACGGGCTCAGCGTCAGCTCCGGCGGCAGCGGAGGCACCGGCCGGCTTCGCCGACGGGTCGAGCTCGCCCAGCTGCAGGTCGATGACAGGGCAGTCTCCGTACAGGCGTTCCAGAGCGTAAAAGACCCTGTCTTCCTCATGCTGGACGTGAACCACGATGTCGGCGTAGTCCAGCAGCACCCAGCGGCCTCCTGAACGTCCTTCGCGACGTACGGGGCGCAAGTCAAACTTGTGCAGCTCGTCTTCGATCCCGTCCACAATGGCGTTGACCTGACGCTCGGTTTCCGCCGATGCGATGAAGAAAATATCCGTGATGGCCAAGCGGTCGCTGACATCAATGGCTGTTACATTCAGGGCCAGCTTGTCCGATGCCGCACGTGCTGCTGCGCGTGCAAGTTCAATTGACTGTTCTGTTGCCGTCACTACTGTTTCCTT
This sequence comes from Arthrobacter sp. E3, assembly GCF_017353415.1. Taxonomy (GTDB): domain Bacteria; phylum Actinomycetota; class Actinomycetes; order Actinomycetales; family Micrococcaceae; genus Specibacter. The sequence continues at coordinate 27,496 of NZ_JAFMPX010000013.1, forward strand.
TGATTGGTAAAAAATTTAGCGTGTAAGAGATGTGATGAGAAAGATGACGCCCACAACCAGGGCAGCGCCGCCAACAATGAGGCTTCCCCACTGCAGCCGCCGATTACGCTGGGTACGCCGCAGCCCTGCCGTCATTGCATCCAGCGGCTCAAGTCCATGAGCATAGTCGGCTGGCATCGGGGGCATCTGCGACCGGTGCATCTCGGCGCGCACTGGGGCAGGCGTTGCGGCAGCTGCTTCAGCGGGTGCCACGGCCACAGGTCCGACGGCGGAGCCCGCGGTTGGGTGCCCGCCCGTAAGTACACGTTTACCGTGACTGGGGCTGTGGACGGATTCTGATGCCGGGACTGCTTCAGAACGTTCAGTACTCGTGGTGGGAACCACGGTGCTGGTTACCTCGCTCTTATGCTTGGCCGTTGTGCGCTGCACCTGTGGTTCAGGTACTTGTGCGGGGTGAGCACCGAGCGGCTCCGTTGCGGCGGCAGCGGTGTAGGCCGCTGTCCCTACATTCGAGGTGCTTATGGGTGCCGATTTTCCCGCCGAACGGGGCAGCGGTTTCCTGGGCCCGGCGGTTTGCTGACGCATTGACTGGGTGACGATCGGCACATGCGTTGTTGCAGGCGGGCGCATCACGGACCGGTCGATGCCGGGCACCTGGATAAATTCCAGCGGAGTGACCATGGCCAGGTTGTCGGTCGCCGTGGGGTCGGGGGTCGGCCGTCGGTTCCTGGCATTCTCCTGCCCCAGCCGTTCACGGGCCTCGGCCCGCTGGTTGAGAACGGCGGCACGGCCACTGTCTTCCCGCTGCGCTGCCACGACCGTCAATTCCTCGGATGTGGGGATGGTTGTCCCCGGCGCCTGATTGCTACCATGCGCGCCGGCACGGCCCGAACCGCGTGCCACTGATGAGGGAGCATCCACGGCACCGGACGAAGCGCGGCGGCCAGTGCGGCGGTGAGCGAAGGGCCCCAACAGCGGGCTGCTTCCCTGGCCCCCCGGAACTGCCGTGCTGGCTTCTGCCTGCTGTCCAGTGCCCTGTCCGGGTAGCGCCGCAGGTTCCGCGTCGAGGAGCTTCTTGTAGGAGCTCTGGGCTGCTCTTTCGCGTCCACCCGTTTGGGACTGCCGTTCTACCGGTACTGCTCCTCTATCCGACTGGGTGGTCGGTTCCACCTGCCCTGCAGTGGCTGGTGAGACCGCGGAGGCGGGGACCGCGGGACCTGTCGTGGATTCACCAGCCGAAGCCTGAACGGCAGCAACGCCAGTTTTACGCGCAGCAGCGCCGGTTTTGGGTGCAGCAGCGCCACTTCTACGCGCAGCGGCTCCGGTCTTGGCCGCAGCAGCGCCAGTTTTGGGTGCAGCAGACCCAGTTTTGGGTGTAGCAGCGCCACTTCTACGCGCAGCGGCTCCGGTCTTGGCCGTGGCAGCGCCGGTTTTGGTCGCAACAGCAGTTTTACGCGCAGCGGCTCCGGTCTTAGCCGTGGCAGACCCGGGCTTGGGCGCAACAGCGCCGAGCTTGGGTGCAGCAGCGCCAGTTTCACGCTCACCGGCTCCGGTCTTGGCGGTGGCAGCGCCGGTTTTGGGCGCAGCAGCAGTGTTACGCGCAGCGGCTCCGGTCTTGGCCGTGGCAGAGGCGGTTTTGGGTGTAGCCGCGTTTTGAGGACCGGCGCCAGTCTTACGTGCAGCAGCGTTTTGGGGACCAGCGGCGCTTTTGGGCGTGGCGGTGCCGGGCTTCAGCGGCTGTCCCGTGGCGCCGCTTGATTTGGCCGACTGCGCACGCGGTTCCCTGCGGCTGCGAATCGGCTCCGTTTCCTTGCTCATCACTCACTCATTCGGTTCTGGAAATCTTCGGTTCTCGAAGTTACCGGCACGATCCCTGCAAGGGCATTCGTGGCGGGTTGTAGGTAGAGACCATATTTGGCAATGTATTGTACGACTCCGTCAGGCACCAAGTACCAGACGGGATTGTGCTCCGCCACCCGCATCCTGCAATCAGTGGACGAGATTGACATGGCGGGCACTTCCAACAAACTTACATCGGTGCGCCCCCTGTCATCGAGGACATGCCCGGGACGGGTTACACCAACAAAATGGGCCAGATCCCACAGCTCGTCGCTGTCTTTCCACGACATGATCTGTGCCATGGCATCGGCTCCGGTGATAAAAAACAAATCCGCCTCAGGACGCATCCTGCGCAAGTCGCGCAATGTGTCGATCGTGAAGGTGGGGCCGGGCCTGTCAATGTCCACACGGCTCACGGTGAACTGGGGGTTTGCTGCGGTGGCAATGACTGTCATCAAATACCTGTGTTCAGCGGCGCTAACCTGGTTCTTGGCTTTCTGCCACGGTTCACCCGTGGGCACGAAGATAACTTCGTCAAGCTTAAAGACACTCGCAACCTCACTGGCTGCGACAAGGTGACCATGGTGGATTGGGTCGAACGTTCCACCCATGACCCCAACACGCAGACGACCCTTGGCGCTTTCAACCGAAGGCGCCAAGGGTGTTTGCTCAGTGATTGGAGGACGCCGAATCGTCACCGTGCAAGTGCTTGTTCGTGTGCTGGCGGTGCGGGTCCTCGGAAGCTTCGACTGCCGCGTGTCGGTTGCCCAAGTTCATGAATGAGACCGTGACGAACATCAACAGCAGCAGCGCTGCGAGCATTGCCCCGCCAATCACGAACGGGGGTGCGATCAACGGCGCAAGGTCATGTTCCTCTGCGGCAGCCAGTACGACTCCTGCAAGCTGGGTCAGCATTATTTCTCCCCTAGGGTGCGTGGCCGGGCGGCAGTGTAACCGCGACCGAACCGTCTATCACTTGAATTCTTTTCTAATGGTACGTGCAATCGACGTACACTGGCACACCGACGGGCCGAATTCAGCCCCGGACCTGACCTTCGCCTTGCACAATCCATTTGGTGGTGGTCAACTCTGTCAGGCCCATGGGCCCGCGAGCATGCAGTTTTTGCGTGGAAATACCGACTTCGGCCCCGAGGCCCAGCTCGCCGCCGTCGGTGAAACGAGTGCTCGCATTCACAATGACTGCGGCCGAATCAATTTCAGCAATGAACTTTTCAGCATTGGCCAAGTTGTTCGTCACGATCGCTTCCGTGTGGCCTGTGCTCCAAGTGCGGATGTGGGCGATGGCGTCCGGCATGGAATCGACCATCTTCACGGCCAGGTCAAGGTCCATGTATTCGGTAGCCCAGTCCTCATCCGTGGCCGGCACTGCCGTGACTCCTGCTGGCAGAACAGCCTGTACACGCTCATCGACGTGCAGGCGAACTCCCGCCTTCGACAGTGCTTTGAGTACTGCTGGAAGAACAGTCGCATCTTTGTGGACCAACAGCGTCTCCACTGTGTTGCACACGCTGGGGCGGTGTGTTTTCGCGTTCAGCAGGATGTTGACGCTCATTTCCTCTTCGGCACTGCTGTCGATGAAGATATGCACGTTGCCTTCACCCGTTTCAATGACAGGAACGGCAGAATTGTTCACCACCGTCTGGATCAGCTCACGTCCGCCGCGGGGAATCAACACGTCGACGGAGCCTCGCGCCTTCATGATGAGGTTGGCGCCTTCACGGCCGAACTGGTCCACGGACTGGACGGCGTCTGCTGGCAGGCCCACAGCGTCAAGGGCCTCGCGCAATAGGCCGAGCAAAGCCTTGTTGGTGTGGGCAGCTGCGCTCCCACCGCGCAGGATCACGGCGTTGCCGCTCTTGAGGGCAAGGCCGGCAATATCAACGGTAACGTTGGGACGTGCTTCGTAGATGGCGGCAACCACACCCATGGGGACGTTGATTTGGCGCATGCGCAGGCCGTTGGGCAGAGTCTGTCCACGGACCACGTTGCCTACGGGGTCTGGAAGGCTGGCAAGGTTTTCCAATGCGTCGGCCAGCCCCTGGACGCGGACCTTGGTCAGTGTGAGGCGATCGAGCAGTGGTAGTGAAGTTCCGTTTTCGTGGCCTGCTGCCACATCCTTGGCGTTGGCTGCAAGGATGGCATCTTGGTGTTCCAAAAGCGACTTGGCAATGGCCCGCAGGCCTTTGTCTTTCCAGGCACGGTTGGCTCCGGCCATGCGGCGGGAAGCTCGGCGGGCACGCTCGGTGATGGCCTGAACTTCAGCGGAAATATTTACTTTTACAATCGGTTCGGTCATCCATCAAGTCTAGGGCACCGAGACCTGCGTCGCTGTGACGCAGGCCTCGGTCAGCTAAGCGCTAAACGCTCAGGATCACCAAGTCATCAACATGGACCACTTCACGCTCGAATTGCTGGCCCATGACTTTTGCCAGGTTCTTGGTTGAGTGGCCCAGCATCTGCGGCAGGTCGGAATTACGGAAGTTGACCAGTCCGTGGGCAAACACGTTCCCGTGTGAATCACAGATCTCGACGGCGTCTCCGGCAACAAATTCTCCGCTGACGGCGGTGATTCCTGCTGGCAGCACGGACTTGTTCCGTTCGGTGACTGCCCGGACAGCGCCGTCATCCAGTACCAGACGCCCGCGGATATCCGCCAGGTGTGCCAGCCACAGCATTCGCACGGAGCGTCTGTTGCCGTTCTCGCCGAACCAGGTTCCCACGTCCTCACCTGCCAGTGCGGCAGCCGCTTGGGCGGTGGAGGTGACAAGGGCTGGAATCCCGGTTTCGGCTGCAATCATGGCAGCCTGTACCTTCGTGGCCATGCCTCCTGTGCCCAGCCCGGCCTTGCCAGTGGTGCCGATGACGACCCCTTCAAGGTCGTCGGGTGAGTCCACTTGGCTAATGCGCGTGGCCCCTTGCGAGGGTGGACCGTCGTACAAGGAGTCAACATCGGACAGCAACAACAGGGCATCTGCCTTGACGAGGTGTGCCACGAGGGCCGCGAGCCGGTCATTGTCGCCGAAACGAATCTCACGGGTGGCAACAGTGTCGTTTTCATTGACAATGGGAATGACGCCCAGGTTGAGCAATCGTTCCAAGGCCCGATGCGCATTGACATGCTGGCGGCGTTTGGCCAGGTCTTCGGCTGTCAGCAACACCTGCGAAGCAATGACTCCATGGGCACTAAAGACCTTGTTGTAGTAAGCCATCAACAACCCCTGGCCCACGCTGGCAGCTGCCTGCTGCGTCGCAAGGTCATACGGTCTACGAACCAGGCCCAACGGTGCCAAACCTGCCGAGATAGCACCGGAGGACACCAGAATGATCTCCGTTCCCGCCTTGTGCCGCTCAGCCAGCACACCGGCGAGCTGGGTCAGTGCCTCCTCTGAAATACCGCCAACAAGCGACGTCAAGGAGGACGACCCGACCTTCACCACGATTCGGGACGCGGTGGCGATAGTCTGCCGTACCGGCAGGGAAAGCTCTTGGTCATGTTCCATAATTGTCAATGCTTCCAGGCTCATAGATCCTTAGTGGTAGTCGATTCTGCGGATTCACCTTCAGCGGCCAAATCGGCTTCAATGAAGTGCGTTTTGGTTGATTGGCGGTTGGTTGATTCGGTCCAGATGCCGGCCTTGCGCTCGGCCTCGAGTTCTGCACGGGCCGCAGCCTTTGCGTCGCGGCGCTCCTGCTGTTCCTGGCGCTTCTGCGAACGGGTGGGACGATCTCCCAGATCGAGCAGGCGCAAGTCGGTGCCGCGCGGTGCCGCCAAGTGTTCGGCGCCACCCATCATGGTGGGTTCCCAATCAAAGATCATACCGTGCTCCCCGCCAATGACAACTGTGTCACCGGGAGTGGCACCCATCCGGAAAAGTTCCTTCTCGACGCCGGCCTTCGCCAATCGGTCTGCCAGATAGCCGATGGCTTCCTCGTTCTGGAAATCAGTCTGCTCAACCCACCGCTCGGGCTTCTCTCCACGGACACGGAACAGGGGCTCCAAGTTTCGTTCTTCACGAACGATCTTGAAGGGCACGGCGTTGACTGCACGGGGGCGCAGTACAACGGGTTCCACCTTGGCCGGGGCCTCAATGATCTGCTGACGGGCGGCCATGACAATTTCTGCCATGGCGTAGCCGAGCCCCTTCAGTCCCTCATGGCTCGCCGCGGAAACTTCAAAGACCCGGTAGCCGCGTGACTCCAGGTCGCCGCGCACAAACTCTGCCATGTCACGTCCGTCGGGGGAATCCACCTTGTTGAGCGCCACCAGACGAGGGCGTGCATTCAAAGGCACCACATCGCCGTCGGTGCCGGCATAGCTCATGTCGACGTCGTACCGGTCAAGCTCGCGCTCAATGATGGCCAGGTCACTGATGGGGTCGCGGTCCGCCTCAAGCGCGGCGCAGTCCAGGACGTGCACAATGGCCGCGCAACGCTCCACGTGGCGCAGGAAGTTATGGCCCAGGCCCTTGCCTTCGCTGGCGCCCTCAATGAGGCCCGGAACGTCGGCCATGGTGAAGCGGACCTCCCCGGCCTGGACAACGCCCAGATTGGGGATCAGGGTGGTGAAGGGGTAGTCGGCAATCTTGGGCCGTGCCGCAGACATGGCGGCGATGAGGCTGGACTTGCCGGCGGACGGGAAACCCACTAGGGCAATATCTGCAATGGACTTCAATTCAAGGACAATGTCGGCCTCTGAGCCTGCGATGCCCAACAGGGCGAAACCCGGGGCCTTGCGCTTCAGCGAGGAAAGAGCGTTGTTGCCGAGCCCGCCCAGGCCACCCGCGGCAGCGACGTATTCCGTGCCGATGCCCACGAGGTCGGCCAGGACATTACCTTCCTTGTCCTTGATGACCGTGCCATCGGGAACTTCAAGGATCAACGAATGGCCGTCCTTGCCATCGCGCCAGTCACCCATGCCGGGCTGACCGTTGCCGCCCCGGCGGTGGGGAGCGTGGTGGAAGTCAAGCAAGGTGGTGGTCTGGTCGCTGACACGGAAGATGACACTGCCGCCGTCGCCGCCCTTGCCGCCGTCGGGCCCGCCCAACGGCTTGAATTTTTCACTGTGCACGGAGACGCAGCCATGGCCGCCAGTCCCGCCGGATACATGCAATACAACCCGGTCAACAAAGCTGGCCAATGAAATCTCCTTGAATAGAACTTGCCTTGCGCACTCATTCTAGTCCGCAAGTAATCGTTGGCCTGAGTCAAGCCGGTAAAGCTGCTTTAAAAGACAGTGGGGCGGACCATGCGGCCCGCCCCACTGGAATAGCTTTGGTGATTAGACCGCAGCTTCAACGATGTTGACTACGCGACGTCCACGACGCGTGCCGAACTCGACTGCGCCTGCGTCAAGAGCGAACAATGTGTCGTCCTTGCCGCGACCGACGCCTGCGCCGGGGTGGAAGTGTGTGCCGCGCTGGCGAACGATGATTTCGCCCGCCTTGACAACCTGACCACCGAAGCGCTTGACGCCAAGGTACTGAGCGTTGGAGTCACGACCGTTGCGAGTGGAACTCGCACCCTTTTTATGTGCCATTTGAAAATGCCTGCCTTTTGACTAAAAGTTACTAAGTGGATCGACGTTCGAAGCGCTTATTAAGCGATTGAAGTGATCTTGACCTTCGACAGTTCCTGTCGGTGGCCCTGACGCTTCTTGTAACCGGTCTTATTCTTGAATTTCTGGATGACAATCTTCGGACCGCGGAGGTCCTCCAACTTCTCAGCCGTAACCTTCACATTAGCCAGGTCCTTTGCGGCGGTGGTGATTTTCTCACCATCGACCAGGAGCAGAGCGGGCAGCTCAAGCGTGCTGCCGACTCCACCGGGGACGCGGTTCATGGTCACGTGGTCTCCAACGGAAACCTTTTCTTGACGGCCGCCTGCGCGGACAATCGCGTACACCACTGGGGAACTCACTTCTCTCGACGTTATTACAAAGTTTTTATGCCGACATGATCATGATTGATCATTGCCAACCACATGCGCCCGCTGTTCAAAGTGAACGAAACGATATGCATGCATGTGCCTCAACGCCGTGGACCTCAATGGAGTTCTGCCATGGAGTGATTGCCCTAGGTATTGGCGTAAGCACCGAAGATCAAGAATACGCTAATTCTCGCTCCGGGAGCAAATGAGACTGATTGCGCGCCCTAGATCGGGCCGGGCAAAAATGATCTCTTGTCCGAAAATCTTGGGGTACTTGCGAAACCGCACTTTGCAACTTTAGCGCGTAAGCTGGAAATTTTTACCATTTGCACCCGTGCCGCGTCGTTTTCTTCTTCCGGAATGGGTGGCGTTAATCACCTATGCCGGTCCATGGGGCGGTTGGCTGGACGGCTAATTGGCTCGTTGACTGGCTGCTTCATTGGGTGGCAGCACCTGGTGAGCAGCGGCAAAGAAGTCCACTTCAAACTGTGCTGATTGGGCAAAAGCCACCTTCATGGCCCGCCGTTCCAGCGCCGATCCCCTGCGAGCGGCGGCGTCCATGATGGTGATAGCGGTTTGCGTTGCCTGTGCAAAAGCCTCGTCGGCATACGTCTGCAGCCACGCACCGTACGGATGGTCGCCGGAAAACAACTGGTAGTCGGCGTGAAGTACGCGCCCCACCTCTGCATAGAGCCAGTAGCAGGGCAGCACGGCAGCTACCACTTCCCCGTAGCTGCCTGAAAATGCCACCCCTTGCAGGTGGTCCACATAGTGCTTCGTCACAGGCCCTTGGAGTAAATCCTGGGTATGGTGACTCAGCCAGTCGCGGTGCAGCGACATCTCCACCTCTAGACAGTTTTGCGCACCGGAGGCCCAAAACATTTGTTCTGCTTCGGTGGGCGCCAGGGCGCTTGCTCGAGCAAGAACCCGTGAATACGTCCCCAGATACAGTGCGTCCTGTGCCAGATAGTACGCAAAGTGGTTGTGTGCAAGGGTGCCGGCGGCCAGCTCCTTGATGAAATCGAGGCCGAAGATGGCCTGTCGTTGCGGTGCGCTGTCTTCCCACACGTCCCGGCTGAACGAATCAAGACCGGGTGCTGCAGTTTCCCACAAAGCGTGCAAGTGGTTGATCGGTCCGGCGCCAGCGCCAACGTGCAACTCCCCCGACGTCTCCAGGGCTCTGCTCAGCCACGCCTTGGCCTGCTGCACACTCTCTGCCCAGTCCCCTGTCCGGGCCTGCAGGGTTGCCACAGCAGCCGAAAGCGAACAGCCGGTTCCGTGCGTGTTGGCCGTGTCCACCCGCGCTGCGGAGAACTCCTTGACTGTGCCATCGGGAGCCACCAGCGCGTCGGGGCATTCGGCCCCCGGCAGGTGCCCGCCCTTGACCAGCACAGTGAGCTGGTGCGTGGCGGCCAGCGCCCTGCCCTGCTCCACCGCACCAGCCCATGATTGCGCCTCGGGCTCGCCCAGCAGGGCAGCCAGCTCGGGAATGTTGGGAGTGAGCAGGTCAACGTGCTCCAACAGTTCCAGAAGCGCGTTGTGGGCTTCCGGGGCCATCAGCGCATCACCGCTGGTTGCCACCATGACAGGATCAAGCACGACGACGGCGGGCCGGGTCTGCGCCAGCCAGCTGGCTACCGCGCCCATCACCTCCGCGTTCCCAAGCATGCCGATCTTGACGGCGTCAATGCAGATGTCCCCCGACACGGCGTCGAGCTGGCTGCGCAGGAACTCAGCCGGGGGAAAGTGCACGCCGGTGACGCCGCGGGTGTTTTGTGCGGTCAAGGCGGTGATGGCTGTCATGGCGTAGCCGCCGTGGGCCGAGATGGACTTAATGTCTGCCTGGATTCCGGCTCCACCGGACGGGTCCGAGCCGGCAATGCTCAGTACTCTGGGGTGTTTCAGGGTTCTGGAGTGTTTTACGGTGACTGGTGCTGCCGGTGCAGTGACACCGTCAGTTGCTTCGTCTTCAATAGCGTCTGTGGCGGTGGTTGTTAAAGTGTTCATGGCCATGGGACATCCCTTCGCCGGTTCTAGCCGGGCAGGTTCAACGGGTTTTCTCTCAGCCGGACCTCTTGTCCTGGCACCCCGTGTCGCTCCTCACCCTAGCCTCGCTTGCATGGGTTAACGAAAACCAGCCCGCAACAAACAGTGGTCGAATCCGCCGGTGGCGGTTCTTCCTGCTGCTTGGTGCGGGCTGGCACTATTTCCTGAAGCTTTCGTTCCGAACGGGCTTCGTGTTTCTAAAGCTCTTCCTAGAGATCGGCTGCGGGAACTCCGACACCCAAAATAATGGGCTCCGGGCTCTTCACAGCCGCTGCCTTGGCTTGTTGAACCTGATGGCTCTGGTCAGTGTTGGCCGCGCCCTGTGAGGATTGGCCCCGTGGGGCGTTGCCGCTGTGCCGCGTCGATCCCTGAGCGCGGGTGCCGCCGTCGTTCGTTTCCACAGCCATGTCGGAACCGCCCTGTGCACTGCGCGCACTGCGGTTGCGGCGCCCCCTCCGTGAAGAACGGCCGCGGCTGCTGCCACTGTCCGCCTCTGCGTCGTGGCCTGCGTCGTGGCCAGCCTCATGGCTACTATCACGGCCAGCGTCGTGGCCCACATCGTTGCCGGCAGCGTGGCCGGCGTCGCGCTTGGTCTGCGCTGTGTCGTGGCCGGGGGCTGACAGCTGGTCAAGAGCCTGGGTCAATCCTGCCAAGGCCGCGTCCCTGTCTGCCGAGGCCGTGCCGGAGAAGCCGCTGCTTTCGCTGCGGTGTCCGCGCGGGAGCTCAATGGCCTCGCCACCCAAGGTGAGGATGGCTGCGTCGTGGGTGTCATCCACCTCCAGCTCCGGTTCAGCCATGGAGCTGGACTCGGCGCCCTGCTCGTGGTGCGAGGCTGCCGCAGCTGCTGCGATGTTCGCCAGTGCGGCGCGTGCCGCAGTGGCCTTCTGTGCTTTTGCAGCCTCGTCGACCTCGTCGGGCACGTGGACTTCGGGAACTTCCTGAGGCTGTTCGGGCTCATTTTGCTGCCCGCGGTTACGGTTGCGCTTGCGCTCGCTACGAGTCGAGCGGTTGGCTGTGCGTTCGCTCTCGCGGGGTTCCTGGCGGGCCTGGTGGCTCTGCACGGACTCTGCGGCAGCGTGGGCCGCGTGGGCGGTATGAACGCGGCGGGGCTCCACGGGGATGTCGTGGGTGACCATGCCGCGGCCTGCACAGGTGGGGCATTGCTCGCCGAAGACTTCCAGCAGGCCCGTGCCCATGCGCTTGCGCGTCATCTGGATCAGGCCCAGGCTGGTCACCTCGGCCACCTGGTGCTTGGTCCTGTCCCGGCCCAGGCATTCGACAAGACGGCGCAGCACCAGGTCGCGGTTGGATTCCAGGACCATGTCGATGAAGTCGATGACGATGATCCCGCCAATGTCGCGCAGGCGCAGCTGACGGACAACTTCTTCCGCCGCTTCCAGGTTGTTCTTCGTGACGGTTTCTTCCAGGTTTCCACCGGAACCGGTGAACTTGCCGGTGTTGACGTCAACCACCGTCATGGCCTCGGTGCGGTCAATGACCAGCGACCCACCCGAGGGCAGGAAGACCTTGCGCTCCAGGGCTTTGTTGATTTGCTCGTCAATGCGGTGCACGGCAAAGATGTCGTCCGGGTTGCTCCACTTTTCCAGCCGGTCAAGCAGGTCCGGCGCCACGTAGGTCACATAGGCCTCAATGGTGTCCCAAGCGTCCTCACCGGAGACTATGAGCTTCGTGAAGTCCTCGTTGAAGACATCGCGGACCACCTTGATGGTCAGGTCAGGCTCGGCGTACAGCATCTCCGGCGCGAGCGTCTTGTGTGAGGAAGCCCTGGCGTTGATGCCCTCCCACTGGGCGCGCAGCCGGTTGATGTCATGGGTCAGCTCTTCTTCGCTGGCACCTTCGGCCGCCGTGCGTACAATGACCCCGGCGTTTTCCGGGAGGTGGTCCTTCAGCACGCGCTTAAGCCGATTACGTTCGACGTCGGGCAGCTTGCGGGAGATCCCCGTCATGGAACCGCCGGGCACGAACACCAGGTAACGTCCGGGCAGTGATATCTGGCTGGTCAGGCGCGCGCCCTTGTGGCCCACGGGGTCCTTGGAGACCTGTACCAGGACGGAGTCACCGGACTTCAGCGCGTTTTCGATGCGGCGCGGCTGGCCGTTGAGGTTGGCGGCGTCCCAGTCGACCTCGCCGGCGTACAGGACGGCATTGCGGCCGCGGCCAATGTCGACGAAGGCGGCTTCCATGCTGGGCAGCACGTTCTGGACCTTGCCCAGGTAGACGTTGCCGATCAGGGAGTCCTGCTGTGTTTTGGAGACAAAGTGCTCCGCCAGGATGCCGTCTTCCAGCACGCCGATCTGGATTCGGTCTTCGCCTTGGCGGACCACCATGACACGGTCAACCGATTCCCGGCGCGCCAGGAACTCTGCTTCCGTGATGACGGTGCGGCGGCGGCCAGAGTCGCGGGAATCACGGCGGCGCTGCTTCTTCGCTTCGAGACGGGTGGAGCCGCGCAGGCTTGTCACCCGGTTTGAAGGACTGGTGCTCGACTCCGACGGCGTGCGCGGGGCACGGACGCGGGTCACCGTGTTGGGCGGATCTTCGTCGCTGCCGCCGGTCATTTCCAGGTCGGCATCCCCGCGGCGGCGACGACGACGGCGGCGGGAGGTCACGCCGTCGTCGGTGCCTTCGCCGTCACCTTCAACGCCGTGGTCCTCGGAGCTGTCGCTGGCCTCTGATGTGTCACCGTCGGAACTGCGTGAATCAGTACCGCGCGAATCCGAGTTGCGGGAGTCAGTGCCACGGGTGCGCCGGTTGCGGCTGCGGCCGCGTCCACGCTGTTCACCGCCATGGCTGTCCGAGTCCTGACTGTCTTCGTCATCTTCGTCAGAGCTGGCTTCGGAGCCCTTTGTTGCAGTGACTGACAAGCTCTGGCTCAGATCCGGAGCGAGGAACAACGCCGAAATTCCCGTGGACGGGGCCGCGAAAGGGGACTCGGTGGTGGGCGCTGCGTCGATTATTTCAAGCGTGAGCAGGTCCTCCACGGGAGCTTCCGTTGCAGCAGACGTTGCGGTTTCTACGGTGGTTGCTGCTGCGGTGCCGGCTTCCACTGTTGCGGGCGCTGCAGGAGCTTCTTGGGCCGGGGCGCTGGGGGCTGTGGACCGGCGACGGCTGCGCGTAGTCTTCCGTGCCGCCGTTTCAACCGGTGTATCGGATTCAGCAGTTTCGGCTGTTGCAGTAGGTGCGGCGGGCGCATCGGCGGGTGTGGCAGCCGTGGCGGGTACAGCCGTGTCGGGCACAGCCGAGTCCGGTACAGCGGAGTCCGATGCTTCGGTGGCAGGTACAACCGTGGGTGAAGATTCGGGAGCAGCGGCTTTTCGGCTGCTCCTACGCGGTCCACGCGTCCTGGCAGCCGGTGCCCCCGAGTCTGCTTGCTCCTGCTGTGCAGCGCCGGTGGGTGCGGCAGCTTCAACAGCGGTTGTGCTGGAGTCGTCCGTGTCGGCAGCCTTGGCAGCGGAAGCCCTGGTGGCACGAGTTCGCTTGGCCGGAGCCTTTGTGGGTTCAGCCGTGGTTCCGGCGGATGCACTGTCAGAGTTGAGGCTCAGTTCGCCTTGGCCCGGGGCGGTCACAGGAGCCGTTGCACGGCGACTTGCTGCACGTTTCCGCGGGGCGGCAGCCGGTGCTGCGTCCCCTGACGATGAGTCAGCAGCAGTGGTGCCGGCCGCCGTCGTGCCTGCTCCGGTTGCGTTTGATGCAGATGACGTCGGTTGCGCATCTGCTGCAGCGGAGGGCAGGTCGATCATGGGAGTTTCAGCAGGTGCGCCACTGGGGGTTTCGACCTTCTTGGCCCGGCTGCGGCGTGCCGGAGCCGTCTGGGCCGGTGCCGCGGCTGTGTCTGCCGTTGCTGATGTTGCAGAACCTGATGCGGCGGTGTTTGATATGGGGGCGGCGTCAGGGGTTTTGGCCGGGCTGGTCACTGCAGCCGTGGCACGGCGTGAGCGTGTGGCTTTAGCCTTCGCGGGGGCTGCCTGTGCTGCCGCTGCGTTGTCTGCGCCTGTGTTGTCTGTGGAGGCTTGATCTTTATCCATGGTGGACGTTACTTTCGCGCCGAACCAGCGCACCCACATCGAGCGCCGAAGCGGCTGATGTGCCAACACCCGCGGGCGTTGACGGAAGTCGTCTAGATACTTCGCAGGCGGCACCAACCTCTGGGTGCGCAAGCTCTTCGAAGCCAATGGTTTGCGCAAGTTGCCTGGTGGATGGCTGCACTCTCTGGCAGCGTCGTCACCGGCAGCCATTCGGCGTGCCATCGGACTGAAAGGCGCATGTGGATCGCCAATCAGCCGAAACTATTGTCTCACACGCGCCTAGGCGTGGGGTGATTCCCCACACGGCGCGCCAAGAATCTCACGCTACAATCAGGACACAATTATCTCCCTCACGGAAAAGGACACCATGCCCGGCACCGCAGTCTCCACGAGTGATCCAATAGAGCTGGGAAAGCCCGCCATGGTGCGTGCCAAACCATTTGGCTGGTTCCTTCTCATCACCGGTGCCATTGCCTGGATCGCCTCCTTCACGCTGGTCCTGGATCGACTGAAATTGTACGCAAACCCGGACGCCGCCGTCAGCTGTGATTTCAACTCGTGGATCTCCTGCGGCAGTGTCATGAAAACACCGCAGGCAGCAGTCCTGGGATTCCCCAACCCGTTCATTGGGGTGGCCGCCTTCGCGATCGTGATCACCACAGGAGTTGTCCTGCTGGCGGGGGCTCGGATGAGCCGCTGGTATTGGCTCGGCCTGCAGGCAGGCATCACCGCTGGCATGGCCGTGATCGGATGGTTCTGGTTCCAGGCCGTCTACGTCCTCGCCGTTTTGTGCCCTTACTGCATGATCGTGTGGGCCATGATGATCCCGCTCTTCGTCTGGATCACAGTGCGAAACCTGAACTACGGCGTCATCCCCGCCCCGGCCGCCCTGACGAAGTTCCTCAACGAATGGGCCTGGGTCATTGTGGGACTGATCTACATCGCCACGCTTGCCTCGATCTTCTTCAAGTTCATGCACCTGATCCTCCCGTCCAACGCCTAACCCCCCACCCCAACGCTCCAGCACTTTCGGGCCATTTCCCCCGGACGCTCCAGCACCTTCGGGTGATAAAAACGGAACGCTCCCGCAGCCCCTGCGGGAGCGTTCCTTGTCTCAGCCCCGAACGTGCGCGAGCGTCGATAGTGCCACCCCGGAAGGTGCAGGAGGATCCGTCGTAATAGCCCGGAAGGCGCGGGAGGGTCGGTAGTGGGGGTGCGTTTACTGCCTTGCACCACGACGAGGGGCACCTTCCGCTTGGAAGGTGCCCCTCGTCGTGGTGCTGTGGTTGGTGCTGTAGTGCGCGTGCCTAGGCGAACCAGATGGCGATCTCGCGCTCGGCTGATTCCACCGAGTCGGAGCCGTGCACCAGGTTCTGCTGCACCTTCAGGCCCCAATCCCGGCCGAAGTCGCCGCGGATGGTGCCAGGGGCCGCCGTGGTGGGGTCGGTGGTGCCGGCCAGTGAACGGAAGCCTTCAATGACACTGTTGCCTTCGAAGATGGCGGCCACCACCGGGCCGGACATCATGAACTCCACCAGCGGTTCGTAAAACGGCTTGCCGGCGTGCTCGGCGTAGTGTGCCTCCAACTGCTCGCGCGTGGCGCTGACTTTCTTCAGCTCAGACAGGGTGTAACCCTTGGCTTCGATACGGGCCAGCACGGCCCCCGAAAGGTTGCGGGCAACGCCGTCGGGCTTGACCAGGACAAGAGTGCGCTCGATGCTCACAGATACTCCAAACAACTAGATGTAACGGACTTTCAGATTCAGCTTACTGGCCGGGGCGTGAAACTACTCCGTGATGGTTGTCTCCTCGGGATGGGCTGCATCCCATTGCGCCTGGGCCCTGGCCCGGGCGGCGTTTTCGCGGTCGATCCGGGCACCGGCGTACAGGGCGTACCACCAGGCCACCGCGAACAGGATGCCCACAACGAATATGGAAGGTTCCCAGAAGCCGCCGGCAATGAGGACCAGCTGCAGGATCCAGCCAAAGGCAGGGCCCCACTTTTTAGACAGGAACGCACAGGCGGCGACCATGAGGAACGCCAGCACACCCGCCACGACAAGGTAGGTGACGTTCTTGTCCTTCAAACCAAAGAGCCCCAGACCGGCAAACAAAGCCACGAACGCTTCCAGGACCAACACCACCGACGCAAACATCGTCTTCGTGGAGCGGGCCTTTTTGGGTGTGTTGGGCTTCCATTCGCGCTGTGCGCGGGTCAGCTTTGCCATCTCAGGCACCTGCCTTTTCGCCGGGGCGGCCCAGCAGGATGCGGGCTTCGCCCACCACCGTGATGGAGCCGGTGATCAGGACACCGCCGGCGAGGTCGTTGTTGGCCTCGGCCCGTTCAACCGCCCACTCGATGGCGTCGTCGAGCCTCTCGGCAATGTGCACGTCCGCCTCGTCCCAGCCAAGATCCACTGCCATTTCAGCCAGTTCCGCGGCCGGAATGGCGCGTGGCGAGTTGGACTGGGTCAGGCAGATTTCAGCAGCTTCATCGCCGTAGGACTCCCTGATGGTGTTCAGGATTGCCTCGGCATCCTTCTCGACCAGCACGCCCAGCACAATGACCAGCTTGCTGAACGCGAAGGACTCCTGCAGGGCCTTGGCGCTGACAGCGATGCCAGCGGGGTTGTGGGCGGCATCCACCACAATGGTCGGCGAGGTGCGCATGACCTCAAGACGACCCGGGGAGGTGACGGCACCAAAACCCTGCTGGACCAGTTCCAGGTTCAGTTCCTTTTCCCCGCCGCCGAGGAAGGCTTCAAGGGCGGCAAGGGCGACGGCGGCATTCTGCGCCTGGTGTTCGCCGTGCAGCGGCAGCAGGATGCCGGGATAGCGACCGGCCAGACCCTGCAGGTCAAGGCTTTGCCCACCCACGGCAATGGTGCGCGACTCCACACCGAACTCCACACCTTCAAAGCGGAAGTCCGCGTTCACAGAACGTGCCTTGTCGAGGATGACCTGGGCGGCGTCGGCGGGCTGCGCGGCGCTGATGACGAACGCGCCTTCCTTGATAATGCCGGCCTTTTCCTCAGCGATGAGGCCGGTGGTGTCCCCCAGCAGTTCGGTGTGGTCCAGGGAGATGGGGGTGATGACGGCAACCTGGCCGTCGCCCACATTGGTGGCGTCGGTGATGCCGCCGAGGCCCACTTCCATAACGGCCACATCCACGGGCTCGTCGGCAAAGACAGCGAAGGCCAGGATGGTCAGGCACTCGAAGTAGGTCAGCCGCACGTCGCCCGCGGCTTCTAGTTCGGCGTCGACAATGTCCAGGTAGGGGCGGATTTCGTCCCAGATACGCACGAACGTCTCGTCGCTGACGGGGGAACCGTCAATGCTGATGCGTTCGGTGACCTTTGTCAGGTGCGGGCTGGTGTAGCGTCCGGTGCGCAGGTCGTGGGCCAGCAGCCCGGCCTCGATCATGCGCGCCGTGGACGTTTTTCCGTTGGTGCCGGTGATGTGGATGATGGGGAAGGCCTTGTTGGGCTCGCCCAGAATGTCCATGGCCCGGAACAGCGGGTCAAGCCGCGGCTCCATCTTGTTTTCCGGGGCGCGGCCCAGAAGCTCGGCGTAAACACTTTCCACCGAGAATTCATCGTGGTTGGCGCTCATTTAGACGGTGCTCCGTTCAACAGTGATGGTGGTTTCAACGTCACCGGGGATGAGTTCAAGCTTTAGTGTGAGGGTCTCGTTTTTGACCAGCTCGGCGTTGGCGTGCAGGGCGTCGACAATGTCCTGCGGGGCGCTGACGATGGTGCGGATGCGGTCGCTGACCTGCAGGCCCGTGTCCTTGCGGGCCTGCTGGATGGCACGGACCATGTCGCGGGCGGTGCCTTCGGCCAGCAGTTCGTCCGTCAACTCGGTGTTGAGCACCACGAAACCGACGTGCGGCAGCATGGCCACCGCACTGTTTCCGCCGTCGTCCGCTTGGTCAACAACAGTTTCCAGCGTGTATTCGGAGGGTTGCAGTTCAAGGCCGCCCGCCGTCACGGTGCCGTCAACGACCGACCAGTCGCCGGATTTGGAGCCCTTGATGGCGAGTTGGACGTCCTTGCCCAGGCGCGGGCCGGCTGCACGGGCGTTGACCACGAGCTTTTGGCTGATGCCGAACTCTTCCGGTGAGGCGTCCGCGGCGTCGAGGAAACGCACGGAACGTAGGTTCAGTTCCTCGGAGACCATGCCGGCGCCGTCCTTCAGTGCGGCGGCGTTGGGGGCAACCACCGTCAGCTCCTGCAGGGGCAGACGGACGCGCAGCTTGGCGGCCTTGCGCAGGCTGGAGCCGGTGGAGCAGATCTGCTGGATCGCCTCCATCTGCTCCACGAGCGGTGCGTTGGAAACATACAATTCGGCGTTGGGCCAGTCGCTCAGGTGCACCGAACGCCCGCCGGTCAGGCCGCGCCAAATCTCCTCGGTGACCAGTGGCAGCAGCGGGGCTGCCACTCGGCACACCGTTTCCAGTGCGGTGTAGAGCGCGTCGAAGGCGTCCACGTTCTCGTCGAAGAAACGGTTGCGGCTTCGGCGCACGTACCAGTTGGTGAGCATGTCGAAGTACACGCGCAGGGCTTCGCAGGCGCCGGAGACGTCGTAGCCGTCAAGCAGGTCCGTCAGCTCGCGCACCAAATCGCCGGTGTTCGCGAGCAGGTACTGGTCCATGGGGTCGGTGTAGCCGTCGTAGCGCAGCTTGGCGTCGTAGCCGGTGCCGCCGTTGGCCGTGTTCGCGTACAGGGTGAAGAAGCTGTACACGTTCCACATGGGCAGGATGACCTGGCGAACGCCGTCACGGATGCCCTGCTCGGTCACCACCAGGTTGCCGCCGCGCAGGATGGGGCTGGACATGAGGAACCAGCGCATGGCGTCGGAGCCGTCGCGGTCCAGCACCTCGGACACGTCCGGGTAGTTGCGCAGCGACTTGGACATCTTCGCCCCGTCGGAGCCGAGCACAATGCCGTGGCTGATGACGTTGCGGAACGCCGGGCGGTCAAAGAGTGCCGTGGAGAGGATGTGCAGCATGTAGAACCAGCCGCGCGTCTGCCCGATGTATTCGACGATGAAGTCGGCCGGGTTGTGGGTGTTGAACCAGTCCTCGTTCTCGAACGGGTAATGGACCTGGCCGTACGGCATGGAGCCGGAGTCAAACCAGACGTCCAGCACGTCCTCCACGCGGCGCATGGTGGACTGCCCCTGCTCAGGCGTGCGCGGGTCATCCGGGTTGGGGCGGGTCAGCTCATCGATGAACGGGCGGTGGAGGTCCACTTCGCCCGCTTTGTTGACGGGCAGGCGGCCAAAGTCTGCCTGCATCTCGGCGAGCGAGCCGTACACGTCGGTGCGCGGGTACTCTTCGTCGTCGGACTGCCAGACTGGGATGGGTGAACCCCAGTAGCGGTTGCGGGAGATGGACCAGTCGCGGGCGTTGGCCAGCCACTTGCCGAACTGGCCGTCCTTGACGTTGCCGGGGATCCAGTTGATGTCCTGGTTCAGCTCAACCATGCGGTCCTTGAACGCGGTGACTTCCACGTACCAGGAGGAGATGGCGCGGTAGATCAGCGGTGTGCGGCAGCGCCAGCAGTGCGGGTAGCTGTGCACGTAGCTGGCTTGGCGGACCAGGCGCCCGGCCTCGCGGACCACCTTCGTGATGGTCTTGTTCGCGTCGAAGACCTGCACTCCGGCGATGTCGTTCAGCGGCCCGCCGGCAAAGACGGGCAGGAAGTTTGCGCCCTCATCCACGGACAGGACCACCGGGATGCCGTACTGCTCGCACACCTTCTGATCCTCTTCACCGTAGGCGGGCGCTTGATGGACAACGCCGGTACCGTCGGTGGTGGTCACGTAGTCGGCGAGCAGGAACTGCCAGGACTTGGCGGTGCCGTACTTCTCGTCATCGGCAAAGTAGTCCCACAAAGGCTCGTACTTCAGTCCCTCAAGCTCGGCGCCGGCGTAGGTGGCGGTGACGGCGGCGCTCGCGGCAGCAGCGTCGTCGTACCCCAGATCCTTGGCATAGGAGCCCACCAGATCGGCGGCAAGCAGGAACCGCTCCCCCTCGGCGCTGGAACCGTGCGGCCCAACAGGCACGACGGCGTAGCTCACCTGCGGCCCGACGGCGAGGGCCTGGTTGGTGGGCAGTGTCCAGGGCGTGGTGGTCCAGGCGATCGCGGCCACGCCGGCAAGCTCCTGCGAGAGGGCGGATTCCCCGGTCAGGATGGGGAACGTGACGGTGACGGTCTGATCCTGGCGGTCCTTGTAGACGTCCTCATCCATGCGCAATTCGTGGTTGGAGAGGGGCGTCTCATCCTTCCAGCAGTAAGGCAGCACGCGGTAGCCGTTGTAGGTCAGGCCCTTGGAGTGCAGTTGCTTGAACGCCCACAGCACCGACTCCATGTAGTCGACGTTGAGCGTCTTGTAGTCGTTGTCGAAGTCCACCCAGCGGGCCTGGCGGGTGACGTATTCCTGCCATTCGCCAGCATATTTCATGACGGAGGAACGGCAGGCGTCGTTGAACTTGTCGATGCCCATGGCCGCGATCTGCGCCTTGTCCGTCATGCCCAGCTGCTTCATGGCCTCCAGCTCGGCCGGCAAACCGTGCGTATCCCAGCCGAAACGACGCTCCACTCGGCGACCGCGCTGGGTCTGGTAGCGGGCCACCAGATCCTTGGCGTAACCGGTGAGCAGGTGCCCGTAGTGCGGCAGGCCGTTGGCGAAAGGAGGGCCGTCGTAGAAGACGAACTCGTTCGACCCGTCGGCCCCGGCGTCGCGCGCGTCGATGCTGGCCTGGAAGGTGCCGTCTTCGTCCCAGTACTTCAGGACAAGTTCTTCCACCTTCGGGAAATTCACGGAGGCGGGAACATGGTGGGTTTCGGCGTGCAAGCCGGCGGCGGCGGAGGCCTTCGGGAAGTGGGTCATCACATCATCCTGGTTGGGGGCGTTCATGTCAGGATGCAAGGACGGCTTGCGCCGCGGTACCACCTCGCTTACCGTCCCCCTTGCCTTTCAACGCCGGGTGCGGCCGCTCATTGTCTGCTGTGACGGGCTTACCCGTCCGGTTCTACTGGCACAGCACCCGAGTGGGCGCAGTGTGTTCTTCCGGAAGCTCACCGGTGATGGCCGGTTCAACGCTTTGTGTGCCAGTCTACGGGATCGGCGGGGCTGCTGTGCACCGCCTGCGCAGGCGGTGCACATGGGCGGCCCGTGCTCAGTAGCGTCCCGTACTCAGTGGCGGATGAGCTTGTGCGCGGCGGCCTGGGCCACGGGCCGCACCACAAGCTGATCAATGTTGATGTGCTGGGGAAGTTCGACGGCGTAGCGCACCACCTCCGCCACGTCCTCCGGCGTCAGTGGCTCGGCCACACCCTGGTAGGTTTTGGCCGCCGATTCCTTGTCCCCGCCAAGGCGGTTCAACATGAACTCCTCCGTCTGGACAAGGCCGGGAGCCACCTCGATGACACGCACATTGTGTTCGGCTTCTTCCAGGCGCAACGCATTATTCAGGGCGTGCTGGCCGAATTTTGCGGCGTTGTAGCCGGCGCCGCCTTCATAGGCGACAAGCCCGGCGGTGGACGTCAGGTTCAGCACGGTGCCGCGGCCGTGAGCGCGCAGTGCGGGAAGGAACGCCTGGATGACTTTCAGGGTACCCAGCACGTTGACCTGGTACATCCACTCCCAGTCTTGGACACTCGCGCTGCCCACGGGGTCCACCCCGCGCGCGCCGCCGGCAATGTTGATGACAGTGTCCACGCCGCCGTGATTCGCGAAAGCGTTGGTGACGGCGCTGCGGAGGCGGGCGACGTCGTCGTCCTTGGAAATGTCCGCCGGACAGGCAATGGCCCCTGTTTCCGTGGCAAGCTCGGCTAGCCGCTCGGCGCGGCGGGCCACTGCCACCACGTTCCAGCCGTGGGCGCGCAGCGCGCGGACGGTGGCGGCGCCAATGCCGGAGCTGGCGCCAGTGACTACTGCATTGCGGGAAGTGTTTTCAACCATGGATTAAATGTAGCGCCCAAGCCCTCTTCCGAGGGATTCCGGGGTGAGGCGCATCGAGCGCAGCGCCACATACAGCACGGCAGCGTCGGCCGGCCGGGACACGTTCCTTCCTGTCAATTCCGCAATCCGGCCCAGCCGGTATCCAATGGTGTTGCGGTGGCAATGCAGCATGATTCCTGCCTGTGCCGGCGAACCATCGGCGGCAAACCACGCTTCGAGCGTGTCAAGGAGCGGTTCCGCATCAACAGCCGCAGAGAGCGGGCCCAGCACGTTCACGCGCAGTTCACTGGCGTAGCTCGGCTGGGCTGCCAACAGGGTGTCAATGGGCGCCGATCCATAGCTGTGAAAACCCACACTCAACGGCGGAACGCATTCCATGGACAGCTGCGCCTGCCTGACGGCGTCCTTGGCAGTTTGGACGGAGGCGAACGGCCTGCTTGCCCCCACTCGGGATGTTGCTGCTGCTGCGATGATACCGGCGGCCACCGGAATGTCTGCCGCCGATGGGCAGCCCAGCAGGCCCAAATGTTCCCCGGTCCATGTTGTCCACGTTGAGGGGATTCCCGCAGCGCGCAGCCTGCTGCGAATTGATGGCAGCGGATCGGCACCCGTGCCGTCAAGTTCTGCGGCAACGACAAGGTACGTGGCGAGGATGGGAAGCCCCAGCCTGCGCAGCAGCTCCTCCGCCTCCCGCGTGGGGGCTGTGCCCTCGAGCAGTGACAAGAGCATGACCCCGCGCGCCCTCTGATCGCGGCGGTCGATTTCATCAACCACTTCGCGGTACGTCTCAGCTGCCGCGCTGGAGAACGTGTCTACGATTCCCCAAAAGTGCGATGAAACCCGCAACAGGGACTCAGAGCTGCCCAGTGCTGCCGAACGGGCGATCATTTCCTCCCATAGCGTCAGTCCGGCGATTCTATAGGCGCGCAGCAGGCTGGCCATCGGAATCCCGTACTCGGCCTTGAGCCTGCCCGCCATGCGCGCAGCGTCCACGGATTCGGGTGCACCCACAAGCATTTCCAGCAAGCAGCGCACATTGGTGCTCACAATTTCCAGGAGTTGCTCGGGTGTCAGGGTGGCGTCGGCATAGACCTGCTCACCACTGAGAATCTCATCCACAATTCGCCCGCTGAGCTCATCGACGGCGTCGAGCAATTCGGTGAACAATTCTACGGGGCCAACGGTGGCGTCCCTTGTTCCGGGCTGGTGCGAACTCATGCATGAATGATACGCCGTTACACCATCCTTTTTGTGCTCCAGCACAAACGTTCACCGGTAATTGATGTCCCACGCCCATGGTGAACGGGCCTTCACCGGAATACACTCAGTGTCAGGCACCGATCGATGCAAGATCGGCAGAGGCATTAATCGAGGGAGATTCATGACGCTCACATCAGTTCCCACTGATCAGGACCGAAAAATGTTTGACAGTGCAATAGCTGAGCTCGCTGGGGGCGAAAGCGCTTGGGCCGGGATGTCGCTGACGGAGCGCGCCGACCTGCTTGGCCGAGTTCACGAAGCGGTGGCGGCCTCCGCGGAAAGCTGGGTCGGCACGGCAAGCAGCGTCAAGGGTCTGGACCCGGACTCGCAGCTCGTGGGCGAGGAGTGGATTTCCGGGCCGAACCCGGTGCTGTCAGCGTGCGCCGTGCTGGCCGAAAGCCTTAGGGCATTGGCACAGAAGAAGAGCCCTCTGGAAGGCGTAAAATTTGGCACCGCACCGGGTGGTCGTGTCAGCGTTCCAGTGCTCCCCCACAGTGCTTACGAATCGATCCTGCTCCATGGGTTCAAGGCGGAAGTGTGGATGCCCCCTGGTGTGGCTGCGTCCACGGTGCGCTCGCATGCCGGATTGGCCGCCCACCGTCCCTCGCTGACCCACGGTGTGGGGCTGGTCCTGGGCGCGGGAAACATCACCTCCATTCCACCCCTTGACGTCCTGTATGAGCTCATCGCCAACAACCGCCTCACGCTACTCAAGCTCAACCCGGTGATGTCCCGGATGAAAGCCGTGTACGAAAAGGCACTGGCGCCTCTCATCGCAGCGAATCTCCTGCGGATCGTCGACGGTGACGGTGCGGACGGTGGATACCTGGCCCACCACCGCGGCATCTCCCATGTCCACATGACGGGAAGCGCGGCAACGCATGACGCCGTTGTCTATGGTCCTGGACCGGAAGGCCAGGCCCGCAAGGCCGCCAACACGCCGCTGTTGAACAAGCCCATAACCAGTGAACTCGGCGGGGTCTCACCCATCATCGTGGTCCCCGGTCGGTGGACGGCGCGGGACTTGCGCTATCAGGCAGAGCACATCGCCACCATGCGTCTTCACAACGGCGGCTACAACTGCATCGCCGGGCAGGTGGTGCTCATGAGCCGCGATTGGAACCAAAAGGGCGCTTTCTTGGAAGAACTGCGTGCAGCCATGACCCGGACGCCTGAACGCACGCCGTGGTACCCAGGCAGCGGCGACAGGGTTGCCTCAGCCTGTGAATCGTATCCGGGTGCCGAGCAAGTCGGTACGGGCCGTCTCCTCATTGAGCTCACGGCAGCGGACAATGCGCAGACAATGCAAACCACCGAATACTTCTCCCCTGTCCTTGGGGTCATGGAACTCGCCGGCTCCGGCCGTGCGTTTCTGGACGCTGCCATCTCTGCTGCAAACCAAGACTTCGTTGGAACCTTAGGAGCCAATGTCATTGCCGACCCGAAAGACATCAAGTCCATGGGCAAGGGGTTTCGCACATCGATTGCACAACTGCATTATGGAACCATTGCCGTCAACGCCTGGACCGGCGTTGGCTTCCTGACCGCAGCGGCACCGTGGGGGGCGTTCCCCGGCCACATGCTGGAGGACGTACAAAGCGGACTCGGCGTGGTTCATAACGCGCTGCTCATCAGCGAGCCCGAGCGGACGGTGGTCACGGGACCATTCCGCCCCTTCCCGCGCTCCGTTGCCCACGGAGAGTTTGCCCTCTTTCCCAAGCCACCGTGGTTTGTTACCTCGCGCAGCGCAAAAGCAACCGGCAGGCTGCTGAGCAAATTCGCTGCCAAGCCGTCCTGGGCGCGCATGCCGGCAGTCTTCGCGGCAGCCTTTCGCGCCTGAAACGACGAGCGAAACCGCCAAGACGGAACGCCAAGAATCGTCCGCTCCACACCGGCAAGACAGCACGGCCCACCACGAAAGCGAGACAGAGCACCATGATTAACAGCATCCTCCCGGTACTGACCGGAAGTGTCCATGGCAGGACGCAGCCCTTGATGGTGATGGCGGCATGAGCGCTTTGCCAACGGCACCCGGCAGGGTCCACACTGGATCCACGGAAACAGCCGACTACGTCATTGTCGGTGCCGGTTCAGCCGGGGCTGCACTGGCCTGCAGGCTCAGCGAGGACAAGAACACCTCCGTGCTGTTGTTGGAAGCCGGGCCTGTCGATGCGAAAATGGAGATCCACATTCCAGCGGCCTTCTCCTCCTTGTTCCGTTCGGAAGTGGACTGGGACTATGACACCGAACCACAACCTGGACTGAAGAACCGCCGGATATTCTGGCCTCGGGGCAGGATGCTGGGCGGGTCCTCTTCCATCAATGCCATGATGTGGGTCCGCGGGTTCCCTGAAGACTATGACGCGTGGGGTGCGGCGGCAGGGGAAGGGTGGAGCTGGAAATCGCTGTTGCCGTTCTTCACTCGAACGGAACGAGTCGAAGGAGCCAACAACCAGGAAACCGGGTCATCGGGCCCCATGAGCATCGAGGTGCAGCGGAGTCCGCGCTCCCACACCGCTACCTTCCTTGCCGCGGCAAAGGAACTCGGCTACAAAATCATCGCGGCCAACTCCAGCAATCAGGAAGGTTTCAGCCAAACGATGGTGTCCCAATCCAAGGGATCCCGATTCAGCACCGTCGACGGGTACCTCAAACCCGCTCGCAAGCGAACCAACCTCACGGTGCGCACCGACGCCCAGGCCACGCGGGTTCTCTTTGAAGGGACAACTGCCGTCGGTGTCGAATACGTGCAAGACGGCGTGAGCCGCACGCTCCGTGCCGCGAAGGAAGTGATCCTGTGCGGTGGTGCCATCAACACCCCACAACTTCTCCTGCTATCCGGGATCGGAGATCGCGAAGACCTGCAGGCCCTTGGCATCACAGTTATCACTCACTCCCCAGAAGTGGGCAAGAACTTGAAGGACCACCTGGTTGCCTTGTTGGCTGTTGACGCAACCGCAGATACCTTGTTCCTCGCCCAGAAACCCGGGCAGCTGGCGAGCTACCTGTCTCGGAAGAAAGGCATGCTGACCTCGAATGTGGGTGAGGCCTACGGCTTCGTTCGCACCGACCCCGGATTGGAGCTTCCTGACATTGAGCTGATCTTCGCCCCTGTCGCCTTCATTGGCGAAGGGCTTATCGAGCACACAGGTCACGGCATCTCCGTGGGCGCCATTTTGCTGCACCCCGAAAGCACCGGCACCATCCGACTCGCCACGGCCGACCCTCTCGACAAACCACTCATCGACCCGCAGTATCTCAGCGACCCAACCGGAAAAGACCGGACAGCACTCATGGCAGGACTTGCCGTGTGTGAAAAGATCATTGCCAGCGACGCCATGCGCCAGAGCACCAATGGAAACTTCATCCAACCGGCAGGGGCCGGACATCTGCCGGTTGAGGAGCGCGACGATCTCGCCATCAACCAACATGCCCAAACCCTTTACCATCCGGTGGGAACCGCGCGGATGGGGACGGATGAGGCTTCCGTTGTGGATGAACAGCTGAGGGTTCGTGGCGTGAGCGGACTGCGTGTTGCCGACGCGTCGATCATGCCGAATATTATCCGGGGGCATACCAATGCCCCATCCATCGTGATCGGGGAGAAGGCGGCGGCACTCATTCTGGGCTGGTAGCTCCGGGATCACCTGACATGGAAGGCGTGTGCTGTCAGCTGCCGGCTTCGTTGAGGAAGTCCAGCAACACGGCAGCCTGATTTTCATGGTGGTCCTTGGCTCCGTACAGCAGCACCACGTTCTCATGCTCGGAGATGACCTCCCGCAGCTGCGCAACGGCAGGGTTCTCTTTCAGCTCAGCCGTGTAGTCGCGGACAAAGGCCTCGAAGCGCTCCGCCACATGGTCGAAGGCGTTGCGCACCTCGTTGCTGGGCGCCACTTCCTTGAGCCAAACGTCAATTTTGTCCTTTTTGATCCCGCGGGGCCACAGCCTGTCGACCAGAACACGGTACTCCCCCGATTCGGGGTCCTCATATACGCGCAAAATCCGAAGTGTGCCCATATCCGCATCCTAGTCTGGAAACGCGGGCCGCGGCAGGGGAAACTTCGACTCCTGCGCACCATCAGCGCTGTATGTGCCGCCACCCTCTCACTGCTGCGGCACTTTCGCCAGGCATGGTGCGCAGGCGTCACATTCACGTTGCGTGAAGTCCGCCGGGACTGGGCGTTTCCGCACTCCACATCCGGCGGGTACACACGCATGGCCCGTTTGCCACCGTTCCCATCAACGGAAACCACGCCATGGCGGACCAATGCACTGGTGGGGAACACAAAATGTCCCAGCCCCGCGCCAAAGCCGGCCTGGACAACGAACAACTCCACGCCGTCGTCCGTGTCAAAGGGCCGGATGGGTCCCTCGAACGAACGCTGCCACACGGTGGCAAATTGCCCGGCTTTGATGGGTGTGGCCTTGGCGGAACGGAACACGGCTCGACGGCCGACGAGGGTCAGGATGAGGCCGCAGTACGCCGCACTTTCAGGCTGGGCCACGATGTCAGCACAGGCCAGCCCGGCAGGTTCCCAGACGCGTGCCCGCACCTCCAACAACGCTGCATGGCGCATCGGCGCACCTCCCATCACGGCAATATTTGTAGTCCGCATGTTATCAACGCGCGCGGGGTTCCGGGTGCAATCGGGGAACCGGCGCAAAACATGGAAGAATTGGCCCATGGCTGAAAACATTCCGGGCACAGACACGCCCGCACCCACGTCAAGCAACGTTCCCGACAAGCCCGTTCTGGAGGGACTTGAAGAATCCCTGACCAAGCGCTGGCTCGCCGAGGGGACCTACAAGTTCAACCGGGAGACCACGCGGGAGCAGGTGTATTCCATCGACACTCCCCCGCCCACGGCATCCGGTTCGCTGCACGTGGGGCACATGTTCTCCTACACGCAGACCGACGTGCTGGCCCGCTTCCAGCGCATGAACGGCAAGAACGTGTTCTACCCGATGGGCTGGGATGACAACGGCCTGCCCACCGAGCGCCGCGTGCAGAACTACTACGGTGTGCGCTGCGATCCGAAGATCACGTACGACGCCGACTACCGCCCTCCCGCTGCCCCGGCCAAGAACCAGCGTGATTTCGATGTGATCTCCCGCAAGAACTTCATCGAGTTGTGCGAAGAGCTCGCCGTTGAGGACGAGAAGGTTTTTGAGCACCTATTCCAGACACTGGGCCTGTCCGTTGACTGGGAGCTGACGTACCGCACCATCGACGACCACTCCCGTGCCGTGTCCCAGCGTGGGTTCCTGGCGAACCTCGCTGCCGGCGACGCCTACATGGCCGAAGCACCCACGCTCTGGGACGTCACGTTCCGCACAGCGGTGGCTCAGGCCGAGCTTGAGGACCGGGAGATGCCCGGCGCGTACTACCGGTACCCGTTCTTCGCCGAAGACGGCACCAAGATCTACGTTGAAACCACGCGCCCAGAACTGCTGGCCGCCTGCTCCGCTCTGGTGGCCAACCCGGATGACGAGCGCTACAAGCCGTTGTTTGGCAAGAAGGTCACCTCACCGCTCTTTGGTGTTGAGGTGGAGGTTCGCGCCCACGCCCTGGCCAAGGCGGACAAGGGCTCCGGCATTGCCATGGTGTGCACGTTCGGTGACTTGACCGACGTGACCTGGTGGCGCGAGCTGCAGCTGCCCACCCGCGCTATTGTGGGCCGCGACGGCCGCATCCTGGGCGAAAGTCCTGAGTGGATCACCACCGAGGAAGGGCGCGAGAACTACGCCAAGATCGCCGGCAAGACAGTTTTCAGTGCCAAGGAAGGCGTCGTGGCGATGCTGACCGAGGCGGAGCTGGTTGACGGTGAGGTCAAGAAGATCATGCACCCGGTGAACTTCTTCGAAAAGGGCGACAAGCCATTGGAGATCGTCAGCTCACGCCAGTGGTACATCCGCAACGGCGGCCGCGACGAGGAACGCCGCGAACGCCTGATCAACCGCGGTGCGCAGATCGAATTCCACCCCGCATTCATGCGCTCGCGCTACGACAACTGGATCTCCGGCCTGAACGGCGACTGGCTCGTTTCCCGCCAGCGCTTCTTCGGCGTTCCGGTTCCCGTCTGGTACCCCTTGGATGAGGACGCCAACCCGGACTACGACCACCCGATCCTACCCATGACGGACATGCTGCCCGTTGACCCAGCCGCCGATGCGGCTCCGGGCTTCACCGAGGAGCAGCGCAACGCCGCTGGCGGGTTCGTTGGCGACGCCGACGTGCTGGACACCTGGGCCACATCTTCGCTGACACCGCAGATTGTGGGCGGCTGGGGCGTTGATGAGAACTTGTTCTCCACCGTCTTCCCGTTCGACCTGCGTCCGCAGGGCCACGACATCATCCGCACCTGGCTGTTCTCCTCCGCCGTGCGGGCAGATGCCCTGCAGGACACCGCACCGTGGAAGCACGCTGCCATCTCCGGCTGGATCCTTGACCCGGACCGCAAGAAGATGTCCAAGTCCAAGGGCAACGTGGTGGTCCCCACCGACGTGCTCAACGACTTCGGTGCCGACGCCGTCCGCTACTGGGCCGCTTCGGCCAAGCTCGGTGCCGACACGGCGTATGAGATTGCACAGATGAAGATTGGCCGCCGTTTGGCGATCAAGCTGCTCAACGCCTCCAAATTTGTGCTCAACCTTGGGGCCACCGAGGCGAATGTGCTCAGTGCTGACAGCGAGGTGCTGAGCAACCCCTTGGACCGTGCACTGTTGGCCCAGCTGGCAGAAGTGGTGAATGCGTCGACTGCTGCGTTTGAGAAGTACGACTACGCCCGCGCCCTGCAACTGACGGAGAGCTTCTTCTGGCACTTCACCGACGACTACGTGGAGCTCATCAAGGACCGGGCGTATGGTGCGGCCGGCGAGGAGGGTCAGGCGTCCGTGTTGGCTGCACTGGCCACCACGCTTGATTCACTGCTGCGCTTGTTCGCACCGTTCCTGCCGTTCGCCACGGAGGAAGTGTGGGGCTGGTGGCGTACCGCTTCGGTGCACCGCGCACCATGGCCCACCGCCGTTGCCGTGGACGACGGCGACACCACCTTGCTCTCGACCGTCGGGGACGCGTTGAGCGGCATCCGCAAGGCCAAGTCCGAGGCGAAGGTCAAGCAGCGCACCCAGGTGATCTCGGCGACCGTCACTGCCGGTGAAGTACGGGCAGCTCAGCTGGCCGCCGGTTTGGGCGACCTCAAAGCGGCAGCAAACGCCCTTGAGATCACCATTGCCGTGGGTGAGGGCGAGCTGAGCGTCTCCGACGTCGAGCTGGCACCGGCTGAGGAGCCCGCGCAGGCCTGATCCGTTCCGCCGGCACTTAACTTATGCGTCCGATTCGACTGCGAATGGTGCGCCACTGACACCGTGGCGCACCATTCGCAGGTGAATCCGGCGCATAATAATCGGCGTTCGAGAAGCGCGTAAAAAAGTGCCGCCACCCCTGCTTGGGTGACGGCACTTTTTTCGCTTCTCCAACCCTATTTATCTGGCCTGCGGTTCTTCCGTGCGGCTGCGCTTGATCTCAAAGAAGTAGGGGAAACCCGCCAATGTCAGGGTGGCGTCCCACAGCTTGCCGGCTTCTTCGCCGCGCGGAATGCGCGTGATGACGGGACCGAAGAATGCGGTGTCGTTGAAGGCCACAATCGGTGTTCCAACGTCCTGTCCCACTTGGTTGATGCCCTCGGCGTGGCTGGCGCGCAGTGCCACGTCATAACGATCAGTGGTTGCCACAGCAGCCAGTTCTGCAGGCAGCCCAACTTCGGCCAGCGCCTTGGCGATGACGTTGTCAAGATCCCTATTGCCATTGACGTGAATTTCCGTGCCCATGGCGTCGTACAGCGGCTTGATGAACTGGTTGCCATGTTCCTGCGCAGCAGCAGTGATAACACGGACCGGGCCCCAGGCCTTGGCCACATGAGCCTTGTAGTCCTCGGAAATATCCTCGCGATTTTCGTTCAATACCGACAGGCTCATCACGTGCCAGTTGACCTTGATACTGCGAACTTGCTCAACTTCGCAGATCCAGCGTGAAGTTGCCCAAGCGTAGGGGCAGGTGGGATCAAACCAGAAGTCAGCGGTTTCAACAGCGGTTGCATTATTTTCAGTCATGAAAAACCTCCTTGGTAAAGCATGGATGAGAAGGACCAGCACACGGCAGACCCACTAACTCGTACAACCATGTGGAGTGGAAGGCTATTCCGCCGGACGCCCTAGGCCAACTGTCAGGCGGACTTGTTCCTGCGTTTGGCAACCACGTCATGCGGGATGAGCGTCGGCTCAGCCTTCTTGGCAACTACGTCTGCCGTGATGACCACCGACGCGATGTCCTCTCGGCTGGGGAGATCGAACATGACCGGTTGGAGGACGTCTTCCAGGATGGCCCGCAAGCCACGCGCACCTGTTCCACGGGTCAACGCCAGATCCGCGATGGCGTCGAGTGCCTCGTCCTCAAACTCGAGGTCGACGCCGTCGAGCGTGAACATCTTTTGATACTGCTTGACCAGCGCGTTCTTCGGTGCCGTCAGGATCTGGATCAGTGCCGTTCGGTCCAACTGCGTGACAGTGGTGATGACAGGCAGGCGGCCAATGAATTCCGGGATCAGACCAAACTTCAGCAGGTCCTCAGGCATGACGTCGGCGTAAGTGGCCTCCGACTGTTTGAGGGCACTGAGCGGGGCGCCAAAGCCGATGCCTTTTTTCCCGGCCCGTGAGCCGATGATCTCTTCCAGCCCGGCAAAGGCTCCAGCCACAATGAAGAGCACGTTCGTGGTGTCGATTTGGATGAATTCCTGGTGGGGGTGCTTGCGTCCGCCCTGTGGAGGGACCGAGGCAACGGTGCCTTCAAGGATTTTCAACAACGCTTGCTGGACGCCTTCCCCGGATACGTCACGGGTGATGGAAGGGTTCTCCGACTTGCGTGAGATCTTGTCGATTTCGTCGATGTAAATGATGCCGTGTTCGGCCTTCTTGATGTCAAAGTCCGCTGCCTGGATGAGTTTGAGGAGAATGTTCTCCACGTCCTCACCCACGTAGCCGGCCTCGGTCAATGCGGTGGCATCGGCGACGGCGAAGGGAACGTTCAAGCGCCGCGCAAGGGTTTGTGCCAAATAGGTTTTTCCACAGCCCGTGGGTCCTACCAGCAAAATATTCGACTTCGCGATTTCCACTTCGTCATGGATGCCCGTGGAAATGGTGTTGCTTTTGACGGCGTGCCCGGACTGGATCCGCTTGTAGTGGTTGTACACAGCAACCGCCAATGAACGTTTGGCCGGTTCCTGACCAACCACGTATTCCTGCAGGAAATCGAAGATCTCACGCGGCTTGGGAAGTTCGAACGTATCAAGGTCGGCAACTTCGGCCAGTTCCTCATCGATGATCTCGTTGCACAGTTCAATGCACTCGTCGCAGATGTACACCCCGGGCCCGGCAATGAGTTTGCGGACCTGTTTTTGGCTCTTGCCGCAGAAGGAACACTTCAGCAGATCGGTGCTTTCGCCCATCCTGGCCATCAATGTGTCCTTTCGCGCATAACCCGCCGGTGGCGAAGTTACCTCTAAAACTTGTGCGTTCCCGGCCGGTGCCGGGGAACGTCCTACGAACTACATTCCACTCTAAGCCACGGCATGGACATTGGGCGGAAGGCAAGCACCGGAACAAGGGCTTTTTTACATCCCCCGTTCCGGTGCGTGCCAGAGCCCACTTAGCGCGTGATGGCGGCAGGCTTGATCTTGCGCGGTGCAAGCACCTCGTCGATCAGGCCGTAATCCTTGGCCTGCGCGGCCGTGAGGATGTTGTCACGCTCAATGTCATTGCTGACCTGCTCCGGCGTGCGGCCGGAGAGCTCGGCAAGGGTGTCCTCAAGCCATGAACGCATGCGCATGACCTCATTGGCCTGGATTTCCAGGTCGGAAGCCTGGCCACCCTGCCCGCCGGACAGTGCCGGCTGGTGGATGAGCACGCGTGCGTTGGGCAGGGCCAGGCGCTTGCCCGGGGCTCCGGCGGCAAGCAGCACGGCCGCCGCGGAAGCAGCCTGACCCAGGCACACAGTCTGGATTTCCGGGCGAACAAACTGCATGGTGTCGTAAATGGCCGTCATGGCCGTGAACGATCCACCGGGAGAGTTGATGTACAGCGTGATGTCGCGGTCTGTGTCATCGGCTTCGAGTACAAGAAGCTGGGCCATGACGTCGTCGGCTGAGGCATCGTCAACCTGGACGCCCAGGAAGATGATGCGGTCCTCGAAGAGCTTCGTGTACGGGTCCTGACGCTTGAAACCGTAGGGGGTGCGCTCCTCGAACTGCGGAAGCACGTAGCGGCTGGAGGGCAGGTTGCCGGCAGTCTTGCCAAAAGCTGTGCTGCCAAAGTTGTAAGTCATGATCGGTTACTCCTGAAATCGAGGATTCTCTTTGGCGGGGCTTTAGCTGGCGTTGGTTCCGCCGCCGCCGGCAACGGAACCGGCGTGGCGCGCGATCTTGTCGAAGAAGCCGTATTCGAGTCCCTGCTCGGCTGTGAACCACTTGTCGCGGTCGTTGTCGACGAGGATTTTCTCGATCGTCTGGCCTGTCTGGTCGGCTGTCAGTTCAGCCATGACCTTCTTCATGTGCAGGATCAGCTCAGCCTGGATCTTGATGTCCGACGCCGTTCCTCCAATACCGCCTGAGGGCTGGTGCATGAGGATGCGTGCGTTGGGCGTGGCATAACGCTTGCCCTTGGTACCGGAGGAGAGCAGGAACTGTCCCATGGACGCAGCCAGCCCGGTGGCGACGGTGACGACGTCGTTCGGGATGTACTGCATGGTGTCATAGATCGCCATGCCTGCCGTCACCGAGCCGCCGGGTGAGTTGATGTACAAGAAGATGTCCTTCTCGGGGTCCTCCGCCGAGAGCAGCAGCAGCTGCGAGCAGATGACGTTCGCGTTGTCGTCTCGAACCTCCGAGCCCAACCAAATGATGCGTTCCTTCAGCAGGCGGTTGAAGATGTACTGATCCTGGCCGTTCGAATCCGCGCTGGCCATCGTCGGGGTGGTTTGCTGTGCCATGGTGGGTTTACCTCTCCTTCGTGTGGGCCGCCGGGCGAGCCCCGCGTGCCCATCACTAATGTTCACTACTTGGACAGTAGCCCTTTTCAGCGATGCGTTGGGGCCCATCCTCACCCTGTTCGCTGTAGGCGCACGATCCGCGAAGACACCGTGTGTGCGGGAATAAATCAGCCTGCGCGTGGTGCACGGGGAGGCCACCAACTGTGCACGCAAAAAGCCGTTGCCAGCTCCCCGTGAAAGGAACCGGCAACGGCTTTTAGTTCTAGCGGCCTGGTGAAAGGTGTGCGTTAGATGCGGACTTCGCCCGGATCAACCACTGCCGAGGGCTCGATGACCTCGTCCTCGCCGTCGATTTCTTCTACTTCTTCTTCGGAAGCAACCGAGACGAAGTCGGTCAAATCGACCACTGCGCCTTCGGAGTCCTTCACGGAAGCCTTGGCCAGAACTGCAGCCAGGGCCTTGCGGCGACGAACTTCGCCAACGATCATGTTGACCTGGCCGGAGGAATCCAGCATCTGGGCGAACTGGTTCGGGTCCATGCCGTACTGGCTGGCGGAGGAAACGATGTAGTCGATCAGTTCAGCCTGGCTGACGCCGATCTCTTCCTTCTCGGCGATGGCATCGAGGATGATCTCGTTGCGGAACGCCTTCTCGGTGTTTTCCTTGACCTCGGCGCGGTGCTCTTCGGTGTCGTGCTCTTCGGGGCCGTGTGCGTTCTCCGGCTTGAAGTGCTGCTCGAGCTGATCTGCGATGACGGATTCCGGAACGGGAACCTCAACGAGGTCAACGAGCTTCTCAAGAACCTTGTCGCGGGCTTCGACGCCCTGCTCAACGGTCTTGGACTCGGCAGCCTGCTTGGCCAGGTCTTCCTTCAGTTCAGCAATGGTGTCGAACTCGGAAGCCAGCTGAGCGAAGTCGTCGTTTGCCTCGGGCAGTTCGCGAACCTTCACGGAGGTGACCTTGACGGTGACCTGTGCTTCTTCACCAGCGTGCTCGCCACCGGCAAGCTTCGTGTTGAAGATGGCCTCTTCGCCGGCGGACAGGCCGGTGGCAGCCTCGTCCAGGCCGTCGAGCATGTTGCCTGCACCGAGCTGGTAGGAGAGGTCCGAAGCGGAGTCAACCTCGACGTCGTCGATCTTGGCGTCGATGTTGATGCTGACGAAGTCGCCATCGGCAGCCGGGCGGTCTTCAACCTTCAGCGTGCCGAAGCGGCCGCGCAGCTCGTCAAGAGCCGTCTCGGTGTCTTCGTCAGTAGCCTCAAGAGCGGCGACCTCAACTTCGATGCCTTCGTAGTCGGGCAGTTCGATCTCGGGACGGATATCCAGTTCAACGTGGAACTTGACAACGCCTTCGGTGCCGGAAGGGTCGGGAACCTCGGTGATTTCAACCTCGGGACGGCTCAACGGGATGAGCTTGTTCTCGATGACAGCTTCCTGGTACCAGCCGTTGAGGCCGGAGTTGATGGCCGTCTCCAGGACGTGGCCGCGGCCAACGCGCTGGTCGATCAGCTGGTTCGGGACCTTGCCCTTGCGGAAGCCAGGCACCTGCACCTGTGTGGCAATTGTCTTGTATGCCTCGGCAATGCTGGGCTTCAATTCCTCAAAGGAAACCTCGACATCGAGCTTGACCCGAGTGGGTGTGAGGTTTTCGACAGCGCTCTTCACAGCGTGGTACTCCTGATGGTCTCTAGATGGATATCTGGGCCCAGCACATGGGCAGTCACTGACCAAACGTGATCCGGATTATGCTGAAGTCGGGGCGACAGGACTCGAACCTGCGGTCTCCTGCTCCCAAAGCAGGCGCGCTAGCCACTACGCTACGCCCCGTAGTTGCCCGGAACAGTCTACGGGCAAAAGTTCCCAGATGCACAATCGGCACTCCGGCGCACGCTATTTGGGTGCTTCGGCTTGGCTGGCTGGCCCCGGGCATGAAAAAATCCCCGACCATGGGCCGGGGATTGCTTCTTTTGGAGGGGGCGACGGGAATCGAACCCGCGTCATCAGTTTGGAAAACTGAGGCTTTACCATTAAGCTACGCCCCCGGATGTTTCGGCTTGTGGCCGAACAACTCCGTAACACTATCAACGACTCGGCCTGTGCTGCAAATCGTGAATTCCCGGTCAGGTTCCCTGGCAGTTCGGGCACCAGTACAGTTTCCGCCCACCCAGATCCTTCATGGCTATCTCGGTGCCACAATGCCGGCAGGGCAGGCCCTCACGCTTGTACACGTAGTGGGCATCTGCAACGGGGACGTCCTTGTTCACCGTGTTGTTCACGGTGTCGAGGCTCGACGGCGCTCCCCGGCTGCCGCCGCCGTCCAGCCCGCCGCTGTCCCTCCACTGCGCCGCAAGGCCGGGAGCCACACCCAAGCCCGAGGGCCGGTCTGCCAGCTCGGTGGTGATGATGCGCCCGTCGCGGACGCCGTCGGCCATGACGCACACAATGTCCGTCCAGAGTGCGTTGGCTTCCTCCAGCTGCAGGCTCGTGCCGGGGAGCATGGGGTCAAGGCCCAGACGGAACAGGACCTCGGCCCGGTACACGTTGCCCACCCCGGCCAGGACGTCCTGCTTCATGAGCTGCAGCGCAATGTTGGTGGCGCTCTTTCGAAGACGGCGCGCAAACTCTTGGGCGTCGCCGTCGAAGTTGTGCAACGGGTCGGGTCCCAGTTTCCTGCGCACGGCAGCGGCTTCGGCAGGGGTCAGCACCTCGCAGGCCGTGGGGCCCCGCAGGTCTGCCCAGCCGTGGTCCGAGACCAACCGCACACGCACGGCACCCTTGGGCTCCGGCGGGCCAAGGTACGCAACGCTGGTGGCTTCCGGAACACCGGCATCACCACTAACTTCCTGCTCACCGATGCGCCGCGGCGCTCCGATGCTGGACGCGCCGGTGAAAGTGGAGTCACCGCCAAAGTCCCACGCCCCGTACAGGCCGAGGTGGACGCGCATGATGAGGTCGTGGGAGAAGTACAGGAACATCTGCTTGCCGTGGGCCTCGGCTCGTTCCAGCACGTGGCCGTCCAGGCGGGCGGCCCCGGCGGTGAACTTCCCCTGCGGGCTGGACACGGCTAGTGCAGCCCCGCCAAAGACGTCGTTGAACTGCCGCGCCAGGCGGTGGACTGAATGGCCCTCAGGCATCCTTAGTCGACGACTTCGCCGGTGGTCTCGTACGTGGCGATCTTGCCGATGCGACGCACGTGGCGTTCGGCCTCGCTGAAGGGCTCCGCCAGGAACGCCTCGATGATCTCGGTGGCTTCCTCGACGCTGTGCTGGCGCCCGCCCACAGCCACCACGTTGGCGTCGTTGTGTTCGCGGGCCAGCTTGGCCGTGGACAGGTTCCACGCCAGCGCGGCGCGCACACCCTTGACCTTGTTGGCCGCAATCTGCTCACCGTTGCCGGAACCGCCGAGTACGATCCCCAGCGCATCCACGCCTGCCGCCTGGTCCGTCACCACTGCCTGCGCGGCGTTGATGCAGAAGGAGGGGTAGTCGTCCTCGGCGTCGTAGGCCGCAGGTCCGTGGTCCACCATGTCGTAGCCTTTGGCGGCCAGGGCGGTGATGAGGTGGGCGCTGAGCTCCATGCCGGCGTGGTCTGTTGCGATGTGAACGCGCATGAGGGGTCCTTAGTGGTGGAGGTGATTAATGCTCCTCCAAGCCTACCCATGCCGCGGCCCTGCTGCGGCCGGGTCCGGTGCCGGCCGGGCGGCTAGCGCTTGTCCGGCGACTTTCCGGCACGGCGGTTTAGGATCGCGGACAGGTCGTCGGCCGTGTCAAGGTCCGGCGCACTGACAACCACCTTACCGCCGTCGTTCAGTCGAAGCACGACGGCGGCCCCCGAGTACGTCAAAAACGTGGCGGACCCGCTGTGCTTGCGCAAGCCCCAGCCGCCATAGTCCTTCGCGACGATGTCCAGGGACACGGACGCGTCGACAACCTCGCAGGGAACGGCCAACACGGGAACCAGCCCGAGCAGTTTCACGATGAGCTGGTGCCTATCCACTTGGATGGTTGCGCTCAGCATCGAGATCACCAGCAGAGCCAGCACCACTGCAATGAGCAGGATCCATGGTGAAATCACCGTAAGTATGGCGCCGGGCAGTATGGCGACGAGCAGGATCATGATGGTGACGGATCCCTTGGGGTGCACAAAGTACGCCATGGTGTCATTGATGGCGGCGGGGTCTGCCTCTGCCTCCAGCATTTGGGCCAGCACCTTGTCATCAGATGCGCTCCATTGTTCCGCGGGCTTGAACGTCATGGCGAGCACCACGCCCATGGCCATGGCCAGTCCGCACCCCATGAGCAGGACGAACCCGTCAACGGTGACTTTTGGCAACCCTTCCGGCGCGCCCTGACCCAACAAGGCGGCCCCAAATAAGGTGAAGGCTGCCAGTTGCAGGGTCATTCCGACGCCCAGCAGGATTCTGCGCAGCAGGGGCGGCAGCGATGTGCGTGCACCCTGGCTGCCCACGCCGGCACCCAGCACCACAATCAACACTGCTCCAATGGACAGAAACGCAGGCAGCGGAAGCGAGCCACCGCCGGTAGGGAGCATCACTCCGTCTGGCAGCTGGCCCTTGATCAGAAACCCGCCAAGAAATAACGAAGCGGCCAGCAGGAGTGGGAAGATCAGGGCGAAGCGCAACGCCCGGGCGTCGATGGGACGTTCGTCTGCGCCGTCATGACTGCCTTCGTATGCCATGGCCCTAGCTTCTCACTGTCGCAGCGTGGATGTAGGCATTGATGAGAGCGGCTGCTTCCCCGGCCGCTTCAAGGCTTGGCATGGAGATGATCCACGTCTGGTGGTAGCCGCCCGTCATGATTACGGCCGGGCCGTTGCCCATGATGAATCCGACGCTGCCGGCGCCCATCCTGTAGCCCCAGCCGCCGTAGTCCATCGCCTTGATGTCCAGCACCTCGGCACTTTTGAGTTGCTTCCACTCCAGCGGCATGAGCTTCCAGAAGCCGGAGGCAAGCACCTTGACCCCGTCCGGACCGATCACGGCCGTCGCTTGGCAAAATATCCAGATGATCCCGCCGATGAGCACCCCCACCAGAGCCAGGCCTGGGAAAATCAGGTAGGTGCTGACGGCCGTGATGAGTCCAACCCCCAGGCTCAGAAGCCATTTCCAGTGCCCCATGGTCACGTCTATGCGCATCGTTTCGCCCTGAGCGGCCCTTTCGCTGGCCCGGCGGCCAAGCTCAGTGTGGTCCTGGCGCGCCGCTTCGTTCGTTGCGGCGGCTTCACTGCTTTGGGTCCTGTCCACCTCGCCGGGGCGGTACAACCATACGGCGGCGCAGCCCACCACAAACGCGGCGGCAAGCCCCACCGCCATGACCGGTCCGGAAATCTTCGCGTGCGAGACATCCAAGAGATCCAGCTGCCCGGCAACCACGCCAACGCTCAGGGCTGTCAACGCTGTGCAGAAGGCCAGACCAAAGCCCACGCCAATGCGGGCGAAAAGTGTCGAGGGCGTTCGCAGCAGCAACGCCATCGGGGCAACAACGGCACCAACGCCGCCCATGGCGAACACCATCAGCGCCGCCCCCGTGAGTGACATGTATCCGTCGACTTCGTTCTTGCTGTTCCAGTGCGAGGCCAGCTCGGTCGGCAACCTGCCTGCGACGCTGAACATCCAGGCCGCGGCCAGGGCACCCAGCAGCAGCGGTCCCACAATGAGCCCGATCAGCCACCGCCGGTTGTACCGCGCTTCTTCCTCGGCACTGCGCATCCGCTC
Source organism: Arthrobacter sp. E3 (assembly GCF_017353415.1). GTDB lineage: Bacteria > Actinomycetota > Actinomycetes > Actinomycetales > Micrococcaceae > Specibacter. Next base: position 67,378 of record NZ_JAFMPX010000013.1, read on the forward strand.
CCCCATGAACTCCTACTTCCCACATCGCCCGCACGTGCACGAAAAAATTTTCACGCGCGTCTGCATTAACCCTGCCCCAGCACTTGGCGGGGCACAACTTTCTCGCGTTCCGGCTCCGGATAAGCCCGGCTTTGGCTCGCAGAGAACACTGCTACTTACTGCCCCGGCGGGCAGGCGGTAACGTGGAAGAATCGTTTCACCGCCGCGCAACAGCCACAAGCTTCGTCCGCGGCCCTGTTCCACTCAACCCTGAACGGAAGGCAGCACACCTTGCCTGGTATGAACTTGACCCGCGCCGAAGCCATTGAGCGATCGGCCACCCTGACTGTTTCCAGCTATGACGTGGCCCTTGACCTGACCACATCCGAGACTACGTTCACCACCACCACCACGGTGCGGTTCAGCGCGAAGGAGGGGTCGTCGTCGTTCATTGATGCCGTGACGGCCGACGTCCACCAAGTCACCCTCAACGGTGAGGAACTTGACCCCAAGGAAGTGTCCGACGGCGTCCGCATCTCCCTGCCCCGCCTCGCCAAAGACAACGTGCTCACCATCAAGGCCGACGCGGTCTTCATGAACACCGGTGAGGGCCTGCACCGCTTTGTGGATCCCGTGGACGGTGAGGCATACCTGTACAGCCAGTTTGAGGTGCCGGATTCGCGCCGCATGTTCCCCGTCTTCGAGCAGCCGGACCAGAAGGCGACGTTCGCCTTCCACGTCACGGCGCCGGATTATTGGGAAGTCATTTCCAACTCCCCCACCCCGGAGCCGGTTGAAGCCGGTGCGGGCAAATCGACGTGGCATTTTGAGCCGACACTGAAGATCTCCAGCTACATCACCGCGCTGATCGCCGGCCCGTACGGCTGTGTGCGCAGCGAGCTGACGAGTTCAGACGGCCGCACGGTGCCGCTGGCCGTGTTCGCACGGAAGTCGCTCATGGAATATCTGGATGCGGAGAACGTCTTTGAACTGACCCGGCAGGGCTTCGAGTTCTTTGAGAAGCAGTTCGGCACCCCGTACCCGTTCCCGAAATACGACCAGCTCTTTGTGCCCGAGTTCAATGCCGGGGCCATGGAAAACGCCGGCGCGGTCACGTTCCTGGAGAGCTACGTGTTCCGCTCCAAGGTCACCGACGCCATGGTGGAACGCCGCGCCATCACCATCCTGCACGAGCTCGCCCACATGTGGTTCGGCGACCTGGTGACCATGCGCTGGTGGAATGACCTGTGGCTCAATGAGTCGTTCGCCGAGTTCATGTCCACCCTGGCCGCCGCCGAGAACACGAAGTACGTGGACTCCTGGACCACGTTCTCCTCGCTGGAGAAGAGCTGGGCCTACCGCCAGGACCAGCTGCCCTCCACCCACCCGATCAAGGCCGAGATCAACGATTTGGAGGATGTGCTCGTCAACTTTGACGGCATCACGTACGCCAAGGGCGCCTCCGTGCTGCGCCAGCTCGTCGCCTGGGTGGGCCAGGAGGAGTTCATGGCCGGCGTGCGCGCCTACTTCGCCAAGCACGCCTGGTCCAACACGGAGCTGCCGGACCTCATGGTGGAGCTTGAGGCTGCCAGCGGCCGCGACCTCTCCGCCTGGACGGAGAAGTGGCTGGAGACGGCCGGCGTGAACACGCTCAAGCCCTCCATCGACGTGGCGGACGACGGCGCCATCACCTCATTCTCGATCCTCCAGTCCGCCGTGGCCGAGCACCCGGTCCTGCGCCCGCACCGCATGGCTGTGGGCTTCTACAACCTGGCCACCGAGGGCGACGATGCCGGCAAGTTGGTCCGCACCCACCGTGTAGAGCTGGATGTCCACGGCGCCGTGACGGAAGTTCCGGAGCTGGTGGGCTTGGCCCGTCCCGCCCTGGTGCTGCTCAACGACGACGACCTCGCCTACGCCAAGATCCGCCTCGACGATGTCTCCCTGGCCACGGCCAAGGCACATGTGCAGGATTTCAAGGAATCGCTGCCGCGCACCATTGCTGCGGCCTCGATCTGGGATGCCATGCGCGACGGCGAAACCCCGGCCCGCGAGTACGTGGACTTTGTGCTGGCCATCATTGGGCACGAAACGGATTCCACCGTGATCATGGTGCTGCTGCGTCAGCTCACCACTGCGCTGCGCTTCTACGTGGCTGCGGAACACGAAAAGGCCACGTCCGTTGCCGCCGCAGATTCCCTGTGGGCACTGGCACAGGCTGCTGCCCCCGGATCCGATGCCCAGCTGCAGTTCACCAAGGCCTTTGCCTCCCACGCCCAAAGCACTAACCAGCTTGACGCCGTGCAGGCCCTGCTGGACGGCACGGTGGTTCTTGATTCGCTGGCTGTGGACACGGACATGCGCTGGGAACTGCTGACGTCCCTGGTTGCCGGCGGCCGGGCCGACGGCGCCGCCATTGACGCGGCACTGGCTTTGGACAACACCCAGACCGGACAGCTCGCTGCTGCCACGGCGCATGCTGCCGTTCCGACTGCTGACGCCAAGGCTGGAACGTGGCATTCCGTCGTCGTGCGTGGGGATGGTGCCAATGCGGTGCAGCGTGCGGCGATCGACGGTTTCGGCAGGGTCTGGGACACCTCGCTGCTGGAGCCGTACGTGGAGAAGTATTTTGCCGCGATTCTGGGGGTGTGGGAGGAGAAGTCGTACGAGACGAGCTCCACCATCATCACCGGGCTCTACCCCTCGCAGCTTGTCTCTACGGCAACGGTGGAGGCGACCGACAAGTTCCTGGCAACGCTTGGGGCGGAGTTCCCCGCACTGCGCCGCCTACTCGTGGAATCCCGCGACGGCGTGGTGCGTGCCTTGGCCGCACAGGCAGCCGACCGGCAGTCCGCCAACTAAGCCCTGTAGTCTGCAACGGGCGTTTCCCTGCCACTCGGTGGCCGGGAAACGCCCGTTTTTTGCTGATTTTTGCCCGACCGAACGCGGCTCGCAACGCGGCTGGCGCCCGGGAGAATTGACTACATTTTACGCTAGTAAGGCCCCTGCGTCAGGGGTATCTTGAGGTCATGTTTACTCATCACTTTAAGGGGATTGCTGCCCGTGCAGGCGCCGTGACACTTTTATCACTGGGCCTCGTTGCAGGCATGGCCGGAGCCCCGGCCATCGCCCAAACTCAGACTTCCTGGGGACACTCCGGCCCGTCGTATCCAGATCAGAGCACACTGAACTACACCGTCATGGGAGACTCCTACTCGGCCGGTTCGGGTGCTGGCGGCGAGGGAGATTGCGGGCGGAGCGTTGGCGGCTACGCCAATGACATCGCCACTCAACTTGGTGCCAACTTGACGAACATTGCTTGCGCCGGTTTCACCACCACTCAGGTCACCGAGTTTGAGGTGCCACAACTTTCGCCCGACACGAAGCTGATCACCATCACGGCCGGCGGCAACGACGTCGCCTGGACCACGGCCGTGGGAACGTGCCTGGCTGCTCCCTTGGACGCGTGCAAGTCAGCTGTGGCCGACTCCATCAAACTCATGAAGCAGGTGCCCAGGAAAGCGACCACGATGCTCAAGGCCATCAAGGCCAAGGCCCCGCACGCAAAGATCCTCTACCTCGGCTACCCGCGCCTCTTTGAGCCGCAAAACATGCTGGTACCCCCCTTCGCACCTACCCAGGTCGAAGGCGCCAAGGTCCTCAACGGAGCCGCGGACCTGCTCAATGGCATCCTGGCTGTGACTGCCCTGTCCAACCGCGTGGCGTTCGTACCGGTGGCCTACCGCTTCTCTGGCCATGCGGTGCCTTCAGAGGGATCCTGGATAAACTACCCAACAGCTTTAGGAGGACAGAGCCCATTCGCGTTCCACCCCACCGCCACGGGTTACGAACTCGGCTATGCAGCATCCCTGCAGCCGTTCCTCCGCTGGCTGTAGGTAATACCTGATCCTGCAAGTGAGTCCCCGCGCCCCTTATCATTAGCCTCATGGGACGCAATGAGCACCACTACGAAGTCAACATATTTTGGACCGGCAACCGGGGAACCGGAACGTCCGGGTACAAGGCCTACGGCCGTGACCACAGCGTCACGGCCGTTGGTCTGCCCATGCTGCTGGGTTCAGCCGACAAAACGTTTCACGGCGACTGGGACCGGTGGAACCCGGAACAGCTGCTCGTTACGGCTTTGTCCCAATGCCATATGCTCTCCTACCTGCACGTGGCCGTGAATCACGGTGTGGTCGTGACCAAATATGAGGACACGGCCACCGGGACACTGCTCCTCAATACCGATGGGAGCGGTCAATTCGAATCCGTCACCCTGCATCCCAAAATCTATGTCTCAGACCCGACAATGCAGGCTCTGGCACTGACGCTGCATGCAGAAGCAGCCAGCAAATGCTTCATTGCCAGAAGCGTAAACTTCCCCGTTCACCACGAGCCTGGAGTGTTGGAGCCCACGCAGGACTGATCTGCTGCGCTGACCGCGCTAGGGTTGAGATGAAGTTCCCAGTTCCCTTCCCCGAGCGATGCAAGGTAAGCCACGCGTGCAAGCACTATTGATCTTTGACGGCTTTGACGAAGGATTTTGGCGCAGTGTGACCCAAGCTGGCGTGGCTCTGGCCATTGGCTTGGTGATGTGGCTGGTGTGCCACTACGGCATCCGCCTGTTCGTCAAGCGCGCCAGCATCCAACGCACACCGCTGAACCATGCCTCACTACGTTGGGCCGCACCCATGCTGCGCAACATGGACCCCATGATGCATGCTTTGGACAACGAACGCCGCGTCTTGCGCGCCCGCACCATCGGCTCCCTCCTGAACTCGGCACTGACAGGCACAGTGGCACTAGTGACGGGTTTCTACATCCTGCTCGCCTTCAATATCAACATCGCCCCTCTACTGGCCAGCGTGGGCGTGGTGGGCATTGCCATCGGTTTCGGCTGCCAACAGCTCATTCGGGATTTCCTTGCGGGCATCTTCATCACCTTCGAGGACCAGTACGGGATCGGCGACGTAATCGTGACCAGTGAGGTGGTAGGCACGGTGGAATACCTTGGCCTGCGCATCACCCGGGTGCTGGCCGAGGACGGCACCGTGTGGTACCTGCGCAACGGTGAAATACTGCGCTTGGGAAACCGGTCCAAGGGTAACTATGTGCCACCGCAGCCAGATGCGCCAGAGCCCCAGGCGCCTCAGGCACCCGCCGCAAGCACACCGGCGTCGAACGTTTCAACCAGCAACGAACCCGCCGAGACGGCAGAGTAGAAAGCGTAGAAAGTACAGCCATGAACCACGAGCACAATCCCTCCTCCCCCTTCGCCAACGGTCCGGCCCAAAATGACGCAGCCGAGAATAGTGCTGGCGAGAATGCGGCAACAGGAACCCCGATTCCGTCGCGCTTTGGCGAGCCGCTGGCGACGATGCTGCCGATTCCCACGAAGGTGGGGCGGCCGCTGCCGTCGACCTCCAGCCCCGCTGCTGGCGATGAACCCGTGGACTACTCCGATACGTTTTACGGCCAGATTGGCGGGCACGAGACGTTCAAGAAGCTCATCCACGTGTTCTATCAGGGCATTGCCGCCGATCCGCTGCTACGCGCCATGTACGTGGAAGAGGATTTGGGGCCCGCCGAGCACCGCATGTTGATGTTCATGGAGCAGTATTGGGGCGGGCCGCGGACCTACCTTGAGGAACGCGGCCACCCGCGCCTGCGCATGCGCCACGTGCCGTTCCCCATCACCCCCGAGGCGCGCGACCGCTGGCTGGCCGCCATGCGCAAGGGCGTGGACGCCGTGGAGCTCTCGCCCATGCACGAGGCCACGCTGTGGGATTATTTGGAGCGAGCCGCGCATTCGCTCGTGAACGCGGCCTCCGAACCCCGGGGCTGAGTTTTCGCTCGTCTCCCATTGGAGACGGTGACTCACACTGGCTTTTAGAGCACCGCCTTGGGCCGGACCAGGATATGTCCGCGCCCCGTGGTGATACGCAACCATTTGTGCGAGCGGAAAATCGTTCCGGTCTCCCCCGGTGCCACAAAGCCGAGGGCGTAGGCGGCGAAGGCTGCCCCGCCGGGAATCGAGCCGGGAACGCCGTCCATTTCTCGTCCCCACACGGCGGCGCGGGCGTTGTTGACGATCAAGGCTCCGGGATTGATAGGGATGATCTGGCCAATCTCCTGCACCCCGGTCTTGGCGGCATCGATGAGCGTCTCGGCGGAAACGGAACCCAGCTCCTCCCACGCACCGCGCGGGGCCGTGACGGCCGCCCAGGATTCATTGACGGTCATGGGCGGGATGGGCAGCCTGGTGTCGTCGGCATCCATGTGGGCCAGGCGGTCGGCCACCGAGGCCAGGGACACCGTCACGTCAATGTCCGACGGCGTTCCGAGCGCCATGGTGCGCAGTCCAAGGATCGTGGGGGTTCCCTCCCCCAAAAGTTTGGCGCGCATGACGCACACGTAGGCGGCGAGGACGTGCCCGGCCCCCTGAAGGCGGATGGCGCCGTCGTCCGCGGCACGGGCCCGGGTCACAAAGGTGCGCAGGTCGGCGACGGTTCCGGCGTCTTCCAAAAGCAGTTCTTCGGTATGCGTGGCGGTGGACATCAGTGGCTTCCTTCTGCGGTGGCGGGTGTGGTTTTGGTGGCGGGGCGGTTGGATCCGCGTTTGAACGGCACCGGTTCCCCGCGCCACGCGTTCAGGGCGACCCGCTGCGCTTCGGTGAGTCGGACGGGGCGGCCGGTGGTGCGTGAGACCAGCACCATGGAGGTTTCTGCCTGCGCGAACGTGATGGAGTCGTCGGATTCGGTGACGGTGTAGCCGAAGTCGAAGCTGGATCCGCCAATGTGGGTGACCCAGATGTTCACGGCAATAGGTGTCGGCCGGAAGCTGATCGGGGCCAAATACTCAATTTCGTTGCGCCCCACCAGGGTGAAGAAATCCTGGCCAACCAGATCCTGGAACGTGCCGCCACCGGGCAGTTCGGCGTACGTCAGCTGAACACGGGCATCCTCAAGGTATTGCAGATAGACAACATTGTTGACGTGGTTGTAGGAGTCAATGTCGCCAAAGCGGATTTGTTGGGTGATGCGGATGCCGGGAGCCATGCTTTCATCATGCCAAAGCCACAGGTGGTGCCACCAATCAACGTCGGCAACGTCACAGGACGGCGCAGCGCAGTTGCCGGATTCATGTCGTGTGGTCCATTTGTCGCCGGGGCGTTGCGACACATAGAGTCACGTTTATGAATGCGACGCGTCCTAAAGCTGACCCGATGGAATCCCTGCTGCGAATCTTGGAGCTGTCCGACGCGGGCGGCGCCCAGACGGATGAGGACGTTTTTGTGGGGCTAGGCGACCCTGCCGCGCCCCAGCCCCGACTTTTTGGCGGCCAGGTGCTTGCGCAGTCGCTGGTGGCAGCTACCCGCACGGTGGAAGAGGACCATTTGGTCCACTCCATGCACGGCTATTTTCTGCGCCCCGGGGATGCTGCTGCCCCGTTGACGTTTGGGGTGCAGCGGCTACGCGACGGCAGGTCATTCTCGGCCCGCCGCACCCACGCCTACCAGGGCGGCGTGCCGATCCTGTCCATGATCGCATCCTTCCAGCGGCCGGACAGCGGCATTGAACATCAGGACACCATGCCCGCAGGCATTCCGGATCCGGAGACGCTGCCCACCTCGGCGCAACTGCTGGGAGGCATTGACCACCCGGTGGCGCAGGCCTGGGCGTATGAGCGTCCGTTCGACATCCGCCACGTTGGCCCGAACATCTACTTTGACGTCAAGGGTGAGCATGTTGCGCACCAGGCTGTGTGGCTGAAGACGCTGGGTCCCATGCCGACCGACCAGAATTTGCACCGTGCGGCGCTGGCCTATGCCAGTGACTACACGCTGTTGGAGCCGTCGCTACGCCGTCACGGGATTGCCTGGGCGACGCGCGGCATCAGTGTGGCCAGCTTGGACCACGCTATGTGGTGGCACCGGCCGCTGCAGGTGGACGACTGGCTGCTCTACGTCGCCGAATCCCCCAGCGCCTCGGAGGCACGCGGGCTGAACGTGGGCCGTTTCTTCAACCGCGACGGCGTGCTCGTGGCCTCCGTTGCCCAGGAAGGCATGATCCGCGTGCCGGAAGGAACCCCCACGGACTAACGTGCTGCAGGTACAAGAATGGCCGGTCCCGTTGAGGGGACCGGCCATTCTTATCGGCAATTTCAGTCGCGGGTTAGGCGGCGGTGCGTGACGCGGTGCGGACGTGCAGCATCTGCGCCAAGGCGCTCGATCTTGTTTTCCTCGTAGGCGTCGTAGTTGCCTTCGAACCAGTGCCAGTTGGCCGGGTTCTCATCGGTGCCTTCGTAGGCGAGGATGTGTGTCGCGACCCGGTCCAGGAACCAGCGATCGTGCGATACCACGACGGCGCAGCCGGGGAATTCCAGCAGCGCGTTTTCTAGGCTGCTGAGGGTTTCCACGTCAAGGTCGTTAGTGGGCTCATCCAAAAGCAGCAGGTTTCCACCCTGCTTGAGGGTCAGCGCCAGGTTCAGGCGGTTGCGCTCACCACCGGAGAGCACACCTGCCTTCTTCTGCTGGTCCGGTCCCTTGAAGCCGAATGCGGCAACATAGGCGCGGGAAGGCATTTCAACTTGGCCCACCTGGATGAAGTCGAGTCCGTCGGAGACGACTTGCCACAGGGTCTTGTCCGGGTCGATTCCGCCACGGCTCTGGTCGGCGTAGGAGATCTTGACCGAGTCGCCCACCTTGAGCTTGCCGCCGTCGAGCTCTTCAAGGCCAACGATGGTCTTGAACAGCGTTGACTTGCCAACACCGTTGGGGCCGATGACGCCGACGATGCCGTTGCGGGGCAGGGTGAAGCTGAGACCGTCGATGAGGACGCGGTCGCCGTAGCCCTTCTTGAGGTTCTCGGCTTCGAGCACAATGCCGCCCAGGCGCGGGCCCGGTGGAATCTGGATTTCTTCGAAGTCCAGCTTGCGGGTGCGGTCGGCTTCGGCAGCCATTTCCTCGTAGCGGGCCAGGCGTGCCTTGGACTTTGTCTGGCGACCCTTGGCGTTGGAGCGTACCCACTCGAGTTCTTCGGTGAGTCGTTTGGCCTGCTTGGCGTCCTTCTTGCCTTGGACTTCCAGACGGGCGCGCTTCTTCTCCAGGTAGGTGGAGTAGTTGCCTTCGTAGGGGTACAGCTTTCCGCGGTCCACTTCGGCGATCCATTCGGCGACGTGATCCAGGAAGTAGCGGTCGTGGGTCACGGCCAGGACGGCGCCGGCGTAGCTCTTCAGGTGCTGTTCCAGCCAGTTGACGGACTCGGCGTCCAAGTGGTTGGTGGGCTCGTCGAGGAGCAGCAGGTCAGGCTTTTGCAGCAGCAGCTTGCACAGGGCAACGCGGCGGCGCTCACCACCGGAGAGGACCGTGACGTCGGAGTCGCCCGGCGGGCACTGGAGAGCGTCCATGGCCTGCTCGAGCTGGGAGTCGATGTCCCAGGCGTCGGCAGCGTCAATGGCTTCCTGCAGCTTGCCCATCTCTTCAAGGAGGGTGTCAAAGTCAGCGTCGGGGCTGGCCATTTCCTCGGAGATCTCGTTGTAACGGGTGATCTTGCCGTAGATCTCGCCAACGCCTTCCTGGACGTTGCCCAGAACGGTCTTTTCCTCGTTCAGCGGCGGCTCCTGGAGCAGGATGCCTACCGTGTAGCCGGGGCTCAAACGGGCTTCACCGTTGGAGGGGGTGTCCAAGCCGGCCATGATCTTCAAAATGGTGGACTTTCCCGCACCATTGGGTCCGACGACGCCGATCTTGGCGCCCGGATAGAAAGACATGCTTACGTTGTCAAGAATGAGTTTGTCGCCAACAGCCTTGCGGGCATCGGACATTGTATAAATAAATTCCGCCATACACTCAAGGTTAGTGGGTGCGACGGCTTAACCCACATTCGCAGACGTATTTGTGAGGCAAGCGTCATGGCGCGGCCCACGCCACGACTTCGTGGTCAGTGGACGTCCCCGACGAAGCAGCGTCCGGATGCCAGCACCGGCAGTATGGTGACTGCAACCTTGCCGTCGCGTACCTGGCCGATGACGCACTCTTCCGCGATGGGCGTTGCAGCTTCAATCGCGTCAACGGCGAGGCCCGTTGGGGTGATGTCTACAGAGACCTCGGTGTTTTCCTTGACTGCACCGGCGTCAAGCATGGCGGTCATCATCTGTTGACGGTTGGGGGCCTTGGTTCCTGCAGCGAGCGTGGTCAGGGATGCCGTGAGCTTCTTGGAGAATTCTTCCGCTGCCGTTGGTGGTTGCGCAGGCTTTTCGGGCGCTTTTTCGGCTTCCGTGGCAGGCGCTGACGTGCTTGCTGCTGCTGGTGTGGGAGCTTGAGAGGCCACTTCCCCAGGCAGAAGCGAACAGCCACCCAGTGCCATGGTTGCAGCCAGTAGGGCAGACACTGCCACAGCGCGAACCTTCATGTGAGGTGATGCGGGCTGGTGGCGGGATGTCATCTTTTCCAAAGTCACCCCGCCATTCTGCCATGACAGCCGGTGCGTTGTTCCACAGGTCTAGAAGGGCGCGGCTTCCTGCAGAATCTCTCCTGTCTGCCGATCTGCGCGCTCCCCCTCCGTGAGGCCACTTTCATCGTCAGCACTGCCCGACTCATCGTCGTCGCCGTATCCCGCGGCGGCGGCCGCGTCACCGTCCACGTCGTCGTCTTGTTCTTCGTCAGCCCCGTCCACGCCGGGCCCGTCCGCGCCGGACCCGTCCGAGCCGGGCATGGAGTCATCAGGAATATCCCCCTCCTCTGCGCTACGGAACGAGCCTGCAGACTGCAACGCTTCTCCAGCATCGGCTCGCGACATCGTTTGGCCAACTGGGTGGGCACCTGCCATGCGGGTGTAGTGGGCCATTCCAAATTGCAGATCCGGGCCAATGCCGTCCGCATCAATGTCGACGCTCGTTCCAGTGGTGCCGTCCTTGCGCAGGAAGGTCTGGATTTTGAGCCTGCCCATCACCAGGATGCGATCGCCCTTGTGAATGCTTGAAGCAGAGTTCACGGCAAGTGCCTTGAACGCGTTGACGCGGTACCAGTTCGTCTGCCCGTCCTCCCAGAGTTTGGTGATGGGATCCTGGCGGCGCTCGGTGGAACCCATGCGAAAGCTCCCGATGACAAGTCCAGTTGGGGTGTTGCGCATCTCGAACTCGGAAGATACGAAGCCCCGGATATTGACATGGTTGGCCATGGCGATGCCTTTCTCTAGGCCGCAGCTGCGGCGGTGTTCACTTGCTTCCAGCCAACGCCTGTCCAGGTACGTTCACCAGTAAGAATGCGCTGATTGTGGACGCACGCCTGTGCTGGTGAAGCTGTGGAGGAAGAGATCGACCAAGAAACCTGATAATTTAGATGCGGCCCTTAGTTGGGCCACGCCTCGGTAGCTCAGCGGATAGAGCAGGAGCCTTCTAATCTCTTGGTCGTGGGTTCAATTCCCGCCCGGGGCACCAAAAAATGGCTCTGACCTGCGGTTACGTTCCGCAGGTCAGAGCCGTTTAAGGCCAAAAGCGCCCCAAGTCACGTTTTACTCACGTTTTTGGACGAAAAGTTGGTCACGTTTTTTGCATGGTTTGGGGCGGAAATAGGTTCAATTTCAGCTCACGTTTTTGGCTGCGAGGCCGCGTTGCCAATTGGAGAAAATGCCGCTGGCGCCAGTCGATCCGACACGCATCCGCAAAGCGATGCACCCTACCCCTGCGATAGCCCAACGTTGCTCAGCCGCTCAGCTTTCGCGCGCAGAGTTTGATCATTCGGGTCCACATATCCTCACGCAAAATACCCCCAAGGCGATGGGCCAATTTGCGCTCGACGCGGACGCTGGGCAGAAAGATACCCGCCGAAAGCGGCCAGCGCGGAGCGTCAAACCCCTGATTGTCATCGATCCGGTCTAAATCTGTCCGGTCCAGCAATCGGGCTCTTCGTGGTTCGTGGGGGTTTGAGTTCTTGATTTAGCTATACAAAGGGCCCGTGGCCCTGCTGGGATGAGTGTTATCTACGCATTCAACCTGAACAGGACCACGAGCCTTGAACGAGCCTACCGTCATGGCAGTTGACGGCCACCACGCTTTTCAATCTGCCCGACTACCGCTTCATCTCAACGACAATCACCGCTGATGGTTGCCGCCAAGTCATGGTCGAAAGCGAGCAACCACCAGGGTGCCCCAGCTGCGGTGTCATCGCCACTCGGCGGAAGGAACGCCGCTTCCAACGGATCCGCGACATCCCGGTCGCCGGGAAGATTGAAGTGGTGTGGCGGAAGTACCGTTGGTACTGCCAAGAACTGGAGTGCCAGAGGCTCTCATTCTTTGAATCGACGACCCAAGTTCCTGCTAGGGCGCGCTCGACGGGTAGGCTCCGGGATCATTTGGTGGATGCGGTGATCCGCTCTGGCCGGGCCATGTCAGAAACCGCCGCAGGGTTCGCTGTGTCGTGGTGGATGGTCAGGGCTGCTGTGAATGAAGCAGCCCTGCTGAAGTTACCGGACGTCGACGCTCTGAGGCCAAGAATGCTAGGTATTGATGAACACCGCTTCCGATCCGTGCGCTACTTCAAAGACCCGGCCACCAACGCCTGGACGCGCTTTGAACCCTGGATGAGCACCATCGTTGACCTCGATACCGGTCAAGTCCTTGGCGTTGTAGACGGCCGTGACCACACGGGCATTGGTGCTTGGCTGATTCAACGACCCTTGGAATGGCGTTTGGGAGTGCACGTTGTAGCTATCTCATGGCTATCTCAACGACAGACCACGGCAGCTACTGGAATGTTCTAGTTGAGGCTGACTGCAAATAATTCTGCGGCAAATCCAAATGGTAAGGTGAGATCGGAAAGGCCTGCTCCTCGTTGGTGTGGATGGGATCGTTGCCGTTGTAGAGGAGAACCTTGTCTTCGCTGGAAATGCGTATATCAATGCCAGAAGTTTCAGCGTAGAAGTTTGCAGCGATACTGCCACGCAGTGCTTTCAGCGTTTCCGGAGCCTTGTCTGTGTAGCCGCTATAGGTATTTTGCACCCATAGAGCTTCGGTGGAAGATGGGTCAGAAATCAGATTGATTTTGGCGCATGCACTATTCACTCCTACGTAGAAGCTCTGGTATCGAGCGATCGTTGAACCCGAATATTTTCCTTCTTCGATGATTTGATTCAGGCTCCCGCGTGTAGCGCCGGCATAGTAGGTAATGAATCGTTCGTTGTAGTCGAAATATGCTGCAGCCTTGTCCCCAGGACTGCCCTGTTCAGTGTTGGCTATCGGCACGGTCTGGAGCGTTGCTCGTGTTCCTATCGGCGTCGTAAATGTCAGCCCGAAATCCGGGGAGCACGTCATGACGGAGTAGATGACAACTCGACCTGTGCCATCAGCAAAAGCGCTGGCCACATATTCGCTGGCAAGGAAACGATACTCTGTGAATTGGCTATCCATGTAACTGCCGTGATTATGCGGTTTGTGGGGTTCGCCAGGGGCGTTCGAGTGGTGTTCCGGTGAGTGTGTGCGGCAGTGCGTGTGGGGTCCGTGGCGGGACGGGGACGTCC
>NZ_JAFMPX010000120.1 GCF_017353415.1 Arthrobacter sp. E3
GCCCACAGGCTGCACAGCAAGAAGGAGTTTGTCTTCGAATCACTTGTTTTGTTTGACCAAATGTCCAAAACCCAAACATATTCAATTTACTGTCATATAAGACAAAGAAATGCAGAAAATACTTGGCAGCAGGCAACCGTCTCAAAGCACTTTTATAAATGTGTTAACCTATATTCTGATTCCTGTTAGTCGTTCATGTTGCTCAACATAGCTGACAAACATAACCGCGTCCCACAGCTCCTGCACATGTTCTGTGCAAACCTCACCTGGCTCAACAGCTGTATC
>NZ_JAFMPX010000121.1 GCF_017353415.1 Arthrobacter sp. E3
TGCACAGTGGTTTGCGCGCTTTGCAAATTTTGCGGCCGTGCCAGATAAGCCAGTGATGGGCATCGCTCCATTTTTCCATGGGTATTGCCTTTTGCAGTTCTTTTTCGGTTGCAAGCGGGTCTGCACCCTTTGCAAGCCCCAGCCGGTGCGAAACGCGGAAAACATGCGTATCTACAGCAATGGCCGGCACATTGTAAATAATGCTTGCTATTACATTGGCCGTTTTTTTGCCGACACCCGGCAGCGTCATCAGCTTTTCAATGGTATCAGGCACGGTGCTGTTGT
>NZ_JAFMPX010000122.1 GCF_017353415.1 Arthrobacter sp. E3
CCGTGCTGTCTCCGTCATGACGTTTCCTCCCTCCGGGCAGCCCCGTTGTACTTTCAGCATATGTCTAGTCTGGACAAATATGACCGGCCTTATTCCGTTTTTTTCCTGCATATATGGGGCAAAGCGGCACATACTAGAGCTCGGACAGGCAAGCGATCCGCCGTCCGCATCTCCTTTTAAGCCGGTGCCGGGTGAGCTCACCCTCTGGCGAAAGGCGAAAGGAGAGGGAGCCGGTTCGCAAAACGGCCTGCTCCGTGCAACGGGACCGGCTCCTGCCGTTCCC
>NZ_JAFMPX010000123.1 GCF_017353415.1 Arthrobacter sp. E3
AAAACCCTAAAAAAGCGCCCGCACCATTAAAACCTTGGTTTGATTTACCAAGTCAAATTCCTGAGGATTATTCGGTGTTCTTTGGCCATTGGGCATCCCTTGAAGGGAAATGTACACCAGATAACGTTTATGCTTTAGATACTGGCTGCTGCTGGGGTGGTGACCTAACCTTATACCACTGGGAAACAAAACAATTTTATCGCCAAAAATCACACCAAAAAAGCCGTAAAGAATAGTTTTGGCTCTATTAAAAACAAAATGGCGCATTAAGCGCCATTTTTG
>NZ_JAFMPX010000124.1 GCF_017353415.1 Arthrobacter sp. E3
CCCTGATCCTTCAGGGCCAAAGCAGTGCCGACAGGCCAGCAGAGGCGAGGAGCAGGAGCGTGGAGCTGAAGGAAGGCCCCAGGGGCTGAGGCTGATCCTGTATGCTGGTGTCTCTCTGCAGGAGCTCCGGGAAGCGTCTGCCCTGTGGAATGAAGCAGACCGCACGTGGCCCATGTACCAGCAGCAGGTAGAGCAAACGCGGGCAGAAAGAGCGGCGTGGGAAGGCTGGAGTGCAGGGGAGGACCAGCCTCCACTGCAGGTACTGTCAGGGATCGACCCTG
>NZ_JAFMPX010000014.1 GCF_017353415.1 Arthrobacter sp. E3
CGACCGGAACCATGCCCGCAGTTCGGGCAATGATCCCGGAAAATCCCGGCCCTCCACTGGCACATCCATCATGAGCCACACAATACGCGCAGCCCCCGACATCACGGCAGTTACATGGATAGCCAATCTCTGTGATTTCCGGTTCCAAGGAGACCCGCTTGATCATTGTGGGTGCCCCGAGTTTCTCCTTGAACACGTCCAAGGTGTATCCCGCGTGAAGACTCTGGAGCGTGTCCGCCGCACGAACTCGAGGAAAGGCTGTGTTGAAGGCCATCGGTGCAAAGGCCAAAATGGCAGTAATTGCTGTGGTTATCGCGGCAACGCCCAGAATGAACTTGAACGCTGGGGATATTGTTTTCGCGTAC
Source organism: Arthrobacter sp. E3 (assembly GCF_017353415.1). GTDB lineage: Bacteria > Actinomycetota > Actinomycetes > Actinomycetales > Micrococcaceae > Specibacter. The sequence continues at coordinate 366 of NZ_JAFMPX010000014.1, forward strand.
GTATCTTTAGTCCCCTGGAAAAAACGAATATATGCGGGTCTGACCTCTCCAGCAACAGGAGCAGAGTTGCCGTCAACGACAGTCTCGGGAGAGGTCGAACCATCGATGTTGGGCCTGCTTGCTGGCGTATCTTGGTTGTGGGTCACCACGAACTCCTCCAATGGTCTGCATCTTGCGACTTGGTTGCGTTAAGACTGCAGGCGGCATACATCCGAATCCTAGCCTGGGTCTGCCCACTTTCACCTGCGCGTCAGAAAGTCACAAGTCAGATGTTGTGTCGTAGAACCACAAGCTTGCGAGAATCTCATAGCTGCCGTACGCGTCATCAGTGATTGGCTCAAGCTCACGGCAGAGCCGGGACTCGTTCATGTTCTGCATCGTCAAGCCGGGCTCCACCGGTCAGGAGGTAATGCTCAAGTCGAAACGGGAGAAGTATGGGAGCGAACTATCGCGCGCGATGCGTGGCGCCATGGTGAAGTTGGTGGCGCCGTACACAAGCGTGACGTTGCGCACTCTCCTCCTCTCAGCCGCCCACGAGTGCTCCCGTCCCTGCCGCAATGAATCCGAAGATCAAGATGTCTTGGCAGAAGTGAATGAACCACGCCCAGAATAGGCCTCCTGTTTCCAGCATCGACTTGCCGAGGAGCCAGCCCAGAACGCCGGCCATGAGTACCCCCACTATCCCGTAGGGCATCCCGTAGAAGTGAGCGAAGCCAAAGAAGGCCGCCACCAGCAGCAGCCCCTGCGTGCGCCCAGCGGGGCCCTCCAGAACCGACAGGAACGACGACTTAAAGGTCACCTCCTCGTTGAAGGCGTTAGACGCAGCAGTCAACACAATCACAGGAATGAGTGGAACCAAGCCTGGCAGCACATCAACCGAGGGTCGCCCCGCGATCAACAGAAATGCCAACGTACCAAGGCTGATGAAGATGGCAAGGTTTCGCCCAAAAACATTCCAGCGCAAGGTTGGCTTCGTTCCTAACAGTCGCACCGGAGTCACCGGCGCAGCGAGGTATCCCCGGGTGAGGTAGAAAGCTGAAGCCTTCATTTTTGAGGATGAACAAGAGGACGATGATGATGCCAGTGACCGTAAGCCTCATCGACTGATCCACAATCATCCGGACGGTGAACGACGTGTCTTCCATCCATGACTGCAGGAACGGCAACTGGGCGATTCTCGTGTAGACCCACCACTGACTCACGACCAGCACGAGCAGCAGGCCGAAAAACTCGCGCAATCTCCGTATCGATTTCCAAAGAAACGTCAGCGCTAGACCGGCAAAGGCAACTCCCACGGGGAACGCGATCCGCAATCCCTCAGAGGGAACGTAGTGGAACATCTCCCGCAGGATAATTTCGGGCAAGGAAACCGCAAGAATCGTTATCCAAGCGACAATGACCACGGTACGACTTTGGGAGTGGACCGCGCGTTCCATGTTCTCGGATCGGCTCATCGATTCATCCTAAAATGGTTTCGGTATCCACACCCGGAGCCCGAGGGGCGACGTTGGTGGCACCCGTAGAAGGCTTGGTCCGGCGGTGCCAGGTTTTTGAGTCAATCTCTAGCCGGCAAGTCGGGTTTCCTCCATGGGGTGGTCGAGGCATCCTAGCAGGCGCGGCTTACTGCCTTCAATACGACCGCACCATCACATGCGCAAGCAGTACGGTTTCGCAGGGGAGCGCTGGCCATCAACTGACCAGGAACGGACTTCGCAATGCCGCTGGTGTTTGAAGCGTCTATCCCGTCTGTGATCGATTGGACCTGAATCCCCCGTGCCCGGAAGTCTGCACGCTTCACGGTTTCTGGGCGGTCAAGTTCCTCATACTGCTCGTAGCGTGAACCAATCTGCTGTGAGGTTCAACCCGCTCCCAGTACCAAAGTGGCTAGATTCTGCTGTTTATTGTCTCGGGACACCGTGAGGCTGTAGGTTCCAATGCGTGGAGCCTACGCTCGCAACGGTCCGCTCCCCCATTCCTCCCTTCTCCTATCCGGTTCAGGGACAATTTCACCACGTTCTCCGTCGTCAGTGGCGAGGCAGCCCACCCCTGGCTGCTGGGCATCTCCACGGCGCGGGAGAACCAGCTGCCCAACCTGCGCGAGTCTGGCCTGGGGCCCAGGATTGCCTAGCAATGCACCAGCTTCGTGGCCGTGCGTGGCCGTGTGTGGCATGGTGGCCCGCGGTCTGGGCTGCCTGGGGTGCCGCTGGCCATCGAGGGGAAACCGACCAAAGCAACATCTGCTTCTTCACCCCAGCCGACCAAAAGACAAGCCCCGGAAACTAGTAGCCCGCTACCGGGTCTACCACCCCGGCCAGCTCCTGTCCGCTGGCAAACAGGCGGACATTTTCCGCCACACGGGCGGCCAGCAGTGAGGCCACCATTTCGAACGTGTCCGCGCTGTGGGGGGTGATCAGCGCCTTGGGCTCAGCCCACAGCGGGTGGCCGTCGGGCAGCGGCTCAGGGTACGTGACGTCCAGACCGGCCCCGGCCAACCGGTCGGCCGCCAACGCGGCGCACAGTGCATCCGTGTCGATCAGGCCACCCCGGGCAATGTTCACCACCACGGCGCTTGGCTTCAATAGAGCCAGCTCCGGTGCGCCCAACAGCCAGCGGGTGTTAGGCGTCAGCGCGGCCGCAAGGACCACCACATCCGCTTCAGGCAGCACCTGCACCAAGGCCTCCGAGGTGACGGTGCGGTCCGCGCCGGGAACGGTAATATTCTGTCGGCGGACCACCGTGACATTGGTGTTGAAGGCCTTCATCAGCCGCACAATTTCCATGCCGATGCCGCCCGCGCCGACCACCAGAACGTTCAGTCCGTGCAACGACGTTCCGGCCTGGGGGCCCCACGAGGTGGCCCGTACCCGCTCCGGCAGCTGGCGCAGCAGGGCCAGCGTCAGGGCAAGAGCGTGTTCGCCCACGGGTGGGGCATAGGCACCTTTGGCGCTGGTCCATATTTTTTCCGGGTACGCCGCAATTGTGTCCATGTAGGACTCAATCCCGGCGGATGGCAGCTGCACCCAGCGGATCGTCGGCCGCGTGTCCAGGATGGTTTTGAGTGCGGCCCGGTCCGGATTGAAGCCGACCACCAGCCCGTCGGGATTGTCAGCAAGATCGGTCAGCACGCCGCCACCGTCCGTGACGGCCGTGGCAAACAAGGGGTGGGAGTCGGGCAAAACGCTAATGCGGGGGGCAAACTGTGTCATGGTGGCAGCTTAACGCACGACGACGACGGCTGGGGAGCCGCCGCCGTCGCACGTTAACCTCGAGAGATCATGGCGTCCGTTTATAGTCCATATTTACTGTCGCGGTCGGACGCGTTTGTGGTCTGGAAAGAATCCGTGCTCAAGTCCCCAAAGGATGGCGTTGGAGCGGTCCGTTACGCCGATACGGCGGTAGCAGCTACGGATAAACGTCTTGACGGTGTTGATGGATAGCCGGGCCCTTTCTGCTATCTCCGCGTTACCCAGACCTTGGGTGATGAGGGCAAGAACTTCAGCTTCCCGTTGGGTCAGGCCTTCTTCGCGGCCGGGCCAATCACCGAGGGTAGATTTCGACTGGCCACTGGGCCCTTGGAAAACTTGGCTTTCACCCCGGTGGATATCGTGGAGGGCACTAACAAGGTGGGCCGCGGGAAGGCCTTTGGACAGGTACCCGCTGGCGCCGTTAGCCAGTGCAGCTTCGATCCGTGTTTCATCAAGGTCCCACGAATAGACAACCACCTTGCCGGCCAGCGGATTGCTTGCCAGTTCGTGCACATCCGCACCGTCTCCCGGCGTCGCCGCGAACGTGTCGTAGAGCGTGAGATCAACCGGTTCGGCCACATTTCGATTGAGGTCGAGTTCGATGACCTCAACGGTATCCCCATAGGACCGAAGCATCATCTCCAGCCCTCGAAGCACGATTTCATAGTCATCCACGAGGGCGACGCGCAGGTTTGCCATTTTCTCACCATACGGTAGGTGGGGGGCGCAAGAGTTCACCCCTTGGGGTGAAGACGTTACCCCCTTCGATAATTAGGCTTTGGGGATGAATTCAGCCCAAACCATGAACAGAAGCACGCCGGAGGACGACGATCTCCACCAGGCGACTGTTCGGGAGCTTATTGTTCAATTGGCTCTGGCCGAAGATGAACACCGGAACACCGACGATCCCAAACGCATCGCAGCCTTGACCCGACGCGAGCAAGCAATCGTCGCGGCCATACACCGCTATGGGCTCGGGCACACAGCCCCGGACAGCCCACAACCACTTGGGCCGTCACTAACCGCCTCCTCTGAAAACCTGGCGGTCAAATAGTGCCAACCAGGACCACGCAACAGGTAACTCCAAGTCAGGTTGAGCATCCTCAGACCCGATCATCGGCTGACTTGCAGGCAACGGCCGCGAGGGTGGTGGTCAGGGATGGCGGCATCGAGATCCACGGATACGTGGTTGCCCACGAGGGGAACCACGTCCGCGTCATGTGGGTTGTAGCGTCCGGCCGGCACCGCCAGCGCACGTTCTCAGCCGAGACGGTATTCCTGCCAGGGCACGACCACCGATGGGATGGGTACCTTATTCCTTTCGAAAAGCTCGCTGTCATCCGTCTGGCAGCCCGCTGAACGCGGCGGACGTGTGCGACATCATGTACTCGCACACTCAGCGGCCCAGAACTCCTCCGCTGTTCCGTGACTCCAATCCCGGAGATACGTTGCTGGAATCAATCTCCCGAACTCTCACACTCGGGCTTTCCCCTGACGGCATTCCCCTCTCGCCACAACCACCAAGGTTAGAGTCCGGGATGAGTGCTGATCAGTTGGTGCTTCAGTTCGTGGGGCTAGCCGACGCTCTCTCGCGCCGCTACAACGCCCCGGGGTGTGAGGCCGAAGACTTGCAGCAGGTAGCCCGGCTCGGACTAGTGAAGGCTGCCAAGAGGTACCGTGACTTGGGAAATCATGGGTTCATGGCCTTTGCAGTGCCGACCATCACTGGGGAGCTCAAACGACATCTCAGGGATCATTCCTGGGTGGTGAGGCCACCGAGGTCCCTCCAGGAAGCCAGGCTCAAGATCAGGCAGGTACGCCCCGAGCTGACTCAGCATCTGGGAAGGTATCCTTCAATCGCCGATCTGAGTTTGGCCGTTGGCATGTCAGTGACGGAAACGACGCTGGCATTGATAGCCGAGACGGCCATGGTCGCCCAACCGATCGAGCAAAATGATTCACCAACGAGCTTCGAGGACCGAGGGCACGACGTCCTTCTAGCTGCGGAGGACCCCGGCTATGAACGCGTTGAGCAGAAGCTGACCCTTGAAACGGCTCTCAGCGACACGAGCGAGCAAGACCGGCTGCTACTTCATCTGCGCTTTGTCCTGGAGTTGTCGCAGGGGCAGATCGCCCAGGAACTCGGTGTCAGTCAAATGCAGATTTCCCGACGCCTCAAACAGTTGCTCGACCGTCTCGGGCGTCGCCTGACCGAGCCCGCGGAAAAGTAAACGACAGCGCTGGATAAAACGCGAGGTGGCCCCGTCCCGCGTCCCCCTTGGAGGACGCGGGACGGGGCCACCTTAATTTCACGCTAGAAATAGCACTTGGCCGATGTGCTTGTCACAGGAATCCTTGTCCAACTCTTCGATCTATCGAGATCTGAATAGGGCCCGTGTGCTCGCCTCGTGTCAGGCGCGGCGCCGCACAATGGCGCCATAGATGCCCAAGACGACCAGTGAGCCCACGATGGCGACCAGCCAGGTTTGCAGGCTCCAGAAATTCTCAAGCCCGACGCCGAAGATCGCCCCACCGATCCATCCACCGATCAAGGCCCCCACGACTCCCAGGAGCATGGTGATAAGGATCCCACCACTCTGACGGCCGGGCAGAATGGCTTTCGCTATTGCACCAACGATGAGTCCCAATATCAGGAACGCGATAAAACTCATGAACTAACTCCTTTTGTTTCAACTTCTCAGATCGAGTGGGGGCGTACCCACTCTGGGCGTGCCCCGGTGACTCCGCGACGATTAGCGGCCAGTGACGTCCTTGGCAGCATCCTTGACGTGCTCACCAGCCTGCTTGATACCGGCCTTGGCCTGGTCCCCTTCGCCTTCCGCTTCAAGGCCCTGATCGTTCGTGGCTGCACCGATATGCTCCTTGGCCTTGCCCTTGAGCTCCTCGGCCTTATTTTCAAACTTGTCTGCGATACCCATGTGTGTCTCCTTCAGGGAACGATAAGCACGAGCGGCCGCCCGGCCGCTGCGCTTCGGTCCGTTTACCGGGCTACGCAGCAATGGCGCCACGAGCCTCACCCTTTACAATTCCCCCAACCGGGGAATTCAAACATTTTCGCTACCAGTTTCTTTTGCATAGAGTGCTTTTGTAATCGCAGGGCCGCGTCCACGGCCGCCCGGTACGGCAAAGAGCCGGAACAGCACCGTAACCTCGGCGGAATCGCCAGAGTACCCGTCTTCGACGTGTGCCGTGGTGTTAACGGGCAGGCGGCACAGCTGCTGCGCCAGTGCCGCGGTGGCCGCCTTGCTGGACCGGCCGCCGTCGGACAGACCTGCACTTGCTGCGATGCCAAATCTGGTGGCGCGAAGGGCACGAGGCTCAAAAGATTCCTTGTCCGTGTCAAGCCTCGTGCCTGACTTTTATGCACTGACTGCCCTTCGGATCATGGTGATCAGGCTGCTAACCAGTCCCGGCAGCGCGTCGTCGTCCGGCTGCTGTGCCATGAGCCAGATATCCATTGCCTGGCCCATTCCCATCACGACGGCGATCAGCAGGGACGGTGGCAGATCCTCGCGCACTGCCCCCACGCCTTGACCGGTAGCGAGGGCCTGCTCGATCCAGGGCAGTGAGGCCTGCTCAAGGTCAGCCTTTGCCGTCTCGAACGAGGGAGTTCTCGAAGCAGCAGTCCAACCGCGCAGCAATGCCGCCAGTTGAGGGGACGCAGCAAGCGCCCGCAACAAATTCAGGTAGTAGCCTTCCAGCACGGCCCAGAACTCATCTGCACCACCCACGTCCAGCTCCGGCAGCGGCCCCACACGGACAAAGAGCCCGGCCAAACCGGTGCGCGCAACATAGGCATAGAGATCCTCTTTGCCGTCGAAGTAGTAGTACATCGTGCCCTTGGAAATACCGGCCGCCTCGATCATCCGGTTCAGGGAAGCATCATGGAAGCCGTGGGCGGCAAATTCGTCCAAGGCCGCCTGCACAATGGCCTGCTGCTGCTTCAGCGGCAGTTTCGTAAATCGGGGCCTCACCATCCGCTTACAGCGCTGTCTTCGATGCGGGAAACGCAGGAAGCTCCACCGCGTCGTGGAAGCTTCTCCCCATGACGAGGTCGGCAATCTTGGGAAGGCCCATCAAGCGCATCACAGTGTTCCTTTCAAAAAGCTGGAGTCTGTTCTTCGGCGCGAACGCCAGCCCCAAACCAACGGCGGCATCCTGCTTGGATTGCAGCAGCGGGGCCAGTAGCGCCTGATAGCGAGCGAACGCGTCACCCGCATCACCGCCGGAGGCCAGCTCGGCACCAAGCGTGTAGGCCTCCACCATAGCCAAGGCGGACCCCTGCCCCGCCAAAAACGAGGGGCACGCCGCGGCATCGCCCACCAAAGCCACCCGCCCCGTCGTCCACGATGGCATCCGGATCTGGCTCACAGAATCGAAATAGAAGTCCTTGGCCTTGCCCATGAGATCGAGCATGCAGGGCACCTCCCACCCCTTGGCGGCGAGGGTAGCCCGCAACAACTCTTCCTGTGCTGCGCGATCAGCTGGTACTTCACCCTCATGCCGGACGCTAAACAGGAACAACGTCTTGTCGTCGCGCAGGGAAAGCCGAACAGCCTGAAAGCCGACGTCGGCGTACATCATCGCAACGAGTTCGTCCCGCTGCGGATATCCCGTCGTTTCGAACGCGGCGACAACCATGCCAAGGTACCGCTCGAATCCTTGATCCGGGCCGAAGGCGAGCTGCCTTACCTTGGAGTGGAGTCCATCGGCGCCGACGACCAAGTCGAAGTCTCCCGTCCTCCCGCTCTCAAAGGTGACCCGCACCCGATCGCCGTCGTCGGCAAGCTCTGCCACCGTGTCGCCCAGGATCAGCTCGGCAGCACCGCCAAGGGCTTCGTAGATCACCGCAGAGAGGTCGGAGCGGGCCAGACTCAAATAGGTCTCCACCGATTCCATGATGGCATCGGGCTTGAAGGACGCCACCTTTCGACCTTCGCGATTGACGGCCCTGGCTTCCGTCATGACGTACCCGCGCTCACGCAGTTTGGGCACGATGCCCATCTTCTCCGCCACTTCGAACCCTGCACCCCAAAAATCGATCAGGTATCCGCCGCTGCGCAATTCCTGTGCATGTTCGACGATGGTGACATGGTGCCCCGCCTTGTTCAGCCAGAACGCCAGCGTGGGGCCCGCAATACCTGCACCCACAATTAAGACCTTCATGATGGAACCTCGATCCAACCTTGCTTAGACCACCAGTATAAACCGGTGGTCTACAGATGTCACTGATGCATGTAAGCGGCTGGATTGCTGCTGATAGATGGTCTGGAATCCGCGCGAGAAGCCCTCTGTTTCATTAGGTCTCTCTGCCGACAATGCCTGAACCGCCAAGGTCCCAGACCACGAAAACCACGGGCCAGATGACACTTATGTCATAAATCGCCCAATCGGGACGTCGCGGGATGACACTCGTCACATAGAGCCTGTAATCCTGCACTCCGCCTGTGAGGGGAATCATCATGCGAACACCTGCCCACCACCCCTACCACCGGGCCCCGAGGCGCCGATTGAGCAGGCCGGCCGTCATTGTGACGCTCGCTTTGCTGCTCAGCAGCATCGGCCCGCTGGCAGGGATCAACAACTTCTCCGGACCCGATGCGGCACAGGCCGCAGTACCTGCGAGCGCCACCGACGCGACGAAAGTCCCCCACTACTTCGGTCCTTTCCCCAACTGGGCCAACAGCCCCCAGGTGCTGGCAGACGCCATGGTGAGCATCGGCGTCGGAACCCCCACACCGGTCCTGTACGGCAACCCGCTAACTGAGCGCCAGTACGCGACCGACTACGCCAAGCCGCCGGGTGAAATGGGCCCAGTGCTCATTGTCCTTGACCATGCGAAACTGCCAGCTGGCACCCTCCACGACTTCCAGAGCTGGAACCAAGGCACGACTGGAGGGAGTCCAACCACCTCAGCTGGCAACCTCTTCCACGCACTGGTGTTGCGACCCACAGCCACTGCTGGCGAATACACCGTCGTCTTCGCCAGCGACCAGCTAACAGTCCCGGTACCGGCAGTCGCCACCGGAGAGGTCACCACCTACACCGTGCCAGCCGTGACTGTGCAGAAAAACGACGTGATCGGCTTTTACGGCCAAGGGATTCCAGTTGACACAGGGGTTCCCGCCAATGGCGACACCTTGAGCACACCGGCTAGCGGCGATACGACAATGGCCGCCAACGTTGCCCCAGCCAAGGACTCCACTCTCAAGCTGGGAGCCACGAACTATCCGGACTTCTCACATGACCGCACCTACTCTTTTGGCGCTGACGTCACTCCGACCATCGCCGACCCGGGAACGGGCGCCGAGGCAACAGCCTCGGTGGACCCGAAGACGGGCGCAATCTCAGGTGTGACCGTAACCAGCCCAGGCGCCGGCTACGCAGTTCCGCCCGCGGTGACAATCACGACTGCCGGAGTCACCCCCACCACAGTGGCTAAAGCCACCGCCAAGATCGCCACCGGCGTCATCACCAGCATTGACGTCAACGAGACGGGCTACGGCTTCACCGCCCCCACCGTGACCCTGGCAGGCGGCAACCCTACTGCCGGTTCGGAGGCACAGGCACTGGCCAGCGGGACAGTCGATGACTTGAAACTAACCGATGGAGGCAAGGGCTACGCAGCCCAGCCGTTGGTTAACATCTCCAAGCCTGACCTGGCCGACGGCGTGCAGGCCACTGCCAGCGCAACCATGGACGCCAACGGTGTGGTCACCGGCGTCGAACTTGCGATCGCCGGCAGTGGCTACACGTCCGCTCCGACAGTGACCATCACCGATGCCAGCAAGACCAACCCCACCGTGTGGGCCAGCGTTGTCGCCACCATCGGCGTCACCCGGATCGACATGACCAGCGGTGGTGCGGGCTACCTCTCAGCACCCACAGTGACCATTGCGGACACCGTGGGCATTGCCGACAAGGGTGCCAGCGGAACTGCCAAAGTGGCTGTCAAAGGCTCCGTCACCGAAATTGTGGTGACCACCCCCGGAGCCGGATACCTCACCCCCGGCATCAAGAAGTTCGTCGACACGCTGCCCGGCCAAGGTGAGGCCAACGCCAACGACCTGGGCCAGTACATCCCGGTCGCGGTACCCGACACCACCACCTATCCAGGTACGGACTACTACGAAATCGCGGTGGTGCAATTCCGGATGAAGTTCCACCGGGACCTGCCGGCCACTCTCCTTCGCGGCTACGTCCAGCTCTCCACCAGCGTCGTCCCAGGCAAGAAGGTGGCCCTCGGCAACGCCAACATTGACCCGGCCATCCCCGACAGCCCCATCAGCTTCAACGGCGTGGACAACCCGCATTACCTCGGCCCGACCATCGTCGCCTCGAAGAACAAGCCCGTCCGCGTCCTGTTCCGCAACCTGCTGCCCACCGGTGTGGATGGCGACCTGTTCCTGCCGGTCGACACCTCGGTCATGGGTTCAGGCGCCGGCCCCGACATGATGACGCTCGATCCCGCAACGAAAGTTCCGGAAGACATGGCGCCGGACGAGGGAAGTGTCCTTGACGGCGTGCGCAACCCGATGTGTGGCGAAACGCCGAAGCCGGCCACCTGCTACTCGGAGAACCGCGCCACCTTGCACCTGCACGGCGGCATCACCCCGTGGATCAGTGACGGTACACCTCACCAGTGGGTCACCCCCGGCGGCGAAAACACCGCCTACCCCAAGGGCGTCAGCGTCAGCAACGTCCCGGACATGCCAGATCCCGGCCCCGGTGCCGAGACCTTCTTCTACACCAACCAGCAGAGCGCCCGCATGATGTTCTACCACGACCACGCGTGGGGCATCACCCGGCTCAACGTGTACGCCGGTGAAGTAGCCGGCTACATGATCACGGACGACGCCGAGCAGAAGCTGATGGCCCCCGGCGGAGCCCTTGAGGGGCTCGGCATGGGAACTGAGCTGATCATCCAGGACAAGACGTTCGTGCCTAGCACCACACGGATGGCCCAGCTTGACCCGACTTGGGATGCTAAGAAGTGGGGTGGCGAAGGCAACCTCTGGCAACCGCACGTGTACATGCCCGCGCAGAACCCTGGCGACTCCACCGGCATGAGCGCCTTCGGCCGCTGGTTCTACGGCCCGTGGTTCTGGCCGCCGGCCAAGGACGCCAAGTACCCGCCCATCGCCAACCCCTATTACGACCCCGCCTGCGATGCGAACGTTGCTGACTTCTGCGAGCCAGCCCTGATCCCGTCGACGCCGAACAACTCCGTGGGCATGGAAGCCTTCCATGACACCCCCGTGGTGAATGGCACCGCCTACCCGACGACGACCATGGATCCCAAGTCCTACCGGTTCAGGATCCTCAACGGTTCCGACGACCGGTTCTGGAACCTTTCCTGGTACGTCGCCGATCCAGCAACAGGCACCGAGGTTGCGCTGAAGGCCAGCGAACTCTCGCTGGCACAGACCGACCCGGTCGTCATGCCGACACCGGACACGGCCAAGAGCCCCAAGGGCCCTGACTGGATCCAGATCGGCAACGAGGGAGGCTTCCTGCCGACCCCGGCAGTGGTGCCCGCCCATGAGACAACGTTCATCACGGACGCAACCAGGTTCGACGTCGGCAACGTGGACCAGCACTCGCTGCTTCTCGCACCGGCTGAACGCGCCGACGTGATCGTGGACTTCTCCGCCTACCGAGGGAAGACGCTGATCCTCTACAACGATGCACCTGCGGCGTTCCCGGGCAGGATCCCCGGTTACGACTACTACACCGGCGGACCGGACATGTTCCCGGCCGGCGCACCCACCACGCTGCCCGGCTACGGGCCCGACACCCGCTCGGTCATGCAAGTCAAGGTATCCACCGCAGCACCTGCGCTGGCCTTCGACCGGCCAAACACCACCGCTGACCAAATGGGCAAGCTGATGGCCGCGTTCGACCACCACACCGACGCTGCCGGCAACCCCGCCGGAGTGTTTGAGTCCAGCCAAAACCCGATCGTGGTTGGCCAATCCGCGTACAACCAGGCCTACGGGACGAGCTTCGTCGGCAACGGGTATTGCAACGCGGCCGTCACCCCCGCAGCCAAGTGCGACGGGTTCGCGCGCATCGCCGAGCAAGGAGGCGAGCAGTTCAAATTCGACACCTTGGCGGGTCCCCAGCTCAGCGTTCCCATCGAGGGCAAGAGCGTCCACGATGAAATGAACGCAGCGAACTTTGACGAGTGGGGGCGCATGAGCGGCAACATCGGGTTGGAGGCGCCAGGAGCAACACCGCTGCTGCAAAACATCATCCTCTACCCGTACGTGAACCCGTCCACGGAAAACCTGGATGGCACCAAGGGGACCAACAGCCTCAATGTGACCCCCATATCCACCAACGCAGACGGCACGCAGATCTGGAAGATCACCCACAACGGTGTGGACACCCACCCGCTGCACTTCCACCTCAATGACGTGCAACTGTTGAACAGGGTCACCTGGGACAACATCATCATCCCGCCTGAACCTACAGAAATCGGCTGGAAGGACACGGTGCGTGTCAGTCCGCTGGAGGACACCATCGTGGCGGTCCGCCCCATCCTGCCGAAACTCCCGTTCGCCATCCCGGACAGCAACCGGCCGTTGAACCCGATGATGCCGCTAGGTGCCAAGGGCTCGATCACCGGTGTCAACGGGTACGAGGCCGGGTTCAACAACACCGACACCAACGGCAATCCGATCGCCCCGATTAGCAACGACATGACCAACTTCGGCTGGGAATACGTGTGGCACTGCCACATCCTCAGCCACGAGGAGATGGACATGATGCGGCCCATCGCGGTCAGCACACCCCGCACCCTGGCCGACGCCTCAGTATTGAGCTTCACCAGACCGGCGAGTGACGTGCTGCTGAGTTGGACTGACGGGACCCCGGTATCAATCACGGATCCCACCACTTGGGGCAATGCGAAGAACGAGCTCGGTTACAAGATTGAGCGTGCGCCGCTTGCCAACGGCACGCCCGGCACGTACGCCCCCCTTGCCACCACACTGGCGAACGTCACCACCTACACCGACAAGACTGCCGGTACCGGACAATACGCCTACAGGGTGACAGCATGGAACGCGGCCGGAAACACGGTCTCGGCGCCTGTCCTCACAGCCACCACGGTTGCCACCATCCCGAAGGTGACCAGCCAGAACCCCGCAGCCGGGGCGACCAGTGTGGCGACCAACGTTCGCCCAACCGTCACCTTCAACGAGGCCGTCACCGGAGTCAGCAACTCCACGTTCACGCTGAAGCAGGGCGCAACGTCCGTTGCCGCCTCGGTAAGCTACAACGCGGCGACGCGGACGGCAACCCTCACCCCGACGTCGGCCCTGGCAACTGACAAGACCTACACCCTCTCGTTGACCACGGCCATCAAGAGCGTGACAGGCGGTTCATTGGCAGCGACGAGCTGGACCTTCATCACCGGTCCCGCGCCGACGGTCACCAACACCAACCCCGCCGCCGGAGCCACCGGCGTCGGACTGGGAACGGCGACCACCCGGACCCCGCTGAGGGCAACCTTCAGCGAAGCAGTGACGGGCCTGCCCACCACCGCTGCCAGCACCCCCAACTTCACCCTGAAGCTGGGAACGGCAACCATCGCCTCCAAGGTCAGCTACAACGCCACCACCAGGGTTGCCACGCTGACCCCGAACGCACCACTGCTCAGCGACAGGACCTACACCCTGACCCTGAGCAACGCGGTCAAGGACGTGGCAGGCAACCCGCTCACCGCCAAGACGTGGACCTTCATCACCGGTCCCGCGCCTGTCGTGACGAATCGGACCCCGGCGGTCAATGCCACCAGGGTCAGCCGGACGGCGAATATCACCGCAAAGTTCAGCGAGGCAGTCACAGGCCTGCCCGCCACGGCCGCGGCAAACGGGAATTTCACCATCAAGCGGAGCTCCAACGGCGCCGCCTTCCCGTCAGTTGTCAGCTACTCCGGCACCACGAGGGTGGCGACACTGAACCCGACCGGCACCCTGCTGGCCAACACGAAGTACACGCTCACCCTGGGCAACGGGATCAAGGATGCTGCGGGCAATCCGCTGGCTCCCGTGACCTGGAGCTTCACGACAGGCAACTAGCACTATCCGCGATGTACACCGCCGCCCAACCCCGCACGTCGGGGTTGGGCGGCGGTGTACATTGCGTGTATGGGCCCAGTCCTACAGGATCAGGAGACGATCGTGTTGACAGAAACTTCCCGTCGCAACCGCTGGCAGCAGTCACGGGCCCGGAGGCCGCTGGCACGCCGGTTCCTCGTGTTGCTGTTCGCCACGCTGTACTTGCTGATGGTGGTGCTGCCAACCCCTGTCCTGGCACACGCCGCGCTGCTATACTCGACGCCCGTCGACGGCGCAGCACTGTCCAAGGCACCGAGCTCGGTGGAGCTTGTCTTTGGTGAGACCGTTGCCCCTGTCCCCGACGGGTTCCAGCTCTACGACGGCAGCGGCGTTCAGCGCACTGTGCATGTCGAGCAGTTGGATGCCACCGTCACGGCCACCTTGCCGCCGAACCTCGCCGACGGCAGCTACAAGCTCAGCTGGCGGGTCATTTCCGATGACGCCCACCCCATTGCGGGCGTGCTGTCGTTCAGTGTGGGAAAGACCGGCGCTGCAGTCCCGGCCATCGCCAAAAACGATACCGGCCCGGTGGACATTCTGTACGGAGCGCTGAACGCCTTCGGCTATCTGGGGTTGTTCGCTCTTGTGGGACTCACGGTTTTCAACCTCTTCGTCACCCGAACCACCGTGGCGGCTCGCCACCTGCGATGGGTGGCTGCGTTCCTCGCCATCAGTACCTACGTCCTGCTGGTGCCCCTCACCGCGGTTCGGGAGAGGGGTTTGGATCTCGGTGGGCTGGCCGACCCAGCCGTCTTCACTTCTGGATGGTCCGGTGGTGCAGCGGTGACGCTGCTGCTCGCCCTCGCCGGAGTGGTGTTGATGCTCCTGGCCGCTCGGATCCCGGGCCGGAGAGGTTTCTGGGCCGGAACGGCCGGGGCCGGGATGGCGCTGCTCTCGGTGCTGCCCGTCGGCCACACCCGGACCTTCGGACCCAGCTGGGTGGTGATGGGCTCAGATCTGGTCCATGCAGCGACAGCCGCAGTTTGGCTGGGCGGTCTGGTGGGTCTGGTTTTGTTCCTTGCCCGTGCCCGACGGCGGAAGGGTGACCCTACCGAGGCTGCCGTGGTTCTGGGCAGGTTCTCCACGCTGGCAGGAAGTCTCGTCGTTCTGCTGGGCATCACGGGCACCATCCTGGCCGTGGTCATGGTCGGCTCCGTGGCAACTCTTGTGGGCAGTTCCTACGGTCGCTTGCTGATGGTCAAGCTGGCCATCGTCGCAGTGATCGGCGCACTCGCGGCGTGGAACCGGTTCGGGCTCCTCCCCCGTCTGGCGAACGAGGAAATCAAGGGGAAGGCTTGGTCCCGCCTGACCTTCGCCGTCCGCCTCGAAGCCATCGGTGTGGTGGTGGTCCTTGCGCTCACCTCCGCACTGACGTTGCAGAATCCGCGGGCAACCGAAGTGCAAGCCCCGGTCGGAACCGAGGTGCAAGCGGAGCTGGGAACGGGTCACTTGAACGGCCGGTTCAGCCCCGGCACGACGGGGCTGAACGTCCTGACCTTCGACCTTGCCGACGTGGGGGATGATCCCATCGTCCCGATCAGCCTGCCGCAAGTCAGTGCTGCGGAACAGAACCAGGGGTTTGGACCCCTGGCTGCCAAAGTTACCCCTGGGGCCACGCCTGGAAACTACCGGGCCGAAGTGGTGCTGCCGGAGCCAGGCACCTGGAAGATCACCGTCGCCGTCCGCGTCAACGAGCTTGAGCAGCCGGCCGCCGTCGTCAATGTGGTAGTAGCGAAGTGAGCGAGTCAGCTGCGGACATCGACCGACTCATCAAGGGGCTCACGGTCAGTCGAATCGGTGGTGGGTTTTCCGGAGGGGGTGGGCGGCAACATCAGCAGCGGCAGCCGCAAAGTGAATGCGGCGCCGTGGCCGAGCGAACTGGCCACCGAGACGGTGCCGCCACGGGCCTCCGTGACGGCCTTGACGATGGCCAGGCCCAGCCCGCTCCCGGCCCGCTCACCTGCGGCCGACCCGGTTCGGAAGACCTCGAAAACGGTGTCAAGATCGGCGGCGGGGATGCCCGCTCCGGTGTCGCGGACGGTCAACACCAGCTCGCCGCCCTGAGCGTCAGCCGTCACGGCGATGGTGTCTCCTGGTTCGGTAAACCTGACCGCATTCTCGAGCAGACAGTCCAATATTGCCTCCAGCCGCTCGTTGTCTCCTTGGACGGTCCCAACCGCACTCTGGGCGCTCCAGTTCCGGTCCGCAGTGACGGACCAGCGGCGCAGGATCGCGGCCAGCATCAGGTCGACGTCAACCGGCTCGGTAGTGGGTGGCTCCACGACCCGGACCAGCGTGAGCAAGTTGGTGGCCAACGCGGAGGCCTTAATGAGTTCGGCCACCACCAGCTCAGCGTCCTCGCGCACCGTCGGCTCGGTTGATTGGTCGGCGATGAGCTGCGCGTAGCCACGGGCAATGGTCAGGCGGGTGCGGACCTCATGCGAACCGAACCGGGCGGCGTTCTCCCGCTGCTGACTGCGGCGGCGGTCAGCTTGCTGCAGTGCCTGTAGACGGGCTTGAGAGTTCCGCTGCCGGTTCACATGCCAGATCAACAGCGCCATAATACCGGCCATCAAAATGATCTCTGTGCATTCTTCCCATTCGATATTCCCCGCTATGGCGTGACCAACCAGAGCGGCACCGGTCACTGTCGTGACAACGACAAAGGCAACCATGGTGGCACGCCGGGGCCATGGACACAGTCCGTAGAGCAGCGCGAAACTTGCCCACACCAAGTGAAAGGGGATGGTCTCCTTGCCCGGCAGCACAAAGGTGAGGTAGCAATTCACACCCGCGAACACCACCCAGGCGACGGCGAGGACTGTCTTAGATCGCGATCCTATATCCAACATTGCGCACCGTTTCGATTTTGTCGTTCGAGAGTTTTGATCGCAGCCGGCGCACACAGACGTCGACAACGTTGGTGCCGGTGTCGTATTTCGTCCCCCAGACCCGCTCAAGCAGCTCTGCCCGGGTGCACGTCTCAGGTGCTCGCTGGAGGAGGTGTGTCAGAAGCACGAACTCCCGCTGGGTCAACGAGATACGGCGCCCATCAACCACGAGTTCGCGTTGCTGCACATCGATCTCGACGCCGGCCCTGCGGAGGTATCGGGGTACGGCCACGGGCGGCGCGGCCGTTCGGATGCGGGCATTCACCCGGGCCAGCAGTTCGGCATTGGCAAACGGTTTGGCGAGGAAATCCACCGCACCGCCCTCCAGAACACCCACCCTGGTGGCCACCTCGGTCATGGATGAGAGCACCAGAACCCGGCTCGACGGACGGAATCGCATCAGTTCGGCCAGAATATCCTCGCCGCGACCGTCCGGAAGGATGAGATCCAGGAGAATCAGTTCCGGGTCGACAGTGCGGATCGCAGCCAGTGCTCCAACCACGGTGCCAGCTACCGTGACCGTGTGACCGGCACCGCTGAGGATCCGATCCAGGAGACGGGCAAGATTGGGCTCGTCTTCGACGACCACAATGCGGTTCACACCGGCACCAGATAAGTTCCAGAAGGCGGAATACGATTTCTCATGCGATGTTCCCCAATTCATTGCTGTAGGTATTCCACAACAACATGGATGGGCCGGTCACTGGTGTATCCGGGTGCGCTTATTTTACTTCGCCACCACGGCCGTCAACAAGCGAATGAGTCAACGAAAGTGCTCGCGAAAAACAGCGCAGACGTCGAAGAAGGCCAAAAGCGGTACCCATGACGAACTTTCATTGCCGACCCTAGACTTTCCCCAACTGCCCACGCCTCGCCGCCGCATCCAGAAACTTGATCACCTTCTCCTCACTCGTCGGGGAGAAATCCCGGTAATAGGAACCTACAGGAAAGAAATTTGACGGAGTCACGACGCAGATCACCTCGTCAGCGTCCACGAAGTGTTCCACGGTGTCGCGAGGCCCGACAGGCACCGCAAGCACCACCCGTGCGGCACCCAGCTGGCGGGCAACCTGGCAGGCCGCCCGCGCCGTCGACCCCGTAGCGATACCGTCGTCGACAATGACGACCACACAGCCCTTAAGATCGATCCGCGGCCTGCCGCGGCGCAACCGCACGCTACGTGCCTCAAGGGCCGCCCACTCCCGGTTCTCCACTTCGCGCTGCTCCGCCTCCGACACCTGCGCCGCCGCGAGCACCGTGTCATCGAGAACGCGCACGCCGCCCTCAGCGATCGCGCCCATCGCCACTTCTGGCTGGAACGGCACCCCAAGTTTGCGCACAACGATCACATCAAGCGGGGCATCGAGGGCCTTCGCAACCTCGGCGGCGACGGGAACACCGCCTCTAGGCAGTCCGAGCACGACGACGTCGGAACCCTTGAGCGCGTCAAGCTGCGCGGCCAGCTGTTGGCCGGCATCGGTTCGATGTTCGAAAACGTACATGGCGAACCTCCTTGGGGTTCAGGGGTCCTGACCCAAGCCAGCCTGATCAGGGTACGGCGGGTTCGTGGCCTCAGTCAGCGCTGGGCGTCAACGGTGATTGGGAAGAAGTTTCCTCGGTACTTGCCGGGTTAGGCTGCCAGGTCACGGTGATCGACTTACCGCCGGGTAGGCCGGTAATGTGCAGGGACAAGTCCAATCCACCCGGTTCGCGGCAGGGGTCGATCCCGGTGGTGTCGATGATCTGCTCGACCAGCTGGCTGATGGCGGTGGCCAAGGCCCTGCCCCAGTCAGCAGGATGCTGACTGGAGGCCTCCACGCACACGCTCATCCCGGCAGCGGGAGTCCGCTCCGGCGGGCGATTTTCTCCTGAAGGAACCATGGATTGAGATTTAGGCGTCATTGCCTTTTCTCCTTCGACAAGGCGTGCCCGCGGAATACGGGCATGTGATCTATATCCCACTATAGAGACCTTCCTGCCGCACGTCACCGGAACGTCACGGCCGGAAACTACTTCTTCTGCAACCCCATCCATTTCCGGGCCTCAATCCCGGCCACGCTCTGGTACAAAGTGGCCCGGGACACGCCCAAGTCCTTAGCCCCTGGATGTCGGTGAAGTGTCCCCGGCGTGCGTTCGGCCCTTCCTTCGTGACGGTTCGTTGCGACTGACCTATGATGAATTTATGGGTGATCATACGGGCAGAGAATTCATTGGGACTGGTCAACCAATATCCAGCTTGTGGCGGCGATCGAATATACAGAGTAGAACACACTACTCCCGCCGCTGTGCATGAACGTGAATGGCGGTTCGCAGCGGCCCTGAACGCAGCTGCAGGAACAGATCCACCCGTACCCCGATGACAACTTGGTAAGTCGAGACGGGGAGCTTGCTCCTCGAGGTTGCTGTCACCCCAGTTGCGGCTATCCTTGCCGGCCACTCAGCGGCGTAGGGGAATTTTGCCGAACCCGCCTTAACTTTGTTCGCATGAGGATTTTGCGGATCTCGTCGTACCAGAGCACAGCCGATCCGAGTGCCACACAGGCGCCCCAGTGCGTGAGGTCCAATGGTGCCGTTCCGAACGCCACTTGAAGGAACGGGACTTCGACGACGAGGATCTGAAGCGCCACGCTGAGGGCGATGGCACCCCAGAGCCACCTATTCGCGAACAGCATCCGGAACGCGCTGGTCGTCTCCGAACGGGCATTCAACGCGTTGAATAGTTGGGCGAATACCAGTGTGGTAAAGCCGGCCGTGCGTGCAACGGTGAGTGTGTCATTGCCATCGACGAGACCTCCTGGTAGGAAAAGATCGATGGTAAACAGCGTTGCCAGTGCCATCACCAGACCGATGGACAGAATCCCGCGCCA
Organism: Arthrobacter sp. E3; assembly: GCF_017353415.1. Classification (GTDB taxonomy): domain Bacteria; phylum Actinomycetota; class Actinomycetes; order Actinomycetales; family Micrococcaceae; genus Specibacter. The sequence goes on from NZ_JAFMPX010000014.1 coordinate 20,516, forward strand.
CATGCGCGCGTCGATCGTCCGGTCAGTCAGCTTGCGCGGTTTCCGCGCCATCACGTCGTCTACCTCCGGGTCGAGTCCCATCGCAAGGGCGGGAGTTGAGTCGGTGATCAGATTGATCCACAGGATCTGGGTTGCGAGCAGCGGGAGGACGAGTGCATCGCCGCTGGCGTCGGTGAGGCCGATCACACCGGCGAAAATGACGCCCAAAAATACCGTGAGCACCTCGCCGAGATTCGATGACAACAGGTAGCGGAGAAACTTCTTGATGTTCTCGAAGATCACCCGTCCTTGTCGAACCGCCGCGACGATGGTGGCAAAGTTGTCGTCGGCGAGGATCATGCGCGCGGCCCCTTTGGTGACTTCGGTTCCGGTGATGCCCATCGCGACGCCAATGTCCGCGGACTTGATTGCGGGGGCGTCGTTAACACCGTCACCGGTCATCGACACAATTTGCTGGTCGGCTTGCAGCGCATCGACGAGGCGAAGCTTGTGCTGGGGCGACACCCGGGCGTAGACGGATACTTCGCGTGTGAGATTGCGTAGTTCGCGGTCGTTGAGAGTGTCGAGTTCGGCTCCGGTCACCGCGCGTGCCGCCGGCTCGATAATTCCGAGTTCGGCTGCGATCCTTGCCGCAGTCGTTGGATGGTCGCCGGTGATCATGATGACGCGAATGCCCGCGCGGTGCGCTTCGGAGATCGCCTTGGCGGCTTCAGGTCTGGGCGGATCGACGATTCCGACTAAACCAGCGTAGACGAGGTCTTGTTCGAACGACGGGTCGACCGCGTTGGCAGAGGCTGCGGTATCGAGCACCCGGTAGGCAACGCCAAGGGTGCGGAACGCCTGCGCCGACAGTGCCTCAATTTCCTCGAGCGCTTCCTGCCGGAGGGTTTCGGTCAGAGGGACTGTTGTACCACCCATTTGAAGTCGAGTGCAGCTGCCCAGCAGCACATCGGGGGCGCCCTTGCAAAACAGCAGAAGAGCCCCATCGGCCTTGTCCTGATGCACTGTCGACATCAGCTTCCGCTCCGAGGTGAATGGAATCTCTGCCCGCCGTTCGAAACGGACCATCCGCGCCGTGGTGCCCTCAAGTTTGCGGGCTGCCACAAGGAACGCGGCCTCGGTTGGATCGCCCTGAATATGCCACTCACCATTGTCTTCGGAGAGCTGGGCATTGTTTGCAAGGGATCCTGCACCGAGCACCAGCTGCACCTCGGCGCGCAGGTCGCCGGAGAGCTCCTCACCAACGCTGAGCACCGAACCACGGGGCCTATATCCGGCACCGGTGAGGCAAGCCCGCCCGGACGCGGTGACCACGCGTTGGATCGTCATCTCATTGCGCGTCAAAGTCCCTGTCTTATCAGTGCAGATCACCGACGCCGAGCCGAGCGCCTCAACCGAGCTGAGCTTTTTCACCACCGCGTTGCGCTTTGCCATGCGCTGAACGCCAATCGCGAGTATTACCGACAGCAGTGCGGGGAGACCCTCTGGTACTGCGGCCACGGCGAGGGAAACTCCGAGCAGCAATACGCCAACGAGATCGCTCGGAGCCGTGATGCCCTCCACCAGAACGACGGTGATCATGACCACCAGCGCGATTATGACGACGATGATGCCGAGCAACTTCCCGATACGGTTGATCTCGACTTGCAGAGGCGTTGGCTCTTCAACGGTTGAATCAACCATTCCGGCGATCGCCCCGACTTCCGTCGACATCCCTACCGCCGTAACAGTGGCGCGTCCAACGCCTTGGGCGACGGAAGTGCCCCTGTAGACCATGTTCAACCGATCACCGAGGGATGCGGGCCCAATCAGTGTCGCCGGGTCCTTGGATACCGCTTCACTCTCTCCCGTCAGGGAGGCCTCTTGGATATGCAAAGAACTCGCAGTCAGCAGCCGGGCATCGGCGCCGACTTCGTCTCCTTCCCCGAGGACCAGCACGTCGCCTCGCACCAAATCGGCGGACGGAACGGTTTTGAGCTCACTACTCCGCCATACCGTTGATGTTGCGGCAGTCATCCTGCTCAGCGCGGCGACGGCGTCTTCGGCCTTTGCTTCCTGTGTGTATCCAAGGATTGCGTTGAGAACGATAATCGTGGCTATCACGACGGCGTCGACGGGGACACCCTCGGCACCTTCCACTACCCACACGACAAGCGAGATCGCGACCGCTGCGAGCAGCAGATAAATCAACGCATCTTGAAACTGTGCCATGACTTTTCGCCAGGCTGGCACCGGAGCCTTGCCACGCAATGCGTTGGGGCCGTCCGCTAGGAGCCTCCGGGCAGCTTCTTCCTCCGAAAGTCCTGTCACCGGATCCACGCCCACCCGAGCCGCCACCGCATCAGCGTCAAGAAGGAACGCATCGTCCGGTGGCGTGGGCACGGCGACAACGTCTGACATTCCATCTCCTTGCATCCTGAAGCGGTGTCTTTGCATATCGGCGAGGCAACAAGAATTCGAGCCTATGCCGCGCTCCCAGCGCCACTGTATCCGTTTCCCTCACGGGCAGCGTAATGTTCTGGTTCGGAGCCCGTCAGTGCAGGGATATGGTGGCTTGTTCGGCTGTACGGAAAGTCTCGGATTGTGCACGCGCCGACTTGAATCAAGACCTCTGATACCAGCGCCTTGCGAGGGCCCCAGTCACCAGCCGCAGGCCTGCGCCCCAGGCAATGCCGGCAACCGCTTTGACGAGCTCGATCAGATGCCTTATCGGGCGCTATTGGCGTGATGGAGACACGGGTGGGCCTTGCACGCCTGCGTGAGCATGGAAGCACCCCCACTTCGGCAAACTTTCCCGGCCGAAGTTCTTCAGCCAGTAGCAGTTTAGGAGTGGTGGAAGATGCTCTACCCATGGATGCCCTATACGGAAACCGACCCCTATGACCGCGGTTGGGACAGGCACAATGAATTGTTCCTGGGCGTCCATGTTTACCGCCCTCTGCGCCGGCATCAGCCTGGTAGAGATGACAATTCTGGCTGTGGTGATAACCGTGGTCCCGTGTGCTCCGCTGGTGTTGTTTCACCAATGCGAAGACAGCGTCCTTTCGCTGGTGCTGTTTGGCCTGGTCCTCGCACTGGGAACACTACTTTGCCGGCTGGGGAGGGAAGGCTGGAAGATACTGGCCTACATCGCGAACGGCATGCTTGCCTAGGCCCTGATTGCGTTGTTGACGTACGCGATCAGCTAGTAACGCGAGCGGTAAAATGGGTACGCGGGTTTGAGAATATTCGGATCCGGTGCCATATCCACCACGCCAGGTAAGAGCGGGGTCAAGATGATGTTCGCAAGTCGAGATGTGCCATGGCGGCGGCCGGGCCGGGCAGCCTACGCCCTCCAGCGCATCCGCAACGCCATCCGCCCACCAGTGACCGTGCTACCAGCGTCGGCACAGGTGCTGCGAGAACATGATGTGGCGGTACCGATGCGTGACGGCGTCGTCCTGCGCGTCAATGTCTACCGTCCAAGGGGTTCCGGGCCCTTCCCCGTGATCTTGTCCGTTCATCCGTATGGCAAGAACGCCGTGCCGACGAAGACGCGCCGCGGCTGGAAGCTGAACGTGCAGTTTCGCATCATGAATCAATCAGAGCAGATCCAGATCTCGGACCTGACCGGGTGGGAAGCACCGGATCCTGTCTGGTGGGTCGCTCAGGGATACGCCGTGATCAATGCGGATGAGCGCGGTGCAGGCACCTCCGATGGCACCGGTTCACTGTTCACGGATGCAGAAGCCACAGACAGCTACGACCTGATCCAAAGGGCGGGGGCCCAACCCTGGTCCAACGGCAATGTCGGCATGCTGGGTGTGTCCTATCTGGCCATCTCGCAATACAAGGCGGCGGCGTTGCATCCGCCGAGCCTGAAGGCAATCTGCCCATGGGAGGGCTTCAGCGACATCTACCGCGATTTCATGACCCCCGGCGGCGTCGCCGAGAAAGGATTCAGTCGAATCTGGCAGGCAGCCAGCAAGCGTGTGGCCCGGATCAGTACCGACTTCCGGCTCGAACGGCGTCGCCGCCCGCTGCGCGACTCGTGGTGGGATTCCTTGACCCCGTCGCTTGATGAGATCACAGTGCCGATGCTGGTGTGTGCCAGTTTCTCTGATGCGAATTTGCACACCGTAGGATCGTTTCGCGCCCTCCAGAGAGTCGGCTCGGCCGAACGGTTCGCGTATCTGCATCGCGGACCGAAGTGGTCCACGTTCTACAGCGCTGAGGCCAAGGCGGCACAACTGGCTTTCTTCGACCGTTATCTGCGCGAATCCGATACCCCAACATCTCCGCGGGTAAGGCTGGAAGTGCGCGAAAGCCATGACCGGGTGGTGGAGGTCCGCACGGAGAATGAATGGCCACTGGCCCGCACGGAGTGGACTGAGCTGCACCTGGCCGACGACGGACGGCTGACGGAAGCGCCCGGCCCGGCTGGCAAGATCGAATTCGACCTGCGCCGCGATGCAGCCGCCTTTACGTTCACCTTCACCGGAGACACCGAACTCACAGGCCCCATGAATCTGAAGCTGTGGGCATCTCTGGACGGCCACAAACGAGGTGGCGTGCAGGACGGGCGAACCCCACGGGACGCAAACCTGTTCATCGGCGTCGAAAAGTGGAGCGACGGCCGTTGCGTGCCGTTCGAGGGCTCTTATGGCTACGGCCGCGACCGTGTGGCGACCGGGCGGCTGCGCATGTCGATGCGCGAACTCGACCCCGCCACAACCTTCCCGCACCAACCGGAACATGCGTTCCTGACACAGCAGCTGCTCGCTCAGGGCGAGATCGTCCAACTGGACATCCCGCTCTCGCCATCATCGACGCTGTTCCGTGCCGGTGATTCACTTCGCCTGCTCGTAGCCGGCCGGTACCTGGAACCACTCAATCCACTCTTCGGCCATTTCCCGGCGCGCTATGCCTCCAGCCCCCGCGGCCGGTGCACCCTGCACTGGGATGCCGAACACCCTGCACGGCTGGAGATACCGGTCATTCCAAAGGCTCCGCGCATATCGAAATAGCCAATTTCATCCTTGTGACGTCCGTCAATATATTGATATAGTCAGTGGATGAGCTGTCCCAACATGCAAACACCTGAAGGCGTCCGCGATATCGAAAGTACGATGCACACTGACTTCCACAACACCATGTCCTATGGAAGCTATCTGTATCTGGATCGCCTGCTCTCTTCACAGCACCCTGTGAGCTCTCCCGAGCACCACGATGAGATGCTCTTCATCATCCAGCACCAGACCAGTGAACTCTGGCTCAAGCTCATCCTCCACGAGCTCAACGAATGCCGCCGTTTGATGGACCATGACGAAATCGGCAAGGCCCTGAAGTGCCTTGCCCGGGTCAAGCACATCCAGAAGACCCTCACCGAGCAGTGGTCGGTACTGGCCACACTCACCCCACGTGAGTACGCCCAATTCCGCGGAGTACTCGGCTCGGCCTCCGGATTCCAGTCCTTCCAATACCGGGCGGTGGAGTTCATCTTGGGCAACAAGCATCGCGGCATGCTCAAGGTCTTTGAATCAGATCCCGAAGCCCACACACTGCTTTCCACACTCCTGGATGAGCCCACCGTCTACGACGCATTCCTGCACGCACTGGCCCGTGCTGGCTACTCCATTCCGGCCAGCATTCTTGAGCGGGACGTCAGCGAAGCGTGGGTTTTCCACGAATCGCTCATCCCTGTGTTCATGGAAATCTATGAGTCGGACACCACCCCCTGGAGCTTCTACCAAGCCTGTGAGGATCTGGTGGACCTTGAAGACAACTTCCAAGCCTGGCGGTTCCGCCACATGAGCGTCGTCAAGCGGATCATCGGTTTCAAAACCGGCACCGGCGGCTCCTCGGGCGTGGCTTTCCTCAAGCGAGCCCTGGACCTGACGTTCTTTCCCGAACTTTTCGCGGTCCGCACCGAAATCGGCAAATAGCCTCACACCCCGCCACACCACGCACGGCACACGTCACAAGAAGGACACCTACGATGACCAGCAACACGGAACTTTCCCCACCAACCAGCGAACTACTTGATGCCAATGACCAGCTGGCCGCTTACCGCGAGCGCTTTGTCGAACCCAAGGACGGTTCCGTTATTGCCTATCTTGACGGCAACTCACTGGGGCGGCCATTGCGGGTGACGGCCGCCAGTCTTGCCACTTTTATCCAGGGCGATTGGGGCACCGGTCTCATCAGATCATGGGACGAGAAGTGGATGGACGAGCCCACGGTGGTCGGCGACCTGCTTGGCAAAGTTGTATTGGGCGCAGCTCCCGGGCAGACCTTCATCGGCGATTCGACGTCCGTGCTGCTCTACAAGTTGCTGCGCGCGGGACTGGAAGGACAGCAGGGTCGCAACCAGATCGTCATTGACCGGGACAACTTCCCCACCGACCGATTCATTGTCGAGGGCATCGCCGCCGAGCGCAACGCGGAGATCGTGTGGATTGATCCGGATCCGACGGCGGGTGTCACACCAGCGGATGTTGTGGCCGCCGTCGGGCCCCGCACTGCCGTGGTCCTGCTCAGCCATGTTGCCTACCGCTCGGGATCCCTGGCCGATGCCCCGGCGATCACCCGCCTGGTCAAGGACGCTGGTGGGTTGATGATGTGGGACCTGAGCCATTCCGTGGGCTCCGTCCCCTTGGAACTTGATGCCTGGGGTGTGGACCTTGCCGTGGGTTGCACGTACAAGTACCTCAACGGTGGTCCCGGCGCCCCCGCACTGGCGTACATCAACAGCTCTCTGGTTTCCCGGCTGCGGCAACCGATCTGGGGCTGGATGGGCGCGGCGGATCCTTTCCAGATGTCCGCCAACTTCGAGCCAGCTGCCAACGTGCGGCGCTTCATCACCGGCACTCCGCCTATCCTGGCCATGCAGCCGCTGAAGGACATGGCCGGGCTGATTGCCGACGTCGGAATGGCCGCAATACGGGAGAAATCGATCGCACTGACCGAGCACGCCATTGCCCTGGCGGAGGAGCTGCTGGTACCACTCGGCGTGGAAATCGCCAGTCCCCGCGATCCATCGCAACGCGGATCCCATGTAAGTGTGAACCACCCGCTGTTCGCCGATGTCACAGCCCGACTGTGGGAGCAAGGCGTGATTCCTGACTTCCGCCCGCCACATGGACTGCGCATTGGCCTCTCACCACTAAGCACCAGCTTTGCCGAGGTGCAGCGGGGCATTGAGGCAATCCGGAACGTGCTGGTATCCCTGCAGTGACAGCGGTTCTGGATGACATGGACTCCAGGCCCGGCAGCACCACTTCCATTTTGCGCACAGTCATAGGTTTGTACCTGAGGGAGGCCGGTGGGTGGATGGCATCCACTGCCTTGGTTGAGCTGATGCAGGCCGTAGAGATCCCAGCAACTCTGACACGCACCGCTCTGACGCGGCTGCGGAAGAAGGGCGTGGTGGTTGCTGCGGTGCGCGGTGGGACGGCTGGGTATGAGCTGGATTCACGAGCGGGACGAATGTTGGAGCGTGGAGACAGGCGCATCCACAACCCCCGGTCCATGGATGCCCAGGATCCATGGTGCCTGATCTCCTTTTCACTACCAGAGTCCGAACGAGAACGCCGGCATCAGTTGCGCCGGCAATTGCATTGGATCGGGTGCGGCATGGTCTCCCCGGGCCTGTGGGTGGCCCCGGACTACCTGCGCAGGGAGGTCGAAGAGATCCTGGAGTCTTTGAGCTTGGGCGGGCGGGCGGTGTTGTTCACCACCTCGCGGCCGCACGTCGTGGGAGAGCTGCGCGATGTGGTCGCTGGTTGGTGGGATCTTGACGCTGTTGCAGCCCTGTATCGAGACTTCATCAAGTTCCACGAACACATCCCCACGGGTGAGGTGGGAGCCAACCCCCACACGTTCGCCGCCTACGTGAACTTGATTGACCGCTGGCGCATGATTCCCTACCTAGACCCCGGGCTGCCCACCGACTGCCTCCCCTCCGATTGGCCAGGTGGTCAAGGCGTTGCGATATTCCAGCAGATCAGCGAATCCCACGCACTGGCCAGCAAGACCTTCGTCAATTCCGTAGTCGGTTCCCGCTAGATCCGGGCTTGACTTAATGCTCGACGGCGGCGCTCAAGGCGGCGCCCAAGTCAGTGCGGCGCCCAAGTTAGGTCAGCGCTGCTCCATCCAACGTACCGTGCCTTCCCAATGCGGTGCCGCCGGGTCTATCGCATCCATGTGATCCAACCCCCGGACCTGCCTGAAGTCGACAACGTCTCCCGCCGCGAGCGCGGCGGCAACGAAGTCCTTCGAGTGCCCTTCCGGGACCCAAACATCAACATCCCCTTGGACAACGTGCATCGGCCTCTCAATCGGTAGCTGGCAGATCGGCGAGGCCAGCTCATAGGCGGTTGGCATGTCAGCATAGTGCCCACCCATGAAGCCGAGGGCTGCGTTGTCATCCAGCTCTTCGGCGTCGACACGCCGCACGTCGGTCACCGGTGCCAGGGCCACGACGGCATCGGCAAGGTGGGCACCCAGCAAGGCCAGCTGGCCACCCACGGAATGACCCACAGTGACGACGGCACCCGAGGCACACCACTGCGGGCGCGCGTCCTTGGCACAGCGGATGCCAGCCACGACGTCGTCGAGCGTGGTGGGCCAGCCACCGCCATTGCCAACACTGCGGTACTCGATGTTCGCCACGGCCCAGCCGCGGGCCAGCAGATCCTGGGCAAGGGGGTGCATAAGCGTCGCGTCCCACCTTGCCCGCCAGTAGCCGCCGTGGATGAGGATGGCGTACCCTCTCGGGGTTTCTACCTGCGGGGCCCACAGCTCAACGAACTGCGGGTCCGCTGCCCCGTACCTCACCAGTTCCGGCTGAACAATCTCCTGGGACGTGTTTTCCATGCACCCACCCTACCGACTAGCGCCGCATGGCCTGCCCGGACAACACTCTGCAGTAACGTGGTTCACAATGCCCGGTTGAAAGCCTGCCGTGCGCAGATCCTTGGAAGGCGGGACATTGCTGATCACCATCACCCTCGAGCCGGAGGCTGACTCCCCCATCGACGCCACGGCACTGTCCCATCTGCTGCGCAAGCACCCCGGGCGTCTGCAAACCTTTGAGCTGCCCGTTGGCAGTGCGCACGTGTTCTACCCGGAGTATTCACCGCAGCGAACCACCGCGGCCCTGCTGTTGGAGGTCGACGCCATCGGCTTGGTCCGCAACAAGCGCTTCCGCGGCGACAACGGCGTACTCGACTACTACATCAATGACAGGCCCTACACGGCCTCCAGCCTGCTGTCCGTCGCCATGGGCAGGGTGCTGCGAAACGCCATGACACCCACCAGCGAGGCCCACCCGGAGCTGGCCGACACGCCGCTGCCGCTGCAACTTTCCGTGCCGGTGATCTCCACCCGAGGCCGTGACGGGAACGATCTGGCCGAGCGTTTGTTCTCCCCCGTGGGCTGGACAGTTGAGCAGCAGCCCATCGCGCTGGATCCGGACTACCCCTTGTGGGAGGACTCCCGCTACAGCTCCCTGGCGCTCACCGGCACGGTCCCTTTGCATCTGGCCCTGCGCCAGCTCTATGTCCTGCTGCCGGTGCTGGATGACAGCAAACATTACTGGGTCAGTGATGACGAGGCTGAGAAGTTGGTGCGCCAAGGCGAGGGCTGGCTGCCCGGGCACCCCGAACGGGGCCTGATCTCCCGTCGGTATCTCGCCCACCAGCAGGACCTGGTGGCCGTAGCCGATGCACTCATTGCAGAAGAAGGCACTACACCCGTAGAAAGTACGACGGCGCTGCCTCCTTCCCCGAGTGCCTCAGCTGGCGCTTCATCACAGCCGTTGCGCGTGCAGCGGGCGGAGGCGGTCATGGCGGCGCTGAAGGATTGCGGTGCCCGGCAGGTAGTGGATGTTGGTGCGGGGTCGGGCGCATTGCTGCGCCGGATGCAAAAGGACGGCTTCTTCACCCGGATCCTCGGCACGGATGTATCCGCCCGGTCGCTGGAACAAGCAGCCCGCATCATGAAGGTGGATGAACTCGCGGACACCGACAAGGCCCGCATCACGTTGCTGCACAGCTCCGTACTCTACCGCGACGAACGGCTTGAGGGCTTTGATGCGGCCGTGTTGATGGAGGTCATTGAACACCTCGAACCTGGCAGGCTTACCGCGCTGGAGGACTCGATCTTCGCCGGGGCTGCTCCACCCACCGTGATCGTGACGACCCCGAACTCCGAGTGCAACCACTTGTACCCGGCGTTGGCCCATGGAGGCATGCGCAATGACGACCACCGCTTCGAATGGACGCGGGCCGAGTTCGCGCACTGGGCACAAGCGCTCGCAGAACGCCATGGCTATGGAGTCGAGTACCGTCCCGTGGGCGAAACTTCCGCGGGCGCCGGCTCCCCCACCCAGATGGCCATCTTCCGAAAGGCAGCCGCATGAGTGAGATTCAGATCCCCCAAGTTGGGCTGGTGCTGCTGGTCGGTGCTTCCGGTTCAGGCAAGTCCAGCTTCGCGGCAAAGCACTTTGGTGATTTCGAGGTGCTTTCCAGCGACTACTTCCGGGGGCTGGTGGGCAACGACGTCACTGACCAGTCGGTGACCCCGGCAGCTTTTGAGGCCTTGAACTTCGTGGCCACCAAGCGTTTGGAAGCCGGGCTGCTGACGGTTGTGGATGCCACCAATGTCCAGCCCTCCTCCCGACAGAGCTTGGTGGAGGTGGCCAGGGCGCAGGACGTCCTGGTTTCGGCGATTGTGCTGGATGTGCCGCTGAAGCTGTGTCTGGAACGCAATGCGGGCCGTGGCGCCCGGACGGTCGCACCAACCGTGATTGACCGCCAACACCGGCAGCTGAGCAAGTCCCTGCGTGGAATGCGCCGGGAAGGTTTCCTCCGTGTGCATGTGCTGTCTTCGCAGGAGGAAATCGACGGCGCGACAATCCACCGTCATAAGCTGCTCAATGACTTCCGCGACGAGCATGGGCCGTTCGACGTGATCGGGGATGTCCACGGCTGCCTGGCTGAGCTGTTGTTACTGCTTGAGGAACTCGGTTACACCGTTGGCCGTGATGACGCTGGCCGGGCAACAGATGCGGTACATCCACAAGGACGCAGGGCTATTTTCGTGGGAGACCTGGTGGATCGCGGCCCGGATTCGGCCGGTGTTCTCCGGTTGGTCATGGGCATGACCGGCAACGGCCACGCGTTATGCGTGCCGGGCAACCATGAGGACAAGCTGGTGCGCGCGTTGCGCGGGCGCAAGGTTGCCCTGACCCACGGGCTGGATGCAACACTGGCTCAGTTGGCGGAACAGGAGGAAGGATTTGGCCGCAAGGTTGCTGACTTCTGCGACCGGCTGGTTTCCCACTTGGTGCTCGATGACGGCAAGCTGGTGATCGCCCATGCAGGGCTGATCGAGCAGTACCATGGCCGGGCCTCAAAACGTGTGCGTGCCTTTGCCCTGTATGGGCAGGTCACCGGAGAAATCGACGAGTACGGCCTGCCGGTGCGCCACCCTTGGGCCAATGAGTACCGCGGGGATGCGATGGTGATGTATGGGCATACCCCGGTCACCGAGGTGGCGTGGATCAATAACACCGCCTGTTTGGATACTGGTTGCGTCTTTGGCGGTGAGCTCAGTGCCGTGCGCTATCCCGAACGCGACGTCGTCCAAGTCCAGGCCCTGAAGCAGTACTGCGAACCGGGAAGGCCGCTTGAATCCCCGCGCGGTCCGGAGCGCAAGCCCGGTGTTCTGTCTATGGAGGACGTCACCGGCCCGCTGCACTTGAGGTCCGAGGGTCTGGGAACAGTGCGGATCAACGAGGCCCAGGCCGCGGGTGCATTGGAAGCCATGAGCCGGTTTGCCATCGACCCGCGGTGGCTGTGCTACCTGCCGCCAACTATGTCCCCGTCGGAATCCTCGTCCCGGGCTGGTTACTTGGAGCACCCGGACGAAGCGCTTGGCTACTTCTTGCGACAGGGTGTGACGCAGGTGGTCTGCGAGGAGAAGCACATGGGCTCCCGCGCCGTGATGCTGCTGTCTCGAAACCCTGGACGGTTCGATGCGCCCGAGGACTGGCTGGGTGCACTGCATACCCGCACGGGGCGCCAATTTCTGGACGCTGAGGGCGAACACCGGGTCCTGCTGCAGGCCCATGAAGCCATGGACCGCGCCGGGCTCTGGGACGAGCTGGGCACAGATTGGGTGATGCTCGACGGCGAGTTGATGCCGTGGTCGCTGAAGGCAGAACCATTGATCAAGGACACCTACGCTTCGGTGGGAGCAGCAGCCATTGCGGCGACGGATGCCGCCGTGGCCGTGTTGGAACGCACTGCCGGCACCGGCCTTGACGTCCACGACTTGCTCGCACGTACCCGAACCCGCCAGTCGAACGCCAAGGCCTTTCGGGAATCCTACAGGCGCTATGTAGGTTCCGCCGAGGACCTGCGTTTCGCCGCTTTTCAAGTGCTGGCTGCCGAGGGCCAAACCTTTGAGACTCGGGACCACGGGTGGCACTTGGGGATCAGCGACAGGCTCGCTGCGGCAGGGCCCGACTTATTTGCCACGACCCGGCACCTGCGTGTGGATCTGAGCCAAGAACACGAGGTGGAGGCTGCCATCCGCTGGTGGGAGGAGGCGACGGCGGCTGGCTCCGAAGGCATGGTGGTCAAGCCGTGGCAGAACCTGACCAAGGCGAAGCGAGGCTGGGTGCAACCAGGCATCAAGGTTCGCGGCAGGGAGTACTTGCGGTTGATTTATGGCCCGGACTACCTGGCCGAAGCCAACCTGGAGCGACTGCGTCAACGCGCCACCAACACGAAGCGCAATCGTGCCCTGCATGAATACATTCTGGGTCTTGAAGCCTTGCGGCTAACTGCCGCGGGAGCGCCCCTGTGGAAGATTCATCAGATGGTCTTCGGAGTACTTGCGCTGGAATCCGAATCCTTGGACCCTCGGTTGTAGTTGGATCAGGGGCCCGGCTCGTTGCCCTGTGACATCCAGTAGTCGTTGCTGGCCTGCACAGCTTGCTCCTTTGTCATCGAGGCAACGATATTTTCGGCAATGCCGGCGGTATGGGTGAGCTGCCAGACCAGTGCCAGGGGAAGTATCGATGCAGCCAAAGGAAGGCGCACTAAAAGGAGAATTACGACAGTTGGAATAATCCTGCATGGTGCGGTGTTCCCTCGAAGCGAAGACCATACAACGCAGTGAAAGAGTGCCAGTGCCCCAAAATAACGCGTCCACGCTTGATATCGAAGACTCCGCAGCGCACACAGGAGCCGCAGTGGAGGAGCAGCTGATCCTTGACGAGGCCTTCGCCCGCCGCGACGGAATCCTTGACTATCTGGAGAACGAGCTCGCAATCCCGGCGGAGGACGCGGTTGAGCAGGCCCGGATGCGCATGCTGATCCGCCGCCGTGCGGAACTGACGCACGCTGAGCAAGGCTTGATTTTTGGCCGGCTCGACGCGCTCGATCAAACAGTCCGGCATCTGGGGCGCGTGGGCATCCCCAGTTCCGGAAACGACGGCGATCCTCTGGTCATCGATTGGCGCGCTCCTGCAGCGCGGGCCTTCTACACCGCCACGCCGGTGGACCCCCAAGGGCAGGCCCGGCGTCGGCACATACGCACCCAGGGCCGCGAGGTCATCAGTTTTGATGACGAGCCGCTGGATGGTTCCAGGGCGAGTGCGCTGGTTGGCGAAGGGGCCCTGCTCGCCGCCCTGGGGGAACGGCGCACCGGCCATATGAGTACCGCCGCGGCAACCCTTCAACGTGAGCAGGACGATGTGGTTCGCGCCGATTCCAGGGGTCCGCTGGTTGTCCAAGGTGGTCCAGGCACGGGGAAAACTGTCGTGGCACTCCACCGGGTTGCCTACCTGCTTTTCACCTACCCCAAGCTGGCGGCGCAGGGCGTCCTGGCGCTCGGGCCGTCGCCGCGTTTTCTGGACTACATTGCCCAGGTGCTGCCGGCACTCGGTGAGACCGCAATAGTGTCGGCGACCTGCGACACCCTTATTCCCGGCATCACTGTGGAACGCACCGAGCAGCGCAACGTCGCGGAAATCAAGGGCCGGGCGCTGTGGCAACAGGCGCTGTCGCGCTATTGCGCCTCGCTGGTACCGCGCCCAACCGACGTCGAACTCGTGTGGGAAGGGGAACGGTACACGATTGACGAACGGCGGATCGCGCGGGCCGTGGCATCAGCAACCTCGGGCCGCTCCTTCCATGCAGCACGCGCAGTTTTCCTCCAGCACGTTCACGATCTGCTGACCGACGCAATAGTCGAACGCAGCGAGGCAACGCTGGCGCAGGTGGAGGAGGGGCTTGAGGACCTGCTCAGCAACTTCGACGCCGCATTCACCCACACCGACAATCGGGCCGCAACCAGCGGGGCGACCGGCGCCGACGTCGACGGGGTGCTCACGGAGGAAGAGATCGAGCTGTTGCGCGAGAAGATCGCAACCGACACCGGTGTGGCCGGAACGCTTCAGGCGTGGTGGCCACTGCTCGATCCGACGCTAGAGCTGCACCGGCTCCTTGGCGACGAGGACCTGTTGCAGCAGTGGGTCCCGGAGCTCACCGACATCGAAAGAAAAGCAATCGTCGGCGAACCGCGCACGTGGGCGAGCAGCGACCTGCCGTTGTTCGACGCGTTGGCTGACTTGTTGGGCGATGACCTCCCGCACAGCGCGCAGGGCGAATTTTTGGTTGATCGTGCGGCAAAGCAACGAGACTGGGTTTACGGGCACGTGGTCATCGACGAAGCCCAGGAGCTGTCCGAGATGCAGTGGCACATGGTCATGCGCCGCTGTCCTGCCCGCTCGATCACTGCCGTTGGTGACATCGATCAGGCGGAGGCGCCCCACCGGCACACGACGTGGGGAGAGGCTGTGGGCGCAGCTTTCGGCGAAAGATGGACCCAAGCGCAGTTGACCATCTGCTACCGCACCCCGTTGGAAGTCATGGCCCTCACCGTGCCCGTGCTGCACAATGCAGGCAGCCAGAACGAACCGCCGCGGGCAGTTCGGGCTTCGGGCATTGAACCCTGGGAGCGGACGGTCGGAGAAGGCGAGCTTGCCGCCGAAGCTGCCCGCGCCGTCGAGCAATTATCAGCACGGTGGAGCGGCGGGATGGTCGGCGTCATCGCTCCCCTGGAGCGCGTGTCCGCGTTGCAGGCTGCCTTGCCCGGGACGCCGGTTCTGTCCGCGACCGATGCCAAGGGCCTGGAATGGGATGCCACCCTGCTCATCGACGCACCGGGCATCGTGGCTCAGCCGCGCGGTTGGAACGGACTCTATGTTGCGCTCACCCGCTGCACCCAGGAGCTGGGGCAACTGCTGGTCACGTAAATCAACGTACGACGCCGGCCACCCAGACTTTGTGGCTCCCGCGCATGACGAGGTCGTTGCGGCGCGCCACCCCGCGCTCTGATTCCGGATCCAGGAGTTGCTCAAGCGTAGCGAGATCCTCACCCGTCAACCCGTCGAGCAGATGGGCGCGCAGCCGGGCAAGGGACAGCACGGCGCTGCGTGCGAGCAGGTCCTGGTCAGTGGACTGAAAATAGTCAAATGTTCGTTGCGCCAATCCCCTGAAGTCCGCCGCCTCCAGGGTCGAGCTCCAATCAGGGTGGGCGTTGAAACTGGCCCTGTCCGTCGCCGAATGGCAGCGTTCCTCGAAGCCTGGGACTCCGAAACCAAGATCCACCGGCAGATAGCGGGGCAGTGCCACCATTTCCACCACAACCAGCACCCCAGAATGAGCCAGTGACTTGCGGATGTTGCTAAATATCGTCGCGGGGTCCTTGAAGTGGTGCATCGAGGTGGCCGCCCACATGAGATCAACTTTGCCCAGCACCGGCCATTCCTCATCAAGGTCGGCCCGAACGGTGGAGACCCGGCTGCTCAGCTGGTGGTGTTCAGCGTTCTCCCGCAACCGGCCAAGCATTCTTCCCGATTGATCCACTGCCACCACGGTGGCCTCCGGGAAGGTCCGCGCCAAGCCAAGGGTGCCCCCGCCGGTGCCGGCACCCAGATCCACGATGCTGTGTGGATCCCCGCACAGTTCCTTGATCCAGCCAAAAATCCGATGGAAGTGATCGTCCAACAACAACGCATCGAGATCAAGGGTCTCGGCCATGTCGAACCAGTCGCCGTGGCCGCGGCTGTGGCTGTGTCCATGCTGGTTCCTCATGGCTCAAGCTTAAGCCGGGGTCTTCATGACGTGAAGGTTTCAGGCCGTCATCGGGCCCCAGACCACCGTCCTCCATCCGCCGTGATGATTGTGACGGGTATAACAGCGTATGCGACTTCCCCAACCCGGGCCGGTCCTCCACTTCAATAGACTTCTCCCATGACTGAGACTGCCACCAATTCGGTGACCCTTCGTTTCCTTGCAGCCCCCACCGACGTCGGCCACAGCGGCTCGGTGGATGCCGGCACCGTGCTGGAGTGGGTGGACAAGGAGGCGTACGCGGCCGCCGTCGGCTGGTCCAAGTCCTATTGTGTGACTGCCTATGTGGGCAACATCCGCTTTGCCGACCCTGTCAACGTCGGGGACATGGTGGAGGTGAAGGCGACCATCGTTTACACCGGCCGCTCATCAATGCACATCCGCACTGTGGTGTCCTCCGGCGACCCAAAGGGCGGCACCCCCACGATGCGCAGCCAGTGCACCGTGATATTCGTCGCCGTCGGCGAAGACGGCAAACCCATCCCGGTGGCGCCCGTTGAGCCCGCCACGGCCGAGGAGATTGAGCAGCACCAGGACGCAGTGGCCCGGATCAAGGTTCGGGAACAGATCGTTGCTGCCATGAAGGACCAGGAGTACACGGATGCCGGAACAGCCGAGCGCGTGGTCCTGAGGTTCATGGCAGCACCCACGGATGTGAACTGGGGTGGCAAGGTGCACGGCGGGATCGTTATGAAATGGATCGATGAAGCCGCCTATGTCTGCGCTTCACGGTACTGCGGCAGCGACACCGTGGCGGTGTTCTCCGGCGGCGTCAGGTTCTACCGACCGCTGCTGATCGGCCACGTGGTGGAAGTGGAGGCCCGGCTGGTCTACACGGGAATTAAAGGAATGCACATTGCAGTCCACGTGCGATCGGGAGATCCGAAGGGCCGTGAGATGAACCTGACCACTTACTGTCTGACCGTGATGGTGGCGCGTGACGACGACGGCAACTCAGTGCCGATCCAGCCCTGGATTCCAGTAACAGAAGAAGACAGACGCTTGCGTGACCATGCCCGGGAGCTACTGGAAATCCGCGCCAAGATGCCACGAAACATGATCGCCAATCATCTGATGAAGACTCTCAGTCCCGCGGCAAAGCAGCCCTGACGAACCCGCGCCCACCCGACGAGGCCCCGGCAGGCCGCCGTCGGACAGGCGCTGGTTGGAGAGAGCTGATTGGCGAGAGCTGGTTGCCTACCGCTCAGGGATCCACGAAGGAGCATTTGTCCCTGCGCCGGTGAGAGCATCGCAACGGACCAACTCTGTTCCGATGCGGTTAAGCGGGCAGTGCATGTTGGTGTGGGATGGCCCTACCCCGCCCGAGGTTCCGGGATCCTGTACGGAAAACACCGGGGCCGGCGCTGCCAATGCCACGAGCAGGGCGGCAACGGCAATGCCCGCCGACCTCCATGCCCAATGTGTGGTTTGCATGATCTTGCCTTCCATTGAGTGCGAATCCGATACCTCTACATTCCTCCCCGGACCAGCCTCCGCACATCGGGAAATTCACCTGATCCATCTACGGGAAAGCCCTTGCGGTGCCGTGCCCATCTGGAACTCAAAGCCCCGGGCCATGTACCCGGACCCGCCCGCGGCCTATGGTGGAAACAGCACCGATGACCCCGGTCAAGCCGGCCCGGGTCCGGACGAGTTCACCACTTATGGAACGGAGAGAATCATGGAATACCGCACATTGGGCAACAGTGGCGCCGTGGTTTCCAACTACGCGCTGGGCACCATGACGTTTGGGGCCGAGGCCTCCGAGGACGACTCCCATGCCATCTTGGACAACTACCTTGCCGCCGGCGGAAACTTCATTGACACGGCGGATGTCTACAGCGCCGGGACGTCGGAGGAAATCATTGGCCGCTGGCTGGCCAAGCGGAAGGATGCGCACCACCAGGTGGTCATCGCCACCAAGGGGCGATTTCCCATGGGAACCTCACCTAACGACGTCGGAACGTCCCGCCGCCACTTGACCCGCGCCTTGGACAGTTCCCTGCGGCGCCTCGGCGTGGAGCAGATCGATCTTTACCAGATGCACGCGTGGGACCCCATCACGCCGATCGAGGAGACGCTGCGTTTCCTGCACGACGCCGTCACCAGCGGCAAGATCGGCTACTACGGGTTCTCCAACTTCCTAGGCTGGCAGCTGACCAAGGCCGTCCACATTGCGAAGGCCCACGGCTGGAACGCACCCGTGACGCTGCAGCCCCAGTACAGTCTGCTCGTGCGCGAAATCGAGTCGGAGATTGTGCCCGCCTCGCTGGACGCCGGGATCGGGCTACTGCCATGGTCCCCGCTGGGCGGGGGCTGGCTCAGCGGCAAATACAAGCGCGACGAAGCGCCTGCCAGTGACACTCGCGTGGGCGACAACCCGACGCGGGGCATGGAGGCGTGGCAGGAACGCAACGACAATCCGCACACGTGGGAGATCATCAGCGCCGTGGAGGACATTGCCACGACCCACGGCACCAGCCCGGCGCAGGTGGCACTGGCGTGGTTGGCCAACCGCCCCGCCGTCACCTCGGTGATCCTCGGCGCCCGGACCGCCGAACAGCTTGCGGACAACCTTGCGGCGGCCCAGCTGGAACTCAGCGACGAGGAAACCCGACGGCTCACGGACGTCAGCCAGCCTCGCGTGGGCGTCTACCCCTATGGCCCCAAGGCACAGGAACAGCGCAGCCGGAAGGTGGAAGGCGGCCGGTGATCCACGCACGACGGCGGCCGTTGGGTTTGGGGCGGGCGGTGCCGGTGTGAAGCGCGGGTCTGCCCGAACGGCGCGGGCCTGCACGAGTGGTTGTGGGCTGTGGTCTTGCTGGCGGCGGTGCACAGCAACGGTCTAGGGTTGGACGATGCCTCTTGATTGGGAACAGATAGTTGTTGATTCAAAGGATCCGCAGGCCCTTGGACGCTGGTGGGCCGCTGCCCTGGGCTGGATTGTCACTCTCGACAGCCATGAAGAGTTCGAGATTCGTCCAACCGTGGATTCAACGCCGGGGATGGTCTTCGTCCCCGTGAAGGAAAGCAAGACGGCAAAGAATCGGGTGCATCCTGATTTCAGGCCAGACAACCAGCAGGTCGAGGTAGCGAGGCTGTTGTCGATGGGTGCCCGGCGCGTAGACATCGGGCAGGGCGAACAGCCTTGGGTTGTTCTCCTCGACCCCGAAGGCAATGAGTTCTGCATTCTGAACACGCCCGGAAATGACAAATACCGTGCTGGGGAAGCGGTAGCGTAGCTGGAAGTCCAATTTAGAACCTCAGCCTGAAGAGCTGAGAACAGAGGAGATTGTTATGAGTATTGGTGCTGGAATCCTGCTTGTTGTCATTGGCGCAATTTTGAGATTTGCGCTCAACATCCAGTTGGCATGGATAGATTTGAATTTGGTGGGCAACATCCTGATGGCCGCCGGAGCCCTCGTCTTTGTTCTTGGTTTGATTTTCACTTTCCGTCGGCGCCGTTCAACAACAACTCGTCGCACCACTGTGGGTCGCCCCGACGGCGAGAACGTGGTCCGCCGCACTGACAGGACCGACGACACCGAACTCTAGGCACATGTGCCGCCCTGACTGGTTCAGGACGACGGCGGAGGCGGCTCACTTTCGAATTGTTTCGCGACAAGCACATCCGTTGACGAGTGGGCCAAAATGGAGAGCACAATGACCAGCGCCACCAGATGGAAGATCTCGTTCGAGTATTCCCCTCCGGCTTGGAGCACCAAGAGTCCGTAGACAACTGAGGCAAATCCCTTGGGCCCGAACCACATGGCTGCGAGCTGCTCCCTGCGCGGCAATTGCGTGCCCATAAAGGAAACCAACAGGGCCAGCGGACGGGCCACCACAATGGCAAGCACGGCGAAAACCCATCCGGTCCAGGAAATCTGACCAAAGAGAAATGCCGGGGTGATGAGCGCACCGAACACTAAGACGGCGGCAAGCTTGAGCAGTTCCGAAACGAGCTCGCCGAACTGCTCGAATTCAGCCCGGAAACCCGGGCCGGCGGTGGCCACCGTAATCCCGGCAGAAAATGCGGCCAGGAAGAGATTTGCCCCCGTCACCAGACAGATTGAAAGCACCAGCAAGCCGATGGATACCGCGACCAGCGGTTGCAGCCCCTTGGTTGCGTTTAAGAACGGCTGCCGTTCCAGCCAAACAACCACCAGCGGAACCAGCACCCCAACCAACAGACCCAGGGCGATTTCTTCCGCCAGCACTCCGATTCCGACGTCCTTGCCTCCGCTGACGGCCAACAGGACTAGGACGACCGGTAAGGCAAGCCCGTCGTTGAGGCCAGACTCAACGTTGAGAAGGTGGCTGAGACGCCGGGGCACATTCCTGTGTCCCACCAGGGCGGCTGCGAACACTGGATCTGTGGGCGCAAGCACTGCGCCGAGCAGGAAGCACTCGAGCCACGGCAGCCCCACGATGTAGTGGGCCAGAACAGCCGTGATGATGAGTGTCAGCGGCAGCCCCAGCAAGAGTGCCCTGCCCGGCAGCCGCCACGCGTTGCGAAGGTCAGCCAATCCGATTTTCATTCCATCGGTAAACAGGATCGAAAAGAGTGCCAGCTGGGCCAAAATCCCCACCACAGGATCATTGGAGTCCATGGGGATGACTCCAAGCACGCCGTTGCCCAAAACAAATCCGCCCACCAGAAACAACACCGCAGTGGACAACACTGTTCTGCTGGCACGTTCAGAAATCAGCACACCGACAAGCAGCAGCCCGGCAAAGGCAAGCGTCAAGATCGGAACCACGGCTATCTCCCTACCGGCCCGCCACGCACATTCCGTGGGACATCACCAACGCAAAGCCTGACCAATCGCATTCCTGATTCTATGGGAGCAACCCTGCCAGCAACACCCTTCAACCGCCCGGAACGGCAGGGCCAAGGGGTGTCACTTCAGGCCATAACTGCCAAGAGTGCCATAGTGTTCAACACAGAGTGTTTTCCCAAGACGATGACTTCAATGACGAAGCAATACCTCAGAACACCAACAAAGGACACCCAATGCGCGCCAAATTCGTAATTCCCGCACTGACCGCCGCCGCAGCCTTGATGCTGACGGGTTGTGTGGACAACAGCGCCACCGCCCCGGGCGGCAGCGAGTCCGCCTCGGCAGACGCCGTCGTGGTCAAGAAGGACGATGCGATCGCCGCGTCTCTTCCGGCCAAGATCAAGGAAGCCGGTGTGCTCAACGTGGGCATGGCCAACAACTACCCGCCCAATGAGTTCAAGGATGCCAACGGGAAGCCTGCCGGCTGGTCTGTGGATCTGACCAATGCGCTGGGCCAAGTCATGGGTCTGAAGGTCAACTTCGACATCGGCACATTCGACAACATCCTTCCGGCCATCAATGGCGGCAAGGACGACATGGGCATGTCCTCGTTCACGGACACGCTGGAGCGCGAAAAGCAGGTGGACTTCGTCAACTACTACCTGGCTGGCATCCAGTGGGCCGCACCTGTGGGCAAGACCGTGGATCCTGACAATGCCTGCGGGTTGAAGGTTGCCGTGCAGGCAACCACGTACGAGGACACCCATGAAGTTCCAGCCAAGTCCAAGGCCTGCACGGATGCAGGCAAGGCCGCCATCACCATCTTCAAATTTGACACCCAGGACCAGGCGACGAATGCCTTGGTGATTGGCCAGGTCGACGCGATGAGCGCCGATTCACCCGTCACGCTGTACGCAATCTCCAAGACAGACAAAAAGCTCCAAACGGCCGGCGACGCCTTCGAAGTTGCTCCCTATGGAATGCCCGTGGCCAAGGACAGTGAATTCGCCCCCGTACTCCAAAAGGCTCTTCAGGCCTTGATCGATGACGGTTCCTACGGCAAGATCCTGAGCAAGTGGGGCGTAGAAAGTGGCGGCGTCAAGACCGCCACCATCAACATGGCTGCGAAGGGCTAACAGCCCATGTCCACTTCGAGCCATAACCCCATTTCATCGGCGGCACCTGGACCACCGGATAATACCGAAGACGGTGAGGTGGTCAAGGCGATCCCCCTGCGCCATCCTTGGCGGGTCCTCATCGCAGTTGTCCTGGTCGCCATGTTGGCCGTCTTCATCATCGATGCCGCCCAGCGCAAGGACTTTGGCTGGGCCGAAGTGGGCAAGTACATCTTCGACAAGCGGATCAGCCAGGCAGCACTGGTCACCCTCCAGTTGACGGTCTACTCAATGGTCCTCGCCATTGCGCTGGGTTTGCTGCTGGCCATCATGCGACTCTCGCCCAACCCTGTGGTGAAGAGTGTGGCGTGGCTCTACATCTGGATCTTCCGTGGCACCCCCGTCTACGTGCAACTGGTGTTCTGGGGAATCGTTGCCCTGATCTACCCCGTGCTGACGGTGGGAATTCCATTCATGACTCCATGGATTTCCTTCGACAACTCAATCTTCACCAACCTGTTCGTCACCGCCATCATCGGACTGGCCCTCAACGAGGCCGCGTACATGTCCGAAATTGTCAGGGCGGGGCTCCTCTCCGTTGATGAAGGACAGGAAGAGGCATCGCGGGCACTGGCCATGTCCTGGGGTCAGACCATGCGCCACATTGTGGTGCCACAAGCCATGCGCATCATCATTCCGCCCACCGGCAATGAGGTGATCTCGATGCTGAAGACCACCTCGCTTGTTACGGCCATCCCGTTGAGCATTGATCTTTACGGGGTGTCCCGGGGCATTTCCGCTGTCACGTTCACTCCGGTGCCGCTGCTGATCGTGGCGTGTATTTGGTACTTGCTGTTTACCTCTATCTTGATGGTTGGCCAGCACTTTATCGAAAAGCGGTTCTCCCGCGGTTCCGGCCAGCGCAAGGCAGACAAAGTTTCCGGCCCCCACGGGCCAACAACGACGGCGGCGCTCACCAACCCGGCGGCCGGCAATGACATTGGAGGCAAGGGATGAGCGAAATACCCATGGTGCTCGCCGACCGCGTTTCAAAGAGCTTTGGTTCCAACCGGGTGCTCAGGAGCATCAGCTTGAAGGTTGATCGCGGGGAGGTGTTGTGCATTGTTGGGCCCAGCGGCTCCGGCAAGTCAACGTTTCTGCGCTGCATCAACCACTTGGAACGGGTTGACGCGGGCAGGCTGTCCGTGGAGGGACAACTCGTGGGATACCGGCAAAAAGGTGACAAGCTCTACGAACTCCGGCCCAAGGAAGCTGCCTTCCAGCGCCGTGAAATTGGCATGGTCTTCCAGCGGTTTAACCTCTTTCCCCACCTGACCGCGCTGGAGAACATCATCCAAGCGCCCATGCGGGTCAAGCACATGTCCAAGTCCAAGGCCACCGCACGGGCCAAGGAACTCATGGAGCGCGTTGGGCTGGGTGACAAGGCTGACTACTACCCGGCCCATCTCTCCGGTGGGCAGCAGCAGCGTGTTGCCATTGCCAGGGCCCTGGCCATGGATCCCAAACTGATGCTGTTTGACGAGCCAACCAGTGCGCTGGACCCCGAACTGGTGGGTGAGGTCCTGGACGTGATGAAGGAGCTCGCCAGCAGCGGCATGACCATGATTGTGGTTACCCATGAGATGGGTTTTGCGCGGGAAGTCGCAGATTCATTGGTCTTCATGGACGACGGCGTCGTGGTGGAGGCGGGCAATCCGCGCCAGGTCCTCAACGATCCGCAACATGAGCGGACCAAGATGTTCCTTTCAAAGGTTCTGTAGACACTATGAGTTGGGAAGATCCGGTCGCCACAAGTGGTGGCCGGACCTTCCCTTTTTCGTGCCCGATGTAGGTCTCCACGACTCGGGGCATTGACACCCTCAAGGGCCCACGCTAATGTACAACCTTATGGTTGTACATTCAGAATTGAGCGATGCCGAGGTAGACCGGATCTTCCGTGCTCTGGCCGACGCCACCCGACGTGACATCCTTCGCCGCACCTTGGTCGGCGAGGCTTCTGTGTCAGCGTTGAGCGCCGCGTACAACATGTCCTTCGCGGCCGTTCAAAAACACGTGGCTGTCCTGGAACGGGCAGGGCTCGTGACAAAGAAGCCGAAAGGTCGTGAACGTGTGGTCAGCGGCAACCCGGAGGCCATCGCCAGGGCTCGCGATCTCCTGAACCAGTACGAACAGATCTGGCAAGCGCGCATCGACCAGCTCGATGCACTGCTCTCCGAAGACTGAAGGGAACCAGTCATGCCTGTCACCTCCATCACCCACAATCCCGCAACACTGACCATCACCGTCGTTGCCGATTTTCCCGTTCCCGTGCAGCGCCTCTGGAATGCTTATGTGGACCCGCGCCAGTTGGAACGTTTCTGGGGCCCGCCTGGCTATCCGGCGGAGTTCACCCGACACGATGCCGCCGAGGGAGGCCGGTCTGACTACACCATGACCGGACCCGAAGGCGACGTCTCGCACTGCTACTGGCAGTGGTTGGCTGTTGAGCCGCGTACGTCATTTGAGGTGTTGGAGAGCTTTGCAACTGCCGACAGCTCACCAGACGCGCAGATGCCGTCGATGAGGATGACCGTCGCTTTCGAAACAACACAGGCAGGCTCACGCACAACGACGACGACGCACTTCAACAATGTGGACGAACTTGCCACGCTCGTGGACATGGGCATGGAAGAGGGCATGAGGCACTCCATGGCACAGATGGGCGAGGTGCTCGCAGACCTGCGTTCCTTTTCAGCGGACCTCCCCGTCACAGCGCAGATTCTCAGCGACACCAAAGTGCGCATCAGCCGGCTCATCAACGGCTCCGTCGATACGGTCTGGCGAGCCCACCACGAGAAGGAACTGCTTCAGCAATGGCTGCTCGGCCCCGAAGGCTGGTCCATGCCGGGGGAAAGCATCATCAACGAGACGACCTTCACCCCCGTCGCGAAAGCCACACTCCTTACCATCCTGATCACCTACCCGAACATCGAACTGCGTGACATGGTTCTGGCCACCGGGATGACGGACGGGATGGAAGCCAGCTACGTCCGCTTGGAGACCAAGGTTCTCCTACCCGCCTAGTACTGTGTCGTGTCTAATGTTCTGGGTATAGGTGGCGGAGTTTGGTCCTGGCATCATCCGTGGTGAATTGCCAGTTGACGGTCCGCTCATCGGCGTTG
The DNA here is from genome assembly GCF_017353415.1 of Arthrobacter sp. E3. Lineage (GTDB taxonomy): Bacteria > Actinomycetota > Actinomycetes > Actinomycetales > Micrococcaceae > Specibacter. Next base: position 45,784 of record NZ_JAFMPX010000014.1, read on the forward strand.
ACGTCGTTTTGCCAGTGGCCGAGTTGGTGGTTCAGTGTTTCGATGTCCGGGATCCGCCGGGAGAGGCATTGGCGCGAGAGCGCGGAGAGCCCGATTTCGGCGACATTGAGCCAGGATCCGTGTTTGGGTGTGTAATGGATCTCCAGGCGGGAGGCTAGTTCCCGGGTCTTGGCCGGGGTAAAAGCTTCGTAGAGTGAGCCGATGGTGTGGGTGTTGAGGTTGTCCATCACCAGAACGACCTTCGGGGCGTCGGGGTAATCTTTGGTGAGCAGCGTGTCGACCTCATGGGCCCAGTCCACACGGGTGCGCCGCGGTCTGGCGATCACCCGGCGCTTGCCTGCCAGCGGTTGGACCCACACGAAAATGGAGCACACTCCCCGCCGGGAATATTCATAATCTTCCTTGCGCGTGCGTCCGGGCTTCGCCTCGATGGACGGTCGGGTGTATTCCAGTAGCTGGTATGGTTTTTCATCCATACACACCACCGGAATATTTTCGTCGTAGGGGCGTGCGTAGACCTCCAGGACGTCTTCCATGCGGGCGAGGAATTCCCCGTTGGCCTTGGGCGGGATCGCCCAATACTCTTTCAGGTGAGGCTGAAGTTTCGTTTTTTTAAAACCCGGCCGATCGTTGAATGATCCAAGGGTGGAATCCCCTCGGTGAGCAGTACGTGCTTCTCCAACAGTCTCAGGCTCCATGTGGCGTGACCTTCGGGTGGTTTGGTGCAGGCCAGTGCGATCAGGCGAGCCTCGACGTCTCCGGTGACTTTCGCTTCCACCGGCGGGGTCAGGCGCTTCTTGCGCGTAACGGTATCGATGGCGTCACCCCCACGCTCGACGTACACCTTACAGACCTTCACGACCGTATCCGCGCAGACTCCGGCGCGCTCGGCGACCACGACATGAGTCGGCGAGGGCCCTTCCCTCTCCGGGCGGTTCTCATCGAGCTCGAGCAGGATCCGCGCACGGCGCACCTGCTGCGCGGGCGAGGAACCAGTCCGCACGATCCGCGTGAGCCGGTCCCGGTCCGCATCACTGAGCGCTACCGGACGCAATTTCGCTCTTCCCATGGCCCGTCCCACTTCCCTGCAGGTGATAGACGAAAACCCGCATAACCAAGAATGGCACCATTTCACTCGAACATTAGCAACGACACAGTACTAGCCAGGAGCTTTGCATGGGCTCGCCCGGGTCATTTCCACGGACCGGATCCCAGAAGGAATATCTCCTCGAAAACGAAGTGCCCACTGTTAGTCTTGCTCTATGTTCCGTTTCCGTGGTTGATGGACAACCTGCTCTACGCACGTCATCAGATTGTCCATCACCGCACACAAAAACTTGTGCCCTTCAACGGAGCTTTCCCTTGCCTACCAACGCGCCCCCGGCGACGTATGCGGCCATTTTTCGACTGCCGCACGTCCCCTTCGTTTTCTCAACAGCCCTGGCCGGACGATTCGCCTACCCGCTCGTCACACTGCCATTACTGCTCGCTGTTCAAGCGGCTACTGGATCCTTCTCCGCAGCCGGACTGGCTGCTGGCACCTACGGCGCCACGGCTGGTTTCTTGGCCCCTTTGCGAGCCCGCGCGATCGACCGGTACGGCCGCCGTCGTGCCTTATCCACGTTTGCCTCACTCTTCGCAATGAGCCTTGCAGCGCTCGCCCTCGTCACCAGTTTGGGCGCATCGGCCATCCTTTGCACCAGCGTTGCCGCGTTGGCAGGGGCGGTTGCGCCGCCGATCGGCCCAGCCATGCGAGTGTTGTGGGCCTCCCTGACTCCCACTAATGTGCTGCTGAAAAAGGCGCTGAGCGTTGATGCTGTGTTCGAGGAAGTTCTGTACTTGGCCGGGCCGGCACTGGCAGGATTCCTGCTGCTGGGCATGAGTCCAAGCGCCGTGCTGCTCCTGCCCGCCGCGCTCGTGCTGATGGGCACACTGCTGATGATTTCCTCGCCAGCTGCACAGGAGCGAGGCTGGCCCAACGCCTCCAAGGACTCCCCCGCAGCTGAACCATCACTGTTGAAGCAGCGAAATTTCCTCGCACTTCTGCTTCCGGTTGTTGCGACGGGATTTGTTGTCGGTACCGTCTACGTAACCATTCCCGCCGTCATGCACGGCCCACACACCGAGGCCGCTATTGGCCTCGTCCTGGCAGCGTTCGCCGCTGGGAGCGCAGTGGGCGGGTTGCTGTACGGCGCATTGCAGCTGAAGGTTTCCCCGCACAAGCAGCTTCTGCTACTCACCATCTTCCTCACCTCAGCGACGGCTGCCATCATGACCACCTCGACGGCGCTCGGTCTGGGGCTGGTGCTGTTGGTGGCCGGCCTTTTCCTCTCACCGATCATGATCGTTGCGTACTTCGCGGCGAACGGCTTCGGCGGCGTGGAACGGCAAAATACGGCCACGACTTGGGTGAACACCTCACACAACATTGGAGCCGCGGGCGGCAGCGTCCTCGCGGGCCTGGTGATTGACATGGCGGGCACGAATGGAGCGATGATCGCAGCAATGTGCGGATCGGCCGCAATCCTTTTGATCAGCATGCGGCTTGTTTTCCGCCCTCGGTCTCGGTACGCCCTGATGAGGGGCGTCTCAGGGGACCCTATTGAGCGGCCCGCTGACGACGGCGCTGCCTCCTGAGTTGCAGGATACGGACAGCCCCAGCCACAGCAACCAGCACCCCTCCCCCGACGGCAGCTATGAAAAGTGCCATGCCCAAGGACAGGTCGCCAACGGCGCCAAAGTACTTTACTGTCACCCCGTCCTGGTTTTGCAGAATGAAGGTAATGAGCAGTATCAAGACAACGAGACCGGCGCTCACGGCAACCCAAACCATCCCAGCCCGAGTGACGTCGGCATTGCCCTCTGGCTGGGGGTTCTGTGGCACCGGCGTTCGAGCCTGTTCGGGTTCGATCACTGGAGTGTCGGATGGTTCCAGCGGCTCCAATGGTTCAAGAGACTCCGGCCCTGTGTACGGCTCCGGTGTTGGCTCGACTGTCATTATGTCCGCTCCCTGACTGTCTGTGTGGTCAATGCTGTTTTGCATGTGACTGCTTCAGTTAGGCCCATGGTAGCCCAGCCAGGCTCCACCGTCGCGTGCTGTTATCTGTCTGCAACTCCCGGCAATGGAACGACCCGAAAACTAATGGGGTGATCCAGCAATTTTTACGGCTCCTCCGGACCCAAAGAGCCGCCGGTCACTTGGTCCTGATTCCGGGCTGGCTCCTTAAGCTCAACAAAGAAAGCATGGGTATCCGTTTCCCCTATGTTTTCGCCAGAATGATCTTGGGAAGCCATCCAGCGCGCGACGCCGGAGGGCAATTCCACATCTATGCTTTGCCCGTTGGACGACAGACGACGACGGAACGTGCTGGCCGTAATCATCACACTGTCAGGATGGTGATGCTCGGTGGTCGAGCGTCCCCGGAATTTTTCAAGTCGGGCGGTACCAGCGGGAGTTAGGCTGCTTGTTTTTCGGGTGTTTCCTTGGGTTGGTTTATCCAGGCAGGGCCGGGTAGGTCAAGAATTTTGGGGTCGGCGTTTTTGTTGAAACGGTTCGGGTTTTTTGCCCGTGCTGCGGCGAGTGTTTCCGAGCGTTGTGCAGCGACTTCCTCGGCCAGCCCGTAGTGGACATTTGCGGGTGTGTGGAAGCCGATTCCTGAGTGCTGGTGGTGATGGTTGTACCAGTCGACGAACTCGCTCAGGAAGGCTCTGGCTTCGGAGAGACTAGAGAAACGCTCGGGGAACAAAGGACCATATTTCATGGTCTTGAACAAGCTTTCGCTATACGGATTATCGTTGCTGACTCTGGGTCGTGAGTGAGACTGGGTGACCTCCAAATCCGCCAGCAGCGCAGCAATAGTTTTAGACGTCATCGAGGTCCCGCGATCGGCGTGCAGCACGTGCGGGACACCGTGGATACCGAACATTTCCTTCATCATTTCCACGGCCAGTTCCCCGGATTCGGTGGCGTGCACGTGGGCACCGACAATGAACCGTGAGTGGATATCCACGGCCATGTAGCAGTCGTAGTACTTTCCCTTGACCGGTCCGGGAAATTTGGTGATATCCCACGTGATGACCTCGCCCGGGCCGGAGGCCATCAGTTCGGGCACAGCCCTGGCCGGGTGCTTGGCCAGCCGGCGGCGTTCCTTGACTTGTTTGTTCTCCTCCAACACCCGGTAAAACGTTGACAACGAGCCCAGATAAGTGCCCAGATCAAGGAGTTTGGCATAGACCTGCATCGGTGCCAGATCAACGTATTCCGGGGCGTTCAACGCGGCCAGGACCGCGGCACGCTCAACCGGGCTGAGCTTGTTCGCCGGCTCCACCCTCACTGCTCGTAGGGGTGCGGACGGCTTGCGGTAGACGGTGGTGCGTGAAACACCGGTCAGCACTGCTGCCCGGCGTGTGGGAACTTCCTGGCCGCGTAGGCGCTGATAGGCGTCCATCATTTCTTCTTGGGCTTCGGCCCGTCCTGTGATTCCTCGATGGCGTTCTCGAAGAACGCCGAGAGTTTTCCCATGATGTCCAAGGCAGCCTCGGAGCGTGTCAACCGGGCCTCACTCACCTCTAACTGGCGGCGCAAACGCGCGATCGCTGCCTGGTCCTTGGAGAGCTTCCCGATCGATTCACCGGGCTTCTTGCCCGCCAGAACGCCGGCATCACGCTGACGGCGCCATTCAGTCATCTGCGAGGAATACAAGCCCTCACGACGCAGGAACGCCCCTGCTTCCTGGCTCGCTAATGCGGCCTCGTACAAGGCCAAGAATTCGAGCTTCTGCGCGGGGGTAAACGACCTTCGAGGGGTCGGGCCACCGGCACGCGGTCCGGGACTACTCATACGACCATTGTGGTCTACCGGAGACAAAACTGGACTAGACATAATTACTGGTTTCCTGGTTCTCGCCCCACGCGATCAAACGGACTTGCTCTTTCCCCGTGGTACCGTCCCAGCCTGACACGTAGGGCCCGGAGAGTCCCTATACTCGAGCACACGAACACGGTCGTTCTCGAATACCACACTGTAGTTCTGCAGATTTTCCTCTACTGGATCCATTTCCATGACCAGAGCCTGACCCGACGACACTTCCCGCGATAGAGGACAGACGAAATTCGACTTTTATTCCTTACCACCGCCACAAGACTGAGGATAATTTAGGATTCAAGGAATTGAGATTCAAGGCCAAGCCACTGTAGCCATTGACCGGGCAGTGGACAGGGATCGGTGTTGGGGCTGGCGGTGGTGGGAAGGTCACCATGCTGTGGTAGGCGAACACGCGGGTGTTGGCATTAGCCGGGGCGGACGTTGTGCTGTTATTGATGTGTGCTTGCAGCGCTCCCCCTCCCGGTGCCGTGACGCCGTCGGCGTCCTCCGCTGCTGTACCCGGGCAGGCCGTGTCCGAGATCAGCGTCGGCCCCAGCGGCGATGAGCCTGCGAGGGGCAGCGGGGCGAACAACGACGGATCGCTCGCTTGGGTACCTCCGGGGCCAGTTGACCCCGCTGATCCACCGCAAGCCCAGTGGCATGTGTTGTTGCAGACCAAGGACTGTGCCGGTTTAGGCGCAGTCGTCAGCCCACGCAAGGCCAGCAGTGCTGATGGATTCACCCTGTGGAGTGCCGTAACAGCAATCTGCCGTGCCGTCGATGAAGGCGACGCCTCTGGGTGGAGGGACGCTGTGTCCATGCTGTCAACACTGGTCCAGCCTGGTCCCGAACGGTGCCTCGACAGGACCGCCTACAACCTTGTGGCGGCATTTATCGCCGTCCACACACAAAACCCCACAGCCACCCCACCGCCACGGTCCGGGTCTCATACCGCCTGCCCGTTGAGCCTGACCGGACTGGACGCCCTCCACGGATTAGGACCCACACGTACGCCGTCGAGTGGACTGGCGGGAGGCCGATTCCAGCTGGCAAGGCGCTTTCTCGACGTAGTCACGGTGATGGTTGGCGGGCAGCCGGTGGGCGTCGAGGCGGACCCCGTACTCCCGGGACGCTGGATTGTCGTGATTCCGCCGGCCGCCGAGGCTGGCCAGGTCCAGGTGACGGCCGTAGCATCTGACGGACCAATCCCCGGCTCCCTGACATTCACATACCTCCGGGATACGGCGGTAACCAACGCAGACGGTGAATGAGGGGCACCGGCCGACGGGACAGCCATGCACCGCTGCGAAACGTTCAGGTGATGGGTTCATCCATCGGTCCGTCCGCCACCGTCGCCACAGCAGTGGCCTTGTATTTTGGCTGAGCCCCTCCCGATGTGATGGCTCGGCCGACAGGACTCTGTCCATAGGCCTGAACGCCAGTTTGTTTGGCTAAACCCCGGAGAAGTACTGCCTTCGACGAATCGGCTCCCTCATTCTTTCCCGAGGTGTGCATCGTTCGGCTCAACCTCTTGAGGCAGGCCAGCCACCTCTTAGGCGGCGAGACTTCCCCTACATTAACGACGGCGCAGGACCTGCCGGTCCAGGAACTCCCCGGAGTAATCTAGTGAGCTCTGGGGCGTCACTGCCACTCCCGTGGATGGCGGCCTGCAAGTAATGGGCAAGTGAACCCATTTCCTCTGATGACCCCCGTGTGGGGCCTGCGAACCACAACTCCCCCTTCGGACTGGCCAATACCCGTCTCCAGTAGGCAATGGCGAACGCCGCCGGCAAACGTAGGTAGAGGGCCCTCAGATTGGCAGGGATCGGGTTGTTTCCGCCAGCTTGTAGGGCTCGGAAGGCCTGCGCTGTGGCATGCACCATCAAGCGCAGAGTTTCCCTGTCGGCAGCCAACCGGGGCGCATCGGTGCCGACCTTGTACAGAGCGTAGGCCATGGGAACAATGAAGGCGGCGTGAGCCAGGAGCCAGCCGGGCATGTCGGTGGTGATCGCGGCCGGAAACCCGGCTTCTTCCATCACTTTTTTCAGGCGCAGCGTGCGTGGCGAAATCATTCCACCAGGCTCACCCAGCATTGTCTTTTGCTGTTTGATCAGGACGTATCGGGTGGTTGCCCCGTCCTGCACACCGCCAGCGGCTGGAAAGCCCAGCAAGACACGCCCGCCCAGCGCCTGGACAAGCTGGCCTTCGAGCCCGGCGGTGTTACCCATAAACACCACGTCGGATCCGTCGTCCATGCTGCCCAGCACCGGCAAGGTGCTTGTCAGCTGCCCGGCCCGGACGGCGACCACGACGACGTCGTACCTGTCTTCAGCGCCAACGGCGCCTATTGCCCTGATTGGCAATGACGTTTGTTTCCCAGACTCCGAGTCAGCCATAATCAGCCCGGCATCTTTCAGCTCGGCCAGCCTTTTGCCGCGAGCCAGCATCACCACGTCGTGTCCGGAGCCCATCAGCTTGCCCGCGTACACACTGCCGATCACGCCGGCTCCCAGAACAAGAATCCGCATGATCTGTCCCTTCCCTCAAGCTGCACTGCCAAAACTACAGGCGGCCCGCCTCCCGGCATCGTTTCCACTGCCAGGCCCCGCCGGGCCCGCAGGCGTCAAGCTGTTAAGTGCCACGGTATGCCCCTCGGGCGCGGAGTTCCACCATCAATTCCGACCCGATCGACGTCTCGTTAGAGTGGCGGGCAAACTCCCGCCCCTCCCCTTGACAATGTGTCGGGCGGCAGCACCCTGACAGCAGCAGTCGCAGCAACGGATAGCCTTTGCGCTGCGGCCAACCGCTTCGATGCAAGGCCTATAAATCAGGGTTATTAGACGGAGAAGCCTTGGTTGAAGGCCATGAGTTGCGCTTGCACCTCCCAGTAGGAGGTGGCTTCCGGTAGTTGCAGACCGTCGCGTAAGGCTGTGACCGTTTTGAGAGCTGAGTCCACCGCTGCGCGGTAAGGCAACGAACCGGAACTTACTCGTCGAACCCCCAACGCTCCCAACTCAGCAACAGTGAGGAAGGGGTGGGCCAATACGTTCACTGGCAGCCCGGTTCCGTCGGTGATGGCCCGAATTTCATCGGGATCAGCCAGTCCTGGGACGAATATGCCGTCAGCACCAGCCTCTGCGTATGCGCGGGCACGCAGCAGTACGGCATCCGCGGTTGCTTGCTCAGCAAACCATAAATTGTCCACCCGTGCGTTGATAAAAATGGTTGGGGTTCGTCGTTTGACCTCAATGACTTTCATGGCAAAAGCCGCTGGATCCACTAAGTGTCCAGAGGTACTGTCTTCGATGTTCACCCCGACGACACCATGGTCTGCCAGTTCAGCCACAAAATCCGCAACCTCGCCGGGGTCATCTGAGTAGCCATCCTCAATGTCCGCAGTGATGTGCACGGGCAAGGAGCCCAACATCGCCACCAGAGCAGCAGTCGCCTGCTGGCTGGACCGGCCGCCGTCGGGCTGGCCAGCGCTGACTGCTATGCCGAAGCTCGTGGTACCGATGGCAGAGAACCCTGCTGCGGCGAAGGCCAAGGCCGAACCCACATCCCAGGCGTTAGGGAGGACCAGCGGAGTCTCAGCTTGATGGAGATCATGAAACGAAACCATAGTCATTCCCATCTCGAGCAACCGCAGAGGCCGAATCCTCTCCAGACTACTAGAGACAGCTCAGTGCACAAGGTGTCTCAGCTCTAAAGCCTGAACGGGCAGGATTGCTGCCATCGTGTAAACATGTTTGTTCGTGTCTGCGCGGTTTACCGGGTTGCTATGCCATACGACTATCCGAGTCCGCCTTACCCAGCTGAGCTCCTCAGGGGAAAGTCACTAATCTGTGGAGGACCATGCTCGAGACGTACCAGTTGCAGTGATTTTATGTTCGCCCACTACGAGCTTTAGAGAATGTAGACCACCGATGGGCCCCTGACTGATTCGAACCCACGACCCCGCTTTGCCAATCCTTCCTTGGAGCCTGAGCCGCCACCATACGAGCACGGTTCCCAAGGCGGCCAGCGCCGTCGTCACCAGCAGGACAGCCAACTGGATTCCCAAAACTCCGCTGCCCACAAAGTTCTACGCCGCCCACAGCCCTGGCACGGCGTAGGGAAACCAACCGCCCACGCCCAGGAGCACGGAGACTTGGGAGAGCACCAAAATCACGATCGCGGAGCCTATCCCGGCCAGCATGCTGCGGCAGATGCTGGCACTCAAGCCACAGACGACAGCGAGCGAGCCGGTGAGCAGCGTGGCGGCTGCAAGTTTGGCGACCAGCGCGAAGCTGCCGGCCGTAGGTACATATCCGAGCACCCACCCCAGCAGGGTGGTCACCCCAGTCAGAATCGCCGTAGCGCCGATCGACCAGAGACAGAGAACAATGAGCTTGGCACCGGCGATCATGGTGCGGCTGGTTGGCAATGCGAACAGTCCCGTTATGGTTCCCTGACTGAACTCCCGTCCAAAGCTCCATGCTTACACGACGCCGAACGCCAGCAACCCGACGGCCGAGGAAGCCGCGGTGGTGACAGAGAGCAGGCCGTCCCAGCCGCCGTCGCCCGCGAAAGAAGCAGCCTTTGCAGCGGCGGTACCTTTGCCTGCAGGAGCGGCCAAGGAGGCGGCAGCGGGCCGCCTTCATGACTTCCCCACCATCAAGTTCGCTTCCACGTCTGCGTTGACAAGATCAAAGAAGCGGCGTTCCAAATTAACGCCAGCAGGGGCCAGCTCGCCGATGATCCGCCCTGCATTGATCACGGTGATCTGATCGGTAATTCGCGCCACTTCGTCGAGATGGTGGCTTGACACCAACACCGAAGCACCAGTTTCGTGTACGCGCTCCAGTAGTATCCGCCGCACCACAACCGTGCCCGCAGGGTCCGGTGCATTCGTTGGCTCATCGAGCACCAAGACCTCGGGATCGGCGACCAGTGCGGCGGCGATCCCGAGTCGCTGGCGGTTCCCCAGGGACAAAGTCCGCACCCTCCGCGTCCACCACTTCGACAGGAGCAGTTCCTCGCCCAGCCGTGACGCTGCAGCGTGGGCATCGGCCCGGTTGAGCCCTGCCAGGCGCCCGGCGATCTGCAGATTCGCTTTGACGGTGAGCTCCGGATAGGCCAGCGGCGTGTCTATGAGGTGCCCCACGCCGACCCATCCGGAAGACCTCATCTGAGCAACATCAAAACCGCGCACCAGCACCCTCCCTGCAGTGGGGGCGGCGATGCCCAGCACCAGATTGGTCGGCTACAAGGCGCGTCCCTCCCTGCACGCCTTCGCTGCGCCAACGAGCTCGACGACGGCCGGTTCAGTCGGCATCGGAACTCTCCTCGAGCACTAGCGCAAGATGTGCCAGTGCGGCACGCAGCTGACAACCGAGCGGGGTGGCGCCCGCGCCGCCGTCGTGCGACAGTGCCGCCGTCAACGCGCCAAGGCACGCCCCCGTGGCAACTTCCGCTTCCAACCGCTGCACGCCAGTGGACACCAGCGCATCCACAATCGCCAACTGCGTCGCCTGCGTGCGCTCCCACGTCTTGGCCCGCAGGCCCGGGTGTGCAGCGGCAATGCGAATCCTGCGGCGGGTGGCCTCGTCCTCCCCTGCGTCCAGCTGGGCAAGAGCAATGCTGAAGGCTGTGCACACCCGTTGTAAAGGCGAGAGCTCCGCCGGCTGTGCTGACACGATAGTGGCAATGATCGGGTCGTAGGGGTCGTCGATGATCAACGCATCCTTCGTCGGGAAGTACCGGAAGAACGTCATGGACGTCACCCCGGGCTCCGTAGCCAGGGCGGTCCACGGCGGGTACGCTACCGGGATGGAAACCAATCAGCTTTTTCTCCTCTCGGACGCCGCCCTTCGCAGCGTCATCGACCGCCTCACGCCCGAAGACTTGGGCAAGTCTGCCCCTGATGAATGGTCGCAAAGTCCGGACCCGACCATCCTCGACATCCTGCGGGCGCACGCCTACGACGAAGCATGGGTCCCGGATGTCCTCGCCGGGGTCTCTACCGCCGACGGCGACAAATGGCACGAGCTCGACCTGCTCGGCGATGATCCGATCGCAGCCTACGACGCGCTGAACGACACGGCCACGGCCGCTGTCCGGGACGGGGTTGCCCCGGATACCATGTTCCACTTCCAGTACGGCGACTATCCGGCACAGGAGGGTCTTGTTCATTTGTCGCTCTACCGCGGGTTCCAGGCCTGGATGATCGCCAAGCACCTCAACATCCCGTTCCATCTCTCCGCTGAACTGATCGCAGGCTTGACGGAGCATGTACTTCCCAACGCTGAGGAGTGGCGCGGCTTCGGCGTCTTCCCTACAGCCATTGAACCTCCAGCCGACGCCGACGACGAGACGCAACTGCTCTGCGCCGTCGGCTATTGGGTGCCCTGACGTGGGCATATCGGCCGGCGCGTAACTCTGAGCCGAAGTACTCCCCTGCACGGCGGTTCATCTCATCGACAGAGACCTTCTCGAGGCGTTGGCACAGCATCCACTGGTGGCCGAAGGGGTCGCGCACGCGGCCACCCTATCGCCGGGAGTTTCCTCGGTGATCATGACAATCCACTTGCCGATGCGCACTTCGGCGTGGATGGCCATCCCCGACGGATCGGCAAATCGTTCGCCTATTTCCTCCGCCGCGAAGGCAGCTCGGTAGAAGTCGATCGCTTCGGGTCCTCCGCGGACCACCAGCCGGGGTGCTGAATGAGGCAGAACGGGTGCCCGGCTGGGTCAGCGAACACGCCTTCGCCATCTAGTTTGCTCGCACCCAGGGCAAGGACGCCAAGTGTTGCCTCGCCGATGTCCTCCACCATGATGTCAAGATGCATTTGTTGCGGAACGGCGGGACTGGGCCACGTTGGCCGGCGGTGGCCGGGTGCGCGTTGAAATGCCAACCCGGATGACGTCTCGTTCTCCGCAACCACGACGAAGTCATCGCTGTCATAAGTGATGGGCTGGCCCAACAAGCGCGCATAGAACCCCGCTAAGTTGCGTGGATCCGGACAGTCAAGAACAAGGTGGTGGAGACGTCCAAGCATGCCTCCATCCTCCCGTGGGCTACGCCTTCACGCCAGCCCCACCAGTAGAGTTTCAAGGCATCCGCCGTCAGGCGGCCTGGCCCAGCGCAGCGCTGAAGGCCGCGGCACCGTCACCGGTAAATTCAGCCGCGTCCACGGGTCTTCCGGAGACGGCCAGGAGCAGACTGATGGCAGGTCCGCGAACCTCCGGTCCTTCTCCGTGGACAAAGTTTGTATCGGTGGCGACGAGGCGCATTCCCGCTGCGCGTTCCTTGCCTCCCCCCATCGAGACGCCGGTTTTGACTTGATAACCGAGTGCTTGCGCCACGTGGGCAGGCGGATAGTCGCGGTGGATGCCCAGCGGGCGTCGAATATCCTCGCCGTGGACGAAGGCCTCAACAAACCGGGTGGCCAACGCCGCCGGGGGCGTGCAGCTATAGGTGCACACTGCCTGCAGCTGACCCAAGGTATCTCTGGGATGGGCAGCCTTTTCGCGGGCAATCCCAGAAGCGTTGTCACGGTCAAAATCGAAGCGGGCAACCACCAGCCGCCGAATGAAACCCCAACCCGTGGTCTTCGCAGAATCCACCAGGTGCGCCACCACGTCGTGGACATCCCAGGACGGGCACAGCGACGGCGTTTGCCACTGGGCCGGGGTCAACCTTTCCAAGTCCGCGATCAGGGCCCTGCGCTCAGCGTGCACCACCGGCCAAACTACAGTGCTGGGAATCTTTGCCATGAAGCTATAAAAACAGTAGCGCTCACTTCTTGTCAAGGAGTAAAATGGCTCCATGTCAGCACGGAGAAGTTACGGTTCATACAATGACGGGTGCGCCTCCTCCCATGCCTTGGATCTGGTCGGCGAGCGTTGGGCTCTCATCATTGTCCGAGAACTGCTTCTGGGCGCCAAGAGATTCGTAGACATCCAGCACGACATCCCCGGCATCGGCCCGGGACCGCTCACGCAGCGTCTGCAGGATTTGGAAGAAGCAGGCATTGTGCGCCGTCGTTCACTGCCCGCGCCGGCCCACGTGAGCGTGTACGAACTCACCGAGTGGGGTAGCGGCCTTGAAGCCGTCAACACGGCGCTCTCCCAGTGGGCCATCCAATCCCCCCGCCTGCCGCTGGAGGCTGACATGAGCCCCGATACGCTAGTCCTGGCCATGCGCGCCCACGCCCGCCCGCTTGCCCCAGGTTCGCCGGGGCGCAACGTTTCCTTGACCTTGTCCGACTCCCGCACACCCAGCAGGGCCGCCGTGGAGTATGTGGCAGCACTGACATCCGAGGAGGCGTCCATCGTTAAGGTCGCAACCGTTCGTGGGAGTGCTGTTGACGCCCTTGATGCACAGGCAAGTTGCACCACGCGTACGTGGAAGTCCCTGATCATGGGCGGGGTCCTGTTGGACAGCACAGATCTCTCGATAATCGGCAGCGCCGACGCTGTCCAGGAGCTCGTCGATGCCACCAAATTGCAGCTGCCCTGATCATCCAGCTGGGCTTTTCTCCCAATGAGCAAGGCAACTCGGAACACGCCTTAGACGGCAAGCCATCCCGGCGCCGCAGCCCGGAACTGCTCTCCCGTCAGCAAGGCTGCGCCCTCGGGCAGGCAACCCAGCAGGGGCGTGGGCAGCGCCGCGAAGAAGTCCCGGTTGTCCAGTTCCACGTCCGTGGGTTCCTGCGGCCACGAGCCCACGACCAGCCCGGCAGCGGCCACGTTCCTGCGTTCCAGGGCCTCGAGCGTGAGCAGCGTGTGGTTTAGTGTGCCGAGGGAACTGCGGCACACCACCACCACGGCCGCACCCGGGAGATGTGCGGCTAGCTCCGCGATCGTGTTTCCCTCCCCATCAAGTTCCACGAGCACCCCGCCTGCGCCTTCCACCAGCACATGGTCGTGCGTGGCAGCCAGCCTGTGGATGGCTGCCACGTGGCTTGCCAGCGTCGGCAGCTTCCCACCCTCACGGGCAGCAGCGGCAACAGGCGCCATGGGCAGCGTGAGCCGCACACCCTCAACCGCTGCAGCAATTCCAGCCAGACGCCGCACCTCAACCATGTCACCGCCGTCGCCTGTAAGCACGCCAGTCTGGGTCGGTTTGTAGGCGGCCACAGATGCCCCGCCAGACTGCAGCACTGCGGCAAGCGCCGCCGTTGCCACTGTCTTTCCCACGTCGGTATCCGTTCCAGTGACAAGCACGACGGCGGGCAGCCGCAGCACCGGGGCGGTCATCGGCTGCCGCTTTCCACGAAAACGGACAACGGTGTTTGAAAGGACAGCAGGCACAGCCAGTCCGGTTCCGTGCCCGCCAATGCCAAGTGCGGCAGGGTGCGAGCTGTTTCCTGAACCACGAGCGTGGCTTCAAGCTCCGCCAGTTTTGCGCCAAGGCAGCGGTGCAGTCCGTGGCCAAACGCCAGCGAGTACGCCGTGGGCGGGGCATGCGGGCCGTGGTTCCCGGAGAGTTGCAGCAGCACCTCGGCCCCTGCCGGAAGCTGCACACCATCCAGCACCGTGTCGCGCAACGCCGCCCTGCGCCACGTGTGCACGGAAGATTCCGTGGCCAGCACGCCCCGCACATGCCGCTCCGCCAATGCAGGCTCGGCCAACTCCGCCCACGGCTGCGCCACAGCCAACCCCTTTGACCCGATGCCCCGGTACAGCGCCGTGTTGATCAACTGCGAGGTGGTTTCCTGCCCGGCAATGACCAGGAAGTAGCCCAACGAGCACACTTCGGCACTGCTCAATCCCGCAGACAGCAACACGCCAAACAGGGAATCCGAGCCGCGACTGGCGGCCACTTCCGCGCGCAGCCAGCCATAAAAGGCGGCTGCGCTGTGGGCCAGTTCCAGCTGCCGGGCGTGATCCGGCCAGCCCCAAAACAGTTCAAGCGAGTCGCGGCTCCACGTTTTCAGTTCGTCTAGCGGAGGGTTGGTTTGCCCCGTCAGTTCCGCCATGATGACGGGCGGGACGTGCATGGCAACGGAAGTTGCCAGGTCCACCGGGCCCTCCTCCAAGGCAGCGGCTGTGTGCGCCAACTGTGCCCTGGCAATCTCCCGAACCCGGGGCGTGACGGCCGCAACCTTGGCAGGGGTAAAGAATCGGGTCACCACACTGCGCACGGCCCGGTGGCCCTCCCCCGTTGCGGATGCCAGGACAGGCGGCAGCGCGAATTTCGCCTTGCTGAGTATGCGCAAGGTGGCCGGGGCCAGCGGGACCACCGAGGTCAACGCGTTTGTCGGGGCAAAGTCGTCGGTGCGGCGCATGACTTCCCTGGCCAGGGCCGGTGTTTCCACCACGTGGTAGTTCACAGTTGCTATCCTTCAAGGGATGGGTTGGTGGATGGGAGTGTGCCGGGGCCAGACAGTGCCTCTTGGACGGGGGCGGGCAGCACGTAGCGCAACAGCTCGGCCGCATCCTCCATTTGGCTCGCGGACAGGTCGGCCCGGGCAGTCAGGCGCAGGCGGGACACGCCGTCGGGCACGCTGGGCGGGCGGAAGCAGCCCACCAGCATTCCGGCATCGTGCAACTGCCCCGCCACGGAAACAGCCTGCTCGGCTGAAAGCATGGGAATGGATTGCACAGCACCCGGCGAGCGCATGATGCCCGCGATGCCAGCCAGCCAGGCAGCGTTCGCCTGCAGCCGGGCGGCAAGGGCCGGCTCGGCAAGGATGATGCGCGCAGCCGCCGCTGCTGACGCGGCGGTCGCCGGTGCCAGAGCCGTGTCGAAGATGAACGGGCGCGCTGAATTGATCAGGTGTTCGCGCAATTCCGGTGGCCCCAGCACAGCCCCGCCCTGGGAGCCCAGTGCCTTGGACAGCGTCACGGTGAGCACCACATGAGGGGCTGCGGCAAGCCCGGTCGCATGCACGGCACCGCGACCGTCCCCGGCTACTCCGACGCCATGCGCCTCATCCACCAGCAGCCACGCGTCCTGAGTGGCGCAGGCCTCGGCAAGGACCGCTAGTTCCGCGGCGTCGCCCAGCACCGAATACAGGGATTCAACCACGACGACGGCGCGCGGCACCATGCGCTCGGCCAGCGCCGCCCGCACAGCATCGACATCCCCATGCGGGACGATGACGACAGGCGAACGGGAGAGCCGCGCGGCGTCGTGCAGTGAGGCATGCACATGCGCATCGAGAACCAGAAGGGTGCCCGGCCCGCCCAAGGCCGTGAGCACTCCAAGGTTGGCCAGGTAGCCGGAGGAAAACGGCAGCGCAGTCTCTGCGCCCGTCAGCTGGCACAGGGCCTCTTCAAGGTCTGCATGCACTGCCAGCGTGCCGCACACCACTGGCGAAGCACGTGATCCCGAACCATGGCGCAGCACGGCCTCGACGGCGGCGGAGGTCAGCCGCGGGTCGCGGGAGAGCCCCAGGTAGTCGTTGGATGCCAGATCCAGCAGGGGCCCGGCTGGCAGCGCTGCAGCACGCCGGACCAATCCGCGGCTCTCACGCACCTTGGCCCGGCTGTGCAGCCACTGCTCCATCGCGCCGCTGTTGGACGCACCCGGGCCGGGCACATCCGGGCCGGGCACACCGGCGTCGTCCGTGGTGAAGGCAGGCATCAGCCGTGCACCTGTTCCACCGCGGCGCACAGGCCGGCACCGATGGCGGCAAGGTCCTCGGCAGTGCTGATGTAAGGAGGCATGGTGTAGACGAGGTTGCGGAAGGGTCGAACCCAGACGCCGTGGTACACGGCCGCGCGGGTCAGGGCGGGAACGTCCACGGGGCTGTGCAGCGCGATGACTCCCACTCCCCCGAGCACCCGCACGTCCAAGACCCCCGGCAGTGTGGCTGCCGGGGCAAGCGCCACCCCCAGGCCGGCCTGCAGCGCAGACACCTGCGGGCGCCACGGCGTGCTCTCCAGCAGCTTCAGCGAAGCCACAGCCACGGCGCAGGCCAGCGGATTGGCCATGAACGTGGGCCCGTGCAGCAGCGCGCGTAGGGGTGAGGCCGTGATGGTGGCGGCCACCTCGGAGGAACACAGCATGGCCGCCAGCGTCAGGTATCCGCCGGTCAGTGCCTTGCCCACGCACATGATGTCAGGGGCCACCGACGCCCAGTCGCTGGCGAAGAGTTCCCCCGTGCGGCCAAAGCCGGTGGCGATCTCATCCACAATCAGCAGCAGGCCGTGCTCGGTGGCCACGCGGCGGGCTGCGGCCAGACACTCAGGAGCATAGACGTACATGCCGCCAGCACCCTGCAGCACAGGTTCCAGCACAATCGCGGCCAGTTCCCCGCGGTGTGCCGCCACGGTTTCCTCCAGCAGCACCACCCATGCTGCAACTTCAGCCGGGTCGGAGACCAGCACGCCGTCGACAAGCCGGGCCTGCGGGGGCCGGGGCAGAAACCGCTGCCGTGCCACAAGGTGCGGGAATTGGGCGTGCATGCCGTCGACGGGGTCGCACACGCTCATCGCGGCAAACGTGTCGCCGTGGTAGCCCCCGCGCAGGGCCAGGAAGTGGCTGCGTCCAGGGTGCCCGGCGGCCGCCTGGTACTGCACGGCCAGCTTCAGCGCCACTTCAACGGACACGGAGCCCGAGTCGGCAAAGAACACATGCTCCAGCCCGTCGGGAGCCATGTGAACCAACAGCTCGGCCAGTTCCACCGCCGGCTGGTGCGTCAAGCCGCCAAACATGACGTGGGAGAACTTCGCTGCCTGCTCGGCCAGCGCCTCATCAAGCACCGGGTTCCGGTAGCCGTGCACGGCTGACCACCACGAACTCATGGCGTCGACCACCTCAAAGCGTTCCCCGTCCGCATCCTCAAGCTGCAACTTCGTGCCGGATGCGCCCAGCACCGCGTAAGGGGCCGGGCCGTCAAGCGGGGCATACGGGTGCCAGAGCAGGCCCCTGTCCCGGGCCACGAGCGAGCGCGTTTCCTCAAGCATTGGGGGCGAGCTGCGTTCCTGCACCACGACGGCGGATGGCAGGCTGGGAGCCGGCGGCACCTCCGGCGTCGTGCAGAGAGGGACTGCCAACGGCGGAGGGCTGTTGGCCAAGAACGGTGAAGCCTGCGTCCGCGATCATCGCCAAATCGTCCTGGCCGGGCTGGCCCTCGCTGGTGAGGTAGTCGCCCAGGAAGAGTGAGTTGGCAATGTTCAATGCGAGGGGCTGGAGGCTGCGCAGGTGCATCTCGCGTCCGCCGGCCATGCGCAGTTCCGCTGCGGGGCAGGCGAAGCGGACGAGGGCGAGAATGCGCACGCACTGGGCCGGGTTCAGCAGCCACGTTCCTTCCAGCGGCGTTCCGTCAAAGGGCATGAGGAAGTTCACCGGGATGGAGTCGCTGCCGAGATCACGGAGGGCAAAGACAGCGTCGATGAGCTCATCATTACTTTCGCCCATGCCCACGATCAGGCCCGAACACGGAGAGAGTCCGGCTCCCTTGGCGGCCTCAACGGTGCGGACGCGGTCGGAGAATTCGTGGGTGGTGCAGATGTCCTTGTACTTGGATTCGCTGGTGTTCAAGTTGTGGTTGTACGCATCAACGCCGCACGCCTTGAGCCGCTCGGCCTGGCCTTGTTTCAAAATGCCGAGGCAGGCACACACTTCAACATGGGGGTGTGCCTCCTTCAGCCCGTCCACCATGGTAGCCACGCGCTCCACGTCCCTGTCCGCGGGGCCCTTACCGCTGGCCACCAAGCACACGCGGGAGGCACCGGCGGCGATTCCCGTTTCCGCCTGCTCAAGGACCGCTTCGGGTTTCAGCCACGTGTACTTCAAGATTTGCGCGGCCGAGCCCAGGCGCTGGGAGCAGTATGTGCAGTCCTCCGGGCACAAGCCGGATTTCAGGTTGACAAGGTAGTTCACCTTGACCGTGTTGGAGAAGTAGGTGCGCCGCAGGCGTGCAGCGGCGGCCACCACATCCAACAGCTGGTCATCGGTGGATTCCAGGACGGCATGGGCCTCTTGGCGGGTCAGCATGGCGCCGGACAACTGCCGGTCGGCAAGGGAATGAAATTTATTGAACACTGTTCAAGTATGGAAATTCGTCGTTCCGCTGTCAAATGAGCCGCCCTGCCCCCAACGGCTGCAATCGGGTTTTCCGTGTGGATTTTCGCTGCTCGGTGTGGGCTGGCTGCGGGGATGACGCGATGGGGCAAAATGGAGCTGTGTCGCGTGGGCTTTCACAACCTGCGCACGAAAGCCACGAAAGCCACGAAAGGACTGGAGCACATGGCGTTGACACGCGAGCAGGTCATCGACACCGCGTTCAGTATTTTGCGCGATTACGGTATCGCTGACCTTTCCATGCGCCGCCTGGCCCGTGACCTCGACGTCCAGCCCGGCGCACTCTACTGGCATGTGAGGAACAAGCAGGACTTGCTCGGTGTCCTCGCGGTCATGATTCTTGCACCGGTCAAACCACAGCACGTGGTGGGGGCCGGAACAGCAGGGGTAATCGAATCCTTGCGCCTTGCCTCCCGGCAAGTCCGCGATGCCCTGCTGGCCGTGCGAGACGGCGCGGAAGTCGTAGCCCTGACACAAACCTTGGCGCCACAATCGCTCCCGGCGCTGCAACGCTTCACGGCAACCCTTGCTGGTGCCGGCCTTTCAGGCAGCAGCGCTGCCTGGACCGGCCGCGCGCTGGTGCACTACATTTTGGGCACCGTCACGCAGGAACAGACACAGAGCGGACTCGCCCAGGCAGGTCTGTTGGCCGGTTCTTCTAGGCCGGTGGACGACGCCGAGGCTTTCAACTTTGGCCTCGAACTGCTATTGGCTGGTGCCGCAGAGTTATTGGAAAAGGAAACCACGCAGCAGCGGGACGTTGGATAAACACCGTCGATGGACTGGTCTCCCCGCCCATACTGCACGAAATGACTCCCCGCTACCTCCCACCCCTACCGCGGACGGGTTGAAGTCAGGCAGAATCGATGGGCGCGCCGCAATCGATGGGCGCGCCGAAACCCGCACCGCGGTAGTGTCTTGGACATGAATACGCACACGAAGTTCTCGGACATCGTCGAGGACACGGCGGTTGACCACGCTGCTGCACCCGACCCGGATGATTCCCGCAAGCCGCAAAAAGTGGCCAGGATAAAAACAAAGTCGTGGAAATATGTAGCCAAACGCTCGGTAGCCAAGTTCGGTGCGGACGCCTCAACCGACATGGCGGCATCCCTGACGTACTACGCAGTATTGTCGCTGTTCCCGGCAATACTGGCGCTGGTTTCCATCCTCGGCCTGGTGGGCCAGGCCGAGGAAACCACCAAGGTCATGCTGAACCTGGTCGGACAGCTCACAGACCCGTCCATTGTGGAAACCATCAGCGGACCCGTGGAACAGCTGACAAGTTCCCGGGCAGCTGGCTGGACGTTTGTCTTGGGGCTCGCAACCGCGTTGTGGTCTGCCTCGAAATACGTCGGCGGATTCAGCCGGGCCATGAACCGCATCTATGGCACCGACGAGGGGCGCCCGGTGTGGAAACTTCGCCCCGCACTTCTGCTGGTCACCTTGGCCGCAGTGCTCATGGTGGCCATCATGGCACTCCTTCTGGTGATCTCCGGCCCCATTGCCAAGGTGCTTGGCGATGCCATTGGCTTCGGCGACACCGCCGTGACGGTCTGGAACATCGCCAAGTGGCCGGTGCTGGCGATTCTGGCCGTGGCACTCATCGCCCTGCTGTACTACTTCACCCCCAACGTGCAACAGCCGAAGTTCCGATGGATCAGTGTTGGAGCCGCCGTTGCACTGGTCGTGGCCGTGGCAGCTTCGGCCGGCTTCGGCCTCTACCTTGCCAACTTCAACAAGTACGAGAAAACTTACGGTGCCATCGCCGGGGTGATCGTGCTGCTGCTCTGGCTGTGGATCATGAACCTCGCCCTGCTCTTCGGCGCAGAAGTGGATGCTGAACTTGAACGTAGCCGCCAACTTCAGGCCGGCATCAAGGCAGAAGCCGAAATCCAGCTACCGCCGCGCGAAGTCACCGCCAGCCTGAAAAAGGCAGAGAAGGAAATGGTCCTGGTCGCTGAAGGCAAGCACCTGCGCAAAAAATTTGCCCCAGACTCGCCCGATGACGACGCTCGCAAGTCAGGCGAAGGTAAAACCCTGTTGTGGCTGGCGGGCATAGGTGCCGCAGTCCTTGCCGTTACCTCATGGCGCAACCGTGGCAACCACCAACCCAAACAGATGGACTAACCCTCATGCAGCATTTCGATCTTGTCATCATCGGCACAGGCTCAGGCAATTCCATTCCCTGCCCGGAACTGGAGCACCTGAGCATCGCGATCGTCGAGGACAACCTCTTCGGTGGCACGTGCCTGAACGTTGGCTGCATCCCCACAAAAATGTTCGTCCACCCGGCCGAGCTTGCCGACGCCACACGCCACGGCAGGGCTTTGGGGGTGGACTCCCAGCTCACAGCCGTTGACTGGGTGGGCATACGGGATCGGATCTTCTCGCGCATTGACGGGATCGAGGCAGCGGGCAGGGCCTACCGCGAAAGCCCCGAGTGCCCCAACATCACCGTTTTCTCCGGCCACGGCCGCTTCACGGCGCCCGGTGAACTGCGCGTTTCAATGCACGACGGCGGCACCCAGGTCCTCACGGGTGACCGGTTTGTGCTGGGGGCCGGCTCGCGCGCACAAGTGCCCTCGATCGACGGCTTGCGCGAGCCAGGTGCCGCCTTCCACGCCACTGACACGATTCACACCTCTGACACGATCATGCGCATCGAATCACTGCCAAAGAGCATTGCCATCTTGGGCGGTGGGTATGTTGCAGCCGAGTTTGCGAACATCTTTTCCTCCTTCGGCACGCAGGTAACCCAGATAGTCCGTGGCCCGGCACTGCTGCGCCACTTGGACAGCGACGTCTCCGAACTGTTCACCAAGGAAACCGCCGCACGCCATGAGTTGTTGCTGGACACCGAGGTCAAACACGCGAAGGTGGGCGGGGCCGGCGTCGTGCTTGGCCTTGAGGGGCCCGGAGACCGGCAAACACACACCGCGGAGTTGTTGCTGGTGGCGACGGGCCGGCGGGCCAACGCGGACACCTTGAATGTTGCTGCGGCCGGGATTGACGTGGACAGACATGGGCGGGTGGTGGTGGACGAGTTCCAGCGCACCACGGCGGACGGGATTTTTGCGCTCGGCGACATCTCCAGCGAGCACCAGCTCAAGCATGTGGCCAACCACGAGGCGCGCGTGGTGCAGCACAACCTCATCCATCCTGCCGCCATGATGTCCGCAGACCACCGCTTCATCCCGGCAGCGGTGTTTGGCGAGCCGCAAATTGCCTACGTGGGGCTCACCGAGGACCAGGCCCTGCGCCAAGGCGTCCCCTATGTCGCAAAAACCCAGGCCTATGCCGACATTGCCGCTGGCTGGGCCCGGGAAGATTCCGGCCATTTCCTGAAAGTGCTGGCGGATCCTGCGACGGGTAAGTTGTTGGGCGCCCATGTCATCGGCCCCGACGCAGCCACCGTCATCCAGCCCCTGATCCAGGCCATGTCCTTCGGCCAGCGCGCCCACGACGTGGCGCGGGGGCAGTACTGGATCCACCCGGCGCTGAGCGAATTGGTGGAGAACGCGCTGCTGGGACTGCCAGCACCCACGGAACCGTAAGTAGACTCTTCCAATCCAAACCCGGGAGTGCTCCGAATCACAGGGTAGACGGATCCAACGATGGGTCGTCCACACTGTTCAAGGAGAAGTCCCATGAATAAGAAGTCAGCTTTACTCATTGCCCCGGCGCTTGCGCTGGCAGCCATGACCTTTTCCAGCGGAGCGGCCATGGCGGCCGACAACGGAACCAGCACCTTCGAAACGAACCTGGGTGCCATCAACGGCAGCAACGCCACGGGCTCAGTCTGGATCACCCTCACCGGAGACCAGGCCACCGTGACGGAAAATGTCAGCGGCTTGGCGGCGACGTTCAACGGCGCGGCATACCCGCATGCGCAGCACATCCACATCGACGGCGCCGGCGTGTGCCCCGCACCCTCAGCGGACACCAGCGGCGACGGCGTCATCAGCACCACCGAGGGCGGCCCGTCCTACGGCAAGATCGGCACCACACTCTCCACCAGCGGTGACACGAGCGACAAGGCGGCCCTGGACCTGGCCGTTGCAGGAATGGGTGCAAGCTACAAGTACGAGCGCACGTTCACCATGAACGCCGAAACGATTGCCTCCATGAAGGCCGGAAAGGCGGTAGTGGTGGTTCACGGCCTTGACCCCGCCACGCTGCCCGCCGCAGCACAGAAGGAAATGAGCGACCTGGCTCCCACCTTGCCGCTGGCTGCCACGTCGCCAGCGCTGTGTGGAACCCTCGCTGTCTCCCAGATGGCCGCCATGCCCGGTGGCGCCCCCGGAACGGGTGTAACCACAGCGCTTGCTCCGACCAACGCCTCAACCTCCCCTGATGTGGCTTGGTTTGTGGGTGGCGGAGCCCTGGTGTTGGCAGCCGGAGGGGCCTTGGCATTGGGTCGGAAGCGGACTGTGGCTGCACACAAGTCCACGGTTGCAAAGTAGCGGCGGCGATTTCTCCATGATCACCACCAGCAGTAGTCACGGGCGCCGCAGGGCGCCCGTGACTACGGTTCTGCTTCTGGCAACGCTCACCCTGGGCGTTGCCGGATGCGGGGCTCAAGCAAATGCCTCCCCACCCATCTCGAGCCAGGTTTCCTCATCATCGAGTTCTTCCGCACCCGCGAGTCCTCCAGGTGCGGCGCCCTCCACGACAGCTGCAGGCACGACGGCGGCCACTGCTGCCCCGTCCCCTGCTCCCATCACGCAGCCGCCACCGGCTCCAGCCAAGGGACCCGTGCTGGCAGCTTCGGCTCCGGTCTCATTGTCAGTGCCGGATATCGGTCTCACCACCCCCCTGCTGTCGCTGGGACGCGACGCCAAGGGCGAGGCAGAAGTTCCGCCCGGGGAAGCTGGCTCCCCCGCCGGATGGTACAAGTACTCGCCGACGCCCGGGGAGCAGGGTCCCTCCGTTATTTTGGGACACGTCAACACCACCACCATCCCCGAGGGTGTGTTTTACCGGCTCCACGAACTCAAGCCAGGCGAACAGTTCAGTGTGAGCCGGGCCGACGGCAGCGTGCTTGTTTTTGGCGTTGACCGCACCGAAATCTTCCAAAAGGCATCGTTCCCCACACTTGCCGTGTACGGCAACACCGACAGGGCAGAGATCCGCCTCATCACCTGTGGCGGATACGAACCCAGCACCGGGGAATTCGTCGAGAACACCGTGGTCTACGGGCACTTGCTCTCCAGCACCAAGTAACTGCGCGGGTCACCGACGCCAGCCGCCCACCCATGCATCCCGGCCACGGGCCACCTACTCTTCACGTTTTGGATTGGATTGCCATGAAGACGAAACTCAGCATTTCCGCCGCAGTGGCCGTGGCCGCCGCCATCGCGTTGGGCGGCTGTTCCGCAGGACTGGGTGCGACCAGCGAAATGAACCACCCCGCACCGGTGGCCTCCTCCGCCGCAACCGCGCACACTGAAGGCGCAATGGCGTCGATGATTCACATTCAGGAGGGGAAGTTCCTAGACCCGAAGCCTCTGGATGCCGGAACAAGCGTGAGCGTGATGAACATGGGCACCACCGCCGCCACCATTGTTTCAGACCAGGCCAGTGCCTTTTCCGTGACCGTTCCTGCCGGTGGAATGGCAGCCTTCAAGGCCCCGGCAAAACCCGGCAGTTACCCTTACCACAGCATGGAAGGAGACATGCACGGCGTCCTGACTGTGGTGGCAGGCCCCGCACCCGAGGCGGCAGCGATGGTGTGCGCGGCGGAAGCCAGGAATACCGTCAAGGACATCCTTGCCCTTCCTGCTGTTCCCGAACCGGAGACCGAGTGGGACGGCACCACCTACACGTGCACCTATCCACTGGCCGCAGGCAACTTCGTGATGAGCGTGACAGTGGCAGAAACCCCGGAAAAAGCAACCGAAGCAGCACAAAAATTGGCGGCCTCCCTGTCAGCTGCCCCCATCAAGGGCCTGGCAAACTTAGGTCTTCCCGGCTACCAATCACAAGCAGGAAACGTCATCTTCGCCAAGGACAACATGACCTTGCATGTAGACGCCACAGCGCTTCCTGCCAGTGTTGGACCGCACGACGTGTCAGCGGCCAGTTTCGCCTATGAAATGTCCACCACGATCCTCGGCTGCTGGACCCACGGCTGAGCCCGTGTCAGGCGGCTGGGTTGTGCTAGGCGCGGCCACCTGGAGGACCAACAAAGAGCATGGTGGCCATGATCCCGCCAACAAACACCACGAACACGACGCTCAAAAGCACCGGACGGTTGAGCATCCAGCGCAGTACGACATCGACCCAGTGACCGTCACGGGCGTGACCGGTGGCCGTGGTGCGCCAGCCGCCGTCGAGCCTTTCCTTTCTCTCCAACCACCGGTCAAAGGGGATGGTGAGGTACGGCACAAAAGCGGTAGCTGCGGCGCCAACAATCAGCTTGGTGGGCCAGCGCTGGTTCAATCCGACCAGGACTGCGGTGGTGACGTAGGCGATGAACACCAGTCCGTGTGCAAAGCCGCCCACGGTGACGGGCCAGTCGCCCAGCTTCAACGCGTATTTCATGATCATGCCAGCAATCAGCAACGTCCACGTAACGGCTTCGGCGATGGCGATGGAGCGGTAGAAAGTACGTGGGGTCATGGGCTGAAGTCAGTCCTTGCATAGTTGTAGCGAAGCTTGCGGGCGGAACATGGCGGACACAAATGGCCCTATGCAGCCTAGCTGGCTCTGCTGGGTGGAGCCTATACACCCAGCCGGATACGCCGGGCCCGCGCTGATGCTTCGCTGGGTCCAGGGGATCCTAAACTCCAGCGGACAACGCCGAGTACGCCTTTTGTGGGCACCGTCACCGGTAGCGAAAGAGGGCCAAGTCTCGGTGTGCTCAACTGCAGCAGTTCCTTGTATCCAAGGGGTAAGGACGCCACTGCTGCAGCAAAAAGAATCTTATAGCCGCCTTGCTGCGAGCGTGCCAAGGGCGGGTTCCTGATGAAGGCCACCGTTTCGGCAACGGTTTCGTCGTAGCGCAGCTCTTTGGTGTAGGCGGCAAGCTGATCATTGAGCCCACTGACGGTGGTAGGCGGGTTCTCCACCTGCATGAGCGCACCAGCCACGGCCCAGTCGGCCACATAAGCATCAGATCCTCCGGGAATGGGTCCGCCGTAGGCTTCATGGGTTGCCAGGAAGGCTTGGGTGAATGCCAAGTGGATCCATCGCAGCAGATCAGGATCATTAGCGGTGTACGGGCGTACTTCCCCACTGTTGGTGTTGTAGCTCCCGCGAATGTGCTCGTGAATGCGCAGCACCTTGTCCGATGCCTGCCGGGCAGCCGCGGTGTCCCCATAAGTAAGCGTGAAGATCCAACGGATGGTTCCGGCCAGCCTGCCAAGAGGATCGCTGCGGTAGCTGGAGTGGTCATGGACGCCTGCGAGCGCACCCGGGTGAAGCGCCTGGATAAGCAAAGATTGGATGCCGGCCACAAGCGTCGTCATCGACCCGTGGACAGCCCAAGCAGCCGATTCGGGACCAAAGTAGCCGCCGTCGTCGCCCTTTTCCAAGTCAAGTTCCCATTGCGGGATGGTGGGGGCATTGTTGCTGAAGGTGCCGCGCAGTTCCGAGCGCCACTTGGACAGAGGGTTTTCCATACCTGTAGTCTCTCCCGTTTAGCTGGATGTTTGCAGGCAGCGCGGCATTTCTGGATGCACCACAATGAAAGTGAGACCGCGTGGTGCTCACATGCGGGGCGGGACAAGAGAAAGCATGACCAACTCATCAGCTTCCAGCGCCAAGCATTCAGACAGTCCTGACGAGGGATCCACACCGCCACGGGAGTACAGTGAAAAACCCGCCGAAGAGAGCTGGTCTGTGCCAGTGAGGCTGCAGCAATATCTACTCACGCTCTGCAATGCGATCGGCAACGAATGCCGAATCCCGCCCCACCCCTCCCAACAGGGCTGAAGTCAGTCCGTACTGGAAAGGCAATCCCACAAAATACAGTCCGGGAAATTCGTGAACCTCTCCCCGGTTGGTAACCGGCCATCCCCTGCTATCAACTGAAAGCCCGTCAATCCAGCCATAGCTCGGCTTGTAACCAGTTGCCCATATGACCGTCGACACGGGAAGGACCGGTGCAGGCATGCCCGGTTCATTGGGGAAGTACGGACGTCCGGCTCCGTCCACCTGTTCAAAACGCGGCAGGCACCTGACCCCAGCGCTGAGCGCGTCATCGATGGACACTGAAATCAAGGGCCCGCCTTGCGCGGTGAAATCCTTGGCAACTCTTCGTCCTAGTGGAGTGCGACGCGTGAGCACCTTGTCAATGAACTGCCAATACAAGCCACCGGCGTGCTTCAAGGCAGCATCGGGAACGTGAAAGGGAACGCGCCCTGCCAGCCATACGCGGTGGTCCCGTGCCAGTTCCATGGCAATTTGGATGCCCGAGGTGCCGGCGCCAACCACCAGAACGCCACCTTCCGGCAGTGACTGCGCATTGCGGTAGTCGCTGCTGTGCAGTTGGCGGATGTCCTCGGCGAGCTTGGCTGCGAGGTCAGGAATGAAGGGCTCTGAGGTGGCACCTGTAGCGATGACGACGTTGGCGGCGGTGAAACGGCCGGCAGTGCTTTCAACCGTCCATGCCCCGCCACCATCCACGTCACGGGTTCTGTCTTCGGCATGGATTCCTGTGACGACAACTCCTGTTGTGACAGGGAGCTGGGCCGCATAACACTCCAAGTACGTGGCAACCTGGTCCTTGGTGAGAAGACTCCCCGGCGGTGCTGGGAATTGCATTCCCGGAAGTGAGCAGTGCTGTGCCGGTGTGAAAAGCCGGAGCGAATCCCAACGTTTTCGCCAGCTGTTGCCCGGCGACCCTTCTGCTTCAAGAACACGGCAGACAACCCCCCTGTTCCCAAGGTGAAAAGCTACCGACAGCCCGGCCTGCCCCGCTCCGACAATGATGGTCTCGCCCAACGTCTGTCCAGCCATGATGCGCCTCCCTGGAAGCTGCGGTGGAACTATTTCACTAGAATACTCTTCTAATCAGTGGAATGCTATTCTTGCTTATGGTCGAAATCCAGGACAATCCAGCGCCTCGCGGCCGACGCCAGGTCCAGTCGATCCAGACGCGTGAACTGATTGTGGCAACAGCAGGCAAACTTTTTTTAGCGAATGGCTACCTGGGCACGTCCATCGAAACTATAGCCACACAGGCAGGCGTCGCCATTCAAACCATCTACAACTCGGTGGGGAACAAGCCCTCCTTGCTTTCAGCTGTCTTGGATGCGGCCGTCGCCGGACCACTCGCGCCGGCAACCGTTCCCGAGTTCATGGCAAAACGTGTCGCTTTGGCAACCGACGTGCCAGGGGTCATCAGCGTGCTGGCCGACTGGTTTTCCGAAGGCATGCCCCGCAGCCACGCGATCTTCAACGTCATCAGCCAAGCGGCCGCCATCGATCCTGACATTGCACAATTGCGCGAGTCGCGAGCCCTGCAGCGGCTAGCCAACTACCGGCTGGCCGCCGCTTCGATTCGCGAGCGCGGCGGACTGGCCAATGGCATGAGCGACGACGACGCCGCGGCCGTCATCTTTACGCTTGGCCACCCCGACAGCTATGCATCGCTAGTGGCCAACTTCGGCTGGAGCCTGCACCAGTACCGGGACTGGATCTACATCTCGATGCTGAGCGCCTTGTCGTGAACCGGCACCGCACTAACCAGCGCCAAGCCATGCTGGATCAGTGGTGAAATCCCACGCGCTCATCCCTTTGGCCCGAGAGCCGTGCCACCGACTTGGCTAGATCTGCCAAGAACATGGCAGCCAAGTCAAAGGTGAAACCGTTGCGCACCACCACGCGCAGCACATGCACATCAGCCATGCCCTCCGGCATGGGGTAGGCCGGCACAATCCAGCCAAAGCTGCGCAGCTCATGCGAGAGGTCGTACACGGAGTAGCCATCCGGGGCCGTCAGTTCGAAAGCCACAACGGGCAATTCGTTGCCGCGGCTGAGCAGCGTAAACGGCCCCATTCCCTCCACGCCCGTGGCAATGGCGCCGGCGATCTCCCGGCACCGCGACTGGATACTTTGGAAACCGTCAAAGCCGTAGCGGACGAGTGTGTAATACTGGGCGATCACTTGGGCTGCGGGACGGGAAAAGTTCAAGGCGAACGTAGGCATGGAACCGCCCAGGTAGTCGACGCTGAAGATCAAGTCTTCCGGCAGCTCTTGGGTGCTTCGCCACAGCACCCAGCCAACCCCGGGATAGACAAGTCCATATTTGTGCCCGGAAGCGTTGATGGATTTGACCCGCTCCAACCTGAAATCCCACAGCAGTTCTGTGTCAAGGAATGGTGCAATGAAACCGCCCGATGCGGCGTCAACGTGCATCGGTACGTCCAAACCCGTGCTGGCGGCCAGCTCGTTCAGGGCGGCGGCAATCTCCGTAACGGGTTCATACGAGCCGTCAAACGTTGAACCGAGCACGGCCACCACACCAATGGTGTTTTCATCACAGGCAGCAGCGGCTTGTACTGCGGTCAGATGCGTGGCACCCTCGAGCGGGATCAGCCGTGCCTCTACGTCCCAGTACCTGGCAAATTTTTCCCAGCACACCTGCACATTGGCACCCATGACGAGATTGGGCTTGCTGGCATCGAGCCCGGCAGCTTCCCTGCGGGCACGCCAGCGCCACTTCAGTGCCAGACCTGCCAGCATGGCTGCCTCCGAGGAGCCTGTGGTGGAACAGCCCATGGCACCGGCATCCCCGGCGGGCTCCGGTGCATGCCACAGATTCGCCAACATGTTCACGCAGCGACGCTCAATTTCGGCCGACTGCGGGTACTCGTCCTTGTCGATAATGTTCTTTTCCAAGGAGGCTTGAATCAATTCAGCTGCCTGGGGTTCCATCCACGTGGTCACGAACGTGGCAAGGTTTTGGCGGGCATTGCCGTCAAGCATGAGCTCGTTGCGGATGAACTGCATCGCAGCGTCGGCGTCCTGGGTGCCAGACGGAAGCGTGTGCTTGGGAATGGTGCCCATGCCCGAGTCGAACGCACTGTCCAGAGTGAACTTCTCGGCTCGGCTGTGATGGCGATGCAGGCTCATGCAGATCTCCTAGGTGTGTGGGTCAGTAGCGTTTTGATGGGCGGGCTGGTGCCGGCGGGAATTTGGGCTGGAGTTGAGCATTTTGGTGCTGCGGCCGGCCGGGAGCGATGAAAAGGGGGTGGGTGCCCTGCGAGGA
>NZ_JAFMPX010000125.1 GCF_017353415.1 Arthrobacter sp. E3
CTCATTCGGCTGGACCTTGCAGATGCACTTTGAGTCGGCGCATTTTCTTCGAGCCCTGTTGGTAGCGGTGGTGGCCGCCCTGGCGGCGGGTATGTACCCCGCTTGGCGTTTGGGACGGATGACGATTCGCACGGCGATTCGTGAGGAATGACGGTACATGAGAAAAGCAGGATTGACCGGTGTTGTACTGGTTCTGACGCTGACGCTGGTGGCTTTCTGGTGGTGGCAACGTCCGCGAACGAATGCTGTGGCTGCTGACTCTTTAGTTGGCGTTTTGGT
>NZ_JAFMPX010000126.1 GCF_017353415.1 Arthrobacter sp. E3
AGATTCGTTGTACTCAAGCCAGGTCGCCAGATATCGATCATCGACTATTTTATTGATATTCCACCCTTGAGCAACTCGCCCAGAAACATGCGTCCTGGCAACGAGTCTTTACTCCTCACACCACCAACACAACCCATGCGGGCCATCCTGTGGTGTTTGGTGCTCCTTAGAAAGGAGGTGATCCAGCCGCACCTTCCGGTACGGCTACCTTGTTACGACTTAGTCCCAATCGCCAGTCCCACCTTCGACCACTCCCTCCCTTACGGGTTGGGCCA
>NZ_JAFMPX010000127.1 GCF_017353415.1 Arthrobacter sp. E3
CGCTTTCCCGTAGTGTGTAGCGTTCTGCTTTCATGTCCAGGGGCTCATCGGTGACTGGATCGGTGAGGACGCGTAAGAACGTGGGGGAGTTGGCGAGGAGTTTTTGGGCGATGGGGATCGGGACGGGGCCGGAACCGATGAGTTCGGCGGGTTCGTCGGTGATGTTCAGTGCTGAAAGGAACGGCACGGTGAGCAAGATCAGGGCTTTGGGCAGGGGAGGGTCGATCATGACGTGGTGGTGGCGGAGGATTTCGAGCTGGTCGAGGTAGTCCT
>NZ_JAFMPX010000128.1 GCF_017353415.1 Arthrobacter sp. E3
GAGCAAGGCAGTGCTGTGGTGGGCCAAAGCGGCCGCGGTGCGTTCAGGAATACACAGCGTCAGCGCGATGTCGGTGCAAGCGCTACTGTCGGCGATCCCTGCCTGCCACGGATCCAGACTGGTCGCGGCCGCTTCCACGTGGGCTGCTGCGATGACGCGGGCCACCAAGGCCGCTTTACACGCCGCTGTGGCGTCCTCGAGTCGTTTCAGTACCGCCAGC
This sequence comes from Arthrobacter sp. E3, assembly GCF_017353415.1. Lineage (GTDB taxonomy): Bacteria > Actinomycetota > Actinomycetes > Actinomycetales > Micrococcaceae > Specibacter. The sequence continues at coordinate 221 of NZ_JAFMPX010000128.1, forward strand.
GCGGTCATGGAGGCGTCGTACACGGCACGAGCCACCCCCACCCTGGACGCAG
>NZ_JAFMPX010000129.1 GCF_017353415.1 Arthrobacter sp. E3
CCGCTTTACACGCCGCTGTGGCGTCCTCGAGTCGTTTCAGTACCGCCAGCGCGGTCATGGAGGCGTCGTACACGGCACGAGCCACCCCCACCCTGGACGCAGGCTCAGGGCGAGGTGGCGGGAACGGAATGTAGGCGGGCAACCCAGCCAGGGCCGCAGTGTCAGGGCCAAAGGGTTCAATGGAAGGAAGCGTCATCGCGGCAAGGAAACCAGCCACATCTGCTGTGGCTGCAAAGCCCCGGTCTCCGGGGAACTCCTCCCGATTACTCAT
>NZ_JAFMPX010000015.1 GCF_017353415.1 Arthrobacter sp. E3
TGTGGTGATGGGTGGTGAGCAAGGCAGTGCTGTGGTGGGCCAAAGCGGCCGCGGTGCGTTCAGGAATACACAGCGTCAGCGCGATGTCGGTGCAAGCGCTACTGTCGGCGATCCCTGCCTGCCACGGGTCAAGGTTGGTCGCGGCCGCTTCCACGTGGGCTGCTGCGATGACGCGGGCCACCAGGGCGGCTTTACACGCCGCTGTGGCGTCCTCGAGTCGTTTCAGTACCGCCAGCGCGGTCATGGAGGTGTCGTACACGGCACGAGCCACCCCCACCCTGGACGCAGGCTCAGGGCGAGGTGGCGGGAACGGAATGTAGGCGGGCAACCCAGCCAGGACCGGAGTGTCAGGGCCAAAGGGTTCAATGGAAGGAAGCGTCATCGCGGCAAGGAGTCCAGCCACATCTACTGTGGCTGCAAAGCCCCGGTCTCCGGGGAACTCCTCCCGATTACTCATACCCCCATTCTACCCCCACCGTTACACGACTGCAATAACTACACAAACATATATTCGATATATTCGACAGACTCAATAGCCAGACTCAACTACGCGCCTGGCCGGGCTGCCGTTCCGTGGCACCATTGCAGGATGGATGCGCAGATTTTTTGGACCATCGTTTGTGGAGTCGCCATCGTGGTCGGCGTCGTCGGCGTCATAGTCCCGGTGTTGCCGGGCAGCATTCTCATTGGCGTGAGCCTGCTTGTCTGGGCCCTGGTGCTGGGCTCTCCGCTGGGATGGATAATATTCGGCATCGCTGCAGTGTTTGTTGCAGCTGGAATGACCTCCAGCGCGGTGTTGACCGGCAGAGCCATGAAGGCCAGATCCATCCCGGGCAGATCCGTGGTGATCGGCTTGGTGGTGGGCGTTATCGGACTCTTTGTTATTCCAGTAGTGGGGCTTTTACTGGGCTTTGCCGCCGGCCTATTCCTCTCCGAACTTGCCCGGCAAAGAGAGCTGCGCCCGGCTGTTTCCTCATCGCTGGCGGCGCTGAAGGCCACCGGACTCGGAATCCTCGCGGAGTTTGGGTTTGCATCCTTGGCTGCGGGGACATGGGGCGTGGGTGTGCTCATACACTTCATGAACCGTTAGCTGGACACCGCCTGACAGCCACCCCACGCAAAAATTAGGGCATGTTCAGCACGACCTTGATGTTGGCCATGCGTCCACCGCAGCGTTCGGTACCGGACACTCGGGTCCAGTTCAGTGCCGTGGTTTGGGTTGCCAGTACCTTGCCGTTTTGGTCGTACACCCTGAAGCTGAGGGTCTTGGGCGGTAGGGCGCCAACCGCGAGCATCCATGGGCCGTCTTTTTGATGAGTGAGCATCCGAGTTCCGCCTGCTGACATCTTGGCGAACGTTGGCGACTGGGGAACGCAGTCGGTGCCGGAACATGCCGTGACTGCTGCGGCCGTGGCATTACTGCTCTGGTTCCCGGCCAATGACAGTGACAAGTGGTTGTTCCAGTTCGGCGCAGGGCAGGATCCGCCATCGCGGTCAAGCACAATGGCCCCGATGATGAAGGCCATGCAAAAGGCTGCAACAAGGGGTATCAACACGAGTTCAACTCGGCGTCGGGTTGTAGGTGGGGCAGGCATGGGCCCATGGTATCCAAGGACTCTGACTGTTTCCCAAGAGGATTCGAACACTGCTCCAAGGTGCATGAAGGGTGTCCGGTGGCAAGTTCGCATTAGGATCTGAATATGCCCTCCGCCACACCAGAATTTCCCGTCCCAGTGCAACCGGCATACCCTTTCGCGGCCGACGGCGTTCGGCTGCGCCCCATACTTCGCGCCGACGTGCAGGCCGTCAACGCCTACAGGTCACTGCCCGAGGTGGCCCGCTACCTGCCGCACCCGCCGCAGACCATGGCGGACACCGCGCTGACGGTCGCATCCATGATTGCGCAGCAGGATTTCACCACACCCGGCCAGTGGCTGGACTTGGCGGTGGAACACGGCCCCACCCACAAGGCGATCGGCGAGGTGCTGTTGAAGTGGGATGCGAAGAATTGGCAGCGTGGCGAAATCGGCTTCGTCTTCAGTCCCGAGGTTCAGGGCCGGGGCGTTGCCTTTGCTGCCTGCGCAGCCGCCCTGGACATTGCCTTCCATGGCTTCGGCTGGCACAGGGTTGAGGGGATTTGCGATGCCCGAAACGAAAAATCCGCAGCACTCATGACACGCCTGGGTATGCGTTTGGAGGCAACGTTTGTCGAAGCTGACTGGAGCAAAGGCGAATGGATCACGTTGCAGCACCACGCCATCCTGGAGCGCGAATGGTACGCCTCGACGCTAATCGTGGAAAGTGAAGGAAACTGATGGCTGTTCAGCAGGAAAAGTACGACGGCGTCCAGCGCCTTGCGCTGCAGGTCCCCATGCGTTGGGGAGACATGGATGCCTATGGGCACATCAACAACGTGGAGGTGCTACGGATCCTTGAGGAGGCTCGTGTCTACGCTTTTGGCCCGCCCGCCGGTACCGGGCTGCCCGGCATTGCTGCTGCGCACCCCATCTTTTCTGAACTGGACGCGGATGTGCAGGCGCTGGTGGTGGAACACCGGGACCGCTACCTGGCGGCCTTGAACTACCGCAATGTCGCCGCAGAAGTGAAAGTGTGGATCAGCGCCGTAAAAGGGGCCAGCTTTACCGTGGCATACGCCATTTTTGATCCTGTGACAGCAGAAAAATGCGTTATTGCTGAAACCGTGCTGGCGTTCTTCCACGAACCAAGCGGCACTTTGGTCCGCTTGAGCCCGCAGAAGAAGGCGCTGCTGGAACCACTGCGCGGGCCAGCCAACTTCCGCGCCTGAGCCACGCCGGCCGGTCCGCTACGCCAGCCGTGCCCAGCTATTCCCGAGGGCCCACGAGGATTCCATCCTCGTCTGCATGAATCATTTCGCCGGGATGGATGCTCACGTCACCGAGTTGCACGGGAACATCAACGTCTCCGGTGCCCTCCTTGAAGCTCTTTGCAGGGTTGGTGCCCAGTGCCTTCACTCCTAGTGGCATCTGCGCCATGGCCACACTGTCGCGGATGGCGCCGTTGATGATCACGCCGGCCCAGTTGTTGTCCACGGCCAGCTGGGCGATCATGTCGCCCATGAGGGCGTTCCCCATCCAGCCTCCGCCGTCAATCACCAAAATGGCGCCTTCGCCCGCGGTGGACAGGAGGGATTTCACCAACAGGTTGTCCGCATGGCACTTCACGGTTCGGGCGGGCCCGCTAAAGCAGGTGACGGCGCCAAAGTTGCGAAACTGTAGGGACACGGAGGCCAGTTTCAGCCCGTGCTCGTCGTAGAAGTCTGCTGTGGAGATGGTCATGGGGCTCCCAACGCTGTTGATAGTGGTGGCCCCAGCATAGGACAAGGAACGCGCCGAGTGAGGGCAGCGCGGGGACTGTGCAGGCAAGGTGCGGCGCTTTACCCCAAGCTGCATTGTGCCGGGTGCCTTGCTTTGCACCAAAACGCCCATAAGACTTGTCATGAACGCGGTTCCTACATGACGGTAGCTGTATGGCGACGGATGCCATGAGACAAAAGGACTGCTGCGCAAAACGGAATGCTGAGCAAAGGGGCCACCATGTCAGGGCAGGGACGCCAAACGACGGGCGGCAAGAACCCGCGGAGCAGCGAGAAAGTGCTGGACGGGCAATCACTGGCGGCTGTTACGGCTGCCATGGCCAGCCCCGCACAAACCCTCACCCGTGCCCTTGACCGTCACGCCAACGCCCACGACGCCTCCCACTTCCTCCTCATTCCCCAAGCAGTGGCGGTCCCCTCCAGCGCCGCCGAAGTTGCCAAGCTCATGCGTGTCAGTTCCGAGCGCGGACTACCGCTGACCCTGCGTTCCGGTGGTACCAGCCTCAGCGGCCAGGCCGTCAGCGGCGGCCTGCTGGCGGACGTGCGCAAGAACTTCCGTTCGATGGAAGTGCTCGATGGCGGTACCCGTGTCCGAGTTCAACCTGGCGTCACGGTGCGGGCAGTGAACGCGCGGCTGCTGCGGTACGGGCGAAAGTTTGGGCCCGACCCTGCCAGCGAAGTGGCCTGCACCATTGGCGGCGTGGTGGCCAACAACTCCTCCGGCATGGCCTGCGGCATCACCGACAACGCCTACCGGACGCTGGAGTCGCTGACACTTGTCCTGCCCAGCGGCACCGTCTTGGACACCGGCGCCCCCGACGCCTCCACCCGTCTCCGCTCGCTGGAACCCGAACTTTTCCTGGGGCTGGCCAAGCTCGCGGAAAGGGTGCGCCGCAATCCAGCTTCGCGTGCCGTGATCGAGCATCAGTTCTCCATGAAGAACACCATGGGCTACGGGCTGAACTCACTGCTGGACTTCGATGACCCGGTGGACATCCTCGCCCACCTGATCGTGGGAAGCGAAGGCACACTGGGGTTCGTGGCCGAGGCTGTCTTTGCGACCATCCCGCGACTGGCCCACGCCACGGCCGGGCTGCTGGTGTTCAAGGACCTGCACGCAGCCAACACGGCGCTGCCGGCCCTGGTGGAAAGCGGCGCCGCCACGGTGGAACTGCTGGACGCGCTGTCACTGAAGGTGGGGCAGGGGCTGAGCCAGGTGCCCGGCGTCGTGCGTGATCTGAAAGTGCGCAACCATGCGGCCCTGCTCGTGGAATACCAAACGGGCAACCAGGAGGAGCTGGCCGGGCTCAACGCCGACGCCGTGGTGCTCGCCGGCACGCTGGGCCTGGACGGGCCTGCGGAATTCAGCTCCGACGCCGCCATCCGTGCCGAGCTGTGGCACCTGCGCAAGGGACTGTACACGGCCGTGGCCGGTGCCCGCCCCGCTGGAACCACCGCACTGTTGGAGGACGTCGTGGTCCCGGTCCCGGCGCTGGCGCGCACCTGCCTGGAGCTGAGTGCCCTATTTGAGAAGTACGGCTACGAAAATTCCGTCACGTTTGGACACGCCAAGGACGGCAATATCCACTTCATGCTCACCGACCAGTTCGCCAGCCCTGAGGAGCTGAACCGCTACGCCGCCTTCACCGAGGACATGGTGGACGTGGTGCTCGGCGAGGGTGGATCGCTCAAGGCCGAACACGGCACCGGACGCGTCATGGCGCCGTTTGTCCGGCGCCAATACGGGGATGAACTCTACGAGGTGATGCGCACCATCAAGAACCTGTGCGACACGGCGGGCATGCTGAACCCAGGGGTATTGCTCGAGGACGATCCTCTAGCGCACCTAAACCATATAAAGACGGCGCCACCGCAAGTCGATGCGGAGGTGGACCGCTGTGTCTCCTGCGGCTACTGCGAACCGGTATGCCCGAGCAAAAACCTGACACTGACCCCGCGCCAGCGCATTGTCACCCTGCGCGACATGGCCACGGCCCGGCTCACCGGGGATACGGCGCTCGCGGACGAGATGGCCGCCGACTACGACTACGCCGGTATCGACACGTGCGCCGTGGACGGCATGTGCCAAACCGCCTGCCCCGTGGACATCAACACCGGCACGCTGGTGCGGCACCTGCGCACCGAGGCGGCCGGTGCTGTGGAAAGCGCCCTGTGGGACTCGGCCGCCAAGCATTGGGCCACGGTCACCAAGGGGGCTGGGCTGGCCCTGGACGTTGCCGCGAAAGTGCCGTTCGGCGTCGTGCTTCCGGCAAACAATGCGGCCCGGAAGGTGATGGGCCACGATTCGCTGCCACTGTATTCAGCCGAGCTTCCCGCCGGAGGGAGGGCACGACGCCGTCCGGCGCCTACCGGGGAACCGGCGGCCGTGTATTTCCCTGCCTGTGTGAACGTGATGTTTGGGCCGGCTGAGGCGTGCGCGGCCGGGGTACAGGCGAGCTTTGAGCAGCTGTGCGCGAAAGTGGGGGTGGAATTGCTGGTGCCGGAAGGCATTGAGAGTGCTTGTTGCGGGACGCCGTGGTCGTCCAAGGGGATGGCCGCCGGGTTGGCGCAGATGCATGCGCGGACGTTGACGATGCTGCGGGAGGCCACGCGGGACGGTGAGCTGGAGATTATTTGCGATGCCTCAAGCTGCACCGAGGGCCTGCTGCACACCATCGAAAGCGAAAATTTGACGCCCGGGCAAAGGCCGTTGCGGGTCGTTGACGCGGTGCAATTCACGGCGGACCGCCTACTGCCGATGCTGGACGGTGCGTGGGTGCGGTTGGACTCGCTGGCCTTGCACCCCACGTGCTCGTCGGTGCGGATGGGACTCAACCCGGCGCTGGAGCAAGTTGCCTCGGCCGTGGCGGAGACCGTGCTGGTGTCGGAGAACTGGGGCTGCTGCGGCTTTGCGGGGGACCGGGGCATGCTGCATCCGGAACTGACGGCGTCGGCTACGGAAGTTCAAGCGCGTGACGTGGTCGCGATGGATGTGTCGGCGCATGCGTCCTGCAACAGGACGTGTGAACTGGGCATGAGCCGGGCAACGGGAGCGAATTACAAGCATGTGCTGGAGATCCTGGCCGTGGCAGTTGCCGCGGGTAACGCGTAATAGGTGGGTAAGTTCGCCCACGTTCCCGCCTAAATGTGTGCTTTTGTGACTAAAGTAGGGACAACAATGACACCGGGTTGGAAAATGCCGGTGTCTTAGCCGAAGAAAAGGATGAAACAAATGGCTGGAATCATCATTGTTGGCGTTGACGGCAACTCAACCTCCATGAAGGCTGCCAAGGTTGCAGCGGACTTGGCCAAGGCTTTGGGGTACACCTTGCGTGTTGTGACCGCCTTTGGCGAGGACAAGACGGAGAAGGTCACCATTGGCAATGACGAATGGTTCCTGTCCACCGCCGACGAAGCTGAGCGGGTTGCACAGCGCGTTGCAGAGGAACTGAAGATCAGCGGCGTCAAGACCGAATACTCCTCAGCGCTGGGCAAGCCTGCCGAGGTGCTGATTGAAGAGGCCACCAAGCGCAAGGCAAAGATGATTGTTGTGGGCAACGTCCGCATGCAGGGCCTGAGTCGCGTCCTTGGCTCGGTTGCCAATGCCGTTTCACACAACGCCCCGTGCGACGTGTACATCGTGAAGACCGACGGCTAAGTCACCCGGTTTGTGACACCAACAGAACCCCCGCAGCACCTGGCGCTGCGGGGGTTCTGCACGTCCTGACGTCATTGGTAGCGGTTAGCGGTATTTGCGGTGCAGGTTCTCATGGGTGGACGGGCCGGGGGCAGCGTCGGAGATCCAGGGCCCCGTCCCCTCGGAGGGGTCCAGCACGCCCTCTTCAAGCCACACGAAGTCCCCGGCCAGCAGTTCCTCGCTGAGGGACTTGTCGGAATCGTCCGTGTTGTGCCAGAGCTCGTTGAACAACGTTTCCACCCGGAGCCGTGACTGGTACGCGAAGGCGTCGGCAAGTTTCTGTGCCGCCCGGCCCTGGTTGGGGTCCTTGAGCCGGAGCATTTCGGCCCGGGAACAGCAGGCGGAAATGGCAAAGAGCTCGGCACCGATGTCAACGATGCGGCCCAGGAAGGCTTGTTTGTACTCGAGCTTTCCCTGCCACCGTCCCATGGCATAAAACGTTTGCCGCGCCAGCTTGCGCGATTCGCGCTCCACAAAGCGCAGGTGCTTGGCCAGCGGCCCAAAGTCGTTGTAGGAACGCGGGTCCATGCCCTTGCCTACCGCCAGCTTCGGCAGCCACTTCGCGTAGAATCCGCTGGCACCCACGGCCGCCTTGCCCTTTTCAGCCAGCGTTGCCGTGGTGGACGCCAGATCGCCGGCCGCAGCCAAGTGTGCGTCCACTGCCTCACGGGCAATGAGCAGGTGCATGATTTCGGTTGAGCCTTCGAAGATCCTGTTGATGCGCAGATCCCGCAGGAGTTGTTCGGCGGGAACTGCGCGCTCGCCGCGGGCGGCCAGCGAAGCCGCGCTCTCGTAGCCGCGTCCGCCACGGATCTGGACTAGTTCATCTGCGCACTTGTAGGAGAACTCGGAAGACCACAGCTTCGCGAGGGCCGCTTCGATGCGCACATCCTTCATGCCGGCGTCTGCCAGGGCTGCAGAGAGCTCAAAAACAGCCTCCAATGCGAAGGTTGTGGCAGCCATGAAGGCCAGTTTCTTGCCCACTGCCTCATGCTGACCCACCGGCAGTCCCCACTGGGTACGTGCGTTGGACCACTCCCGGGCGATCTTCAAGGACCACTTGCCCGCCCCTGCTGCCATGGCCGGGATGGACAGCCGCCCCGTGTTCAACGTGGTCAGGGCGATCTTCAAACCCTGGCCCTCCCGTCCCAAACGGTTTTCTGCCGGGACGCGGACCTGATGGAAGCGTGTCACCCCATTTTCAATGCCGCGCAGGCCCATGAACTCGTTGCGGTTTTCAACCGTGATGCCGGGGGAGTCCGCTTCCACCACGAATGCGGTGATACCGCCGGTTTTCCGTCCCGCCGCGTCCAAACCACGGGATGGCACCAACGCCATGACCACCACCAGTTCGGCAATGACGCCGTTGGTGGTCCACAATTTCACGCCGTCCAAAACGTACTCCGAGCCATCTTCAGACGGAACAGCCTGGCAACCCATCCGCGCGGGGTCCGAGCCCACATCCGGTTCCGTCAGCAAAAAAGCCGTGACAGCTCCGGCCGCACACCGCGGCAGGTATTTCTGTTTTTGTTCAGCTGTGCCAAAAACCTTCACCGGTTCCGGCACGCCAATGGACTGGTGGGCAGAGGCCAAGGCGCCAAAGGCGGGATGCACGCTGCCAAGAATGGACAAGGCCCGCCCGTAATAAGTCAGGTTCAGTCCAAGCCCGCCGTATTCGACAGGAATTTTCATGCCGAATACGCCCAACTCAGCCAGACCTGCCAGATATTCGTCAGGAATCTTCGCTTCCCGTTCGACTCGGGCGCCGTCCAGGGTTTTGGCGTAGGCCTCAACCTTCTCAAGGAAGGCATCGCCAATTTCGGTGTCCTCGGGCGAGGACTGCGGATGTGGATGAATCAGATCCACGTCAAAATCACCCAGATACAGGCCCTTGGCGAAACTTGGCCGCTCCCACGCAGACTCCCGTGCCGCCTCCGCGGCGTTTCTGGCATCCGCAGCCGTGACTTTTTTGTCAGTGGGATCTTTTGCGGTGGCATTGGTGCTTTCGACAGCTGCGTCATGGCTCATGACTTCCTCAATTCCGCCGACGGGGTGGGTGTTGCCACGGCCGGCTTGGAGCGAAACCCGGTAATGATTCGATGTTACGCGCCAGTAGCAGCTGGGGCTAGGGCCAGCCCGGAGCCAAGGGTGCCAAGCGTGCTGTGCCGCGGCTTAGGCCGGGGCGTCGGCGTAAAAGGCTTCCACGGCCCGCTCAAAAATGGGCACCAGCGTCGCCGGATGGGTGCCGTTCTCCGGCAACAGCTCCCACCTTTGTGCTGAATTCTTGGGCTTTACCTCATCCCACCTAGTGCTCACCGTGCCTCTGTCTGGCTGCGGACGTCGGTGATGCCGCGGGCGGCGAGGTAACCGGCGTCGGACGTTTTGGAAGCACGCACCAGCGCAGGCTTCTGCCCCGCCGCAGCCAGCTCCAGCCAAGCAGGGAACAGCGAGCCGGAGGGATCGGCCACCGAGCGGCCAACACCCGTGGCTTCGTCCCCCGGGTCGAAGGACACGGCGGTGCTGCGCTGGACGGGAGCCGTGGGGTTGGCCTTCTCTGCGGCAATCAGCTCGGCCAGCCGCTTCCCGGCAGGCTTGGCGCGGCGCTCGGAGTCCAGCAGTCCCAAGCTGTATTCCAGCTCCGGGAAGTCGGCCAGCTTGCGGCTGACATCGTGCGAGCACCACCACGTCACGCCCCACAAATTCGGGGTGTCCAGCACGGGGCGCAGGCTCTGCTCCAAGAAGTCGGCAGCGCCATCGAACGGCACGGCCGGATGGGGAGCGCCGATTTCCTGCAGCCAGATGGGCCGGGCGGGGTCGTTGGAGTAGGCATCGGCCAGCTGCACGAGGTAGTCGGCAAAGAGTGTGCGAGCGGGGTGGCCCTGCGGGAACAAATGCGCCACGGCCACGAAAACCCAGGAATGCACGGTTGTCACATCGCCTAAGCTGGCCGCGTGCGCCGGCGTGACGGGGCAGCTGTCCACAAACCAGGCGTTGTCGTCAAAGCTGTGCTGGTGCATGCCCGTGGGCCAGGCCCTGCGGACTGCCGCCAGCAGGGTTTTGAACCATTCGCCCATTTCTGCCGGTGAGGTCATCTGCTGTTCGGGGTGGCGTTCCACGGCGAATTGGTTGGTTTCATTGCCCACCGTCATGCCCAGCACATTGGGACGCGAGGTGACCTCGGCCGCCAGTGCCGCAATCAGCTGCGCCTCGGCTTCCACCACCTGCGGGTCCGTGTACATGTTGCGGCGGTGCCAGCTTGTGATCCACGACGGCAGAAAATCGAAGCTTGAAAGATGGCCTTGCAAGCCGTCCACGGACACGTCCAGGCCAAATTCGGCGGCAGCGTCCACCACGCGGCCCACGTCCGCAATGCCGGCCGGACGGATCAGCGACCTGTTGGGCTGCAGCAGCGGCCACAGCGGAAAAATACGCACATGGTCAAGCCCCAATGCGGCGATCGACTCGAAGTCAGCCCGCACAGCGTCCACGTCAAAGTCCTGCCACGAGTGGAACCAGCCCTCGCTCGGGGTGTAATTCACACCCCAGCGCAGAGGCTGGGAGCGGACCGGGGTGGAGCGGCGGGAAGTGGCGGGGGATCCGTTGGTGGGGAGGCTCATTTGCTGCCTTTCTGCAAGCGCAAGGTCAGGATTTGGAAGGGGCGCAGGGCAAGGTGGATCTGGCGGTTTCCGGACGCGTCGGCGGCACCCAAGGTGAGGGGCCCGGCGTCGTACGGCTGCTCGAGCAGGTTGTTTTCCTCCACGGAAGCCACCGGGAACGACGCCGAGACGCTCACCTGTGCGCGGGCACCGAGGGGCTCGTACAGACGCACAATGACGTCGCCGCTGCGGTCATCGGCCAGCTTGACGGCCTCGATGAGGGCGGCGGGTGAGTCCGTGCTCACCAGCGGTTCGATAGGGCGGCCGGTCCAGTCGCCCGGCACGCCATGCCACGGCAGGTTGATGGCGTAGCCCGCAGCCACGGCATCGGCCACGTCGGCGCCGACCACCAGCCCATATGTGAAGGAATGCTGGCCCTGATCCGTCTCCGGATCGGGGAAACGCGGCCCACGCAACAGTGAGAGCCGCACCGTGGTGAAGCTGGAGCCGTTAGCTCCAGGATGCCGGGAAACATCGTGGCCATAGGTGGAATCGTTGACGACGGCCGCACCAAAGCCGGGCTCACCCACATGCACCCAACGGTGCGCACACACCTCAAAACGAGCGTTGTCCCATGACGTGTTCTCATGCGTGGCGCGCTGGATATGCCCGTACTGGGTCTCGAACCGTGCGTGGTCGGCGTGCACATCCAGCGGGAACGCGGCCTTGAGCAGCGTCTCCTGCTCATGCCAGTTAACGCTGTTGTGCACCGTGATGGTCTTGGAATCTGCGGCGATGCGCACGCGCTGGGTGATGTGCGAGGACCGGAAACTGCGCTTGATGGCGATCTGGGCCACGCCATCCAGTATTTCCACATCCATCGAATCCAGTTCGCGGATGTCAGTGACGGTGTTCTTGTAGAACTCGTCAATGTCCCACGCGTCCCACATGTTGGGGAAGTCCGTGTGCAGTTGCAGAAGGTTGGCGCCCTGCCCGGCCGGCACCAGCTCACGGTTTGCCGAAACGTCCACAATCGAGCTGATGACGCCGTCTTTGTCGAAGCGGACAGAGATGAGCCCGTTGCGGACGACGACGTCGCTTCCGTCGCGCTCCACCGTCGCCTGTGTGGTTTCGGGTTCCGGGACGCCTGCGCTCAACGGGGCAATGCCGCGACGCGTACAAGGGGAGGCGTTGAAATGCAGTGCTGTCGCGATGTCCTGGGGCTCGACGGGTGCATGGGGACCTATGGGAGCGAGGGCCTCCACAGCCGCAAAGATGATCTTTTGTAGGTCCTCGGCGATCCGGGCATACGCCTCAGCCGCCTCGCGGTGCACCCATGCGATGGCGGAGCCGGGGAGGATGTCGTGGAACTGGTTCAGCAGCACCAGCTTCCAAATCCGGTCCAGTTCGTCATAGGGGTACTCGATGAGACCGCGTACAGCCGCCGTAGTGCTCCACAGCTCGGCCTCGCGCAGCAGGTGTTCACTGCGGCGGTTGCCCTGCTTCGTCAGCGCCTGGGAGGTGTACGTGCCGCGGTGCAGTTCAAGGTACAGCTCACCCTTCCACACGGGGGCGTTGGGGTACTCGGCCTCTGCTGCGGTGAAGAACTCCGCCGGACTGGCGATGGTGACCTTCGGGGAGCCCTCCAGGTTTTTCGTGCGTTTCGCCCGGGCCAGCATTTCGCGCGTGGGCCCGCCCCCGCCGTCGCCCCATCCAAACGGGATCAATGAATTCTTCGCGGCCCCCTTGTCACGAAAGTTCCGCACGGTATGTGCCAATTCAGCGCCGGAGAGCTGGGAGTTGTAGGTGTCCGCTGGCGGGAAGTGCGTGAACACGCGGGTGCCATCGATGCCTTCCCAGTTGAACGTGTGGTGCGGGAACTTGTTCACGGTGTTCCAGGAAATCTTCTGCGTCAGGAACCATTTGGCGCCAGCAAGCTTCACGATCTGCGGCAGCGCGGCCGAATAACCAAAGGAATCAGGTAACCACACCTCCTGGCATTCCATCCCAAAGTTTTCGCGGAAGAAACGCTGGCCGTAGCTGAACTGCCGCGCCATGGCCTCGGATCCGACCATGTTTGTGTCCGACTCCACCCACATGCCGCCCACCGGGATGAAGCGGCCCCCGTCCACGGCCTCCTTGACCCGCGCAAACACCTCCGGGCGCTGCTCCTTCAACCACTCATATTGCTGGGCCGAGGACATGACGAACTGCAGTTCAGGGTCCTGTTCAAGCAGATTCACCACATTGGAGGTGGTGCGGGCCACCTTGCGCACAGTTTCCCGCACAGGCCACAGCCACGCCGAGTCGATGTGCGCGTGCCCAATGGCCGTAATCTGGTGGGCGCTGGCGTTGGCGGGCTGTGCCAACACTCCGGCCAGCTGAGCGCGGGCCGCGGCCGCCGTGCCCGGTACGTCTGAAAGTTCGACGGCGTCCAGCGCGCGTTCCAGCGCGTACAGGATGTCCCAGCGGCGCGGGTTCCCCAGATCCAGTTCTGCTTGGAGCTGGTCCAGGACCTCAAGATCCTGAACAAGCTCCCAGACCTCGGTGTTGAAGATGTTGATGTCCGCACGGGCCATGGTGTAGCGCGGCGCGTCCCCGGCCGTGGACTTCTCGCCCAGCTGTGTGGGGACGAACGGGTTGTCCGTGAACACGAACGGGTTGGAGGCGGCTTCAACATACAGGTCGATATCCTCCCCGCCCTGGGCATGCTCCGTAACGGGCAGCCAGGTGTTCAGCGGATTCAGTGCCTTCACGGCCGTCCCGTCCGGGCGGTACACGAGTCCCTCAGCCTGAAATCCGGGCCAAGACTGGCTGAACCCCAAATCCACCACCAGTTCAACCTTGCGACCCTGTGCGCTCGCAGGGACCGTACCGGTCAGGTGGATCCAGGTGGTGCCCCACGCCGGGCCCCACTGTTGGCCCACGTGGAAGGGGAGGTACTCAACGCCGTCGGTGGGTGCACCGCCGTCGTGTTTGCTGAAACCCGGCAGGGCCACAGACGGCGCAACGGGTTCGCCTTGGCCGCCCTCCACCTGCCATGCCGTGAGGCTCAAAGGGGACACGGGCGTATGGATGGCCGGGATGATCCGTTCCACCAAGACTCGCTTGAGTCGGTTTTGGATCAGGCCGTGTTTGTCATGCATGGGCAGAAACCTTCCAGAAACTCACGGGGCCGGGGGAGTTGCACTGAAAGTCTAGTGCGGCGGGCACGGCCAGTGCCGCATAAGCTGTTGTGTTCCGCGGGAAAGGAGAAAAGCACGATGAACGAAAACCACGGCAGCACCGACTGGGATGCCCGGGAGTTCTTGAAGCAGCCGCTGCGCGAATGTGCTGCGGCGATTGAAAAATGCACGGGGGACGGCGCGTTGGCCGCGATCTTCCACGACGGCATGCGCAACACCCTTGAGACGACGTTGACTCGCGAGCCCGACGGCACCACGTTCGTCATTACGGGGGACATCCCGGCCATGTGGCTGCGTGATTCCTCCGCCCAAATGCTGCCTTTCCTGCGCTTCCTGGGTTCTGCTGACGGTGCTGAACTGTACGAGGTGCTGGCCGGGCTGAGCCGGCGCCAGTTCCAGTACCTGGCCCGGGATTCCTACGCCAACGCCTTCAACAAGGAAGCGAACGGAGCCTCCTACGACCCGCACGACGGTTGCGGAGACCCTTGGATCTGGGAGCGCAAATATGAGGTGGATTCCCTGGCATTCCCCATCTGGCTGGCCCACACAGTATGGCGCCGCACCAGCCGTACCGACGTTTTTGATGCCACCACCCACGCGGTGCTGCGGGTGATCGTGCGCCAGCTGCGCCTTGAGCAGGACCACGAAGCGAATTCCAGCTACCGTTTTGAGCGCAATACGGACCTGCCGAGCGAGACGCTGCAGCGGGAGGGACGGGGGCCGGCGTCGGGCATGACCGGCATGACGTAAGCGGGCTTCCGGCCCAGCGACGACGCCTGCGTCCTCAGCTTCAACATCCCCGGGAACCTCTTCGCCGCTGCCGCCCTGCGGCAGGTGGCTGAAATTGCCACTGAAGTGTATGCCGATGCCCATCTTGCCGCGGAGGCCGCCGAGCTGGCAGCTGAAATTGCCGCCGGCGTGGCGGCCCACGGAGTGGTGGAGCACCCCGTCCACGGTCCCATGTACGCCTACGAGGTGGACGGGCTGGGCAACACGCTGCTGATGGATGATGCGAACATGCCCAGCCTGCTGTCGCTGCCGCTGACGGGCGGCATTGACCCGGCCGATCCGCTGTACTTGGCCACGCGTGCCTTTATCTTGAGCGCCGAGAACCCCTTTTATTTTGTGGGGGACCACGCGGCTGGGATCGGCAGCCCGCATACGCCGCCGGGGTACATCTGGCCCATTGCGCTGGCCGTGCAGGGGCTCACAACGGCAGACAAAGCGGAAAAGTTGCGGCTGCTGCACTGCCTGCGCGATACCACCGGCGGCACTGGGCGCATGCACGAGGGCTTTGACCCCAACGATCCCACCCGGTTCACGCGGCCATGGTTCTCCTGGGCCAACTCCATGTTTGCCGAATTGCTACTGGACTACTGCGGCATCGGATAAGTGGCTATTTCGGTACGGTGGCTACACAGGACGCAAATAAGGACTCTCGGCCCGTTATTGTAGTGATATGAGTAGCGAGCAAGTACCCGGCGGGGTGGTCCATCCGTTGCCTGCGGACCTCCGCGAGGCCTTGCTCGTCAACGCCATGGCACTTTCTGCTTGGTGTGACATCACGCCATTGGCACGCAATGAATTCATCTGTTGGGTCGAGGACGCCAAGCAGGAAAAGACCCGAGAACGCCGTGTACGCCGAACCCAAGAAGAGCTTGAGGAGGGCAAACGCCGGCCCTGCTGTTGGCCGGGGTGCAAACACCGTGACCGTAGCGACTGACAGAAAGCTGACGTTCCGCCTGCCTCGGCTTGGCACCACGAGTGCGGCATTCCCTAGAGTGGTTGCATGACACTTTCACCGCAGCAGGCCGCCGGCCCATCCCAAGGTTTCGTAACCGAGCAGTTCTCCGGTGTTCGGGAGCTCTTTGATTCCATGCTCGACGCCGATCCCGGCTACAGCGCGCAACTGGCCGTCTACCACCAGGGGATCAACGTAGTCAGTCTGGTGGGTGGCAAGGACTCTGCTGCGGATTCGCTCACAGGTGTGTTTTCCTGCTCGAAGGGAGTTGCTGCGCTCGCATTCGCCCTGCTGGTCCAGGACGGTTTGATAGACCTTGATGCTGCGGTGGCCAGCTACTGGCCTGATTTTGCCCAAAATGGGAAGGGCGCGCTCACGGTGCGCCAATTACTTTCCCATCAGGCTGGGTTGGTGGGCGTCCAAGGCGGTTTCGCAATGGAGGACTACAACGATCTTTCCGCGGTGGCCGCACGCCTTGCGGCGCTGACGCCCATGTGGCGTCCGGGCAGCGGCATCTTTGGCTACCACGCACTCACCATGGGTGTCTTCCTTGAACAGCTGTGTGTGCTGGTCAGCGGGGAACGGCTGCAGGACCTGTACAACCGCCGCATTCGGAAACCGTATGCGGCGGACATGTACCTGGGCTTGCCCGAATCGCTTGAACCGCGCTTTCGCCCCGTGCTCTTCGTAGAGGAGGCGGTGCAGGCGTTCATGGATCCAGGCTCCATTGCCGGGGTGTCAGGAAATGTGCAGGCCGGAAACCTGCTGGCGCTGCCCAACATTCGCAGCGTCCGTGCGGCGGGCAGCTGCAGCGGCTCCGGCGTGGGCTCCGCCGACGGCCTGGCCCGCGTCTACGCTGGCGCCGCCACCGGCATTGACGGGCTTCCGGCCTACTTGAACGCAGACACCATTGCGCACATGAGTGAAGAACAGGTATGGGGTCTGGACAGGGTCTTTTGCGAGATCAACTCCTTCGGCGTCACGTTTATGAAGTCCAACCCGCGCATGGACTTCGGCAGCGCGCAGGCCTTCGGGCACGACGGCGCGAACGCCGCCCTCGGATTCGCCGATCCGCTGTACGGGATTGGCTTTGGCTACATCCCGGCGTGGAACGAGGAAGGCGGAACGGGCGGGCGCGCCATGCAGCTCAGTGCAGCTGCGCGCGAGGCCATTCTGGCGCAGTAATTACGCTAAAACGCACCTTCCCCGCTCATGCGCTGACAGGAGCGCACGTATAAGTGGGGAAGGTGCGTATTTGCGTGGAAGGTGCGTTTATTTGAGCGACGCGACGGCCTTTTCAATGGCGCGGTGGAACGTGGGGTACGCGTAAATCATGGTTCTGAGCGTCTTTACCGGGATGCGGGCGTGGACGGCCAGGACCAGTGCCGACAGCACCTCCCCGCCATGTGGGCCCATGGAACTGGCCCCCACCAGGACACCGGTTTTGGCGTCTTCGATGACCTTGATGAACCCTTCATTCCCCGCCTTGTGAATCCAGCCACGGGTGGAACCGGGCACCTGGGCGCTGCCGACCCGGATGTCCAGCCCAGCCTCCCGCGCCTGCTGTTCGCTCAGCCCGACGGCGCCCACCTCCGGGTCCGTGAACGTCACCCGTGGCACGGCGTGCGACTGGGCTTCCCCGCGATCCTGGCCAAGGATGTGCCCTGCCGCAATGTTGGCCTGGTACATCGACATGTGCGTAAAAGGCCCGCCGCCTGCCGCGTCTCCGATCAAGTACAGGCCCTTGGCCAGCTGCATGTGGGAATCCACGGCGGATGTGTCAACTACAGTGATTCCAGCGGCTGGAAGGTCCAACCCAGCCAGTGCAGGGGTGCGCCCGGCCGCCACGAGAAGCTTGCTGGCAGAGCGCTTCTTCACGGCTCCGCCCGCACTCGTCACGTCCACGTTGAACCCGGCGCTTGAGTGTGCCACGGCCGTGATCGTGCTGTTGTACAGCACCTCGATGCCCTCGCTGTGGAACACCTGGCCGAGAATCTCAGAGGCCTCCGGCTCCTCCCGCGACAGCAGCCGCGGACCTCGCACCACCAACGTGACGTTGGTGCCAAAGCGGGCAAACGCTTGTGCCAGTTCCACGGCAATGGGCCCGCCACCTAAGATCATGAGCGACTTGGGTGCCTCCTCCGCCTGCACGGCCTCCCGGTTTGTCCAAAATGGCGTGCCCTCAAGCCCGGCAATGGAAGGCACTGAAGGGCTGGTGCCGGGATTGAGCACGACGGCGCGACGGGCATTGAACGTGAGCTCACCGCCGTCGTGCGTTGTGACAGCGACTTTGCGTGGGCCCAGGAGTCGCCCGGTCCCACGCACCAGGCGGCCACCCTTGCCGGTGAAACGCTCGGCGGCGACGGTGTCATCCCAATTATCCGTGGCCTCGTCACGGATGCGTTTGGCCACCACCGTGAAGTCCGCGGAAACGTGGCAGCGGCCAGCCAAGACAGGAATCCGCTGCGCTTCCGCCACGGCGTCGCTGGCCCGGATCATCATTTTGGACGGAATGCAGCCATAGTATGGACATTCACCGCCCACCAGCCTGGCTTCCACGCCTACGACGGAGAGTCCAGCGGCCGCCAACTCCCCGGCGAGCGATTCGCCGCCGGGGCCCATGCCGATGACAACAACATCAACTTCTTCGTGCGTGGCGGCCATTTTCGTTTCCCTACTTCGTGATTCCCTTGTCCTTCAGCCATCCGGCGGCAGCGTCTTTGGGATCCATCTTTTGATCGCCGCTTACCTGGTCGTTGAGCTTGATGAGGTCTTCGGTGGTCAGCAGGCTTGAGACCTTGTTCAGTGCAGCTTTGGCGGCGTCGTTCACGGTGGCTGTCTTGACCACCGGCAGCACCTGCTGTGCCAGCCAGTTGTTCTTCGGGTCTGTCAGAACCACCAGTTTGTTGGCAGGAATGGCGGGAGACGTGGTGAAGATGTCTGCCACCTGAATCTCGTCGTTCAGCAACGCCTTGACTGTCAGCGGCCCGCCGCCGTCGCTGACGGGGGTGAACTTGGCAGGCACGCAGCCGTAGTTCTCTTTCAAACCGGGCAAGCCGTACGGCCGGGTCGCGAATTCCGGTGGGGCACCAATGGCCAGTTCACTGCACACTTTCGCCATGTCCTCGATGGACTTCAGGTTGTACTTCGCTGCGGTCTCCGCGGTGACCACCATGGCGTCCTTGTCCTCGGCCTTGGCAGCATCCAGCACTGACAAACCGTCAGGCATCACTGCAGGCAGGGCCGCAAGCACCTCCTCCGCCGTCTTTGCTGTGGTCTTCGGATCCAGGTAGCCCAGCAGGTTTCCGCTGTAGTCGGGGACCAAGTCGATGGAGCCGTCCTCCACCGCCTTGATGTACACCTCGCGTGCGCCGATGTTCAGCTTTGTGGTGGCCGTAACACCGGCAGCATTCAGCGCACCTGCATAAATTTCGGCAACTGTGGCGCTTTCGGGGAAGTTGGCTGAACCAACCACCACCGAGCTGCCACTGCTGCCATTGCCGCCCGGCGCGCTGCTGTCGCTGGCAAGAGGATTGCCTCCGCCACAGGCCGTAACGGCCAGCGCCACCGAGAGCCCTGCGGCCGCTCCGAGGACTGCCCGGCGGGTGGGAAACAAATTCTTGTTCATGTTGGATCTCCTTGTGAAGCGGACTGTTGATTCGTAGAGCCTATGGCCTTGAGGCTGGCTGCACTTTTTGAAGCCGGTTGTATTGCCTGGGATGTCGGGGCTGTCTCGCTGACAACTGTGGTTGGGCGCAGGCCGGGCGAGACCACTGCACGTTGGGTCAGGACCAGCAGGCCGTCAAGGATGATGGCCACGGCGGCGATTACCACCGCACCACCAAGGACCTGGCCGTAATCCTGCACCGCCAGACCATCAATAATGTACCGGCCCAGCCCACCCAGGCCCAGGAGCGCCACCACAGCCACTGTGGAAACCACCTGCAACACGGCAGAACGGAATCCGCCGAGCATGACCACCAGCCCATTGGGGACTTCAACGCCAAAGAGGATCTGCGGTTCGGTCATACCCATGCTGCGTGCGGCATCCACCAAGTCCCTGTCTACGGCAGCGATCCCGGCATACGTGGCCGTAAGGATCGGTGGCACAGCCAGCAGCACCAGTGACCAAATGGCTGGCATGAGTGAAAGTGTGGACGTTGCAATGAGCGCAAACAATGTCATGATGCCCAGTGTTGGCAGGGCGCGGAGCATGCCGGCCAGGGCAATGACGGCGCCGCGTCCGCGGCCCGTGTGCCCCACATAGAGACCCACGGGGACTGCGATGGCGAGGGAAATTGCCAAAGTGAGGCCCGTGTAGCCGAGGTGCTCGGCGATGCGGGCGGGCACGCCCATGGGGCCCTGCCAGTTCATCGGGTCGGTGAGCCACTGCCAGCCTTGGGCAAAGGGGCCGGAGTCGCTGTATTTCGTGGCGGCAAGCAGCAGTGGGGCACTCATGCTGGCACCGCCGTCGAAAGTGGTGCAGCTGTAGCTTTGTGGCTCCGCAACCAGGGGGTCAGCAGCTTTTGCAACAGCACAAGCACCAAATCCATCAACAAGGCCAAGACCAGTGTGCCCACAATTCCCACAATGATCTCGGTGGGGAAGTTGCGTGCCAACCCGTCGGTGAAGAAGAAGCCCAGGCTGGGAATGCCCAGCAGTGAGCCGACTGTCACCAGCGAGATGTTGCTGACGGAGATGACACGCAATCCGGCAAATAGCACCGGCAGGGAGAGCGGGAGATCGACGGTAAGGAATCGTTGGAACGGCTTATAGCCCATGGCCGTGGCGGATTGGCGGATGGCGTCATCCACTGAATTCAAGGCGTCGAGGGTGGACCGGACAAGCAGGGCAACAGCATAAATGGTCAGCGCCACAATGATGTTGGCAAAATCCAGGATCTGCGTGCCCAGAATGCTCGGCAGAATCACAAACAATGCCAGGGACGGGACGGTGTACAGCAGCGATCCGACGGAGAGGATGGCCGCGCCGACACCCTTGTGCAGGCGCGCCAACTGGGCCAGGGGGATGGCGATGAGCACACTAAGGACCAAGGGCACCACGGCCTGTATCAGGTGGTAGCCGGTGAGGTTGAAGACCTGGGGCAGATTTGCCAGGAACCACTGCATCAGAGGGCTCCGCGCATCAGTTTTTGCCTTCTCGGACGGCATCGATGACGGCGAGCACCTCAGGGCCCTTGACGACCCCTGCAACGCGTCCTTCATTATCCACTGCAACACCCAACCCGGACGGGGATGAAAGCGCCGAATCGAGGGCGGTGCGCAAAGGATCGCCGCTGTGGAAAAGCGAACCACCGGGAACAAGGGTTGGTGAGACTGCGGCGCCTGGGCGGCCGGGGCCGGCGCTGTCCGCAGGGGAAAGCCAGCCCAGTGGGTGGTCTTCCGCGTCCACGGCCAACACCCACGCGGAGGTTCCGGGCACACGGGGGGAGGAAACGTCGTCGTGCTTCCTGGGCCATGCCACCGTTGCAACTTCATGAACCGGCACAGCTGCACCGGAACTGAAGGAGAGGCGGCGGAAACCGCGGTCGCGGCCCACAAAATTGGCCACGAAATCATCCACGGGAGCTCGCAGAATCTCTTCTGGGGACGCGTATTGGGCCACTCGTCCACCCACGGCAAACACGGCAACCCGATCGCCCAGAAGCGTGGCTTCATCAATGTCATGCGTGACGAAAATGATGGTTTTGTCCAGCTCGCGCTGCAGTCGCAGAAGCTCTTGCTGCAGCTCGGCCCGGACCACAGGGTCCACAGCGGAAAATGGCTCATCCATGAGCAAGATGGGCGGATCCGCGGCAAGTGCCCGCGCCACTCCCACGCGCTGCTGCTGGCCGCCGGAAAGCTGGTTGGGGTAGCGCTTGGCCATCGCTGCGGACAAACCGACGGTCTCCAACAGCTCCATGGAACGCTGGCGTGCCTGTGCGCGCGGGACCTTGTTGAGGCGCAGCACGGTTGCAACGTTGTCCACGACGGTGCGGTGCGGCAGCAATCCGGCCTGCTGCATGACGTAGCCCATGGAACGGCGCAGCTCGGGGGCGGGAATATCACCAACATTGCGCCCGCCCACGGTGATGCGCCCTGAAGTGGGCTCCACCATGCGGTTGATCATGCGGAGGGAGGTGGTTTTGCCGCAGCCCGACGGCCCGACAAACACGGTGATTTTTCCGCTCTCAACGCTGAGGTTGAGGTTGTCCACGGCTGGTGGCTGGCCCGGGTACATCTTGCTGACGCCTTGGAATTCCACCATGGCAGTGCCGGCGTTGTGGATGGTTTTTTGCGCAGAATTAGTGCTGCCTTGCTCTGCGGCGATGGTTTCTTGGGCCGCCATGGAAGGTCCTCACTTTGGGTCGCGTTCTTGCGGATCGTTCACCTGGTGCTAGTCGATCATAGGCCGCGAGTTTTTGTTGAGTAAAGCCGGTGACGTTATTGGGCCTAGCTGCTGGCGGGCCCCACGGGCCCGGCATAGGCTGGCGGTATGGACACTCACGGCAAGGATTTCAGCAAAAAAGACTTCAGTACTAAAGGCACATATGTCACGGGATCCGAGTACACCCGCGATACAAACTACATTGAAACCCGCATCACCCGAGACGGGGTGGATGGCTTTCCGGTAGAGGCAGGCCGCTACCGGCTCATAGTTGCCAGGGCATGTCCGTGGGCGCACAGATCCACTATTGTGCGCCGACTGTTGGGCCTTGAGGACGCCATCTCGATTGGGGTTTGCGGGCCCACGCACGACGTGCGTTCCTGGACCTTCGACTTGGACCCCGGCGGGGTTGATCCTGTGCTGGGAATTGAACGGATCCAGGAGGCATACTTCAAGCGCACGCCCGACTATGCACGCGGGATCACCGTTCCGGCCATCGTGGATGTGCCCAGCGGGGCTGTTGTGACAAACAACTTCCCGCAAATAACTCTTGACTTCTCCACTGAATGGAAGGAATTTCAGCGAGAAGGAGCCCCTGACCTGTATCCGGAAGAGTTGCGGGCGGAAATGGCGGAGGTGAACCAGCGCGTCTTCACCGAGGTCAACAACGGCGTGTACAGATGTGGCTTTGCCGGCAGCCAGGAGGCGTACGAGTCTGCCTATTTGCGGCTCTTTGCAAATCTGGACTGGCTGGAAGAGCGCCTCGCCAGCCGGCGCTACCTAATGGGGGGAAGCATCACCGAGGCGGATGTGCGGCTGTTCACCACACTTGTTCGCTTTGATGCTGTCTACCACGGCCACTTCAAGTGCAACCGCAACAAGCTCACCGAGATGCCCGTCCTGTGGGCCTATGCGCGTGACTTGTTCCAAACGCCCGGTTTTGGCGACACCGTGGACTTTGAGCAGATCAAGGCGCACTATTACATCGTTCATACGGACCTGAATCCCACCCACATTGTGCCGCTGGGTCCAGACCCCTCAGGTTGGGCTACACCCCACGGCCGCGAAGCTCTTGGAGGGAGGCCTTTTGGGGCGGGGACTGCACCAACGCGCGCCGTGGACGCCTAAATGTTAGCAGGCACCGCCGCTGACAAAACCCGTTACTGACAAATGCCCGGGTAGGGGGGGAATAATTACCTGCAACCAGTTCGTGCACGCAATCAAGGAGATCCGTTATGGCCACTCACCTGAATCCATACTTGAGCTTTCGTGACAATGCCAGGGAAGCGATGGAGTTCTACCAAACGGTCTTTGGCGGCACGCTTGAGGTGACCACTTTCGGCGAATTCAGCATGGCCCAGGACCCGGCCGACACCGACAAGGTCATGCACTCCATGCTCACCAGCAACAGCGGACTCGTCCTGATGGGCTCCGATGCGCCCTCCTCCATGGACTCGAGGGAACTCTCCCACGGCACGGACCACACTGTGTCCCTCAGTGGTGAGGACGAGACGGAGCTGCGCGGCTACTGGGACAAGCTTTCCGACGGCGGCCAAGTCGCCATGTCGTTTGAGAAAGCTCCCTGGGGCGACACTTTTGGCATGTGCACGGACAAGTTTGGTGTGCCATGGATGATCACCGTCGCCGGGACGCCAGCGCAGTAGCCCGAAACCACCGCAAAGCCAGCACGGAGCGGAGAGTCACGGCAGTTAGTCGTGCAGCACGCTGAGTATCCGGGCCAATTCGGCGCGATCATGCTGGTTGAGCCGGGAAAAATACTCCGTGGACTTGTCACGGCGCTCGGCCTGAATGTCGGCGAAGAGTTTTTGCCCGGCGTTGGTTGCCACGATCAGCGTTGCCCGCCTGTCGGTGGGGTCCGGATCCCGGCGCACCAGACCCTTCGCTTCCAGCTGGTCCACTACCTCGGTGGCTGAGCGCGGAGCAATGCGAAGCCGCCCCGCCAGGTCCTTGAGCCGGACGTCCCCCTGGCTGCAATCGATGCTGGCCTGAACGGCGCCTGCCCCGGCGCCGCCAGCGGTCTCAGCAGGCATATCGGGGTGGCGGCGCATCAACGTCAACAGCGCCCGCCACTGGTGCGGAGTCAGCTCCCAAGGGGCTAATTGCTCTGACCACGTGCGTCGCAGGCCACGGAATGCTGCGTGAAACAGTTCGCCAAGATCTGGCAAATCATCAGGTGAGTCCACGTACATAAGCATACTAACCTTGACAACGAACCACATAGTGAGGTTACATCTACAATAAATAGTACGAGTCCCGCTCCTCGCGCACCACATGGAGGTGTCCCCTTGACGGAGAACATCCTCAAGCGAAAACCCGGACGTGCGCGATCCGTCCCCCAGAAATCCAGTGCGGGCGGCCTGGGACGTGGTCCGGCCCGCGTCAACCCTGCCGACAAAGCTCAAATTAAACGCCACCCCGTGAGTCTGAAACGGGTGATGGCATTGTTCGCACCGCACAAAGTGACTATCACCGTCGTCGTACTGTTGATCAGCGCCTCGAGCCTGATCAGCCTGGCCCAACCGTTTCTAGTCAGAAGTGTCATTGACACAGCACTGCCCGAAGAGGATCTATCAATGCTGGGGTGGCTCGCCGGTGCCATGATTGCGGTTGCCGCAGCAACTGCCCTTATCGGCGTAGTGCAGACGTGGATGACAACGTCAATGGGGCAGAAAATCATGCACGAGCTGCGCACCCGGCTGTTCGCGCACCTACAAAAACAATCACTTGCGTTCTTCACCAAGACACGCAGCGGCGAAGTGCAGTCACGCCTCAACAACGACATTTCCGGCATGCAGTCAGTCATCACGTCCACCGCCACCGGCGTCGCCTCCAATGTGACAATCGCGGTGGGCACGGCCGTCGCCATGGTGGTGCTATCCCCGCAGCTGGCCCTGCTCTCACTGATCGTCATCCCGCCAGCCGTCTGGTTTTCCCGCCGCGTGGCGCTGCTGCGGCGCGACATTACCAGCACCATGCAGGCCGAGCTGGCGACCATGAACACTTATGTGGAGGAAGGGCTTAGCATCTCCGGCGTGCGATTGGCGAAAACACTGGGCACCACCGGCCGTGATGCCACGCGCTACACCGAAAGCTCCAAACGCCTTATCGGGCTGGAACTCCGTTCGCAGCTGGCTGGGCGATGGCGGATGGCCACCATGGGCATCATTTTCTCCGCCATCCCAGCGCTCATCTACTTTGCCGGCGGACTTCCCGGGAATACCATGAGCATCGGTACCATCGTCGCATTCGCGGCGCTGCAGGCTACCATTTTTCGTCCCATCATGGGCCTGCTCAACCTTGGCGTCCAGTGGGTCACGGCCATGGCGCTCTTCAGCCGCATCTTCGAATACCTCGACATGGTGCCGGAAATCACGGGCCCCGCCCACCCAGTCGATTTGGATCCGGCACTGGTGCGCGGCGAGGTCAGCTTTGAAAACGTACATTTTGCGTACGACGGCGGCCCTGACGTTTTGCGCGGAATCAACCTTGCGCTTCCCGCCGGCACCACAACGGCCGTGGTGGGCCCCACAGGTTCGGGTAAGTCGACGCTTGGGGCACTTGTACCACGGCTGCACGATGTCACAGCGGGGAGGGTCACAATCGACGGTGTGGACGTCCGTGACATTGCACCGAACGTGCTGGCTCGCATAGTCGGTGTCGTCTCGCAAGAGACGTACCTGAGCCACGCTTCAATCAGGGACAACCTGCTGCTCGCTGCGCCGCAAGCTGACGATGCCACATTGTGGAAGTCGCTGGCCTCGGCCCAGATCGCAGACCACGTTGCCGCGCTCCCCGAAGGACTCGACACTCTTGTTGGCGCCCGCGGCCACCGCTTCTCCGGTGGAGAGCAACAGCGGCTCGCCATTGCCCGGACCATCCTGCGCAACCCTCGGGTGCTGGTTCTTGACGAAGCCACCTCAGCTCTTGACAACTCCACGGAGGCAGCCGTCCAGGTGGCCCTTGACAGGCTGGCCGTCGGCCGAACGACGCTGTCCATCGCACACCGGCTCTCCACTGTCGACGACGCTGAACAGCTGGCAGTGCTTTCCGATGGGCTCGTGGTGGAAGTAGGGGTGCCAAAAGAACTTCGTGATGCAGGCGGCGCCTACGCGGCGCTCGTCGCTGTTGGCGAGGAGCTGGAAGTAATTTCACAGAACGCAGTGTGAAGCAACCAGGCTCGAAGTCTCGAATCACAGACCGAATCAGGTGGACATAAGATGAGCGTAGTAAAAACTTGGTCGCTGCCGCGCCAGCTGGCGCCTGCCCCGAATGCCTGAAATTGAGGAATACACATGGAAATGTCGGCACGGTATGTCGCGTTGGGGGACTCTTTCACTGAAGGCCTCGGAGACACCGACCCCATGCTTCCCAACCAAGTTCGGGGGTGGGCGGACAGGCTAGCTGAGCAATTGGCGCTGGCGCACCCGGATGGCCCGCAGGCGTTCGGCTATGCCAACTTGGCGGTACGGGGCAAGAAAATGCGCCAGATCCTGGGCGAACAAATAGATGTCGCAGTGGGCATGAACCCCACACTTGTCACTATTTACGCGGGGATCAATGACATCCTTCGTCCCAAGGTGGACATTGACGCCCTCGTTACGGGCTACGCCGAAGGTATCGCGAAACTGGCGGGGACCGGCGCCCGCGTTCTCGTCTTCACGGGTTTCGATGCCAGCACGTCGAAGGTTTTCGCAACCATTCGTGGACGAACGGCCATCTATAACGAGTTGCTGCGCGAAGTTGCCCAAGACCATGGCGCTGACCTCGTTGACTATTGGCGTTTCCGTGAATACAACGACTGGCGGTTGTGGGGGATCGACCGTATGCATATGTCTGCACCCGGGCACATCAACATGGCCAACCGTGTACTCGGGCAGCTGGGCGAAGCCGCCCGCATCCCCCTGCCCGAGTTGCCTCCCGTCCTTGCCAAAACCGCCACCGAAACGCTCGTGGACAACGCGGTCTGGACTAAAGAGTACGTGGGTCCCTGGGTCAGCCGGCGCCTCCGCGGAGTCTCCTCCGGAGACGCGCTCAGCGCACGCTGGCCAGTCCTGCGGCCGCCAGCGGGCTAAACCCCACGAAGATGCGACGCCGCGTCCACACTTTCACTGTTTGGCAGCATCATGCCCGGAAACCTTACGCAGGGCCATGCTTCGCCATGCAAGTTGGCGAGTGACTGCCGGTGAGTAGAGTGTTGGCACGTTCGTTGTGCTGGACTCACCCGATGCTGCGACCATGTGCGGACAACGAAACAGAAGGATCATGTGCACTGTTTCGAGGGGAAGTGCCCCTGTACGCTACAGTCAGTGCAGAGTGTGAAACAGATCTCACCGAACAGCAACTCCCTGATGAAACGAGGGGCCCTTGGGGATACCTCGCATGAATCAAGGCCCGCACCGTGAGACAGCCTGCGAGCAGCGAACTCCGGGAGATTTGATCAGTTCGTCCACCTACAAAGGCGTATTAGACGGTTGAAAGCAAAAGTGTCAGCAAGATTTCAGGACAATTCCAGAAGAGTGACTCTTAGACTGCGCACTGATGTAGAGCATTTTGTAAATGAAAGGATTTGGCAATGACCAAATTGAAGCAATCAGCACTTGTTCGAATTGCTGGTGGTGTACTTGCCACGGCTGTTGTTGGTATGGGGCTGACGGTGGCAGGCATGATGCCGGCGCAAGCCGAATACGATGCACCAGCAACGATTTCATTGGACGCATCCGCCTCTGAAGGTCCGGCGGGCACTATTCTTGCGGGCGAAAACAGCCTCCAGGTCGCGGCCGATGGCGGCCCCGACGGAGCTGCTACTTCGCCGGTAACGATGCCTGAGACGACTCCGGCAACGACGACTGAGACGACTCCGGCAACGACGCCCGAGACAACTCCGGCAACGACGCCCGAGACAACTCCGGCAACAACGCCGGCAACGACGCCCGAGACAACTCCGGCAACAACGCCGGCAACGACGCCCGAGACAACTCCGGCAACAACGCCGGCAACGACGCCTGCAACGACGCCTGCAACGACGCCTGCAACGACGCCTGCCACGGCAACCCCGACTGGGGCTGCCACTGGTTCGACGACGCCGGCCACAACTCCTGCAACAACTCCGGCAACGACGCCTGCCGCAACAACCCCGGCAGGTGCTGCCACTGGGACGACGACCCCTGCCGCAACAACCCCGGCAGGGGCTGGCGCCGGGACGACAACACCCAGAGCGGGCAGCACAAGCCCGCTGGCCAACACCGGTGCCGAAAGCGCCGCGTTGATAACTGGTGGACTGGCCCTGCTGGGGCTGGGTGCGGGGCTGGTATTCGCCCAACGCCGTCGTGCTTCAACAAGGCACTAAGAGCAAGGCACTACGCGCACCAGGTGAATTCCTGGATGGGAGCCGGCGCGGAAATCACTTTCGCACCGGCTCCTTCAATTTTGGGCCCCTATGATTTGTCGATTAGCCATAATCACCTCCCAGCAACTAGACTGGGCAGGCGCTAGGTAGCGCGGAGCGTGTGCAATTGCTCCGGTTTGCGGTGATTATCCTCCCGCTGGCCGGTAGTTAGGGGCTCAAGTTGCGTGCATTCGGGTATTCGCCGGAGAGCCACGTTCTCATCCTCATGAAAAATGACGACTGGGAATCATGCTGTCCAAGGGCGGACGCTGCCTACTCGCACGGTTTACACCAGTGAACCGTTTCCATTCATGTTTATAGGAGTGATCATGGCAGCTCATTGCCAGGTGACCGGAGCCGAGCCGGGCTTTGGACATAGCATTTCGCACTCGCACCGTCGCAACAAGCGTCGGTTCGATCCGAATATCCAGAAGAAGCGCTACTGGGTACCGTCCTTGCGCCGCAACGTCACGTTGCAGCTGTCCGTCAAGGGCATCAAGACCATCGACGTTCGCGGTATTGACGCCGTCGTCGCCGAAATTCTCGCTCGTGGGGTGAAGCTCTAGTGGCAAAAGACAAGGACGTACGTCCGATCATCAAGCTGAAGAGCACCGCGGGCACCGGTTTCACGTACGTAACCCGCAAGAACCGTCGTAACACTCCGGACCGTTTGGTTCTGAAGAAGTACGATCCCAAGATCCGTCAGCACGTCGAATTCCGAGAGGAGCGCTAAGACTATGGCTAAGAAGTCCATGATCGCGAAGAACGAGCAGCGCAAGGTCATCGTAGAGCGTTACGCCGAGAAGCGTCTCGCCCTGAAGAAGGCCCTCGTCAGCCCGACCTCCACCGACGAAGAGCGCGAAGCGGCCCGCTTGGGCCTGCAGAAGCTCCCCCGCAACGCATCGCCGGTACGTGTTCGTAACCGCGACGCCATTGACGGCCGTCCCCGTGGAACGCTCCAGAAGTTCGGCATCTCCCGTGTACGCTTCCGCAAGATGGCGCACGCTGGCGAACTGCCCGGCATCAAGAAGTCCAGCTGGTAATACCGGCTTGAGCTGATAAATTCGGCTTGAATTAGGGCGGCAACCTTCGGGTTGCCGCCCTTTTTGCTGCCCTCGGCAGGTGGGAAAAGCCAGCCAAGGCACTGGTTTTAGGCCGCCAAGATGTCGGCTGTGAGCGGAATATCCCTAGAATCCGGGGAATTCGCCTTGAAAAGCGCCTGAAATGACTGAAATTTGCCGGAATCTCGCGGAATAACTGGTAAGTTCGCTAGCAGTGGTTGACACGCAACCGCGTGGAATTAGATCTACTTGACGTCCAGGAGGACAAACATGGCTAAGAATCGTAGCGAATTGGTTGCTGAAGTTGCTGCAAAGGCTGAGACCAGCCAGACCGCAGTGAACGGCGTTTTGGATGCACTCTTCGCCGTCTTCGAGAGCTCAGTTGCAGCTGGCGAAAAGATCACCATCCCGGGCTGGCTCTCCGTTGAGCGCACCGACCGTGCAGCTCGCACCGGCCGCAACCCGCAGACCGGTGAGACCATTCAGATCGCAGCAGGCCACAGCGTGAAGCTCTCCGCCGGCTCCAAGCTGAAGGCTGCCGTCAAGAAGTAATGCTTCTGCGCACCAGATGAAGACGGCCAGCATCTGCTGGCCGTCTTCACGTGTTTAACGCATAAGTCGGCATTGCTGGCCGTGCGGACCCCGGGCCCGGTACTTTCCTGTGAGCTCCCTGATTCGCCCGAATCTCGCCGGGTGCAGGACAATGGAAGGGTGCCACCCGTAGATACTTCTCCCGCGACCACCCTCAGACCTGCGCCTACTTCCCGCGGAGGTAATTTTGCCGACGGGATTCGCAGCCGTTGGTGGTGGCTTGGGCTGGTCGCTGCGGTAGTCGCCGTCGTGTCGGCCCTTGTATTTACCGGGGCAGCAGCCGTTGAGCAGCTGGCCGATCCCGGCGCAGTGACCCGCTGGGGGCTGCCGCTGGCAACAACCATCCATAACCTGGCCCTGTCCGCAGTGATCGGTGCGCTGGTGTTCGCCGTCGTCATCTTGCCCAAGGATCTTAAGACTCATCGCCCACACTCCGGCAGCTCCAAAGTGGATTCCGCGAAGCGGGAGAACAGGCCGGAACATCCCGCCTTTGCCCGAGCCCTGACACTTGCCATGGTGGCCGGTGGGGTATGGACTCTGTCCGCGATCGCCGTCCTGATCCTGACGTACTCCAACATTTCCGGCCTGGCCCTGGCTGGCACTACTGACTACACCAATATGCTGGTGTTCTTCATGACCGAGCTCGCCGTGGGGCAAGCCTGGCTGATGGTCGTCATTATTGCCGCTGTGGTCACCACCCTGGTCATTGGTCTGCGCAGCGTCAGTGGCTTGGCTGTGCCGCTGGTGCTTGCCTTGATTTCCTTTGTCCCGCAAGCGCTGATTGGCCACTCAGCCTCCAGCGCAGACCACAAGGGTGCCGTCAACTCCCTGTTCCTGCACATTACCGGTGCCTCCTTGTGGGTGGGCGGCATCATCGTCCTGGTGGTGCTTTCCGGTGTCCTGGGCGGCATTACCGCAAAGGTACTCAAACGCTTCTCCGGCTTGGCCATCTTTGCTTTTGCCGGTGTGGCAGCCTCCGGCGTGATCAACGCCTCCATCCGCATCACGAACTGGCACGACCTCTTCTACTCCTCCTACGGGCAGCTGATCCTCGCCAAAGCGGGGGCAACCATTGTGCTGGGTGTCATTGGGTACATGCACCGCGAATGGATCATTCCAAAACTGGCCGGGGGAGACAAACACAACGGCACGGAAAATACGCGCCGCCTGTTGTGGCAGCTGATTTTTGTTGAGCTGTTGATCATGGGCATTGTCAGCGGCCTCGCTGTAGGGCTGAGCCGTTCCGCACCACCGCAGTCCCGTGAGCTCTCGGTGCAGGCACTCACCCCGGCCCAGATCCTCACCGGCTACCCGTTGCCACCTGAACTCGATTTTGCGCGTTGGTTCAGCGAATGGCGCATGGACTGGCTGTGGGTGGCGTTTGCCGCCTTGGCGGCAGCGGCCTACCTTGCCGGGTTGGTGAAGCTGCACAAACGCGGCGACAAGTGGCCTGTGCTGCGCAGTGTTTCCTGGTTCGTAGGGCTCCTGGCCCTTGTCTACATCACCTCGGGTGGCCCTGCGGTCTACGGTGCCGTGATGTTCAGTGCGCACATGGTGGAGCATATGGCCCTGATGGCCATTGCCCCGCTGTTCATGGCGCTGGGCTCCCCGATCTCACTGGCATTGCAGGCGCTGACTCCGCGCAGGGACGGCTCACGTGGCATCCGCGAGTGGATCTTGGTGCTTGTGCACTCAAAGTATTCGAAGGTTGTCACGCACCCGCTCTTTGCCGCGGCAAACTTCTCCGGCAGCTTGTTCCTTTTCTACTATTCACCGGCCTTCAATTTCGCCATGGTCTACCACGTGGGTCATGAGCTCATGATTATTCACTTCACCCTGGCGGGCTACGTCTTTATCCAGAGCATGATCGGCGCCGACCCGCTTCCCACCCGCGCCCCCTACCCGCTGCGGTTGCTGCTGCTGTTGGCGACCATGGCTTTCCACGCGTTCTTCGGGGTATCGCTGATGATGGCCACCGGCCTGCTCTCGGGAGAATACTTTGGCAACATGGGCCGCCCGTGGGGCGATGCGGCACTCATTGACCAGCAGACGGCTGGCGGGATCGCCTGGGGCATCGGCGAAATTCCCACGCTGGCCATCGCCATGGGTGTGGCCTACATGTGGTCCAAGTCCGACGCGCGGGAAACGAAGCGCCGGGACAGGGCTGCGGACAGGAATAAGGAAGCAGAGCTCGGCGCTTACAATGACATGTTCGCCCAGTTGGCAGCGCGCGACGCCGGCATGGCTGAGTCAAACCGTGGGCCCAGCCTGCCGCACCTTCACCAACAAGGTGGCAGCGCAGCACGCGGCACTGGCAAAGATGCTGAAAAGCCCTTCGACAACAGTGAGCCGGGAACCCCGGCAAGCACACAAGGAGAAACGCACTAGTGGATTCCGCAACGAAAACCAGCACCGTCCGCATCCGGGCATCCGAGCTTGTGGGCCGCGGCTGGTTGAACACCGGCGGCGCAGAGCTGAACCTGGAAATGCTGCGCGGCAAGATCGTTATTTTGGATTTTTGGACGTTCTGTTGCATCAACTGCCTGCACGTTTTGGACGAGTTGCGCCCGCTCGAGGAAAAGTACAAGGATGTGCTGGTCACGGTGGGCGTGCACTCACCCAAGTTTGAGCATGAAGCCGACCCCGTGGCGCTGGCTGCCGCAGTGGAGCGCTATGAAATTCACCACCCCGTGCTGGATGACCCGGAGCTGGTGACATGGCAGGCCTACTCGGCCCGCGCCTGGCCAACCCTTGTGGTGGTGGACCCAGAGGGTTACATCGTGGCGCACCTGTCCGGTGAAGGCCACGCTGCCGGACTGGAATCCTTCATTCCTGAACTCATTGCCGAACACGAGGCCAAGGGCACACTGCACCGCGGCGACGGCCCGTACGTTGCCCCGGAGCCTGTCTCCCGGGACCTGCGTTTCCCCGGAAAAGTGCTGCCGCTGGCGAGTGGGAACTTTCTGGTCTCCGATACCGGGCACCACCGCCTCGTCGAAACCGGCCCGGACCTTTCCACAGTGGTCCGCACCATTGGCTCCGGCACCAAGGGCCATGTGGATGGATCCACTGCGGAGGCGCAATTCAATGAGCCGCAGGGCCTGGCCGTGCTCCCGGATGCGCTGGCTGCGGAAGTCGGGTACGACGTCGTCGTGGCTGACTCGGTCAACCACCGCCTGCGCGGCATCACGCTGGCCACCGGCGATGTGCGCACGCTGGCTGGCAATGGTGTGCAGCGCCTGCTCGAGGCTGGCCCGGCACGGGTGAACGACGACGGCGCCAGCACCTCCGCAGCAAACCTCGGCACAGCGCCACTTGAGGTGGCCCTGTCCTCACCTTGGGATGTGGCGTACTCGTCCACTTTGAATGCAGTGGTTATTGCCATGGCCGGAACCCACCAGATCTTCGGCTTTGACCCGGCCAGCGGGGCCGTGACCATCGTGGCAGGCAACGGCTTGGAGGGCCTGCTTGACGGACCGGCGGATCAGGCATGGTTTGCCCAGCCCTCAGGTCTCACCGAGGACGCCAAGGGCAAC
Organism: Arthrobacter sp. E3; assembly: GCF_017353415.1. Classification (GTDB taxonomy): domain Bacteria; phylum Actinomycetota; class Actinomycetes; order Actinomycetales; family Micrococcaceae; genus Specibacter. Next base: position 33,556 of record NZ_JAFMPX010000015.1, read on the forward strand.
ATTTGGGTGGCGGACTCGGAAACCTCCGCCTTGCGCGTGCTGAAGTTTGCCGACGACGGTGCCGTAAGCGTGGAAACCGCCATTGGTGAAGGCCTCTTTGACTTTGGCTTCCGCGATGGGGAAGCAGCCCAAGCCCGACTGCAGCACCCGCTGGGTGTGGCCGTGCTGCCCGACGGTTCAGTGGCTGTGGCCGACACCTACAACGGCGCAGTGCGCCGTTACGACCCTGCCACGAAGACCGTCAGCACGCTGGCCCGCGGCTTGGCCGAACCCAGCGATGTGCTGCTGGATGAATCCGGCGACGTGCCGCTGCTGATTGTGGTTGAGGCGAACAAGCACCAACTCATCCGCCTGCCGCTGCCCAAGAACGCGCTGCAGGTTGATGAAGGCGCTGCTCAGACACAACGCCCCAAGACCCCGGTTGCCCCGGGCGAGCTGGCGCTGACCATTCGCTTCTCCGCCCCTACCGGGCAAAAGCTTGACGACAGGTGGGGGGATCCCACACAGCTGAAAGTGTCCTCGACTCCGCCGGAGCTGCTGCTCAGTGGAGAAGGAACCTCGGTGGGCCTGTCCAGGACGCTGGTGCTCAGCGCTGACGTGCCCGACGGCGTACTCCACTTCACTGCCCGGGCGGCGGCTTGCGATGGTCCCGAGGACGCAAACGGGGAGATCCCCGACCATGCAGCCTGCCACCTGTACCAACAGGACTGGGGCATCCCCGTGCTCATGCAGGCCGACGGCACCTCCGAACTCGCACTGGACCTGCGCGGGCTCTAAGCTGACCAGCCTCGGAGTTGCTCGGCCGCTGAGCCGCCCAGCTGCTAGGAAGGGCCGGCGTCGTAAGTGACCACGGGGGTCACTCCAACAGTGCTTCCACTGATCGAGAGTTTGGCTGAGAAGCCAAACTCGCTGGTCTTCTTGAACTCTGAGATCAGTCCTGTGAAAAGATCCTGCTGTTTGTAGGAAACCTTTGCTTTGACGCTCAACGGCGCCATGATCCACTTCCCGCCATAGGGGGAGATGGTGGTGGACGGGTATTCCACAATGGTCCAGGTCACTGGTGAAAGCACGCGGTTGGCGGTCTCTGCACTCATGGGGCATCCGGTGGGCAGGAGGACTGCCTGTTTGGCGCAGGCATCCAAGTATTTTCGAATGGTCCCGTCGACTTGGCTCAGCAGGTCGCTGGTGGGTCCGGTGGCAAGTGCCACGGCCGGCACTGTCTGCTTCGGCCCGCTCACCGTCCGGGTGATGGGGGGAGCAGCAAACAGTTCGGAGCGGTATTCAAGCTCATAGCTGCCGGGGTAGAACACGGCAAAAGAGTTCCTGCCGTCAGGCATGTTGGCAGGGGCACCGTTGATGCTCGCTTGGTTTGCGTTCGCCACTGTGGCCGGGATGACGGGCAGTGTGGAGGGCACCATCTCCCAGCTGTCAAAGAAAAGCCAATGCTTCGGGCCTTGTTGCAGAATGAAATCCGTCGACAAGGCCGTGCCTTCAACTGTGTAGTTGACGGTGACGCTTTCGGTGTTGTTCGGGGCTGCAACCGCGTCGGCGATGCTGAGGTTTTGCAGCGCTTTCTGCGACAGTGCAAGCGCTTCGCCGTCCAAGGCCGCGGCGTTGGCACCGGGAACCTTGGCGTTCAGCAGGCCCAGGGCCTTGGCCCCGTTGCCGTCCTTGAGCGCGCCCAAGTATCTTGCGACAGTCCTTTCCGGACCGAAACTTTTCGTGTTCACTACCGCAATGGTCACGATGGATGAGGCCAGGGCAATGGTCAGGACCAACAGCCACAGGGTGACAATTTTATTCAGCGGGGTCCCAGTCTTCACGCCGTCCACTGTACCGGCAAGGGGCCTGCTGGATTGAATCAGCGCGTCCTTGCTCTCGATCATGTCAGTGGTGCTCGTCGAACCGTCCCGGGGCACGGGCTAGCGGCGGCGTTTTCTCGGAGCCGTGCCGAACATGTCCCGCATGAGGTTCCGGCCCAGTGAACTACCCATGGAACGGACCATGCTTTTCAGTCCGCCACCCAACGCCCCGCCTAGGGCGCCGATGACCACGTTCGCCATGCCGCCGTCGTCCGTGGTGTTGGGAATCGCCACCGGCGGCGGGGGAGGAGGCAGCGGTGAACCAACCGCTGGCCCGGTGCTCGGCACGGGGGCAGCCTTTGTCGGGGCCTGGAGCTTTTCGTATGCGGAGACGGGGTCGACGGCGGTGCCATAGGTGGGCAGCAGGCCGGACGCTGCGATGACGGCCTTGACGGCGTCCTCGGTGCTGGGTCCCATGATCGAGCCAGGGGCCCGAAGGCGGGTCAGCGCCACAGGGGTCGGGGCGCCGTTTTCGTTCATGACAGTGACCACGGCCTCGCCAATACCGGCGCTTGTGAGGACCTCAGCCAGATCATAGTCGTTGATGGGGAAGGTTGAGACGGTGGCTTTGAGCGCCTTGGCGTCCTCCGGGGTGAACGCGCGCAGGGCATGCTGGACGCGGTTGGCCAGCTGTGCCAAGACATCGGCGGGCACGTCCTTGGGGGTCTGGGTGACGAAGAAGATCCCCACGCCCTTGGAACGGATCAGCCGGACCGTCTGCGTGATGGCGTTCAGGAAGGCCTTGCTGGCGCCGTTGAACAGCAGGTGGGCCTCATCAAAGAAGAACACCAGTTTTGGCTTGTCGGCGTCGCCCACCTCGGGAAGTTCGCGGAACAAGTCGGCCAGCATCCACATGAGGAAGGTGGAAAACAGGAGGGGCTTGTCTTGGATGCTGGGCAGTTCCAGGCAGGAGATGACGCCGCGGCCGTCCGGCGCTGTGCGCAGCAGCTCCGCCGTGTCGAATTCCGGCATGCCAAAGAACTCACTCATGCCCTGGGCGTCAAGGGTGATGAGATTGCGCAGGATCACCCCAGCCGTGGCCTTGGATAGGCCGCCCAGTTCCTTCAGGTCCTCTTTGCCCTCGTCGGAGGTGAGGAACGTGATGACGGCGCGCAGATCCTTCAGATCGTACAGTTCAAGGCCTTTGGTGTCGGCGTAGTGGAACACCAGTTGCAGGCTGGATTCCTGCGTCTCATTCAAGTCCAGGATGCGGGCCAGCAGGATCGGACCAAAGGAGGTGATGGTGGCACGCACCGGGACACCGTTGCCATTGCCGCCCAGCGCCAGGAACTCGACGGGGAATGCCTTGGATTCCCATTGCTGGCCCAGGGCCTGGGTGCGGGTGGTGAGCTTCTCACTGCCTGTCGCCGCCGTGGCCAAGCCGGTGAGGTCGCCCTTGATGTCTGCCATGAACACGGGCACACCGGCGCTGGAAAGCTGTTCGGCCATCATGTGCAAGGTGACGGTTTTTCCGGTGCCGGTGGCGCCGGCCACCAGCCCATGACGGTTCATCATGGCCAGCGGCAGGGAAACCTGGGCCTCGGGACGGATTTCGCCATCCACCATGGCCGCACCGAGAGCAATTGTGGAGCCGCTGAACGTGTAGCCGGCCTGAAGTTCTGCGATCAATTCTGCTGGGGTTTTGGTAGCCATGCCAACAGCGTACAGTGCCTCAGCCCAAGAGGAAGGCAATGACGAACATGGCAGGGATGGCCAGCACGGTTGTCGCCAGCACGGTGTCTTTGGCCACCGTGACGCCGACTTGGTAGCGCTGGGCGCTCACATATACGTTCTGGGCTGTAGGTAGGGCAGCGGCAACCACGACGGCGAACAGTGCGGCCCCGCTCAGCCCCAAGGCAAAGTGCCCCAGCAGGAAGGCCACAAGCGGATGGACAACGAGTTTGAACCCCGTGGCCAGCAGAATATCGCTGCGTCGCCCTTCAACGGCGGAGAGGGGTTTGCTGGCGCTCAAGGACATGCCGAACGCGATCAGGATGGATGGGATGGCGGCACCGGCGATCAGGTGGAGCGGTTCGGCAAGCAATGCTGGCAGTTGCCATCGTGTGGCTGCGAGAACAAGGCCCACCACGGTTCCCAAAATCATGGGATTGGTGATGATTTGCAACAGGATTCGCCCGGGGGTGGGGCGGTGGCCGCTCGTGAGTGAATCAAGAAGCATCAGGTACATGGGGGTGTAGAACGCGAGTTGAAACACCAGCACGGGGGCAATCAACGCAGCGTCGCCGAGTACGTAGGCCGCAATGGGGATGCCCAGGTTTGCCGCGTTGGCCGTAGAGGAGGACATTGCGGATAACACCGCTTCGCTGAGCGAACGGTTCAAGACAAATTTCACGAGCAGGAAAAAGGCACCGCCGGTGATGATGGCACTGACGGCGGCAACAAGGAGCGGCTCGGCCAAAACACTTCGTAGTTCAGCCTTGGACAGGGTTTCCAGCAAAAGTGCAGGGCTGGCTACGAAGAATGAGAGCCTGCTGAGCACAATGGGGGCGTTCTCGCCCAGCACGTTCTTCCGGCCGACGAACCAGCCCACCAAGATAATGAGCCACACCACCGAGAAACCCTCAAGTACCCCTAACATGGTACGGCGGGGCGGGTACCGTGGCAGGCGGGGATCTTCTCAAGCGACACCTCACAAGCTTAAGCTGAGAAGGCACCTTCCAAGTGCATACAAGCCCTGATGTACCCCAACCCTGCTGTACCCAAAGATTCTGAAGGAGCGTACCGTGACCGAGACCCGCATTGAGACTGTTGCCGTCACCGGAGCCCATGGCAAGGCGGGGCGGGCTGCGGTGGCGGAGTTGCTGGCCCACGGGTACCGCGTCCTGGCCTGCGACCTGGCCGGGCCCGTGGGCCGAAACTCGGACCTTGGCACCCCCACCATGCGCGTGGACTTGACCGACTACGGGCAGGCATTGCAGGCACTGGCCGGGGCGGACGCCGTGGTGCACATGGCCAATATTCCGGAGCCTGGCATGTTCCCGCCGGCGCAGACATTGAACCGCAACACGGCCATGAACCACAACGTGTTCCTGGCCGCGCAGTCACTGGGACTGGCGCGCGTGGTGTGGGCGTCCAGCGAGACCACGCTGGGCCTGCCGTTTGCGGCCGACGGCGGGACCTTGCGTTACGCGCCCGTCGATGAAGCCCACTTCCCCCACCCTTCCTCAACGTATGCGCTGTCCAAGGTGTTGGGGGAAGTTGCAGCCGCTCAGTTTGCCGCGTGGTCGGGGATCCCGTTCGTCGGGCTGCGGCTGACCAACATCTTTACCAAGGACGAATACGTGAAGGTTCCCGGATTCTGGGCCGAGCCCATGTCACGGGCATGGAACCTGTGGGGATATGTAGACGCCCGCGACGTCGGCGCGGCCTGCCGCAACGCCGTGGAGTCCACCAGCACGGGCAGTGAGAACCTGATCATTGCGGCAGCTGACACCATCATGGACACGCCGTCGGCAGAGCTCTTGGGGAAGCACTTCCCGGAACTGGAACTGCGCAGGGGCATTAGCGGGCATGAGACACTGCTGTCCATCGAGGCGGCACGCAGGGTCATCGGCTATGAGCCTGCCCACTCGTGGCGGGACAGTGTGGTTCAGTGACGGTGAGGTGGTTATGCGTGCCGGTCAGAGGGCGAAGGCCGGGCGCAAAAGGCCTTCTGTGATGGCCTCGGCCGGGTCGGTGCCCAGGTGCACGATCGCATTGCCAGCGTCTACGTGAACCACTGTGGGCACATACTCCACAGCCTCGGCCCGCGTCATTTGGGCATAAGTCATCAAAATGACAAGGTCGCCAACATTCACCAGGTGGGCGGCGGCACCGTTGATGCCAATGACACCCGATCCGCGCTCGCCGGGAATGGTGTAGGTTTCCAGCCGGGAGCCGTTGGTGATGTCCACAATGGACACCATTTCGCCGGGCAGAATATCGGCAGCGTCGAGCAGGTCCGCGTCGACGGTCACGGAGCCCACGTAGTGCAGATCTGCGTGGGTGACGGTGGCACGGTGGATTTTTGATTTGAATATTGTTCGCATCATAACGGCACAAGTCTAGCGTGCTTGGGCCGCAGGTGGCTGTGACTTGTGTTACTGCGCTAAGTTACCGTCTGCCCACGGGAGTGAGCTTGCGGCCCATGATGGCCTGGGTTAGGGCGTCCACAACCTCGGTGTTGGCCAGTGGATTGCGGATCAGTGTGAAGTCCACGTCTCCCACTGGCGGCAGGTCAAAACGCCTCGTGATGATTTTCAAGTCTTCCGGAACTAGCGAGGTCGGCATGACGGCAATCCCGATCCCTGCCCGCAGCGCTGCCAGGACTCCGCTGATCTGTTTCGTGGTGCAGGTGACCCGCCATGTGCGGCCCGCGTCCTCTAATGCGTCAAGAGCTAGTTTGCGGCTCAGACTCGGTGCCGGGTAGACAATGACGGGCACCGGCGCGCCGGGTTCCAGCACCGTCTGCTCCAGTCCCACCCACGCAAACGTATCCTGTTTGACTACTTCGCCCTCCTGGGCGCCGGACACCCATTTCACGAACACCAGGTCCAACGCTCCGGCTTTGAGCCTGCGGTGAAGCTGGTCGCTCTGGCTGACTGTCAGCTCGAGGTTGATCTGCGGGTACAGCTGGCGGAATTCACGCAGAATCCGCGGCAGGCCCGTAATGGCCAGATCGTCTGCCGTGCCAAAGCGTAGCCGCCCCCGCATGGCGGCGCCGGAGAAATAGCGGGTCGCCAGGTCGTTGGCTGCCAGTATGGTGCGGGCAAAACCGGCCATGGCATCCCCGTTGTCCGTCAGGCGCACTTCTCTGGTGTCGCGGGTGACAAGCACGCGTCCGGCTGCCTGTTCCAGCTTGCGCACGTGCTGACTGACGGTGGGCTGGCTGATGCCCAGGCGCTCGGCAGCCCGGGTAAAATTACGTGTTTCAGCCAAGGTAAGAAAACTCTTTAGCTGGATGGGGTCAAAAACAGGGGCGTCGGACACCGCTGATACTCCTCGTATTTATTACGAATCACAATAGTAATTATAGCCACCATATCCTTTCGGTACAAATCACGGCGGTCTAGAGTTGTAGAAGCACCCTTCCATCCTTCTTCGATTTCCAGGACCAAAGCGTTGACGCCCCCACCAGCACGTTCGAATGCTGCCCTGACCGCCCCCCTCAATCTAGTGACTACGCGCCCGCCGTGGAGTCAGACATTTTCCTCGCTGAAGATCCGCAACTACCGCATCTTTGCCTCCGCGAACCTTTTGGCCGTCACTGCCATTTGGATGCAGCGGGTGGCGCAGGACTGGATGGTGCTTGAGCTCTCAGGCTCAGTCACCGCCGTTGGAATTACCACCTTCATGCAATTCGTGCCCTCGCTCCTGCTGATGCCCTTGGGTGGAATCCTGGCAGACAGGTATTCCAAGCGCCTGATTCTGATGATCACCCAAGGCTCCGCCGGTGTCCTGGCAGCCCTGCTGGCTGTGCTTGCGCTGACAGGACACCTCGAGGTGTGGCACATCTACGTCATTGCGTTCTTCCTGGGTCTGGTGGTGGTGGCCGACCAGCCCGCCCGCCAAGTCTTCGTTAATGAGCTGGTGGGGCCGTCCCAGCTGCGCAATGCCATCAGCCTGAACTCCTCCATCTTCCAAATGGGAGGCATGATCGGTCCCGCTGTCAGCGGCGTGCTGATCAGCGCCGTTGGCGGAGGATGGGCCTTTGCCGGCAATGCCTTGGCCTGCACCATCACAGTCATTTCGCTGTGCCTGATCCGCAGCGCCGACCTGGTGAAAATGCCCCCGGTGAAACGTGCCAAGGGGCAGCTGGCGGAAGGCGTCCGCTACGCCCTGGGCAAGCCCACCATCTTCTGGCCAGCCGTCATGGCCGCCGTCTTCGCGGTGTTTGGCTTGAGCTTGGCAGTGTTGATGGCAGCCTATGCCAACAACGTGTTCGACGCCGGGGCCAAGGGCTACGGCCTGCTCAATACGCTCGTTGCGCTGGGTGCACTGGGCGGGGCTTTGGCCTCCACCCGCTTCGCAACCTTGCGCCTGCGCGGGGTTATGACGGCTGCAGGTTCCTATGGTGTGGTGCTCATGATCGCCTCATTGGCCCCCAACATGTTCACCTTTGGTGCCGTCATGGTGGTGGCTGGCTTTGCTTCGCTGCTATTTTTGACCAGCGCAAATCAACTCGTGCAAATGTCCACAAACGTCACCATTCGCGGCCGGGTCATGAGCTTGTACATCATGGTTCTCATCGGTGGCCAGGCGCTGGGTGGCTCACTCATGGGTTGGCTGGCTGAACACTGGGGCGTGCAATGGGCCACCGTCGTAGCCGGGGCCATGCCGGCGTTGGCGGCAGTGGTTATTGGGCTGGTGCTGGCCAAACGCGGCCAGCTGACCGTACGGCTGAACCTGCGCAACGTCCGAAGCCCCGTATTTATCGTGCCGAGGGCCGACCGTCCCATTGCCACGGATTTCGCGGAGGCCCCAGAAAACGCTGCAGCGACCCTGCCACCGATTCAAGGTCCCGCAGCTCACATTCCCAAACGGTGAACGTGCTCCAACCAAGATCGGCCAGTCCGGAAAATCCGATGCGTGCAGCCGGTGTCCGCAGACCTAGGCCAGCGGCAGGTGAGGGTAGTTTTCCTGGCGGCGCTGAAATTCGAGGATCGCAGGGTTGATGATGACGCCTTCGGAGATTTCAATGGCGCGGGTAATGGTGTCACTGTCAGCCCATACCTCACGCCCTGCCATCAACGGCTCAATGAACGGCATAAGGGCCTCGCTGATTTCCCACGTAGCGGAATTCCACAGGTAGCTGGGGCTGTGGTCCACTGCGTAGTAATTGACGTTGTCCCCGACGGTAAACATGGGCTCGGTGAAGGTCGTGTTGCGGGCCCAGCTGAAGCCCATCCCCTCGTCACACGAAACGTCAACGACCAGGCTGTTGGGCCGGAACGCGGAAAGGTCAGCCTCCGTCAGGTAAGTCATGGGCGCATTGGGGTCCTGCAAGGTGCAGTTCACCACAATGTCGGACTCGGCCAGGAAGTCGGCCAACGGGACGTCGCCGTCGTCGAGCATCACGAAACCCTTGTGCGGTGCCGTTTCCTCGAAATCGAACTGCACCATTTCAGCGGAGTGAATCGGCGAGGCCACAGCCGCCACGTTGCGACTGGTCAACACCTGCACCTCGGGAACTCCCAACGCCTTCAACGCAGTCACTGCGCCGCGGGCTGTGGCACCAAAACCAATGACCACTGCCTTCAACCGGCGACCGTAATGTCCCGTGGAACCGGTGAGACCCAGCGAATGCAGCACCGAGGAGTAACCGGCCATTTCATTATTCATGTGGAAAACGTGCAGTGAGTACCAGCCGTCGGATGTCCAGTGGTTCATCGCCTCGAAGGCAATCAAGGTCAGTTTCTTGTCAATGGCAATTTGGGTGATGGCCCGGTCCTGGACGCAGTGCGGCCAGCCCCACAGGATTTGACCGTCCTTCAGCTCGGCAAGATCTTCCGCCTGCGGCTTGGGTAAAAGAACAACGTCGGCCTGCGCAATGACCTGTTCGCGAGTGGCTACCGCGCCAACCAACGTGGCAAGGACATCGTCGGACATGCCAAAACGCTCCCCGTATCCTTCCTCGAATACCATTTGGGCACGAAGCTCCGGTTCAATCCGGGCAAGGTGCTCAGGGTGGATGGGGGCCCGGCGCTCATCAGGCTTACGGGATTTTCCCAGAACACCGAGTCGCAGCGTCGGTGCTGCCGTGCTCGTTTCCGGCGTGGATGCCGCTTGCTGTGTTGATTCGTTTTCCATGTCAGCTCCCTCATGCGAGGGCCCAATACCCCACATGGCCTGACCTTACACGCCTTGGCAGCCCGGCCGCTGCATTTAAAAAGCTGTTGCCCCCGAAAAATTCCAGGGGCAACAGCTTTTGATCTGCACTGATGCGGATCCACACTGAGCGGGCGACGGGAATCGAACCCGCGTATCGAGCTTGGGAAGCTAGCGCTCTACCATTGAGCTACGCCCGCATCGAAACATTCATTGCAGCCTCATTAGCTTGCTTGGTTTGTTCCGTAATGAGTCTAGCCGGTGCACAGGTGTGCTTTGCACCAGTGACACGCCCAAGCTGCTTGGCCTCCCTCAGGGGAGTGGCGGGTAGCCTGGGCATGAAAAGCCGTTAACCAATAATGGAGGCTTTCACGGCTGCAAATTCCTCATCGTTGAGGGCGCCGGAGGCACGCAGTGCTGCCAACCGTGCGCCGGCGCGGGAGTCAACAACGAAACATTCGTTACGACGTCGTACCTTCAGCTTTTGCCCGCTACAAGATCGGTTCGGGCCTTCTGCCACGGACCAGTGCCATGAGCGGCTCCACGAAGCGGGCTGCAACGGGCCCGCTGACGGCCATGATGAGCACATAGGTGGTGGCCAGCGCAGCAAGTTCCACCGGGACTGCACCGGATGCCACGGCGAGCCCGGCAATGACAATCGAGAATTCACCGCGGGCAATCAATGCCGCACCGGCACGGGCGCGGCCCGGCACCCCTATGCCTTGCTGACGGGCAGCCCACCAACCTGTGGTCACCTTGGTCAGGGCTGTAACAAGCGCCAACAGTAATGCAGCGCCAAGCACGGGCGGGATGGTGCGGGGGTCGGTGTTCAGCCCGAAAAGCACAAAGAACATGGCAGCAAACAAGTCCCGTAGGGGTTCCAGTACCCGGACCGCGTTCTCGGCGGTACCGCCGGAAATAGCGATGCCGAGTAGGAACGCACCGACGGCGGCCGAGACCTGCATCGCGGAGGCAACGCCCGCCACGAGCAATGCGGCGCCAAGCAGTTTCAGCAGAAACGACTCGCGGTCAGGGCTGTCCAAAACGGTGGACACCATGTGCCCGTACCGCAGCGCACCCAGCAGCACCAAGGTGACAACGGCCAGCGAAATTCCGACGGCGGTGAATCCGCCCAGGAGCGACACCCCCGACAAAACGGCGGTCAGGATCGGCAGGTACGCGGCCATGGCGAGGTCTTCAATGACCAAAATGGCAAGGATGACAGGTGTTTCCCGGTTGCCAAGCCGACCCAAGTCACCGAGCACTTTGGCGATAATCCCGGAGGAGGAGCTGTAAGTAATTCCGGCCATGACCAGTGCACCGACCGGGCCCCAGCCAAGGATTAAGGCCACAGCAACGCCCGGCAGCATGTTCAGGACCAGGTCAACCAGCCCGGCCACCCACGCCTGTTTTAGACCAGTGACAAGCTCAGTGGCCGAATATTCCAAACCGAGCATAAGCAGCAGCAGGATGACGCCAATTTCACTGGCAATGTGGGCGAACCCGTCGATTCCAGCCAGATTGACCAATCCGCCTTCACCGAAGGCCAAACCACCCAGAAGATAGAGCGGCACGGGCGACATGCCGATGCGTCCTGCTAGACGACCCAAAAAGCCGAGCCCGAAAAAGACTATTCCGAGCTGGATGATGGAGAGCGTCAATGGATCCATGTGGATTTACAATCGTGACTGCAAAATGCGTGCTGCATCCGCCAAGCCGTCGTCGGTGCCAACAATGACCACCATGTCGCCAACGCGCAGGATCTCATCCGGGCGCGGTGAACCCACTACGTCACCATCACGCAGCAGCGCCACAATGGAGGCGCCTGTGAGTGTGCGCATCTGTGTGTCGCCCAACGGCCGGCCGGCGTACATGCTGCCAGCCCGGATCATGATTTGGTGAGTGCTGACACCGGCAACACTCTCCTGCTCTGAGCTGAGTTGGGCAATGAGCTGGGCGGACCCGAGTAACTGCCCCAGTGCGGCTGCTTCTTCGGCGCTGAGAGGGATGGAGGCGGCACAAGCATCAGGGTCATCCACGCGGGAAAGGATCAGCTCAGTGTGGCCGTCTCGGTGGGTCACAACACCTACGCGTCGACCGGTGGCGAGGCGCAGCTCCCTGCGCACCCCTATGCCTGGAAGAGGCGTCTCTTCAATATTCATGCTTACAACCATAGTGTGCATACGCTTCCGCTGCGCCGGGCATAACGAACGAAAATCCAAAATTAGTCCGTCGCGGCCCAGACACACCCATGCATGCCTTCCAGCGGGTAACTTTCTGCAGGTTTAGGCCATGAATGCGCTAGTTTTGGAGGGTGCTGATCTCTGACCGCGACATACGTGCCGAAATTGCTGCCAAGCGCATTGTCTTGGATCCCTATGACCCTGCCATGGTGCAGCCTTCAAGCGTTGACGTGCGCATTGACAGGTTCTTCCGGCTCTTCGACAACCACCGCTACGCCCACATTGACCCGGCGGAGGAACAGCCGGACCTGACTCGCATGGTGGAAGTTGATCCGGATGAGCCCTTCATCCTGCACCCTGGCGAGTTCGCGCTGAGCTCCACTTATGAAACCGTGACGCTGCCGGACGACGTTGCGGCCCGCCTGGAAGGCAAGTCCTCGCTGGGGCGTCTGGGGCTGCTCACACACTCCACCGCCGGCTTCATCGATCCGGGCTTCTCCGGCCACATCACCCTTGAACTTTCCAATGTGGCAACTCTGCCCATCAAGTTGTGGCCCGGCATGAAGATTGGCCAGCTGTGCTTCTTCCAGCTCTCCTCCCCGGCGGAGAACCCCTACGGCACTGGCCCCTACCAGAATCGCTACCAGGGCCAGCGTGGCCCGACAGCTTCACGATCCTTCCAGAACTTCCACCGCACAAAAATCTAGTTCCCTTCCAGGGGCCAACAAACGCGAGGGGCCCGCAAACGCGAGGCCACGCCGTCGTGCTTGGATAAATCAGCGACCTGCCGTGTGCAATTCCGGCTTCTTGACCGGCAGCAGCAGGGCAAGGCCGATCACGAGCACCACGACGATTCCCAGGATGCCCCAGCGCTGGCTGCCAAATTGGGTGATGAACAGGGTGAACAAGGCCGGGGCCAGGAATGACACAGCCCTGCCGGTGGTGGCGTAGAGGCCGAACAGCTCGCCTTCCTGCCCTTCCGGGGCCAGGCGGCCAATGAACGTGCGGGCCGAGGACTGCGCCGGGCCAACGAACAAGGTCAGCAGCAGCCCAAATATCCAGAACGCCGTCTTGCCTTCCAGGAAGAACAGGGCAGTGGCGCTGACGATCAAGCCGACAAGGGACGTGACGATGACAGCTTTCGGACCGACTTTGTCGTCAAAGAACCCAGCTGAAAGCGCCCCGATGGCCGCCACCACGTTGCCAGCGATCGCAAAGATCAGCACATCCCCGGGCTTGAAACCAAAAGTTCCCACTGCGATGAGCGCGCCGAACGTGAAGATGGCGGCCAAGCCGTCGCGGAACACTGCGCTGGCGATGAGGAAGAATAGGGTATGGCGAGACGTCCGGCCCAACCGCACAATGGTGTGCCACAGCTCCAGGTAGGCCCGGAAGAAGCCGATCTTGGGCATATTCGGATTGCGCGGCGCCTCTGGGATGGCAAACATGACGGGGATGGCGAAGACGATGATCCACAGAGCCGAAAACACGGCCACGGCCCGGTAGGTCATGCCGTCGGCACTGGTGATGCCAAAGATGCCCACATCGGGCTTGACCAGGGCGAAATACACGAACAGCAGGGCCACAATCCCACCCAGGTAGCCCGCAGCCCAGCCGAAGCCGCTGATCTTGCCGATGGTGGACTTGGTGGAAATCTGCAGCAACATGGCGTTGTAGTTCACACCGGCAATTTCAAAGAACACGTGACCGGCCGCGATGAGCAGGCAGCCCAGCAACAGGTAGGACTCGTGCGGTTGGACAAAGAAGCAGGCGCCGGTCAGCAGGGCCACAATGAGCGTGTTGATGCCCAGCCACAGTTTGCGCCGTCCGCTGTGGTCGGTGCGCTGCCCGGTAACAGGGGCCAACAGCGCAATGGCCACACCGCCCAGAGCCGTGGTCAAACCGAGCACCGCCGACGCCCTGTCCGGCCCGCCGAAGGCATCGCCGGTCAGGTACAGAGCCGTGAAGATGAAGGTGGTCATGACGGCGTTGAATGCCGCGCCACCCCAGTCCCACAGCGACCACGCGACGATCTGCCACGTGGTTCCAGGCCTTTTGGACTTTTCTGCGGCGGGGAAAGCCTCAGCGGGAGGGGGGATCGTCATAAGCCACATGTTATCTGGCCCACTGTTTGCAAGGGGGCAGGCGACACACCGAGCAGCCTGCCTTGGTAGGCTGTAGGAGGTCGCTAGCGGCCTTTCCTCCGTGACTCGCTCATTTCCAGCCCGAAACATGTGGAGCCACCAGTGTTGATTGTCCTCTGCGCGCACTTCCTTGTTGCCATTTTGGCGCCCATTTTGTTTGCCAGATTAGGCCGTTCTGCATTCTATGTTCTTGCGGTAGTACCTGGAAGCAGCTTCATCTGGCTCATTACGCAATACGAAAAAGTGTATTCGGAGACCCTTCCTGGCCCTGCTTTGGATGTTGACTGGGTTCCGGCTCTGGGCTTGCATCTTTCATTCAGGATGGACCAGCTTTCCTGGCTGCTTTGCCTGTTGGTCCTCGGTGTTGGTTCGCTGGTACTTGCCTATTGCGCCAGGTATTTCAAGAGCGGTGACGCCGGCCTGCACGGCTTTGGGGCCCAGCTGCTGGCCTTCGCCGGTGCAATGTTTGGTCTTGTGACCGCGGACAACTTGATACTTTTGTATGTCTTTTGGGAACTGACAACAGTGCTCTCCTACTTGCTGATCGGCTACGCCCGCACCCGTATTGCCGCAAGGCGTGCGGCCCTGCAAGCGCTCATTGTGACGACCTTTGGTGGCCTCGCCATGCTGGTGGGGCTGATCATGCTCGGTGAAAGCGCCGGCACCTACAGCCTTTCGTCAATCATGGCCAAGGCCCCTGAGCTGGTGGCGGCAACCGGCGGTGCCAGGACGGTGCTGGACGTTGGCATTGCCTTGATTCTGGTCGGAGCGGTCACCAAGTCGGCACTGATTCCCTTCCATTTTTGGCTTCCTGGCGCCATGGCCGCGCCTACCCCCGTCAGTGCCTACTTGCACGCGGCAGCGATGGTCAAGGCTGGCATCTATCTCATTGCACGCCTCGCACCAGGGTTCTCGCAGACCAGCTATTGGCAGCTCATGATTGTGGTGCTCGGGCTGGGCACCATGCTTTTGGGTGGTTGGCGCGCACTGCGCCAGCACGATCTCAAGCTCATCCTGGCGTACGGCACCGTCAGCCAATTGGGGTTCCTCGCGCTGGTTGTTGGACTGGGCAGCCGAGAAGCGGCCATGGCCGGCCTTGCGCTTGTCCTTGCCCACGGCCTGTTTAAGGCCTGCCTGTTTCTTGTGGTGGGCATCATCGACCACCAAAGCGGCACCCGGGACATCCGCATACTGTCAGGGGTTTTCAAATCGGCCCCAAAATTGGGGGTGGTGGCCTTCATCGGGGCCGCCTCCATGGCCGGGCTGCCTCCGCTGGCAGGTTTCATCGCCAAGGAAGGAATCTTCCAAGCGTTTCTGGCCTCCGCGGCGTACGGACCGGCTGGGCCTGTCATTGGCTGGACTGTCATGGTAGGCATGGTGGCGGGTTCGGTGCTTACCTTCGCCTACAGTGCCCGCTTCCTGTGGGGTGGGTTTGGCCAAAAATCCAGGGGAATGGCAATAGCGTTCAAGCCAGTCGGCTGGTTGTTCCTTGGGGCACCGGCTGTGCTGGCGGTGCTGACGCTGCTGTACGGGCTGCTCCCGGAGATCGTTGAACGGTGGATCAAGCCCTACAGTGCGCAGTTCCCCGCCTATGACCCCAACGGCCTGCACCTATTGCTGTGGCACGGTTTCACCCCCGCGCTGGGCCTGAGTGCACTTGTGGTGGTGTTCGGCCTTGCGTTGTTCTTCTGGCGCAAAAAGCTCGAAATTCTCCAAGACAAGATTCCGCCTGTGATCGATTTTGAGCGCGGGTACCGGCAGGCCATCGTGGCGCTGGACATGGTGGCCATTTGGGTCACTGGACGCACTCAGCGCGGTTCCCTGTTCTTCTACCTTTCGGTGATCTTGGGAACGGCCATTGCCGCTGTTGTTGCGGTACTGCTGCTCACAGAACAGACATGGCCTGCAGATATATATCTATTGGACATGGAATCCCCTTTCCAGGCGATTGCCGGCGTCGTCATTGTCATTGGCGCCATTGCCGCGGCCAGGGCGAATAAGCGTTTCACGGCCGTGCTGATGATCTCGGTGACCGGTTACGGGCTCGCCCTGCTCTTCGCTCTTCAGGGGGCGCCGGATTTGGCTTTGACCCAAATGCTTGTCGAAACCATCATCTTGGTGGCGTTCGTGCTTGGCATGCGCTCACTGCCGCCAAGCATGCTCCAACGGGGAGCCGGCGGCCACCGGATCCTTCGTATGGTTCTTGGTGTGGCGTTCGGGACCACCATGGTGGTGGTAGCCATTGTTGCCATGGGTGCGCGCATCCACGACCCCGTCAGCTTGAGTCTGCCGAAGTTGGCATACGAGGGAGGTGGCGGCCTCAATGTTGTCAACGTGACCCTCGTGGACATTCGCGCCTGGGACACCTTTGGGGAGATCTCCGTTCTCGCCATTGCGGCCACTGGTGTGGCCAGTTTGATCTTCGTCCGTGGCCGTGGACAGCGTCTGCCCCGCGCGGAGACCGTGGAAACGGGGAGCATTGGCAAACTGCCAACGGAAACGTTTCAGGCAACCATCCATCTCGCCAAACGGTTTGCGGCTTCACGATCAAATCCATGGCTGGTGGCCGGGCGAACGTTGGCGCCGGAACGGCGCTCGATCATCATTGAGGTGGTCACCAGGCTGCTGTTCCACAGCATGATCGTCATTTCCATCTACCTCCTGCTCGCCGGCCACAATGGCACAGGTGGAGGTTTTGCCGGCGGACTGGTGGCCGGGCTCGCGCTGACCATCCGGTACTTGGCTGGAGGCCGTTTTGAGCTGGCCGAGGCCACCCGGATCACGGCGGGGACGCTACTGGGGCTGGGGTTGGCGATGGCAGCTCTGACGGCCATCACACCGCTGTTCTTTGGTGGGTACATCTTCCAAAGCGCCATCCTTTCCTTCGATCTGCCCATCTTCGGGCAAGTGAAGTTTGTGACCTCCACCTTCTTTGACATTGGCGTGTACCTGGTGGTGGTGGGCTTGGTGATTGACGTTCTGCGCAGCCTGGGTTCTGAGATTGACCAACACGAAGAGGATGGCATTGGCGGCATGGAGCTGATCGAGGATGACGAACCGTTGGAGGTTGGCCAATGAGCGTGAACTTGACGCTGCTCCTTGTCATGGGTGTGCTGTATGCCGTGGGAATCTACCTGCTGCTTGAACGAAGCCTCACCCGTATCCTGCTGGGACTGATGTTGCTGGCCAACGCCACCAACCTGCTTTTGCTGACAACCGGCGGCTACGCCGGGTTGGCTCCCATCTTCAACAAAGACATGCCAGCTTCGGCATACAATGATCCTTTGCCGCAGGCCTTCATTTTGACCTCCATTGTGATCTCCTTCGCCGTCACCGCATTCATGCTGAGCCTGATCTACCGTGCCTGGCTGCTGAGTCGGGCAGATCACATTTCAGTGGACCTGGAGGATCTCCGCGTCGCTCAACAGGACCTCTACGACGACGAGGAAGATTCCGAGATTGCCATTGAGGTCTCTGACTTCCATGAAAACCTGCAACCGCTGGGGAAGCGGGAAACTATTCGAGGCATGGGTCCTAGAAGGCCACGGCCGCCCCATGGCAAGGAGGGCAAGGGATGAACGTCGCCCACTTAGCACCGCTCGCCGTCGTACTGCCGTTCTTAGGAGCCGCGCTGGCGTTCGTCTTGATCAAGCACCCGCGCGCCCAGCGCCGGGTCAGCTTGGGCACCCTCACCATCACCCTGGCCCTGGAGGCATGGGTTCTCGCCAGCGTATGGACCACCGGACCCGTCGCCGTTAAGCTTGGCGGTTGGGAACCGCCGTTTGGCATCGTCATGGTGGTGGACCAGTTCTCCTCACTGCTGCTGGTGATCTCCTCGGCAGTGAGCCTGGCAGTCCTCGCCTACGCAACGGGACAGGGCGCTGCGGACGGTGAGGAGGGTGGACCGGTTTCGATCTTCCACCCGACGTACTTGATCCTTGTGGCAGGGGTGTCGAATGCGTTTCTGGCCGGAGACCTGTTCAACCTGTATGTGGGATTTGAGATTCTCCTGACCGCCAGTTATGTCCTGATGACGTTGGGTGGAACTGGGTCGCGCATCCGCGCCGGTATTACGTACGTGGTGGTCAGTGTGGTGTCCTCGCTACTTTTCCTGATCGCGATAGCCATGGTTTACGGGGCAACGGGGACGGTCACGTTGGCAGATTTGGCGCTGAAGCTTGGTGAACTTGACCCGGGAACACAGAATGTTCTCCACATCCTTTTGCTGGTCGCCTTTGGGATCAAGGCGGCTGTTTTCCCGCTGTCCTTCTGGCTTCCGGACTCCTACCCCACGGCTCCGGCACCCGTGACGGCCGTGTTCGCCGGACTGCTGACGAAGGTTGGCGTCTATGCCATCATTCGCACGGAAACGTTGTTGTTTCCTTCGGAGCGCTTCAACACCTTGTTGCTGGTTGTGGCCCTGCTGACGATGATCGTGGGTATTCTCGGCGCGGTGGCACAGACCGACATCAAGCGCATGCTCTCCTTCACCTTGGTGAGCCATATCGGGTACATGATTTTCGGCGTCGGACTTGCATCGGTGCTGGGACTGGCTGCGACCATCTTCTATGTCATTCACCACATCACCATCCAAACCAGCCTGTTCATGGTGGCGGGGCTGGTGGAACGGCGCGGAGGCAACTCCTCCATCGCTCGCTTGGGTGGGCTGGCGAAGCTGTCGCCCATCCTGGCGGTGCTGTACTTCATCCCGGCCATGAATCTGTCCGGCATCCCGCCGTTCTCAGGATTTCTGGGCAAGCTGGGGTTGTTGCAGGCGGGAGTGGCCGACGGCTCGGCGATGGCGTACGTGTTGGTGGTGGGAGCCGTGGTGGCAAGCCTGCTGACCCTGCTGGTCATGGCACGGGTATGGAACAGGGTGTTTTGGCGCAGCACGTTCGACGCCGAGAATCCAGACCCCGTTCTGCTGGCCACCGCGCCGGACGCCTCCGGCGTACGGACGATGCGTGCGCTGCGCTCCAGCAAGCATGTGGATGCTACTGAAGGACGTTTTTCGGGTGAGAATGAGATCCCCATCCTGCCCAACATGATGTTGTATTCAACGGCGGGGCTGGTGGTGCTTGGCCTGGCCATGACAGTGTTTGCCGGACCGCTCTTTGACCTGAGCCAGCATGCGGCCGCCGGCATGCTTGACCGCATGCCCTACATTGAAGCGGTCCTCGGCGCCGGGGCGGGAACTCCATGAGGGGCACAAAGAACGGCGCCGCGAAGCACGCCGACCGAAGGCCGTGGATCCTGAAACGGCTACCCCTGCTCGTGTGGCTGGTCCTCGTGTGGGGTGCCCTCTGGCAGGATTTCAGTGCCGGAAACCTGATCTTTGGCGCGTTGATCGCACTTGCCGTGGCACAGGCTTTTTACCTGCCACCCATTGAGCTGAGTGGACGCTTCAACTGGCTCCGTGGGTTGTTGTTCTTGCTCTGGTTCATCCAGCAGGTCATGATTGCCAGCTTCCAAGTGCTGTATTGGGCAGTCGTCAAGGGGCCGCGGATCCGCAACGCCGTCATCGCCGTGCCCCTGCGCAGCCCCTCGGACCTGCTCATGACAGCAGTGGGCCACGTGTTGTCCCTCATCCCGGGGTCGCTGGTGGTGGAGGTGGATAGAGGATCTGCAACTTTGTACGTCCACGCTATGAATGCGCCCACACCTGAGAGTGTGGCGAAGGTTCGCCAGGGAATTCAGGACATCGAAGCGAGGCTGATCCAGGTCATGGGCACCAAGGAGGAACTGGCGGCAGTGAACGCGGAAAAAGCGGGGGCGCCACTGCTCACCCATGCGGGGGAGCCGCAACCATGAACATTGTTGTCATGGTGGTTGCCGTGCTGCTTTCGCTGGCAGCGTTGGGTACTATCTACCGCATTGCCAAGGGCCCGTCCTTGCTTGACCGCGTCATTGCCGCCGACGTCCTGTTGGCGATTTTTGGTGCTGCGCTGGCTACGGAGATGGCGCTGAACCAGCACCTGGGCAACATGGCGCTGCTGGTGGTGCTGACTGTCATTGGTTTTGTTGGCTCCGTCACCGTGGCGCGCTTTGCGGTGCACAGAAAGGAGGACGGATGAACACGTTGCTCGACGTCCTAACAGGAGTCTGCTTGGTGGTGGGCGCCATGATGAGCCTGGCAGCAGCCATTGGCTTGCTGCGCTTTCCGGATTTGATGAGCCGCATGCACGCCGCGACCAAGCCGCAAGTTCTGGGCCTGCTGCTCATGCTTGCAGCGGTGGGTCTGCAAATGCGGTCGTGGGCGTTATTGCCGCTTTTGTTGGTTGCGTGGCTGTTCCAGCTGCTTACGGTTCCGGTGTCTGCCCACATGGTGGGCCGGGCCGGGTACCGCACCAAGCATCGCCGCCCCGAAATGCTCAGTGTTGACGAGCTTGACGACGTGGTGGCGGCAGTTGTTGAGGGCGAGTCCCCGGATTCCTGAACTTCTTGGAGGAACTTCTACGCGAGATGCCACTTGTGGTGCCCAAACTTGCGTTTTGGACACCACAAGTGGCATCTCACGATGGGTTAGACCTCTTCGGGGTGCTTGTTGAAGCGCGCGATGGCCTTTTGCGTGGTGCGCTGTGCCAGGGTCTGAATGATGGCGGCCACGACCGAAGAAACCAAGGCGAACGTCAAGGCCGAGCGGAGGCTGTTCTCCAGGTCGGCGCCGTCCTTCGGAGGCTCATCGCCCGTGCTCTTTTTCCAGATCGTGTCTACGAGCTTGCTGGCGACAAATCCTGCGCCCAGGCTCACTCCGGTCCCGAGCAATTTGAAAACGATGTTCATAAAAGACTCCTCAGTGTATGGCTGGGCCCGTGGAGGGCAAAAACCTTAGAGTCAGCCTATCCGTTCCCGCTTCGCCTGCAAGTATTTCCGGCCGCGTTGGTACTGCCCACTCAAGGCCGCCACAGCCAGATTACTGATTGTGAGAGTGGATATCGCGCCTTTGCGGTTGTCGAGGTAAACTGAAAACGCAATTCAAAACGACAGGGGAGCGTCCACCCGACTTGGGTGAGAGCGCTGAGAGTGCGGTTTACCGCAGACCCTCGAACCTGCTCCGGTTAGTACCGGCGAAGGGAGTCGAGTTCTCTTTGGCTGCGCGGGCGTTCTGACGCAGCCACCCCTCCTGTAAAGGAGGAAACATGAGTAAGTCCTTGGCGGGCGAAAACACCGCTGCTAACAACCAGGCACCCCACAAAAAAGTCGCGTCCAAAAGCAGCTGGCGGGTTGTGGACATCGTGGTGGTGTCTGTTCTCGGCGTTGCCGTGGGCGTCATTTTCTGGCTTTGGTCCGCCGGCTACGGTTTTATCGCGGCCTTTACCCTTGCCTTCCCTCCCTCCGCTGCACTGTATGGCGGTGGCTGGCTGATCGCCGGAGTGCTGGGCGGGCTGGTGATCCGCAAACCGGGTGCCGCACTGTACTGCGAACTTATTGCAGCCACGGTTGAAGGACTGCTGGGGACGCACTTTGGCTTTGTTGTGCTGCTCTCCGGACTGGCCCAGGGCCTTGGCGCCGAACTGGTATTCGCGGCATTCCGCTACCGCAAGTTCAACCTACCGGTGGCTCTGTTGGCCGGAGCCTTGTCAGGTTTAGCGATGGGCGTGGTGGACAGCTTGGTGTACAACGTTGCATGGGCCTTGGAATGGAAGCTCGTCTACATTGTGCTGGCCATGATCTCCGGTGCCATCATTGCCGGTCTGCTGTCTTGGCTCGCCGTGCGTGGCCTGGCCCGGACGGGTGCTCTCGCCAACCTGCCCTCACGTGGGGCCGCCACCGAACGAGCGTTGTAGCCGTGAACGCCGCGCCAAACCGGGTTGCTCCGGTACGGATTCAGGCACGGGGCTGGGGCTGGCAGCATTCAGGCCGCCGTAACCGCGCCGTGGACGGCCTTGACCTGGTGATTGAACCGGGTGAGCGGGTGCTGTTGCTCGGCCCTTCCGGGGCCGGAAAGTCCACGCTCCTGCATGCTTTGGCTGGCGTGTTGGGCGCGGACGAAGATGCCAGTGAGAGTGGCGAGCTGCTCATCGACGGCAGTCCGGTAGCTGAATCGCGGGGCCGGGCCGGCCTCATGCAACAAGATCCCGATGCGCAAGTGGTGCTGTCACGCATTGGCGACGACGTTGCCTTTGGCGCAGAAAACTTGGCCGTCCCGCGCGAGGAAATCTGGCGCCGCGTTCCTGCAGCACTTGAATCCGTGGGCCTGCACCTGCCCCTTGACCATTCCAGTTCTGCCCTGTCAGGTGGACAGAAACAGCGCCTGGGCCTGGCCGGCATCCTTGCCATGCGCCCCGGCCTGTTGCTGTTGGATGAGCCCACGGCTAACCTCGACCCGGCGGGTGTTGTGGAAGTTAGCGACGCCGTGCGCCACAGTCTGGATGAAACCGGGGCCACGCTGGTGGTGGTGGAGCACCGCGTCTCCGTGTGGCTTCCGGTGGTGGACAGGATTGTGGTGCTGGCCCCTGCTGCACTCGGGGAGCCCGGCGGCGTGCTCTTTGATGGCCCACCTGCAACCGTGTTGGCGCAGAGCCGCGAACTGTTGGCGGCGGCCGGAATTTGGATCCCCGGCTACATCCCCGCCGTGCGGCCGCGCACAGCGGCTGCCTCCACGCTGATGGAGTCAAAGCTGAGGGAGCCAGGACTGGGCACGTCCGACACCGGACTGCAGCTCCTGCTCGAAGCGGAGGCTCTCGCTGTCTCCCGCACCAAGGGACGGAAGCGGCACCCGGTGGTGCCGGTCGCCGTCGTACCGCAAGTGCGGATCAGTGCCGGCCAGGCGTTGAGTGTGACGGGACCCAACGGGTCGGGAAAGTCAACGTTGGCATTGACGCTGGCCGGGCTGCTGGCCCCGGCTGGCGGGCGGTTGGAGGCGAGCCCTGCACTGGCGCGCGGGGCGTCAACGTCGCCGCTGAAGTGGCGCGGCCGTGAGCTGATCAGCAGGATTGGCACCGTGTTCCAAGAGCCCGAACACCAATTCGTGACAGGCACCGTGCGCGATGAACTACTTTTTGGTCCGCGGCTGCTGGGCCATGGCGAAGATTCCGTGGAGGAGTTGCTGGTGCGGCTACGGCTGGAACACCTGGCGGACGCAAACCCGTTTACCCTCTCCGGCGGCGAAAAGCGGAGGTTGTCGGTGGCCACCGTCCTGGCTGCCAGCCCGCAGGTGCTTGTTTTGGATGAACCAACTTTTGGCCAGGACGCCAACACTTGGGCGGAGTTGGCGTCACTTTTGACCGAGCTATTGGATGCTGGCACTGCGGTGGTGTCCGTGACGCACGATGCTGCGTTCAGCGCAGTTCTCGGTGGTGACCGGCTTGTTCTGGGTGATGCTTCACACCCAGTTGAGGTTGAAGCCAGTAACGTCTCCGCGCCGATTTCCGGCCCGCCGACGGTGCCCGGACCGGACGTGGCGAAGTCTTCAGTCAGCACGGATGGGGTCCGCTCATGAGTGTCGACATCATGGCAGCCCCGCGATCACGCGCCTGGCTGTCCCGCACGAACCCCTTGGCCAAGTTGGGGGCGGGCATAGCCGTCACCATCGTTCTGCTCGTCAGCGTCGACTGGGTGTCCGCAACGGTTGCCCTGGTGCTTGAATTTGCGCTGCTGCCGCTGGCCGGACTCAGTGCGCGCATGCTCATCATGCGGGGTTGGCCCATCCTGATGGGCGCTTTAGTGGGTGGTTACGGGACGGCACTGCTGGCGCCTAAAACTGGCGAAATGCTGCTTGCCTTGGGGCCGGTAACCCTCACGACCGGTTCAGTGGAAGCCGGAGTTGCCATTGCTTTGCGTGGTCTGGCGGTGGCGCTGCCCGGGATTATTGTGCTGGCCTCAACGGACCCCACGGATCTTGCTGATGCTCTGGCCCAAAAGTTGCGGCTTCCACACCGCTTTGTTTTGGGGGCACTTGCGGCCATGCGTCTTGTGGGACTGCTGGTGGCTGAATGGCAGACGCTGGGTATGGCACGCCGAGCCCGCGGGGTGGGAGGCGAACCCGGCTTTTTCAGTAATCTGAAGGCACAGTTGGGCCAAGCCATGGCGCTGTTGGTGCAGGCGGTGCGGCGGGCCTCCCGGCTGGCTGTCACGATGGAGGCCAAGGGCTTCGGCGCCGGTCCGCGAACCTGGGCGCGGGAATCGACTTTCGCCAGGCATGACCTCTGGGTAGTGGCTGGAGGGTTGGTGATTGCGGCCGTGTCGGTGAGTGCCGCTGTCGCGCTTGGAACATGGAATCCGGTGTTCGGCTAAAGCGGACGGGAACGGCGGCCCGGCCAAGGTTCCGGATGAAATAAGCGGCGGGGTTTTTCGTGCGCGGCCGAGGCCGGGGTACCGTTAAGGGGTTGTACCCGCAGGATAGCGAGATTCTAATTAGACCATCGAATTTATCGCATGAAATGGCTATTTTTCAAAGGTTTTTGCGACTACTGTCCAAAAGGTCACATAATTCCAGGAAAATATGCATCCTGTGATATAAATGTGCTTATGACTCAAATGGCTGCGGAATCTGTTGGCGTATTGGTGCGAGATGCACGCACCGAAAAGGGCTGGACCCAAGGTGAATTGGCGACCCAGCTGGGTACGAGTCAGAGCGCCGTGGCCCGGATGGAACAGGGCAAGCAAAACCTGAGCCTGAAAATGATCCAGCGCATGGAATCGCTGCTGGAAGCCAACCTTTTCAATGTGGGCGCCGTTTCCAAGAGCGCCGTCACCCACCTGCGTGTGCACGGTGGCCGCCGACTTTCCGGAAGTGTGGATGTCAACACCAGCAAGAACGCCGGGGTGGCCCTGCTGTGTGCCAGCCTGCTTAACCGCGGCACCACGATATTGCGCAGCTTGGCCCGCATTGAAGAGGTCAACCGCATCGTTGAGCTGCTGACATCCATTGGTGTCGAGTGCCGCTGGCTGGAAAACAACGACCTGCAGATCCGCCGCCCGGCTGTGCTGGACCTGGCCGCCATGGACATTGCCGCAGCGAAGCGCACGCGCAGCGTCATCATGCTGCTGGGCCCGCTGCTGGACGAGCAGGAAACGTACCGCATCCCCTACGCGGGTGGCTGTGACCTCGGCACGCGCACCGTTGAACCGCACATGCAGGCGCTGCGCGAATTCGGCCTCATCGTCAACGCACATGACGGTTTCTACCAGGTGCATGCGCCGTCCAGCGACACTCTGGACCGGACCTTTGTGTTGACCGAACGCGGCGACACCGTGACGGAGAACGCCATCATGGCGGCTGCGCACCGCGAAGGCACCACCGTGATCCGCAATGCCAGCCCCAACTACATGGTGCAGGACTTGTGCTTTTACCTGCAGGGCTTGGGCGTCAACGTCGAGGGCGTTGGCTCAACAACCCTGACCATCTCCGGCAAGTCCCGCATTGACGTGGACATTGAATATGCGCCCTCCGAAGACCCCATCGAGGCCATGAGCCTGATCACCGCCGGCATTGTGACGAAATCCGAGGTCACTGTGCGGCGGGTTCCCATTGAATTCATGGAAATTGAGCTCAAGGTACTGGAACAGATGGGCTTGCGCTACCTGAAGTCCGCCGAGTACAGGGCACGGAACGGAAAAACCCGGCTCGTGGACATCACCACGCTGCCCTCCGAACTCAAGGCCGCACCGGACAAGATCCACCCCATGCCCTTCCCCGGTTTGAACATTGACAACCTGCCGTTCTTCGCCGTCATTGCCTCCTGCGCCGAAGGCACCACCCTGATCCACGACTGGGTCTACGAAAACCGCGCCATCTACTTGACGGAACTGAACCGACTCGGTGGCCGGGTGCGCCTGCTGGATCCGCACCGCATCGACATCGTCGGCCCCGTCTCCTGGCGTGCGGCCGAAATTGGCTGCCCCCCGGCACTTCGCCCCGCCGCCTGCATCCTGTTGGCTATGCTGGCAGCCAAGGGCACCAGCGAGCTGCGCAACATCTACGTCATTGAACGCGGCTACGAGGATCTGGCTGAGCGCCTGAACACTGTAGGGGCCGAGATCGAGTACTTCCAGGACTAATACCCCTGACGTACGACGCCGGGAGGTCACCTTTTCGCAAAAAAGGTGACCTCCCGCTTTGGCTGACAGCTCAGTGGAGACTAGATGGCGGCTAGAGCGTGTGCCAAATCCGCGCGTAGATCACCAATGTCCTCCAGCCCCACCGACAAACGCAGGAACCCGTCGCTGAGCCCAATTGCTGCACGGCCGTCCGGACCCATGGCACGGTGCGTGGTGGTGGCCGGGTGGGTGATGAGGGACTTTGCGTCGCCCAAGTTGTTGGAGATGTCAATGATTTCCAGCGCGTTGAGCAGTCTGAAGGCAGCATCTTTAGTGGTGCCGTCGGCCGGCTTGGTCAATTCAAACGTCAGCACGGTGCCGCCAGCCTTCATCTGTTTCATGGCAAGCTCGTACTGCGGGTGGGAAGGCAGGTGCGGGTACAGCACACGGCTGACCTGAGGCTGCGTCTCGAGGAACTCGCCCAAGGCCAGTGCGTTGTTGCAGGAGTGGTTCACGCGCAGGCTCATGGTCTCCAAGCCCTTTGCCAGCACCCAGGCGTTGAAGGCTGAAAGTGCCGGCCCGGTGTGGCGCATCAGGTTCTTGACGGGGCCGTCAATGAATTCCTTGGTACCCAAGATGGCGCCACCAAGCACACGGCCCTGCCCATCGATGTGTTTGGTGCCGGAGTACACAATGACATCCGCACCAAAGTCGCCGCAGCGCTGCAGCAACGGGGTGGCGAAGACGTTGTCAGCCACCACCTGCGCACCAGCTTCGTGGGCGAGATCGCACACGGCCTGCACATCAATGATTTCCTGCATGGGATTGGAAGGGGATTCAAAGAAGACTGCCGTGGTGGGAACTGACAACGCTGCACGCCATTGTGCCAAGTCCGGGCCGTCCACAAAAACGGTCTCCACACCCCATCGCGGCAGAAGTTCGTTCAGGATCACAAAGCACGACCCAAACAAGGAACGTGATGCGACAACTCTGTCACCAGCGCCCAAAAGAGCACCGAGGGCCGTGAACACGGCCGACATGCCGGATGCGGTGGCAAAGCAGGCTTCTTTTCCTTCGAGCAAGCGCAGGCGCTCCTGGAACGTGGCCACCGACGGGTTTCCGTAGCGGGAGTAGACAAACCTCTCAACTTCACCGGTGAAGGCCTGCTCGGCTGCTTCAGCCGACTCATAGACAAACCCGGAGTTCAAGAAGATGGCTTCGGAGGTTTCCCCGAAATTACTACGGTCAAGCCCGCCGCGTACGGCCTGTGTGTCCTCGGCCCATGTGGGCGCGTGCTCATTAAATTTGCTCAATTGCTTATCCTTGGCGTTTGCTGGGGTGGCTTGTGTGGTGTGGGTGTGTTGCTAACGCCACGGCAAGTCACTGTTCTTCCAGCCATTGACAACCCTGTCACCATAGCGGTCGGGTACTCCCTCGAAGCCTTCCAATACGTTGTAGGCCGTGTAGCCGGCGGCTGTGGCTACTTCGGCAGCTGCGATGGAGCGGGCACCGGAGCGGCACAGAATCACAAGGGGTTTGTCGGTGGGCACTGCGGCCTGCAAGTCGGAAAGGAATTGTGGGTTGTTGGTACCGCTGCCCAGGTTCCATTGAATGAAGACGGGTTCGCCATCGAGAGTTGAGGTGTCCGGGACGCCAATGTGGGCCCACTCGCCCTCAGTGCGCACGTCCACTAGAACGGCCCCTGCAACAAGGTGGTCCCATGCTGCCGCTGGCGCCAGGTCTCCTGCGTAGCTCATGCGATGCCCTCGCCGTCGAACTCGAGCTCGGCGTCCAGTGCGTCAACGGCCGTGGCCACGGCTGCATCACTGGTGGCAACTGCCTGCGGGAGGATGACGGCCTGGGCACAAATGACGTCTGTGCCGTTGAAGGTCACGGCGGGTCCTCCATGGAGCACATACCCATCGGTGAGAGCGGTGGAAATGCGCTCACAAAAAGTTCTGTCGTCAGGGCCGGTAATGAGCCGGTAGGCCAAGGGGGATTCGTCCGCAGACATGGGTTCTCCTCATTGCAAGTCGCTGTTGGTTGCAAGCGGGAGCTGGTGGCGGTGCCCAAGAGTCGGCTGTGGAAGCCCGCCATAAGTTGTGTTCACGCTTGCAATCCTCAGCCGTTGATAACTGGGTTTGCCGAGTATTCACCTGAGGCACCCCGCCGGAAAGAGGGTTGCCGTCCAACAAGTCAGGGCTTGGCGCTGGCACTCATTACTCCCTTTGAAAGTAACACGGGACCCCGTGGGGAGCGGTAGTTTCGGACGGCCATGTGGCGTAACATGACGAGGTTTCGCAAACTGCGTAACTACCTCGCGATGACGACGGTGTTGACGGCGGCACGCGGTTGATCAATTCAGCGAGTGTCGATGTCACGATGTAGCCAAGACATTTTCGCCGCCGTCGTGCTTGTGGTTGAAGCAGTGCTGACGTGGCGGGGGAAGGCCGCAGACCCGCTCTGGGACTTGATGCGTTGCGTTTCGGTCGTGTGCATGGCGCTGGTTGGGTTGGTGTTCAGCGCCTTGTTGCGTGATGTTGATCTGGGCTCGCTGCTGCCGTGGATCAACACATGGCTGCATCATGCCATGCCTGTAGTTGTGGTTGCCGACTGGCTCATTCAGTCGCCGCGCAACCCGATCCCGCTGAAAAGCCTGGGGATTGCCGTGATCTTTCCACTGGAGTATCTGGCATATTCGCTCAATCGCGGGGCGGTCATCAACTGGTATGCGTATCCGTTTCTGAACCCCGCCATTGGCGGTTACGGTGCCGTCCTTGTGACCTACCTTGTCATTGCGGGGGGCTTCATCCTCATGAGTGTGGTGATCATGGTGTTGGGCAACAAGCCGCGCCCGCTGGTTCCTCCACGGTCTGTACCCGCGGGACACTGAACGCAGAACTCAGCACGTTCTGAAATCCCGTAAAGCGCAGGAAATGGATCAATGCCCTTGATCTCTGAGCAGTCGGTGGTTGAGAGGGTTTTGGGCATGCTGGGCAACGCCTTGGAACCCATGTACGGGTTCAGGTCCCTGGCTGCTTTCAAATCGCGTTTCCAGCCGGAGCACCGGATGCTTTACATGTTTTACCACGATCCACTGGCGCTGCCGGCCATTGGCCTGGCCAACACGGAGGCATACCTGCCCGGCCTCTCCGCCCGCCAAAGCGCAGGGTTCCTGCGTCAAATGACGGCCCGGGAATCAGTGCCGGAGTCGCCCGGCTAAACGAGGCCCTGGCACCTACAAGGTCTGTGCGAGCAGCATGCTGAGTTCTTCGGTGAGCTGTGTCCGGACTTCGGGGACACCAATACCCTGCCCGTCGATCGTGTTGACGGGGGCCAGAAGCCGCAAGCTGGAGATCAGCCAGACTGCGTCCGCATCGAGCAGGTCCGCCGGAGTGACGGGCCCGTAGCCCAACTCCCATCCAGCCTCTTTGGCAGCGGCAAACAGTGCTCCCTGTGTGGTGCCGGGCAGGATGCCGGTGTCCAGATTCGGGGTGATGAGCCGCTTGACGGGGACGCCCGAGTCGTCGGAGACGTGTGCCAACAGGACGGACGACGTCGCACCCTCCAACACGAGTGCGTCGCCACTGGTGAAAATCACGTCGTCTGCGCCAAGGTTGTGAGCGTGGCGCAGGGCTGCCATGTTCACAGCATAGGAGAGGGTTTTTGCACCCAGCAACAACCAGGGAGCGCGGGCTGCCACATCACTGTCGTAGCCTCGATCGAGTAAAATTACCTCGATCCCCTGGGCCCGTTGTTGTGCCAACGCTGGTGAGATGGCTGCAACCTGCACCCAGGCAGTTGGTACATTGGCGCCTTCCGGACCACGGGTGGCGACGAGCTTCACAACAGCCTGGCCCTCATCGCCAGCATCTTTCACGTAGGCTGCGAGGGCGGTGGTGATGGCCGCCCGCCACACACCTTCGGTAGGAATCTGTAAATCCATGATGTGCGCGGACGCGGCCAAACGGCCAAGGTGTGCCTGCTCTTTGCGAGGCGCTCCGTTGACGGCGAGCATGGACTCAAAGACCCCGTCCCCCCGCGTGACGCCTTGGTCCGTGGCCAAAATGGTCGGGGACGCGGCGTCGGCCAAGCGACCAGCGGGGTGGGCGGGATCCAAAAACACCAAAACTGTCATGCTCTAGAGCTTAGCTGCCTTGAGTAAGCGGCTTGCCAAACGTAAATGCCCGCACCAAGCCGACAACGCCCAAGATGATGAGCATGATGGCGGTCACGAGTAGCAGCCACTGTGCCGTCCATACGGGGACCACTAGAACCACGATCCCTGCGAGCACACTGAGCGCACCAAACACAATGGCCCAGAGCCGGGTGGAGCCCTTTCCTGCCTCGGCAATGGCAATGATCCCTTCGATGATCCAGCCAATGCCAATGAAGATGACGGTGAAGATCAACAGTGCTTCGCCGGTGGCGGCGGCGTTGCGCAACGTGATGACACCTGCCACCAGAATCAACAGGCCAAGGAGAACGTCCAGGATGCGCAGGCCGGCGGAAAGGCTGTGACTGAAGATACCCAACGCCACTTTCACTGCTCCCGTGATGAGGAAGTTGATTCCTAGGAACACCGCCACCACAGCGAGGGTTTTGCTGGGCCACAGCAAGAGGACAATACCGAGAATCAATGCTGCAGCACCACTGATGACAAAGGCTGCGCGCAATCCCCTGATGGCCTTGTCGGCAAGCTTTTGCGGGTCCAACGAAAAAATATCGAAGGTTACTTGTGGGTTTCCGGAGCTGCTCATAATGAATCTGCTTTCTATGGAAATCAACAGCTGATGAGGCTCATCCTGAACTGTGCGCCACAAGCTTCAACGGCGGCGCCACAGCGGCCGTGATTACGATTAGGCTGGTGTCATCTGCAAAGGTGAAAAGCCTGCAAATTGGGACTTTTTGAGGGGGAGCTGCGTGGTTTGGACGGTGTTCAACCTACCGATTGCCAGCACCTGGCTTTCAGCGCTCGTATTGCTGGTGGATTTGGCCATCCGACTTGTGGTTCTTGGTGTCATCCCAGGCAATCGCCGCCCCACCACGGCCATGGCGTGGCTTTTGTGCATCTTCTTCCTTCCCTATATTGGCCTGATTTTGTTTCTCATGTTTGGCAACTTTCGGCTTTCCCGGCGACGGCGGGAGGCGCAGGACGCCGTCAACCTCCGCATCTTGGAGGGGACCAAGAACATTGCGGCGCTGGTTCCTGAATATCATGGACCTGCGTGGGTGAAATCAGCCATGGAATTGAACCAGAATTTGGGCTATTTTCCGGCACTGGGCGGCAACAAGGTTCAGCTGATTGAGGGCTACCAGGATTCCCTGGACGCCATGGCTGATGAAGTCAGTAAAGCCACCAACTACGTCAATGCAGAGTTTTACATTATGAGTTCCGACGCCTGCACCGAACGGCTGTTCACAGAATTGGAAGCGGCCGCCGAGCGGGGTGTGCGGGTCCGGGTGCTCTTTGACCACATTGGTTCGCTTCGAGTCCCTGGGTACCGGGGAATGATCCGACGGCTCAAGGCAAGCCAGATTCAGTGGCGGCGCATGCTGCCTCTGCTGCCGGTCAAGGGCCAGTGGCGAAGACCTGACCTACGCAATCACCGCAAGATTCTTGTCATCGATGGACGCGTTGGGTTCACCGGGTCCCAAAACATCATCGAACCTTCCTATCGCAAGAAGCGAAACCACACAGTGGGACGCAAATGGGTTGAACTGATGACGCGCTTGGAAGGACCCATCGTGGGTACTTTGAACGTCATGTTTGCCACTGATTGGTCTGCAGAGACGGAAGAGTCGCTTGAGTCTCAGCTGGCAACCTACCACTGGGACTCCTTCGCCAGCGGACCGCTGTGTCAGGTGGTGCCCAGCGGGCCCGGGTTCATCACCGAAAACAACCTGCGCTTGTTCAACACCCTGTTGTACTCGGCTGAAGAGTGCATCACCATCTCCAGTCCATACTTTGTTCCAGACGACTCGCTGCTGTATGCAATTACCACTGCCGCCCAGCGTGGAGTTGTGGTGGAACTCTTCGTTTCAGAGGTGGGCGACCAATTCCTTGTTCATCATGCCCAGCGTTCGTATTATGAGGCTCTGCTCAGGGCTGGTGTCCGCATCTTCCTGTATCCCAAGCCGCTGGTGCTGCATGCCAAGCACTTTACGGTGGACTACGACGTGGCCGTGATTGGCTCCTCGAACATGGATATGCGCAGCTTCTCCCTTAACCTTGAGGTGACGGTTATGATGATTGACAGCGACGTGGTGCGGCAGATGCATGCCGTGGAGGACCATTACCGTTCAATTTCACGTGAGCTGCACTTAGAAGAATGGGTCAAGCGGCCCATCCTGGCCCGCTATGTGGACAACGTGGCCCGCTTGACGGCCACCCTGCAATAAGTTGCTGACGCAAATACGCACCTTCCCGCACATGCGGGGAATGGTTGCGCCGTTTAAGCGGACAACGTATGTATATGTGGAAAGGTACGTATAAAGTAAACCTCATTTCGGGAAATCGGCGCCGAGGGTGGATAAAACGCCGTATGCCTTGGCCTGGATCTCCTGCCATTCCGCCTCGTCTTGGGAGTCTGCCGTGATGGCACCGCCGATGCCCAGCGAGAGGTGCGTGCCGCCGTCGTGCGTGTCCTGGAGGACCAGAGTGCGGATCACCACTGACAAATCCAGGGCGGCATTGAGCGAAAAATAGCCGATGGCGCCGGAATAGATGCCGCGGGGCCCGGCCTCAAGGGAGTCGAGGATGGCCATGGTGCTGATTTTTGGCGCACCAGTCATGGACCCTGCCGGGAACGCTGCGGCGAGCGCCTGTGCACGCGAGCTACCCGGGGCCAATTGCGCTTCGATGGTGCTGACCATCTGGTGCACGGTGGCGTAACTTTCGATGGCGCACAGCCGGGGGACCGTCAATGATTCAGGTAGGGCGAAATGGGAGAGGTCGTTGCGTAGGAGGTCCACGATCATGACATTCTCGGCGCGATCCTTCAAGGATGTGTCCAGATCCTGTTTGAGCGCGGCGTCAATGTCCGGGTTGGCATCGCGGCGGCGGGTCCCCTTGATGGGTTCGGCTCGCATGAGCCCCTCCGGGCTGATACGCAGAAACCGTTCAGGGGAGGTACTGCAAATACTCAGTGAATTCAGCCGCATGAACGCTGCAAACGGCGCAGGGCTGCGTTTCCGTAGCGCCGCATAGGCTTCCCACGCGTCCACCTTGTGGGGAGTGCAGGCTTCCAATTGGGTGGTTAGGCAGATCTCGTAGGAGTTGCCGTTATAAATCTCTGCCTGTGCTGCGGCGATCATTTCCTTGTAGCGCAGCTCCCCGTCACGGGCAGTGAATTGGGGGATCGGTGTGCGAGCCGGGGCAAAGGCGTAGGGTTCACTGCCTGTGGTGGTGCCGTTTTCTGCGGTGTGCATGGCGGAGCGGACCCTGGCCATGAATTCCTTGGCCTCAGCGGTGGACACCGGGTGCTGGACGCTGGTCAGTGATAGGACGTAGAGGCAGTCATCGTGATGGTCCAGCACCACTGCCAGGCCGGCGAAGAGTAAGGCCGCAGCGGGCAGCGGCACAGGACTTGTGGAGCTTGGAGAACTTGCCCGGGCAGTTGCCGCACCACCTGTTTCGGCTTTGAGCTCATACCCCAAATAGCCCAGCCAGCCAAGCGTGAAATCGCCGGGATAGTGATCTGGAGCCCGCACGGCTTTGCGTCCCCATACCGAATCCAACCAGTTGAAAAACGACCCTTTTATGCGAGCGGTCACCTGTCCTGCGGACACAATTGTCACAGCCGATTCATGCCGGGCAAGCTGGCCAAAACAGCCCGAGTTATCGGCCATGATGGAAAATCGTGCCCGGTCAGCGCCAGCGGAGGCCGTGCCAGATGCGGTTGGTGGGGAACTTTCCGCGATGGAACTGTCCAGCCAGACCGCGTTGTGCGCACCGCCGTACAGGGCTTGGAAGAGCAGTGCAGGGGCAGGCAGCCCGTCAATGCGGACAGCGGAAATATCCAGGCCGCGGCGCCGCGCCAGTTCCGGGCCCAGCAGGTGTTCCAGTGCAGGAAGCTGGGTCAGTGCCTCGAGAACAAACTCCGGGGCCTGGGCTACGCCGTGGGTGCCGTCCACAACAACGTCGGCCAAGGCAACCCCTGCCCCCCACCCAAGGTGCTCCGTGCTGCCGTCCCCGGTTGGGGTGAGGAGATGCTCTTCCTGCTCTGCCCAAACATCCCAAAATGGTGCATAGGTGTCGCCGTCGCGCTCAAGGGCACGTTGTTTGCGAACCTGTTGCGGGGCATCGACCCAAATCACGGCATCAAGGAAATCTGCTGCACGGCCGTGCGAAGACCCCACCCCTTCCACAAGCACCACCGGGGCAGCGGCGGTGGTGCGGGAGGCGCCGTCATTCCTGGCTTCCCAATCCCACGCTGTCCACGTGGCAGGCAAGCCATGGTGCAGGGGTTCCAGTACGGAAGTGATATAGCGTTCCACTCCGCCGGCGAGCCCGTCCCAACCGGGGTAGATGTCCTCAAGATGGAACAGTGAGACGGTGCGGTGGCGGCGGAGCAAGGCAGCCAATTCCACGGCAAGGGTGGTTTTTCCGGCGCCTGAACGACCGTCGACGGCAATGATCACCGGGCGCTGTGCGGGCTGGGAGGGACTAACCACGTGCATGCGCCAGGATGCCGGGAATCGCTGCGGAGATCAGGTCCCAGCTGACTTCAAAGTCCTTCGCGTTCCCGAACCAGGGGTCGTAAATGCCCTGCTGTGCGGGTTCGGAGTGTGCCACGTCGGGGTCGAAGGAGCGCAGCATGCGAACCTTGCCTGCTGCTTCCTTGTTCGGGGCCAGCGCTCGCAGGTCCTCGTAGTGGTCGGTGTCAAGCGCCAGGATCAGATCCCGTTCGGCAAACCAGGACGGTTTGAACTTACGTGCGGTGTGAGCTGGGGTAACGATACCGTGGCGAGCCAGGATTGCTTTGGCGCGTGCGTCAATTGGGTTGCCAATTTCCCACGCCGACGTCCCTGCGGAGTCGACAACCAAGTCCAGTCCGGCTTTTTCGGCGGCATCCGCCAGCATGAACTCGGCCATGGGGGAGCGGCAGATATTGCCGGTGCACACGGTAATGATCCGGAAGGGGGTGGTCATTGAAACAGTCTATCGGCGCGCACCGCAGCGCCGGGGCGAAGAGCGTTCGGTGAACTTATACCAATGCGAGCAAGATGCCAACGCCAATGAACAGGATGCCAAATATTCTGTTCAGCAGCAGTTGCCCGCGTTCGCTGGTGGTCAGGTGCTTAAGCTGTTTGGCGCCGGCGGCAAAAACGAACCACATCACGATGATGTCGATGACCACCACGGTTGCTGTCAGGATGACGTACTGGGGCAGTAGGGGATCGTGCGGACGGATGAACTGGGGCATGAAGGCCAGGAAGAAGACGATCGCCTTGGGGTTGAGTAAGTTGACCCAGAGCCCGCGGCGGAACATCGAGGGGCCGGACTCGGCAACGGAAGGCGTGTTGCCGCCGTCGTCCTTCTCCGCCTTGGCCAGCAGTTTCATGACGCCCAGATAGACAAGGTAGGCGGCGCCCACGTAGCGGATCATGGCGAACAGGAATGGAGAGCTGGAGACGAGAATGCCCACGCCGGCAGCCACAATGACGACGTGGATGACAAGGGCCAGCTGCTGGCCCAGAATGCCCCAGAAGGAGCGGCGGAAACCTGAAACCAGCGCGTTGGACATGGTGTTGATGGCGCCTGCACCGGGAGTCAGGCTGATCATGGCGCCAGCGCCGGCAAGGGCCAGCCAAAGTGAGAATTGCACCCGCCAAGCCTACAGCGCGAGAATGCTCTCCGCGGCAGACTCCAAGGCGCCGGGCACCAACGAGTAATACGCCCAAGTGCCGCGCTTTTCGCGGTGCAGCAGGCCGGCGTCCACAAGGATTTTCAGATGGTGGGAAACGGTCGGCTGGCCCAGCCCCAGCGGACCGGTGAGTTCGCAGACGCACGCCTCGGCACGGCTACTGGAATTGACGGGACTGGACTTGACGATCGAGAGCAGGCGCAACCGGTTGGGGTCTGCCAGGGCCTTGAGTAAGCTGGCCTTTGCTTGGGCGTCCGCCGCGCTCAGTGCGTTCCGGATCCTTGGTTCACACGACGGCGAAATGTCCATGCTCCCATTATCCCCTTGGTTTATGCTGCATTATGAGCGCGCAAACACTAGTTCACGTTGGAGGAATCGTCTTGACCGAACGGAAGCCTTCCGTACTCTTCGTCTGTGTGCACAACGCCGGACGCTCTCAAATGGCGGCCGCGTATCTGCGCGAGTTAGCGGGCGGGGCCATCGAAGTTCGTTCTGCCGGCTCAGCCCCGGCAGCGTCGGTGAACCCGGCGGCGGTGGAGGCCATGGCCGAGGACGGCATCGATATGTCCGCGGAAACCCCGAAAATCCTGTCGGTGCAGGCCGTAGAGGAGTCCGACGTCGTCATCACCATGGGCTGCGGCGACAGTTGCCCCATCTTTCCCGGCAAACGATACGAAGATTGGGAGCTGGCGGATCCTGCGGGCCAAGGCGTGGACGCCGTCCGGCCCATTCGTGACGACATCAAGGCTCGGATCCAAGTATTGATCGCCGAACTGCTGGCTCCGGGGGCCTAGCGCCACTTTGTTGTGCGGACTGATGCCTCCGACCTGCCGTTGCGAAGGGCCCAATCCAAGCCACGGTCAGGGACCAGCCAGGGACCAGCCACCATGGCGTAGGCGACAAGCCCGAATGCCGGTGATACAAAAGTCAGTGCACAGCTGGCCACGTAGATGACGCTCAGCAAATAGCTCCAGAGCGACGGGTAGATACTGGCCAGCCGCGCCCAATTGGCTGTCTGCGGTGTTCGAACTCGAGCACCTTGATAATGATGCCGATCGCCAGCACACCGTCACTGAGCGCCTCCAGCCGGTTCTTGTCCATCGTGGACCCTTTTTGTTTGTCTGGCTCTTCCGGCTATGCCCGGGCGATGATCTCGGCGTTCGGCATGACGAACCAGCCGTCCTCGGCGGCGCCCCAAGCCCGCCACCCCGCGGCGATGCGTGCCAGCCCCGCCGTATCCGCCAATCCGTAGGCCACAGCCTGTTCGGCAAGCGCCGACTTTTCCGCCCGGTCGGCCCAATCTTCGGAAAGCCAGCGGCACCCTTCGGCTGTTGCATACAGCCAGTTGCTGCTCGACGGCGTGACATCGGTGAGTCCGGCTGCCTGCGCCCAGTGCAGCAGGCGCCGTCCGGCATCCGGCTCGCCCTGGTTGTGTCTGGCCACCAGCTGGTACAAGTCCATCCACTCATCCAGTTCAGGCTGCTCGGGGTACCAGGACATCCCATGGAAATCAGCCTCCCGCAAAGCTACGACGCCACCCGGTTTCGCCACACGGTGCATCTCCTTCAGGGCTGCGACGGGATTGCTCAGGTGCTGCAGGACCTGATGGGCGTGGACCACGTCACAGCTGTTGTCGGGGAAGTCCAGGCTGTAGATGTCACCGCTGTCAAAACTGAGGTTGTTGAGGTGACGTTCCCTGGCCAATGCCGTGGCGACCGCAACGACTTCCGGTGACCGATCAAGGCCCAACACCTCACCGGGAGCCACCAGGCAGGCAAAATCAGCAGTGATGGTGCCCGGTCCGGAACCCACGTCCAGAACACGGAGCCCGTGGTGCAGGTGTGGAATCAAGTAGGCTGCGGAATTTGCCGCCGTCCGAGCAGCGTGCGACCGGAGTACGCTTTCACGGTGTCCGTGGGTGTAGACATCATCGTGGCCCGATCCGGTTGCCCCGCCTGCGCTATTTCCGCTCATAAAACGGAGCGTACCCCTGAAGCGGTCAGCGGGCCAGAGCCTCCCGTACGGAAGTACCAAGGTGAGCTGTGCCAGGAAAACCGGCGCTCCGACGTCGTTCTTGTTCGCCCAAAGTGAAAGTTGAGTCAACTACGCTCAACTTTATTTGACATGGAGGCGAGGCTGAGTAAAGTTGAGTCCAGAACGCTCAATACCGCTGGTTGAGCGACCCGCCGCCAACGTGGCGGACCAGTTCACTCAGCGTCTCATGAAAGGAATCACTCTTATGTCACGTGCCGTAGGTATTGACCTCGGAACCACCAACTCAGTCGTCTCCGTCCTGGAAGGCGGCGAGCCCACCGTCATCGCCAACGCCGAGGGCGGGCGCACCACTCCTTCTGTGGTTGCCTTCTCCAAGAGCGGGGAAGTCCTGGTTGGCGAGATCGCCAAGCGCCAGGCCGTCAACAACATCGACCGCACCATCGCCTCCGTCAAGCGCCACATGGGCACCGACTGGAGCATCGGGATCGATGACAAGAAATACACGGCGCAGGAAATTTCCGCCCGTATCCTGATGAAGCTCAAGAACGACGCCGAAGCTTACCTGGGTGAAAAGGTCACTGACGCAGTGGTCACCGTCCCCGCGTACTTCAACGACGCCGAGCGCCAGGCCACGAAGGAAGCCGGCGAAATTGCCGGCCTGAACGTGCTGCGCATTGTCAACGAGCCCACAGCTGCCGCCCTCGCCTACGGCCTGGACAAGGGCAAGGAAGACGAACTCATCCTCGTATTCGACCTCGGTGGCGGAACGTTCGACGTTTCCCTGCTGGAAGTTGGCAAGGACGAGGATGACTTCTCCACCATCCAGGTTCGTGCCACGTACGGTGACAACCGCCTCGGCGGCGACGACTGGGACCAGCGCATCGTTGAGTACCTGTTGAACCAGCTCAAGGTCAAGGGCATCGACCTGTCCAAGGACAAGATCGCCCTGCAGCGTCTAAAGGAAGCAGCTGAGCAGGCCAAGAAGGAACTCTCCTCCTCCTCCAGCACCAGCGTTTCCCTGCAGTACCTCTCCGTCACCCCCGACGGTCCGGTGCACTTGGACGAACAGCTGACCCGCGCCAAGCTCCAGGACCTGACCAAGGACCTGCTCGAGCGCACCAAGAAGCCGTTCAACGACGTCATCAAGGAAGCCAACATCAAGGTTTCCGACATTGACCACATCGTGCTCGTCGGCGGCTCCACGCGCATGCCCGCCGTCGTCGAACTGGTCAAGGAATTGGCTGGCGGCAAGGAGCCCAACAAGGGCGTCAACCCGGATGAGGTTGTGGCCGTTGGTGCCGCACTGCAGGCCGGTGTCTTGAAGGGTGAGCGCAAGGACGTGCTCCTGATCGACGTCACGCCGCTGTCCTTGGGCATCGAAACCAAGGGCGGTGTCATGACCAACCTGATCGAGCGCAACACGGCCATCCCGACCAAGCGTTCGGAGACCTTCACCACGGCAGATGACAACCAGCCGTCAGTGGCCATCCAGGTCTTCCAGGGCGAGCGTCAGTTCACCCGCGACAACAAGCCGCTGGGCACGTTCGAGCTGACGGGCATTGCCCCGGCTCCTCGCGGCGTCCCGCAGGTTGAAGTCACGTTCGACATCGATGCCAACGGCATTGTGCACGTGTCCGCCAAGGACAAGGGCACCGGCCAGGAGCAGTCAATGACCATCACGGGCGGCTCCTCGCTGTCCAAGGATGACATTGAGCGCATGGTTCGTGAAGCTGAAGAGCACGCCGCCGAAGACAAGACCCGCCGCGAGGCAGCAGATCTGCGCAACTCCGCAGAACAGCTGCACTACTCCGTCGACAAGGTCCTGGCCGACAACGACGACAAGCTGCCCGAGGACGTCAAGAACCCGGTGAAGGAAGACGTCACCGCGCTCAAGACTGCTCTGGCCGGCGACGACGACGAAGCCGTAAAGGCCGCGTTCGAGAAGCTGCAGGCTTCACAGTCCAAGCTGGGCGAGTCCATCTACGCCGCAGCCCAGGCTGAGGGTGCCGCAGCCGGCGCTGGCGAATCTGCCGAAGGTGCCGCACCCGAAGGTGCGCCTGAAGAGGACATCGTTGACGCGGAGATCATCGACGAAGACGCAGACGAGAAGAAGTAACCATGTCTGAGTCTGTGAATCCCGAAGGAAACGAGCCCGTGGAGCCGGTTCCCGAGCCTGACGAGAGCGCTGAGAACCCGGTGGCTGAGTCTGTCGAGACCCAGGGAGACGCGCTGTCCCAGGCGGAGGACATCCTCAACGGTGTTGAGGTGCCCGCCGAGGAGTCAGTCGCCCAGGGTGCCGGTGACGAAGCAGCAGAGCTGAAGAATGATTTGCTCCGACTGCAGGCTGAGTACGTCAACTACCGCAAGCGCGTAGAGCGCGACCGTGCAGTTGCCGGACAGATGGCTGTCATCGGAGTCCTCAACTCGCTGCTTCCCGTGCTCGACGACATCGACGCAGGGCGTGCCCACGGCGACATTGCCGACGGCCCGTTTGCAGCGATCGCCGGAAAGCTGGAGACAACGCTCGGAACGTACGGCCTGGAGCGGATCGACGCCATAGGCGTTCCCTTCGACCCGACCGTGCACGAGGCGCTCATCCAGCAGCCTTCGGCCGACGTCGAAATTGATACCGTCAGCCAGGTGCTGCGCAACGGCTACAAGTCCGGTGAGCGCATCCTGCGCGCCGCTCAGGTAATCGTGGCAGTACCCGAATAGCAACAACACCTTGCTGGGCGGGGGGGGGGGGGGGGGGGGGCGGCCCGGCCCCC
>NZ_JAFMPX010000130.1 GCF_017353415.1 Arthrobacter sp. E3
TTGAGAACTACATAGTGAACGCGAGCATCTTTATAGAGAAAGCAATTTCTTTTGAGTATGTTTGAACCTGGATCTGACACTGCTTTGTTGTGGTGTTGGTTTTCATGGTTCTCTCGAAAAATGAGTGTTATTGATCATGTATGTGTGTGGTCAAGTTTTTAAGGGCGCACGGTGGATGCCTTGGCATTAGGAGCCGAAGAAGGACGTAGGAATCTGCGATAAGCCTCGGGGAGTTGATAACCAAACTTTGATCCGAGGGTGTCCGAA
>NZ_JAFMPX010000131.1 GCF_017353415.1 Arthrobacter sp. E3
TTGAGAACTACATAGTGAACGCGAGCATCTTTATAGAGAAAGCAATTTCTTTTGAGTATGTTTGAACCTGGATCTGACACTGCTTTGTTGTGGTGTTGGTTTTCATGGTTCTCTCGAAAAATGAGTGATTGACCAACATGTGTGTGGTCAAGTTTTTAAGGGCGCACGGTGGATGCCTTGGCATTAGGAGCCGAAGAAGGACGTAGGAATCTGCGATAAGCCTCGGGGAGTTGATAACCAAACTTTGATCCGAGGGTGTCCGAA
>NZ_JAFMPX010000132.1 GCF_017353415.1 Arthrobacter sp. E3
AATTGGCTATCCATGTAACTGCCGTGATTATGCGGTTTGTGGGGTTCGCCAGGGGCGTTCGAGTGGTGTTCCGGTGAGTGTGTGCGGCAGTGCGTGTGGGGTCCGTGGCGGGACGGGGACGTCCTTTGGCTTACGGTGGATGACGGCCAGGCTTGTGTAGGGAGCGGGTGGGCCGGCAACGGCTGATTCGAGCAGTCGGAAGAACAGCAATCCCCTCGTGTGTGAGTTGCGCCGGTTGAAACGGAACACGAACTCGTCCAGG
>NZ_JAFMPX010000133.1 GCF_017353415.1 Arthrobacter sp. E3
GGAGCCGGTCCGAGCCAAGATCGCGGGCCTGGCGATCCCTTTGATCGCCCCTCAGGCGTGGGTCATTGACGATACCGGGTTCGCCAAGGAAGGCACTTCCTCGCCCGGGGTCGCACGCCAATATTCGTAGGACGTTGGGGAAGATCGGCAACTGTCAGATCGCTGTGTCCCTGCACGCTGCCACCGATGCGGCGTCCTGTCCGTTGAACTGGCGCCTGTACCTCCCCGAGTCCTGGGATGACACCTGTGCGGACAC
>NZ_JAFMPX010000134.1 GCF_017353415.1 Arthrobacter sp. E3
CGCCGATGGTACTGCATTCGAGAGGATGTGGGAGAGTAGGACACCGCCGGACAACACCAAAAACAGGTCGAGGCCCCACACCACACGGTGCGGGGCCTCCCTGCATTTAAACGTCGAGGCACAAACCTTCTTGAATTCTAGGGGTCGTTGCAACACCTGGTGTTTAGTTGGTTATCAGTAGATCATGAAGTTGCTCGGCTGGTGTATTCCAGTTGAGCGTTTTGCGTGGGCGTGCGTTGAGTTCCTGGGCGACGTG
>NZ_JAFMPX010000135.1 GCF_017353415.1 Arthrobacter sp. E3
GGCCCTTCGACCGAGTGCGCGCCCCCGGTGGTGGACGGAAGAAACTGGTCGAGCACACCCCTGAAATCATCGAACTACTCAGCGCGCTGGTGGACCCCGAAACACGGGGGGATCCGATGTCTCCACTGTTATGGACCACCAAATCCACCCGAAATCTCGCCGATACACTCACCTGCCAGGGATACGCTGTCTCGGACCGGGTGGTCGCCAGGATGCTCAAGGATCAGGGTTACTCCCTGCAGTCCAACACCAAGGC
>NZ_JAFMPX010000136.1 GCF_017353415.1 Arthrobacter sp. E3
GCTTGGAAACAAGCGCCCCGCTTGCGGTCGGTTTACAGGTGGTGCATGGTTGTCGTCAGCTCGTGTCGTGAGATGTTGGGTTAAGTCCCGCAACGAGCGCAACCCTCGTTCTATGTTGCCAGCACGTCGTGGTGGGGACTCATAGGAGACTGCCGGGGTCAACTCGGAGGAAGGTGAGGACGACGTCAAATCATCATGCCCCTTATGTCTTGGGCTTCACGCATGCTACAATGGCCGGTACAATGGGTTGCGATA
>NZ_JAFMPX010000137.1 GCF_017353415.1 Arthrobacter sp. E3
TATCGCAACCCATTGTACCGGCCATTGTAGCATGCGTGAAGCCCAAGACATAAGGGGCATGATGATTTGACGTCGTCCTCACCTTCCTCCGAGTTGACCCCGGCAGTCTCCTATGAGTCCCCACCACTACGTGCTGGCAACATAGAACGAGGGTTGCGCTCGTTGCGGGACTTAACCCAACATCTCACGACACGAGCTGACGACAACCATGCACCACCTGTAAACCGACCGCAAGCGGGGCGCTTGTTTCCAAGC
>NZ_JAFMPX010000138.1 GCF_017353415.1 Arthrobacter sp. E3
GTGGATGACGGCCAGGCTTGTGTAGGGAGCGGGTGGGCCGGCAACGGCTGATTCGAGCAGTCGGAAGAACAGCAATCCCCTCGTGTGTGAGTTGCGCCGGTTGAAACGGAACACGAACTCGTCCAGGTATGCCTGGAGATGCTCGGGTTGCACGCTGCCTTGGTAGGTCCCTTCAAGGACCCGCTTCGATAGTGAAAACAAGAGGTGTACCCCCGGCAGGGAAAGGTGCGCGGGCTGGCCCGATGCTTTGATATT
>NZ_JAFMPX010000139.1 GCF_017353415.1 Arthrobacter sp. E3
GCTCTTTCCCCACGAACCCCAAAAGATTCGTTGTACTCAAGCCAGGTCGCCAGATATCGATCATCGACTATTTTATTGATATTCCACCCTTGAGCAACTCGCCCAGAAACATGCGTCCTGGCAACGAATCTTTACTCCTCACACCACCAAGTGATCACCATGCGGTGATTGTTGTGGTGTTTGGTGCTCCTTAGAAAGGAGGTGATCCAGCCGCACCTTCCGGTACGGCTACCTTGTTACGACTTAGTCCCAATC
>NZ_JAFMPX010000016.1 GCF_017353415.1 Arthrobacter sp. E3
CGGGATGATCCTTACCCCGGAAGAAATGATTAAAACCAACCTCGTACAACGTCGACGCACCAGCATAAGTGGAAATATGCCCACCCACACCAATATCAGGAGCCTGCGCACGATGCACCAAAATAGCTGCGTTCCACCGCAACCACGCACGATACTTCCGCTCGATGCCCTCCTTGCCAGGATACTCAGGCTCCTGATCAGCCGGAATCGTGTTCACATAATCAGTAGTCGTCACCATCGGCACCCCAACACTGCGCGCCCCCGCACGCTGGAGCAAACTACGCATAATGAACTGGGCACGCTCCGTGCCACGATCCTGAATCAACGCATCCAAAGACTCAAGCCACTCGGCAGTCTCATCCGGATCACGATCAGGAAGCTGGTTAGTCAACCCGCTAAGGATATGGGAGTTCTCGTCTCGCTGTAGCACTTGATACCTCTTTCCACGTTGCAGTCACGCACCTCCGCGTTGGCGAGGCGGCGTCGTCCCGCCCGCCACGCGTTCTCCGTCGAACGAGGCGTGGGCGTGAGGCATCCCGATAAGGGCCCCATCAGATGATTATCACCATATGAAAACAAAATATTGTATGTTGAGAATACTGTGTGCATCCAAGGGATGCAACACCTATCCACCCTTTAGTCATGCGCGCGTTAGGGTTTGACTACCTGTGAGGTGGCTCATATAATCTCGTTCGTATGACGAAAATTGGATCTCACCTAGTGAAATATTCAAAATGAGCGTCGAATGAAATGACAGTTGAATGACGCGGCTGCGTCCGCCCGCGTTCCGTTGGCTGGTCGTTAGCCCAGCCGCCTAGGATCGGTCCAAGGTCATTCCCCTGAGACAGCCACCATCAAGGAGCCGAGATGAACCGTGAAACAACAGAATCACCAGAACCCGGTGCGGGGGAGTTGGAGGCATCCAAGGTCCTGCTTGTCACCGGTGCCGGCTCCGGCATAGGTCGAGCCGTGGTCCAGGAGGCCCTTTCAGCGGGCTACACGGTAGTTTTGGCGGGTAGGCGTGAGGCAGAGCTCATCGAGGCTGCACAGGGCAATACACGGGCGTTGTGCGTACCGACGGACGTTTGCGATCCGACGCAGGTGGAAAACCTGTTCCGCCAGGCTGTGGAACATTTTGGTCGCGTTGACGTATTGTTCAACAATGCTGGGATGTTTGGCCCCTTTGGTTCGGTTGATGAGATCTCATTGGCCGATTGGAACGCTACCCTGGCCGTCAATCTGACGGGATCCATGATCTGCGCTGCCGAAGCCATGCGCACCATGAAGGCGCAGGAACCCCAGGGTGGGCGGATCATCAATAACGGCTCCATTTCGGCGCACTCGCCCCGCCCGAAGTCTGCGGCATACACCGTGAGCAAACATGCCATCAGCGGTCTGACCAAGTCCATTGAACTGGACGGGCGCGCATTTGGCATTAGCTG
Source organism: Arthrobacter sp. E3 (assembly GCF_017353415.1). Taxonomy (GTDB): domain Bacteria; phylum Actinomycetota; class Actinomycetes; order Actinomycetales; family Micrococcaceae; genus Specibacter. Next base: position 1,443 of record NZ_JAFMPX010000016.1, read on the forward strand.
TGGCCAGATTGACATTGGCAACACTGCCACCGCCATCATGGCCGACCTTGGCGTCAACAGCGGTGCCCTGCAAGCCAACGGCAGCCTGCTGGTGGAACCGACGTTCCCTGTGGCAGAAGCTGCCAAGACCGTCCTGTACATGGCTGGCATGCCGGCCAGCGCCAACATTGGCCAACTCGTGGTCACGGCGGCCGGAATGCCGTTTGTAGGCCGCGGCTAGTTTGCCCCTAGTTCGCCTCTAGTCCGCGCCTGGGTAAGCCACGACTGAATCGTAGCAAGCCTGTCCCTCCCCGACGCTCCTGCAGCTTCAGGTGTGTATTACTCAACGCTCCCGCATGAACTGAGGGAGCGTCGGAAAATATACGCCGAAAGGTGCAGGAGCGTTGGTCTTGGATTACAGCGGTTGGGGCCGGTTGGTACTCCCACCCGCACCATCCCACACCGCCAACTCCCTGGAAACTCAACTCCCCCGCTCGGTCAACATCCTGCACGTTTTACTTATTGCAACATCCGTCGTGAAAGATCCAAGTTAAACGGCGCTGCCGCCGTCCCCGATGATGGGGGCGGCGGCAGCTTTGCAGACGGAGGTCTCAAGCAGGAAGCTTAGTGCTCGGCTTCCACAGGACGGATCGCGACTTCCTTGCCGTCGGCGTCGATGAGCTTGCCATCTTCCCAACGGTCGCCGTGTTCCAGGCAGTCCACCACTTCGGCAGGCACAAGCCGTTCGGTGCCTGCGGCAAATACTGAGGGATTATCTGGATTGCCGAACTTGAAGTGGTTGAACAACAGGTTGAGCAGGATTGCCACGACGGCGGCGGAGCTGATGCCGGAGTGGAAGATCGTGGCGAACCAGGTGGGGAACTGATCGTAGAACGTCGGTGCAGCGATCGGGATGATGCCAGCACCGATGGACGTGGCAACGATGATCAGGTTCATGTTGTTCTTGTAGCTGACAACGGACAGTGAGCGGATACCACTGGCGGCAACCGTGCCGAACAGGACGATGCCAGCGCCGCCAAGGACGGGCAGCGGCACTGCAGCGACCACGCGACCCATAACCGGCAGAATACCCAAGACTACGAGGATGACACCGCCGGCAGCAACGACGAAGCGGCTCTTAATGCCGGTGACGGCGACCAGGCCCACGTTCTGGGCGAAGGCGCTCTGCGTGAAGGATCCGAAGACGGGTGCGATAACGCTGGCGGCCATGTCGGCGCGCAAGCCGTCGCCAAGACGGCGGGAGTCGACCTTGGTGTCCACGATTTCCGCGACGGCCAGGATGTCAGCAGAAGTTTCAACCATGATGACCAGAACCACGATAAACATCGAGATGATGGCGGCGAGCTGGAAGGTCGGAACGCCCAAGTGGAACGGGGTCGGGAAGGCGACGATAGCGCCGTTGCCCACCTTGGAGAAGTCAGCCATGCCAATAGCAACGGCGATGAGGGTGCCGATGACGATCGCCAGGAGGATGGACAAGCGTGAGATGGTGCTGTTTCCGAGCTTGCTCAGCAGCAGCACAATGACGAGAGTCAGCGCTGCCAGGCCGATGTTGGCCACGCTGCCGTAGTTGTCGGCCTTGGAGTTGCCACCCATGGCCCAGTTGGCCGCCACTGGCATCAAGGACAAACCGATCACGGTGATGACGGTGCCGGTCACGACCGGCGGGAAGAACTTGATGACCTTGGAGAAGATCGGGGAGATGATCAGGCCCAGCAGGGACGAGACGATGACCGCACCGAAAACGTTACGGAGTCCGAGGTGATCGTCACTGGGGCCAACAGAGGTGACAATTGCCACCATGGTTGCCACGCCGGCGAACGATACGCCCTGCACCAGCGGGAGCTGGGAGCCGAAGAACGGCACCCCGATAGTCTGAAGAAGGGTGGCTAGTCCACCCATGAACAGACAGGCTGCAATAAGCAGGCCGATATCGCCCGGGTTCAGGCCCGCGGCCTGACCAACAATTAGTGGTACGGCGATAATTCCGCCGTACATGGTTAGTACGTGTTGGAATCCATAGGCGAAACTTGCACCTATTCCTAGACGTTCGTCCTCTGGCCGGGCCGGTTTTGCGGCTGCTACGGCGGATCGTGAACTCCTGGTCATAGCGGACCTCCTTGTCTGCTTACCTTGGGTTATACGTCAGCTCACTTTGGGGGCTGCCGTGCCAGTTGGGCGGGAGACCGAAGTCCCCCGCCCAACTATTTGTCTTGCAATGACTTGGGCTTCATCGAAGCCCGGTAATTCTTAGCAGAAGCCTGCGACGCCTTCCCAGACGTTGCCTGCATCCGATGCGTTTTCGCGAAGCACGGTGCCTTCGATCAGGCCGTAAGGACGGTCTGCTGCGAAGAAGACTTCGTTGGGGTTGTCCTGGCCGAAGTGGGACAGGTCAACAACGAAGTGGTGCTTGTTAGGCATGGAGAACTTGATTTCATCGATCTCCGGGTGCGCGTTGAGAACCTTCTTGCCCATTTCGAACAGGGTGTTCTGCAAAGCGTGTGAGAAGCCTTCGGTGAAGCCTTCCAGCAAGAGAGCCTTGACGTCTTCGTAGGACTTGTTGAAGTCGAAGTCGGCGTCGACAGCCTCGGGGTTGAAGCGCCAGCGAGCAGCAACGTCGGTGCTCATGATGCGGTCGTTGGTTGCTTCCAAGGTGGTGTACTTGTCAACCGGGAAACCATCGAAACCGGACTGGGTGGACTTCAGAACTGTGAGGTTCTTCAGACCGGCCAGCACCTGGGTCTTGTCGCCGTCCTTGACGACGACGGCGGTGCGGACTTCCTGGTTGCTCTTGACGAACGAGTGGTCGTGCTCGGCGCCATTGGCGACGATGCGGTTCCATCCGTACTGCTCGGCTGCCCAGCGGCCGCCGTCGATCCATGCAAATTCGTCGGTGAAGTGCTTGCCCAAGCGAAGCAGGAAAGCTTCCGGTGAGCCAACGCCGTCACGGGCGAACGAGTAGATGGTGTTCTTCTGCGTGTCGGTGGGGACAACGTGGGCGTTGTCGCCATCGATGTGTGCAGCGTTGAAGTCTCCGCGAACCTCGGACGTGACATTGAGATCTTCGATCTCGTGACGGTCGGTGTCGCGTGTCAACTTGACCAGACGGACCTCAGCCTTGCCGTACTGGTTGGCGCCCAAGATGATGTTGTTGTCAGTCATGATTTAACTTCCTCTGTATGTTGAATAGGCGAATGGACTAAGCAATAGGGGCACGTGGTAGTGCTCCTGACTTTCCTCGACCGCAAAGGTCAGGGATACCTCCGGAAAGAAGGTGTCCGATTTGATGCCGGCGAAGTAGGCGCCCGTGTCGAACCGCAGTTGGTAGTTACCGCTCTGCAATCGCTCGGGGCCAAGGTCTTTCACCCGCCCGTCAGCATCAGTGGTGCCCGACGCAATCTGGACCCATGCCTCGCCGTCGCGGGCGTAAAGCTCGACGGCGACACGAGCAGCAGGTTTCCCGGCTGCGGTATCCAGAATGTGGGTGGTTATATGGGAGACGCTCATGCGCTCATCACTCCTTCGAGCCTCAGCAGTGCGATTTCTCGCAGTTGCTGGGCGACTATGAGGTTTTCTTCCTCAGCGGTATTCTTCATGCGCTGGTGAAGGGTGTCAATGATCTCCTGTGGTGTCCGGCCAGCGGCTCGGATCAGGAACACCTGGTCAAATTTGGCTTCGTAGGCGCGGTTGCCCTCGGCCAGTGCGGTGACGACGGCACTGTCGCTGGGGTCCACGGCGGATTGTTCCTTGCGGGACAGGCTCGCTTCAGTACTGGCGCCTGCTGCACGCTCACCGATCCGGGGATGGTGTGCCATGGCGGAGGCCACTTCGTCGTCGGTAAAAGGATCCGCGACGGTGCGGGCGCAGTTGAGGAGCTCGTCCAGATCGGCGAACGGACGGGCGGCGATGATTTCGCTGCACCAGCGTTCAATGTCGATGCATGGGCGAAGAACAGCCATTGCTTCGGCTGTCTCTGCGTCGTTGAAGTGTTCAAGCAGCATTGCTTGTCAGTCCTTGCGAGTCGGTGCTGGCATCCACGGTGTTGGCTATACGAAGAAAATCTATTTTCGTATCGTGGAACTGTTATTTCAGCATATGAATAGTGAACAGCATCACAGCGGAGATGTCAATCACAGAATCCGGAATCTTTTACAGGCCTGGCTTGTTTTGCCATTAGAGCGGGGTGTGGTGGGCCAGTTGTAGCACCAACGTTGACGGCACGCTGTACCGACTCTAAACTTATTTCATAGAGCAATATTTCAATTCCACCAGACGAAATTATTGGAGAGACATGTCAACTCAACTTACGCCCGGCCAGCAGGCTCCCGGCTTTACCCTTCCCGATGCAGATGGCAAGAACGTCAACCTGTCCGACTTCGCTGGCCGTCAGGTCGTTGTCTACTTCTACCCCAAGGCAGCCACCCCCGGCTGCACCACCGAGGCATGCGACTTCCGCGACAGCTTGGCTGCATTGAAGGCCGGCGGCGTGGATGTTGTTGGCATCTCCACCGACCCGCAGGAAGCCCTGACCGCTTTCGCTGAGGAATTTGACCTGAACTTCCCGCTCCTTTCCGACGTCGAGCACGAAGTTGCCGAGTCTTGGGGCGCCTGGGGCGAAAAGGTCATCAACGGCAACAAGATGATCGGTACGTTGCGCTCAACCGTCGTGCTCAATGCAGACGGCACGGTGCACAGCGCTGAATACAACGTCGCAGCAGATGGCCACGTGTCGCGTCTGCGCACCGAGCTGGGCCTGTAACCAAGGCACCTACTCCGGCCGCCTGATCGATGCCGCCGCTTCTCCACCTATTCCGGGGCTGAACCCTTGGGACGGGTGGATGAGTGGCGGCATTTTTCGTGTCCCACAACCCACTCCACCGGCCGGGACAAGGAAGAATCAGGAACGCAAAATTAGGGATAAGTGAATTTGTCGGGGGTACGGAACCCCGGTGTCGATCGCCGCCGCCGCTATTCATGTCACCTCCGTCGAGGCGGTCAAGGTGGCCTAGCGTGTTGACGACGTCGGAGCCTGCCGAAACGTGGACGTACGCAGGGGATGATCCGCAGAATCCCGGACCGCCCGGGACGCCGGACACTGCCGCCCCGGACGGTGCTGGACGGATGCTGGTGCAATACCCATCAATGCACCAGCATCGCGAAGGAGAATCAGCGATGGCAACAAGCATCAGTTCCGGGGAATTAGGGGGCGGTGCTGAACGCGGCGTAGTCGTTCGTGAACACCGCTTTCCTACAGGGCGAGGCTACTGTGGCCAACTACATCGAGGCGTTCTCCGAACGTGGCGGCGTGGGCATGCTGGGCGTGCTGCTGAATATTGTCGGCGTTCCCTTGCTGCTGGCCGGACTTGTGGGCCTGCTGCAGTTGGCTAGCCCCAAGTCGTCCATAGTGAGCCGGATTGCGGTGGCCGCCATCACCGTGGGCATGGTGGCGTTCTTGTGCATGAACGGCGCACTCCTGGCGTTTTACAGCTTTGGCTCCGGCGGGGCGGCAGCGGCAGCTTCTGCAGCTGAGCAATTGACGGTGGCAAGCACCGGCATGCTGGCCCTGCTGGTGCCGTTTCTGCTGGGAAATGCCGTGGGCATGGTCTGCACGGCCATTGCCCTGCTGAAGTCAAGGGTCACGTCCCTGTGGGTGCCAGTGGCGCTGCTGCTGTTTTTTGTTCTCGACTTTCTTGTTCCGGCCATGGCGTTTTTTGACACTCACCTGCTCTTCGGCGCCTTTGCTGTGGGGGCAGGCGCCTCGGTGTTGCGCCGCCGGCCGCAGGCCTTCCCGCAGCACAGGCCCTGAACTATGGTTGCTCCATCAGCCAACGACAGGCGCATTGGGGGTGGGTGGATGAACACCAGCCACGCCCTTGCCGCCCGCACGGCGCTCAGCACGGCAGCGAGAAACGGCTGCGCGTCACGGTGACGGACAGCGGAAGTTGGGTGCCGCCGTCGTCCGCCAGGGCAGGGGTGGGGCTTGACTCCATGCGCCAGCGCGCGCGGGAACTGGGTGGCCGTGCCACCATCACCTGCGCCGAGGGGGCAGGCACGGGAACGGGCGCAGGGACGCGGGTGCGGGCCTGGTTGCCGCTGTCGCCAACCCCGGGATTGGAGCAGCCGTGAACGCCGTGAACGCCGTGACCGTGGTGATAGTCGATGACCATCCGGTGTTCCGGCGCGGGCTGCAGTCCCTGTTGGAGACTGCAGGGATGGTGGTGTTGGCGCAGGCGGAGGACGGGCTGGGTGGAATTGCCGCCGTCTTGGAACACCGCCCGGACGTGGTGCCCATGGACCTGCACCTGCCGGACATCAACGGCGCCGAGGCCACACGACGGCTGGTGCGCGACGTGCCGGGGGTGAAAATTTGCATTCTGACCATGTTCGACGACGATGATTCCGTTTTCGCCTCGATGCGGGCCGGAGCGCTGGGCTACTTGCTGAAGGGTGCTGACATTGACGGGATTGAACGGGCCGTGCGGGCTGTTGCGGAAGGGGAAGCACTGTATTCGGCTGCGATTGCGCGGCGTATGCAGGCCTTCTTTGCCGCAGCGGGCCCGGCGCTGGCGGTGCAACCGTTTCCGGAACTAACGCCGAGGGAACGGCAGGTGCTGGAGCATGTGGCACGCGGGGAAGACAATGCGGCCATCGCCGGGGCTCTGGAGCTGAACCAAAAACTGTGCGCAATGTGGTCTCCGCTGTGCTGGCGAAATTACGTGTGGCGGACCGGGCGCAGGCGATGGTGCGGGCCAGGGATGCCGGGCTGGGACATGCCGGGCCGGGGCAGCCGGGGCCGTCGGCGCTGTAAATGCTTGCATGCGCGGCGCGCGGGTGTGACAGTGGAGCTGTGCGGCAGCAACCGCGACATGTGAAGTACGTGTTTTTTCCTGAAGCAAAGGGGCTTTGGTCATGACAGCACAATCACCCGCCCAATCCGGCTCGCAGTGGGTCGTCAGGGACCACCCCATGTGGGTCAACGGTGAGCCGGTTTCTTCCACCTCCGGGAACTGGCACGACGTCCACAACCCGGCCCGGCGTGAAACGGTCATTGCCCGAGTCCCTGCTGGTACGCCCGCGGATGTGGACCTTGCTGTCGCGGCCGCCCGGGCGGCGTTCCGTGGTTGGCGTTACCTGCACTTTTCCGCACGTGCATCCGCCCTGCTGGCCATTGCTGATGAAGTGGAACGGCGCACGGAGGAGTTCGCCCACCTCACGGCCCTGGACACGGGGAACGCACTGCGCACCCAGGCCCGGCCCGAAGTCACCTCGCTCGTGGCCATGTTCCGTTACTTTGCCGGCACTGCCGCCGAGGTGAAGGGAACCACTCTGCCAGCTGGCGAAGACCAGCTCCAGTACACCCGCCTTGAACCGCTCGGCGTGGTGGCGGCGATCCTGCCGTGGAACTCGCCCCTGCTCATCGCCGCCTTCAAGATTCCCGCTGCGCTGGCAACGGGCAACACCGTCATTGTGAAAGCCGCCAATGAGGCTCCGCTGAGCATCCTGCTGCTGGCCGAAGTCTGCAACAAGCACCTGCCAGCCGGTGTGGTGAATGCGCTCACCGGCACCGGCGAGCTCATCGGTTCCGCCCTGGCCGTCCACCCGGGCGTCGACAAGGTTTCCTTCACCGGTTCCACGCGGGTGGGCCGCCAGGTCGGCGCGCAGGCGGGGGAGCGGCTGGCACACCAATCGTTGGAATTGGGCGGAAAGAATCCTTCAATCGTGTTCCCTGATGCGTGGACGGGAGGGAAGGACGACGACGAACTCCTCCAAAGCCTGCTGCTCGCCTCTCGCTTCGCCCGGCAGGGGCAAAGCTGCACGGCCGGGTCCAGGCTATACATCCATGCGGATATTTTTGACGATCTAGTGGGCACGCTCAGCACGAAGCTGGGCGCCATGAAGGTGGGGGACCCGCTGGAGGAATCCTCGGACATCGGCGCCGTCATCAACGCCAAGCAGCACACGGCCATCAGCGGATTCCTGCAGGAAGGCCGCAGCACCGCAGGTATGGCGGCGGTGATCGGAGGGGAGGAACCGGCGTCGGGCCCGTTGACGGAAGGCTACTACCACCTGCCCACCCTGTTCACCGGGGCGAAAAATGAGTTCAGGATTGCCCGGGAGGAGATCTTTGGCCCGGTCCTGCTGGCCATTCCGTGGCGCGGCGTCGACGAAGTCGTGGACATGGCCAACGACACCAACTACGGGCTGGCCGCCTACGTGTTCAGCCACAACCTGGACGAGGCGCTGACCACCGCGCACCGCATCGAAGCTGGCTGGGTGCAGGTCAACCAGGGCGGCGGGCAGGTGCCGGGGCAGTCCTATGGAGGTTACAAGCAAAGCGGCATTGGCCGGGAAGTCTCCCTTGAGGGCATGCTGGCCGGCTTCACACAGACGAAGCAAATCAACGTCAAGCTGCGTCTCCCCGGAGCCGGTGGCCCGCGTGGCTGAGTCGAGTCTGCCTGAGCAGGGGCCCTCCCGGCAGGATCTGCCGCTGTCCGGCATCAAGGTCATGGATCTGTCCCGCGCGCTCGCAGGCCCCTACGCAGCTTCGCTGCTCAGCGACATGGGTGCTGAAGTGACGAAGGTGGAGAGCATCAAGGGTGGGGATTCCTCCCGCAGTTGGGCACCTTTTGACGGCGACCACTCACTGTATTTCGACTCAGTGAACCGTGGAAAAAGCTCAGTGGCAGTGGATTTTTACGCACCGGCTGGTAAGAAGCTGCTGTGGGACCTCGCTGTGGCGAGCGATGTGTTGATTGAAAATTTCCGCCCCGGCGTGCTGGCCTCCACAGGCTTGGACGCTGAGTTGCTGCGTGTTGCCAAGCCCGGCTTGATCATTGCCTCGGTCACCGGCTTTGGCGCCACGGGGCCGCTGAGCAGTGCGGCCGGTTTGGACCAGGTGGCGCAGGGCATGTCAGGGCTCATGTCCGTCACCGGTCTGGACGCCGAGCACATGTACAGGGTGGGTGTGCCCATCGTGGACCTCGTCACCGGCGTCTACACGGCCTTCGGCATTGCAGCAGCCTTGGCCGGGCGGAAGGAGGGCGGGGCTGGGAGCTCGGTCTCGGCGTCGTTGTTGGAGACGGGGCTTTCGCTGTCCGCCTTCCAGGGTCAGCAGTTCCTCAGCACGGGGGAGGTGCCCGTGCCGCACGGCAACAATCACCCGGTGCTGTCCCCGTACGGCGTGTTCCAGACTGGCGACATCCCGCTCATCATGGCCGTGGGCAGTGAAAAGCAATGGGTGCAGCTGTGTGAACTGCTCGGTACCCCGGAACTGGCAGAGCACCCCGACTATGCCACGAGCAGGCTGCGCACCGTACACCGGGAGGAACTGCGCGTGCGCATCGACGGGCTGCTGGCAGGGCATACCGCTGCACAGTGGCTGGAGCGGCTCAAAACGGCGGGCATCCCGGCCGGGCCCATCTACAACTACGCGCAAGCCTTCGCGGATCCTCAGGTCAAGCACCTGGCGATGGTGCAAACCGTCCACCGCAGCGACGGCTCCGTCCTGCCGCTGTTGCGCGGGCCCGTCTCCATCAACGGCCAAGCTCCGCAGGTGGCGAAGGCCCCTCCGGCGCTGGGTCAGGACACGCTGGCGATTTTGGACGGGCTGGGGCTCAGCGCCGAACAGATCGCAGGCTTGGTGGAGGCAGGAGTGGTGTACGACGCCGGCAGCCCCGCCGCGCCCGTCGGCACCTTGGGTGGCACTGCGGATACTACCTTGGGTGGCGCCGGGGGAGGGGAACATCGTGGCTGAGCGGGGGGCGGGCACCGTAACGGTCTCGCACAGCGGACCGGTGGCGTATCTAGTTTTGGACAACCCATCTATGCGCAATGCTCTGACGCAGCCCATGTGGCAACTTCTTCCGGGACTGCTTGCCGAGTTGGCCGATGACGACACCGTGAAGGTCGTGGTGGTGCGCGGGGCCGGTGGCCACTTCTCCGCCGGGGCCGACATCGCCTCGGTGCAGGCGATCCTGCGCCACCGGGCTCCGGAAGAAGAGGCGGAGGACGGGGCGGAGGAAGGGGCCGGGGAAGGTGCCGGGGGAGACATCACCGTGGCAGAGGAAGCGCTGGCCCAGTTCCCTAAACCGACCATCGCCGCCATCGACGGCTACTGCGTGGGCGGTGGCTGGCAGATCGCCGGTGCCTGCGACCTCCGGCTCGCTTCCACAGCTGCCATCTACGGAGTCACACCCGCCAAAATCGGCATTGTCTACCCCCTCTCGGGGATCAAGCGGCTGGTGCAGCTGGTGGGTCCGGCAACGGCCAGATATTTACTGTTCACCGGGGATTTTGTGGATGCAGCGGAAGCGCTGCGGCTGGGCCTGGCCACGAAAGTGCTCCCGCAGTCGACGTTTTGGGACGGCGTTGCGGCGTTTGCCCAGCATGTGGCAGCGCGCTCGCAGCTTTCCGTTCGCGCGCAGAAGGAGCTCATCAACCTCATTGGCCAAGGCGACGGCGGTGCTGCCGCCTTGGATGAGCGGAACCTGTATTGGCAGCGGGAAATGACGGCCGGAGAAGATGCTGCGATCGGCGTCGCGGCGTTCCTGGCCAAGCGGACGCCGCAGTTCACGTGGGTACGGCCAGGCGTGGTCTAAAGGAATCTGTTCGTGCCGACAAGCGGCATGTGAGCTAAAACATTGCACAAATGTAAAGATTGCACTTGTGCAATCTTTGCGTGAGTGCATAAACTGTAGTCATGCAGAAAACTCCAGTGAGCTTGCGAGAGCGCAACCGCCTAGACACGTGGGCCTTGATTCACGACCAGGCCTCCAGCCTTGCCTGCGAACACGGCTTGGCTAAAACCACCGTGGAAGCCATCGCAGACGCAGCAGGAGTTTCCAAACGCACGTTCTTCAACTACTTCCCCACCAAGGAAGACGCCATTCTGGGCATTCAGGCACCCACTCTTTCCGAAGAGACCATTGCCGACTTCCGCGCTGGCGGAACCGGAGATCTTTTTGGCCGGACGGTTCACCTGATGGTCGCCGTCATCCGTTCCATGTTTCCAGAGGCATCCCGGACCGACAGGCGCACGGTCCTGAAGAAAAGGCATCCAGAACTGGCCAGAAGCCTCGTCTCGCACTTGCGGGTCTGTGAGGAATTGGTGGAGGCAGTGCTGCTTGAACGCTATCCCAATGGGCCACAGGAACAATCCTGGTCAGGACTGCCTCCTGGTCGGGACTCGGCACTGGCCTTGTTGATGCTGGCAGGAACCGTCATGCGGTTTGCCTTCGCCAAGGATCCAGGTGCATCCACCAACGAACAAAGCCCGGCCGTGCAAGAGGCCATTGAAATCTTTAGAGAGACTATTAAAGCAACCTTATGAGCTCCACTGACATAAAACCCAAAGCCACGGCGGCTCCCGCCGCCGGGCACTCCGAGCGCAGCGAAAAGCGCAACATCGTCCTGCTGTTCTCCGGCCTCATGGTCACCATGCTGTTGGCATCGCTGAACCAGACAGTGCTTTCCAGCGCCCTGCCCACCATTGTTGGCGAGCTTTCCGGCGTCGAACACATGGCCTGGGTCATCACGGCCTTCATCCTGGCCTCCACCATCATGATGCCCGTCTACGGCAAGCTCGGTGACCTGCTGGGCCGCAAGCCCATGCTCGTATTCGCCATTTCCATCTTCCTCGTCGGCTCGGTCATTGGCGCCTTGGCCAATGACATGAACGTGCTAATCATCGCCCGCGTAGTGCAGGGCCTTGGCGGCGGCGGTTTGATGATCCTCTCGCAGGCCACCATCGCCGACGTTGTCCCGGCCCGCGAACGCGGTAAGTACATGGGCATCATGGGCGGCGTCTTCGCGTTCTCCTCCGTGGCCGGACCGCTCATCGGCGGCGGGCTCACCGAGGGCCCGGGCTGGCGCTGGGTGTTCTGGATGAACGTGCCGCTGGCACTGCTGGCCATTGCGGCCGCCATCTTCCTGCTGCATGTGCCGCGCAAGGTCTTTGCAACGCGTCCCAAGATCGACTACTTCGGCATGATGCTCATTGCCTTGGCCACCACGGCCCTGGTTCTGATCGGCACGTGGGGCGGCTCGCAGTACGATTGGAACTCCCCGCAGATCATCTGGCTGGCCGTCGCCGCTGTCGTGACTGGAACGCTGTTTGTCATCGTGGAAAACCGTGTCTCCGAGCCGGTCATGCCCATGTTGTTGTTCAAGAACCGCAACTTTGTGCTGACCACCATTGCCGGCCTGCTGACAGGCATCGCCATGTTCGGCGCCATTGGCTACATGCCCACCTACCTGCAGATGGCCACGGGCTTCTCTGCTGCTGAATCCGGCATGCTGATGATCCCCATGATGGCTTGCATGTTGATTGTCTCGGTCATCGTTGGCCGCCGGGTCTCCACCACCGGCCGCTATAAGGTCGCCCCGATCGTGGGAAGCGCGATCCTGGCCGTGGCACTGCTGCTGCTCTCCACCATCACCACCGGCACCCCGATCTACGTCATCTGCGTCTACCTGGGCGTCATGGGCATTGGCCTCGGTGCCAGCATGCAGATCCTGACGCTCGTTGCGCAGAACTCGTTCCCGCTGAAGTTTGTGGGTACGGCCACCGCAGGGCAGAACTACTTCCGCCAGGTTGGTGCCACGCTCGGTTCGGCTGTGGTTGGTGCCATGTTCGCCAGCCGCCTGTACCAGCTCATTGCTGAAAAGATCCCCGGTGGTACCGGTGGCGGTGGAGCCAGCTCCTTCACCCCGCACCTGGTGAACAGCATGCCCGAACCCATCAAGCTCCTCATCATCGAGTCCTACAATGAGGCCTTGATCCCGCTGTTCCTGTTCATGGTCCCGCTGGCCCTGCTGGCCGCCGTCGTACTGTGCTTCGTGAAGGAAGTGGCCTTGGAGACCAAGATCGACCGCGAAACGATCGTCGACGTCGCCCCCGGGCAGATGGCAGAGTTTGAGGAAGACATGACGCACGACGCCGTCACTTCCGAAATCGCAAACTCGCCGGCCGTGCTGTCCAGCAAGTAGGCAACGTGCGCTGCTGCAGGCAATAGCCGTCGCAACTCTTGATGCCGTTGTGGTGTTCGGACCTCGCTATAGCAGGGTCCGATCACCACAACGGCATCATTGCGTTGTGGGACAGTACTTGCTTTCAGTGTTCCTTAGGCGGCTTGGACGCCGTCTTCGGTGAGCTGGCCGCGGGCAAGTCGGAACCGCCTGTCCGTGCGAGTGGCCAGGGCGTGGTCGTGGGTGACAACGAGGATGGTGGTTTTATTCTCGTGGGCGAGTTTGCGCAGCAGGTCGATGATGAGTTCGCCGGTTTCATCATCGAGGTTCCCTGTCGGCTCGTCGGCCAGGATGAGCTTGGGGTTGTTGGCCAGTGCCCGGGCGATGGCCACCCGCTGCTGCATACCGCCGGAGAGCTTGTTGGCCTTGCGTGAATGCATTTCCGCGCCGAGTCCCACCTGGGTGAGCAGTTCGGCGGCACGGGCGGCCCTTTCCTTGTGCGGCACGCCGGCGAATTCCATGGGCAGCATCACATTTTCCCGCGCGGACAGGTTCGGGATCAGGTGGTAGGCCTGAAACACAAAACCAATGTCGTCGCGGCGGTAGGCCGTCAACTTCCTGTCCGGAAGGGTGGAGATATTCACCCCATCCACCACCACGTCGCCCGAGGTGGCCTTGTCCAGCGCCCCGAGGAGTGAAAGCAGCGTGCTTTTGCCGCTGCCGCTCTTGCCGAGGACGGCGGCGAAGGTGCCCTGCTCAAGGCTGAAAGTGACTCCGTTCACCGGTTTGATGGTCTGGTCTCCTGATTTGAACGTCTTGACGACGTCGGTGACGGTCAACATGGCTTATTCTCCCCGCAGTACTTCGATGGGACGGACTTTTGCTGTTAGAAGGGCTGGAATCAACGCGCCGAGTACGGCGATCAACAAGATGCCCAAGACTCCAAAGGCCAGCGTCTGCCAGCCGACGGAGGTGCTGATGGTGCCGATGAGCTGACCGGCACCGGCGAAGGCGCCACGCGCGCGTTCAAAGCCGCCGCCCCCGCCGCCTCCTCCAAATCCGCCACCCCCGGCACCCGGCCCCCGGCCCGCAGCCGCGGTGGAGCTTGAGGTGTTGCCGGACACGAGGGCATTGGCGATGGGGTTGCTGGCAAAGGCCGCAATGACGGCACCCACCACCGAACCCATGACGACCAGAACGAGGGCCTCGACGGTGAACTGTGCGCCGATGGTGCCGCTGGAAGCGCCGATGGCCTTCAGCACGCCAATTTCGCGGCGGCGTTCACGGACCACCATGATCATGATCAGCAGCACAATGAGTCCGGCTGCTATGAGTGAGGCGATGTAGGCAATGAGGGAAATGTTCGCCACCGTGCCCAAGGACGTGATGGCCGACTGCAGATTTGCGGAACCGCTCGTCACATCCACATTGGTGGCGCCCAGCGTGCTTGTCAGCGCCGTCTGCGTGGCTGCAACGTTGTCAATACTGTCCACCATCACCGAGATGCTGCTCAGCTGGCCGTCCTGGCCGGTCAAGGTCTGGGTGGCTGCCAGCGGCAGATAAACGGCGTTGTTATCGAAGACCGTTCCGGAGTCAAAGATGCCGGTGACCGTCATGGTCCGGTCCTGCACGGTGTAGGTGGAGCCCACCTTCAGATTGTTCTTGGTGGCAAGAGTGGTTCCCACCAGAGACTGCGTTGATGTGGGTGCGAAGTCGCTCAGCGCCTTCCCCGAGGTGAGGTTGAGGGCAGTCCCCGTGGCCGTGGTTGAGGTGGAGACGCCCGTGGCCTGGATGGGAATGCTAAACGCCGGGCGGGCTGCCGTTGAACCGGAGCTGGAACTGCCGGAACCACCGGTGCTGTTGCCGTTGCTGTTGTTGCGCTGGCCCAGCTGGCCTGGAGCCACGGCGGATACCAGGCTCGTGGTGCCGCTGGTGCCAAACCGTCCGCCCGCTCCGGTCGGGGCAGCATTACCTGATGCCGCCGTGGAGCCGCCGGTCTGCGAATTGGAGGTGGCTGCGGAATTGCCCAGCCGCACGGCCAGCGTCCCGGTGGCACTGTCCACGTGGGTGACGGCGGCGGCTTTGGTGAGGTCCGCCGTCGTCAATGGCTGTCCGCCGCCGAGGCCGCCGCGCGAACCTGCCGGGTTGATGGTCAGGCTGTTGCCCACCGAGGCCTTCAACGAGTCGACCTTGCTGCCAACGCCCTGGTTGGCCACCAGCATGGAGAGGGCCAAGGCAATGGCTACGGCCAAAATGACCACGACGGCGCTCGTTCTAATTTTGTTGCGAAACGCATTTCCTACGCTTCGGGACACCACACCCATGATCGGTTCCATTCGCTGTGGCCCCCTTGATGGCGACCGTACGGATTTTATGGTGCGCGCGGGACTGGGCCGTTGGCTGGTGAGGTTCTGGGAGTCGGCTGTGAGATTCTTCCCCGGTACACTGAAACGTGCAACCACCTGCCGACTTATTTGAGGGTCACTTGTCAGAATTCACTGCCCGATTTGCCACTGCCGCCGAGATCGATCGATGGGACTCGCTGGTCACTGCCAACCCCAACGGTGGCAATTTGCTGCAGTCAGCAGCGTTTGCCGCGGTTAAGGGAAATTACGGCTGGGACACTCAGTCCATCGCCTTCGAGGGCCCCGACTACACCAGCTACAACCTGGTCTTGGAAAAGTCATTCCCTGTGCTCGGCAGGCTCTGGTACTTCATCAAAGGCCCGGACGTCGCCAACGTGGGAGAGATTCCCGCCATGCTCGAGGCGGTGCGGGACTTCGTCAAGCGGGCGAAGCTGAACGTCTTCGCCGTCAAGATTGAACCGGACGTCATTGCCGGTGAGGAAGCCCATGCGATCTTGCACGGTGCCGGGCTGCTCAAGGTTCCAGACCTGCAGCCCAATGACCACACCGCCTTGTTGGATATCTCCCCGGCGGCCAACGAACTGCTGCGCAAACTTCACTCCCGCGGTCGCAACGCCGTCCGCCGGGCTATTCGTGAAGAGGTTGAGGTGGTGCGGATGGAAGCCACCGACGCGACCATGCGCACCATGTATGAGCTGATGGTGGGCACCATCGCGGCGAAATCCACCAACCAAGTTCGTGATTTTAATTACTACCGCCAGTTCTGGACCGAGTTCGCCAGCCGCGGCCAAGGGCACTTCTACTTCGTCTACGAGGACGGGGTCGCTTCGGTGGGGGCGTTCGTCATCAACTACGGGTCCAAAGCCACCTATAAGGACGGCGGATCGCTGCAAAAGCGTTCACAGTATGGCGACTCACACCTTGTTCAGTGGGTGGCCATCAATGACATGAAGGAACTGGGGGCTGTGGAGTATGACTTCTGCGGCACACCTCCAGCCGACCGGCTCAAAGACCCCACCCATCCGCACCACGGGCTGGGCCTGTTCAAAACGAGCTTCACCAAGACGGTCACGGATTTTGTAGGTTGCTACGACCTTGTACTCAGCCCGGTGCGATATAAATTGTGGTCGAGAGCGGGGGAGCGCGTGTTCAGACAGCTGTACACACGCCGGACCGGAAAGCAGTTCTACTAAACACTTCAACGGCGCACGCCAGCAGCAGATCCTGCCACCGGCGCCGGGACTAGGCCACAGGGAGCATCAATGACCAACCATCCCAACAGCCGGGACCACAACGTGCCCGGCCACGGTCAAACAGACACGAAACCTACCGGCCCTGCGCCTGCAAGCCGTGTTCCGGCCACGCCGGTTCCAGCGAAACCGGCAGCAGCGAAGAAGGCCCCCTTCAAGCCAGCGCCCTCCAAGGCCGCGTCTACGAAGCCAGCGACTTACAAGCCGGTGCCGTCCAAGTCAGCACTGTCCAATGGTGCGCGGCCAGGCACAGCGGGGTCGGGGCCTGCACCTGCCGCCGGTCTGATCCCTGTGGTGTCCCCTGCGCGGACCAACAAGGCAGCCCGGTCCGTGCTGAGAAAGCTCGTGCAGGGGGAGGCCCCTCCCACGGCTCCGATGAACATTGTCGACAGGCTTGCCGGAACTCCGTACGCCAACTTCACGATCCAGGTGGGAAAGGCCGAGGAGTCGGCACGGAAAACCATTGACTTCGCGCTCCGGCTGGCTGAGACCATGTTCCGGTATGGCGCAGGTGCCCTGGAAGTTGAAAGCAGCATCATCGCCGTTACGGCGGCCCTAGGGCTGCGCAATATTGAAGTTGACATCACGAACCAGTCGGTGGTCATCAACTACGCGCCACGAGAGGCGGTGCCCATCACCCTTTTGCGGGTCGTCCGCTCCTGGACCAACAACTACGCGGGCCTGGTGGAAGTCCACGAACTGGTGACGGAGATTGCCGGTGGTGGAGTCTCACGCGATGAAGCGTCACGGCGCCTTGACGTGATCACGAAGAAGCCCAAGCCGTTTCCTCGTTGGATGGTGGCCATGGCTGAAGCCGTGTTTGCCGCTGCCGTGGTTGGTGTCATTGGAGGCTCGGTCCTTGGTGCCGTTGTTAGTTTTTTGACCATTTTGCTGGCGGGTCAGGTGGCACGTGTACTGGGTAAATGGCGGGTGCCGGACTTCTTTGTCACCGCCATCAGTTCCTTCATCATCACCGTGCTGGCGTTGCTGTGCTTCATGTTGCATGTGCCGCTGAGCCCGTCCATTGTGGTCGCGGGCGGCATCTTGCTGATGCTGCCCTCCGGCCGGCTGGTCTCGGCTGTGCAGGATGCCATCAACGGGTTCCCGGTCTCCGCCTCCGGCCGTTTCCTGTCAGCGTTCTTGACGTTTGGCGCCATAGTAGCAGGCATCTCCGTGGCCTTGGTTGCCAGTGCCATGCTGGGGATGGCGCGACTGAATGTGGCAGAACCCATCGCCGCCGCCCTGCCGCTGTATTGGGTGCTGCTGCTGGTTGCTGTCGCCACGGTGGCCATTTGCATCGCAGAACAAACCGCGATCAGGTTGCTGCTGCCGACCTTGGCCGTGGCCTTGGTGGGCTACCTTGCCTATTTTTATGGCATGGAAGCGGGCTTTGGCGGCCGGTTTGCCCCTGCGGTTGCCGCCGTCGTGATCGGCATTCTGTCCAGGGTCATTGCGCTGCGGCTCGGTGCGCCGCAACTGGTGGTGGCCGTGCCGTCCATCATCTTCTTGCTGGTGGGGCTGTCTATTTTTCGGGCCATGTTCGTCATGACGCTGACACCGGATGATTCCGTCACAGGAGTTGTGGGCTTGTTCAATGCCCTGGTGGTCATCCTGGCCGTGGCAGCAGGGGTGGTGCTGGGAGACAACATGGCCCGTCCTTTCACCCGAAACCATGGGCAAAAGCTTCGGCGCAGCAACCGCAGGCGCTGAGCCGCCGTGGCGGCACCGGGGCTACAGCCGCCCCGGTGCAGCATCCGCCGGTCACTACAGGATTTTACCGATGGGCTGCTTCTTCTCAGCCTGGAAGAAGTCTTCCGTTCGGCCAAATGCCCAGTAGCCGGAAATCGAAACCTGTGAGCGTTCAAGGCCGCGCTGCTTGAAAAGAACGTCACGCAGCCCTTTCATGCATTCACGCTCGCCGTGCACAAAGGCGTCAACAGTCCCGGAAGGCCACGGACCATTCGCGACGGCATCCCGCAATATGGTGCTCCCAGCACGGGATAGTCCGTTGCGGAATACCCAGGTGAGCTCCACGCCGTCGGGCTTGTCCAGTGGCTGGATGTCCGCGGCCGTCTCCAGGTCAAGATACACGTGACCGCGGGCAGTTGCCGGGAGAGCCTCAAGGGCGGCGGCAATGGCGGGCAGTGCGGAGGCGTCGCCAATGAGGAGGTGCCAGTCTGCGTCGGGATTCGGTTTGTAGGCGCCGCCGGGACCGGAGAATATGATCCGGTCTCCCGGAGCGGCAGCTGCTGCCCACGGCCCGGCCAACCCGGCCTCGCCATGTACAACGAAGTCGATTGCCATTTCCTGGGCCTCAAGATCAACCGAGCGCACCGTGTACGTGCGGGTCACTGGCCAGTGCTCGCGCGGCATGGTCTCGCGCAGCGCAAACACATCAACGGGCTCCTGGTAGGTCACGTCCGGCAGCAGGAAATGGATTTTCACGTACATATCAGTGGCGTCCTTGGCCGTGAACTTAGCCAAATCGGGCCCGCCGGCGACAACGCGCACCATGTGTGGGCTGAGCCACTCGGTGCGCAGGACATCCAGCGTGAACTGGGTGCGTGGTTTTACAGCTGGTGCCACAACGGTGGAGGATTCGGTCTTGGCTGAAGTCACAATGAGCTCCTGATGCCGGGCAGGGGCCCGACTTGGTGGGCGCGCCATGCACACCCAGTTAGGTTGTCCTAACTAGTCTAGGCCACTGGAAGGGACCAGTCGATCGCTGCGCTGCCTTGCGTGCGCAACGACTCGTTGACTCGGCTGAACGGCTTGGAGCCGAAGAAGCCCCTCGAAGCGGACAACGGGCTGGGGTGGGCAGACTCGATCACGGCAGTACCCGCCAACAAGGGGGAAAGCCGTTGGGCGTCCTTGCCCCACAACACACTGACAAGGGGTTGTTGTCTGGCCGCCAGGGCGCTGATGACGGCTTCGGTGACGGTTTCCCACCCACGACGGCGGTGCGAACCTGCGTCCCCCGGGGCCACCGTCAGCACTCTGTTCAGCAGCAGCACCCCTTGGTTGGCCCAGGCGCTCAAGTCGCCATGGGCGGATGGGGCGATGCCGAGATCCGACTGCAGCTCCTTGAAAATGTTGTGCAGACTGCGTGGCAGGGGGCGGGTTGCCTTGTCCACCGAAAAGGCGAGACCCACCGAGTGTCCCGGTGTTGGATACGGGTCTTGGCCCACGATCAAGACCTTGATGTCCGCCATGGGCGTGCCCAACGCACGCAGCACCTGGGTGGGTGGGGGCAGGAAGCCGATGCCGGCGTCGTACTCGGTAGACAGCATGTCCCCAAGGCTGCGCAAGGTGTCATTCAGCGGGGCGAGTGTGGCGGCCCAGTCCGGGGCCATCAGAGCCAATGGGGCGGTGCGCAAGTGCGCCAAGGCCTGCAGTTGCCTGGCGTCCCAGGGCTCGGGGAAAGGGAGGTCGAAGAGGCCTGGGGTGCTGTCCATGGTTTCCATTCTGAACCATCGCAGGCCCGGATGAGGGTGGCTGAGTGCTGAGGATCCCAAATGACATGCTTGTCATTTGGCTCTATTATGGACAAAGCAGGCTGTTGACCATGGCTGCCATGGGCGAATTTCACGGATGAAATTTTGCCCTGAAATCCAGTGTGCGTGAAATGTAGAGGGAGGGTCCCTAATGGCCGACGCGCTTAAGCACGGGCAGGATCCGGCGGACCCCGGCGCAGTGCCGAACTCCCCTGACGGGCTCAGCGAACGTGACGAGCAAATGCTTGACCTTGAACGCCAGTGGTGGAAATACGCTGGGGCCAAGGAGCAGGCCATCCGTGACATGTTCGACCTATCCGCCACCCATTACTATCAAGTGCTCAATGCGTTGATCGACACGGAAGCCGCGCTGGCTCATGATCCCATGCTGGTTAAGAGGCTGCGTAGACTACGTGAGTCACGCCAACAGGCCCGGTCGGCACGCCGACTGGGGAACTGACGCGCCCAGACATAAACGCACCCACAAGGACAGTACTGCACAATGAGTAATTACCCGCGGGATGAATTTGACGCTGTCGAGGAGAATTCTGTCCGCCATGGCGTCCACCGCGCACTGATGGAACCGCACAGGCGCTCATTGATGCCGCTGATGATCTTTGGTGTGCTGGCACTCTGCGTGGGGTTGGTGGCGTTCTTCATCATGCCCAAGATGTTCAACACGACGTCGATGCCATTGGTTGGTGTGGCAACTAGCAGCGCGCCGGTCTTGACGCCGCCAGCCGAACAGCAGTCGGCGGTGGCGGCCGTGGACCCATCCGCGACGGCGGAAGTGCGTGTATCGCAAGAATCGCCGCAGCCCACGCCAGCTTCAGCAGTGGACAAGAACGTTTCAGTAGATGTATTCAATGCAACCGGCATCGCCGGCTTGGCAGCTCTGTAGGCGGGACGTGTCACCGGCGAGGGCTGGCCTGTTGCGCTGCCTGCTGACTGGGCCGGAGCGCCCTAAACGGCTTCAGTGGTCTTCTACCGTGGCATCAAACAGAAAGCCAACGCCGAAGCACTCAGTGTGTTGCTGAATGTTCCAACGGTGGAGGAAACTACCGAGCGGGGACTGTCCCTGGCAGTGGTGCTGGGCCTTGGCGCCTAAATAGCCCGCCCTCACCGCGAGATGCCACTTGTGGTGTCCAAAACCTAGTTTTGGGCACCACAAGTGGCATCTCGGTGTTGCCTTGGGAAGAGCGCGGGGGTCTAGTCCTTGAGTGGAATGCCACGGGCATCGACCTTGAACGGGTCAGCGCCCACGAGAATCATGATCCCTTCAATGAAGCCCCAGATGCCACCGATTCCGAAAGTGACTACGGTAACGACGATCTGAATGACACCCATCTTGGTATCGCCCAGGTAGAAGCGGTGTATGCCCCAAGCGCCCAGCAGAATGCCCAGGATGCCGGCCACGATCTTTGACTTTTGTTCGGGAACCATGCCGTAACCCTGCTGTTGCTGGTAGCCCTGCTGGTAACCCTGCTGCTGTGGGTAACCCTGCTGAACGTTCTGCTGCTGGTAGCCCTGCTGCTGGTAACCCTGTTGGTAGCCCTGCTGAGCGTTCTGTTGCTGGTACTCCTGCGGGGGGCTCGGCTGAGGGTAGCTGGGTGCTGCCGTGTCGCTGGCAACTGGCGGCTGCCAGCTGGGGGCGTGTTCGCTCGGATGGGCTGGCTGGTCGTAACCAGCAGGCACCTCGGAGGAGGGTTTAGGCTGATCCGGAGTCTGTTCGGGCTGGATATTTTCACTCATGGTGTCTCCTGGTGCTGGTGCTGTTGCACAAGCTGCTGCGGGGAGGCAGGGGATACATTGCTTATGCGCGCATCGGAATATTTACACTCCCCACGCTAGCCGTTTGTGCACGTGGCGGAAAGGTTGGGACGTGGACGGCGTCGAATGTGTCTCTTATGCCGTTCGCCTGAAGCTCAGAACAGGCCCTTCCGCTTGCACTCTGTGGTGGCGAGTGCTAATTATTGAGTTAGCACTCTGAGGTGGTGACTGCCAATTTTTGGTTGGGCATCCTCCGTCGGAGTAGTGAATCTTCCTCATTGGGTGAGGGTTTGCTGCCGGTGTAAAGAGATCACCAGCGGCTGATCCGTCCGTCGCGGGCACCGTGATGAGGATTCTTGTATCCGAAATGACTGTCCCGAAAGGACTGAAGCCTCCATGGCCAAGCTCATTGCATTTGATGAAGAGGCACGCCGCGGCCTTGAGCGCGGATTGAACATCCTCGCCGACGCCGTCAAGGTCACCTTGGGCCCGCGCGGTCGCAACGTTGTTCTTGAGAAGAAGTGGGGTGCGCCCACGATCACCAACGACGGTGTCTCCATCGCCAAAGAAATCGAACTTGACGATCCTTACGAGAAGATCGGCGCCGAGCTGGTCAAGGAAGTCGCCAAGAAGACCGACGACATCGCCGGCGACGGAACCACCACGGCAACCGTACTGGCCCAGGCACTCGTGAAGGAAGGCCTGCGCAACGTAGCTGCCGGCGCCGACCCGCTGTCACTGAAGCGCGGCATCGAGAAGGCTGTTGCAGCCGTCATCGAGCAGCTGCTCGCTTCCGCCAAGGAAATCGAAACCAAGGAAGAGATCGCCGCAACTGCGTCCATCTCCGCCGGTGATCCCGAGATCGGTGCACTCATTGCCGAAGCTCTGGACAAGGTTGGCAAGGAAGGTGTTATCACCGTTGAGGAGTCCCAGACCTTCGGACTGGAGCTTGAGCTCACCGAAGGCATGCGCTTCGACAAGGGCTACATCTCCGCTTACTTCGTGACCGACACAGAGCGCCAGGAAACGGTTCTTGAAGACCCGTACATCCTGATCGTCAACTCCAAGATCTCCATCGTCAAGGATCTTGTCGCTGTTCTGGAAAAGGTCATGGCGTCCAACAAGCCGCTGCTGATCATCGCAGAAGACATCGAAGGCGAAG
Organism: Arthrobacter sp. E3; assembly: GCF_017353415.1. Taxonomy (GTDB): domain Bacteria; phylum Actinomycetota; class Actinomycetes; order Actinomycetales; family Micrococcaceae; genus Specibacter. Next base: position 24,451 of record NZ_JAFMPX010000016.1, read on the forward strand.
CACTTGCCACGTTGATCGTGAACAAGATCCGCGGCCTGTTCAAGTCCGTTGCCGTCAAGGCGCCGGGCTTCGGCGACCGCCGCAAGGCCCAATTGGCTGACATTGCCGTCCTCACCGGTGGCCAGGTCATCGCTGAAGAAGTTGGCTTGAAGCTGGAAAACACCACCCTCGACCTGTTCGGCCAGGCTCGCAAGGTTGTTGTCACCAAGGACGAGACCACCATTGTTGACGGTGCGGGCGACGCTGAAGCCATTGCCGGCCGCGTTGCACAGATCCGTGCCGAGATCGAAAACTCCGATTCCGACTACGACCGCGAGAAGCTGCAGGAACGTCTGGCCAAGCTGGCCGGCGGCGTGGCAGTCATCAAGGCCGGTGCCGCAACTGAAGTTGAACTCAAGGAGCGCAAGCACCGCATTGAAGACGCAGTGCGCAACGCAAAGGCTGCCGTTGAAGAAGGCATCGTCCCCGGCGGTGGCGTTGCCCTCATCCAGGCTGGCGTCAAGGCATTTGAAGGCCTGAACCTCACGGGTGATGAAGCAACCGGCGCCAACATCGTCAAGGTTGCCATCGATGCCCCGTTGAAGCAGATTGCTTTCAACGCCGGCTTCGAGCCCGGCGTCGTAGTGGACAAGGTCCGCGGCCTGCCCAACGGCCACGGCCTGAACGCTGCAACCGGCGTCTACGAGGACCTGCTGGCTGCCGGTGTCAACGACCCGGTAAAGGTAACGCGTTCCGCACTGCAGAACGCGGCATCCATTGCCGGCTTGTTCCTCACCACCGAAGCAGTTGTCGCTGACAAGCCCGAAAAGGCTGCTGCAGGCGGCGGGGGCGACGATATGGGCGGCATGGGCGGAATGGGCGGCTTCTAGTCCCCACCTCCTCCCGAGGTGCAGCTCGCTAGCGAGCCGCACCTCGGGGCCCTCGGAGATGTGGGCCCATCCACGCACTCCCAACGCCAAGCCGCTGACGCGTCTTGGCGTTGGGGCCCTCGGAGATGTGGGCCCATCCACGCACTCTTCATGCTTTGGACGCTCCCTTCATTTTTGGCGGGGGCGTCCTTGGCGTTTAAGCACCCTGTCATTGAATGTCGGGGATAGATGAAAGTATTGGCTCATGACAATTGTTGCAGCTGCCGATGGTTCGGCATTGGGAAATCCCGGGCCTGCTGGCTGGGCTTGGTACGTGGACGAGACCTGCTGGCGTGCCGGTGGCTGGCCTCACGGGACCAACAACATGGGCGAACTTATGGCGGTCCTTGACCTTTTCAAGTCCACGGAGCACGTGGCTGATGAACCACTGCACATCCTGTGCGACAGCCAGTATGTTATCAATGCCGTCACGAAGTGGATGCCCGGATGGAAGCGCAAAGGCTGGCGCAAGGCCGACGGCAAGCCTGTGCTGAACCTCGAACTGCTCAAAGACATTGACGCAGCCATTGCGGGTAGAAAATACACGTTTGAATGGGTCAAGGGCCACGCCGGCCATGACCTCAACGAAGCGGCTGACGACCGCGCACGCGACGCCGCCACCGCCTACCAAGCCAAGCGAACACCCAACGCAGGGCCCGGCTTCCCCTGCTCCGGCTTGTCCAGCTCTTCCCAGTCCAGCCCTTCCCAGCCCAACACCGCCCAGCCCAACGCCGACCCGGCAGGAGCAGCACCTGGAGGGTCAACGCCGGTGGACATTGCGCAGCCGGAACTGTTTTCCATGTCAGACGACGACCCGGTACTTTCGGCCAGCCGCGATGATTCACTCGAAGCCGTGGTTGAGCTCGAACGTGAACTGCTTGACCCCGCAGTGCGGGCTGACCCGCTGCGGGCCGCCGAGCTGTTGCACTCAGACTTTGAGGAGATCGGGGCGTCCGGCAGGCGGTGGTCACGCCAAGAGGTGCTGGCCATGATCAGCGACGAGACAGTTGCAGAACACAGCCTTGAGGTGCTCACGCTGGACCGCATTGATGACTCCACCGCCCTCTTGACGTACCGCAGCGATGCACCGCGAGGCAGCGCGCTGCGCAGCTCCATCTGGAAATTCGTCCACGGAAGGTGGCAGGTCCGTTTCCACCAAGGCACGCCGGAGGCATAAGCACATCAGGCTGCTACCGAGCCATGAACATCCTCGTATTGGCATCCTCGGCCTGAGCATAGTGGGTTGCGGCCATGGACAAGGCGCCGTTGATGCTCTCCAGTGAAGCCTCAACTTTCAGCTCTGTCGCGTGCCATTCCTGCAACAGCGACTGAAAGTTGGTGGACGCTGCACCAGTCCAGGTGGATTGCAGATCCAGGAGGTTGCGCTTCATGGCGTCCACCTCCATGCGGATTCGCTCGACTGAGCCTTTGACTGCTGTGCTCTTGAGTGCAAGGTCATCGCTGTTGACGTTGAACTGTGCCATGGGATGTATCCTCTCCGGGAAGCGGGAACTTCGCTGTTTTCTGCTGACAGTTCCCAGCGTAGAAGACGTGGTGCGACGCCGACAGTCAGTCGTGTTCAACGGTGGATCAGCTACGCTTCAGCTCCGCCTGTGGAGGAATCGCCGCCTGCTGCATCCCCCGCGTCGGACACGGCTGTGGACTCCAAGTCCTGAAAGGGAAGCTCAATGGCCATGGTCGCGCCCCCGCCAGGAGTCTGCTCAAGCCGGACAGTTCCTTCGTGGGAGGCCACTATCGCTGACACAATGGCCAGGCCAAGCCCACTGCCGCCAGTGTTTCTGTCACGGGAGGAATCTGCACGGTAAAAGCGCTCAAACACCCGGGGTGCTTCCTCATCAGAGATGCCGGGGCCGTGGTCGCGGATCTTGATGACGGAGAACTTTTGCCCACCAGCAACATGGGTGCCAACCACAATCTCAATCGGTGAACCCTCGGGCGTGTAGCGTAGCGCGTTGCCCATCAGGTTGGTCACCACCTGACGCAACTTCGCCTCATCGCCCACCGTGGGCGCCGGTGTGCCTTGTGTTCCATGGAGTCCGACGACGGTGAACGTCCTGCTGGGCGCCGTGGCCCGGGCATCCAAGACGGCGTCGTGGCCAATGATCAGCAAGTCAACCGGCTTCAGTTGCAGGGGCCGTTGCTCGTCGATGCGGGCCAGCATGAGCAGGTCTTCCACGAGTTCGCCCATGCGTTTGGCTTCGCTTTCAATTCTGCCCATCGCTGTACCGACGTCTTCAGGCGTTTGCAGGGCGCCATGGCGGTAAAGTTCTGAGAATCCGCGAATGGTGACAAGTGGTGTGCGCAGTTCATGTGAAGCATCCGCCACAAAGCGGCGCATTCGTTTCTCCGAGGCTGTGCGCGCAGCGAAGGCGTGCTCAATGTGTGCCAGCATGGTGTTCAAAGAGCCCGACAATCGACCCACCTCGGTGGCGGGATTTTCAATGTCAACGCGCCGGGAAAGGTCACCGGCAGCGATGGCGGCCGCAGTCTTTTCAACACGGCCCAGGGGTCTGAAGGATCGGGTGACCGTCCAGTAGGCGATCATGGTGCCCATCGTGATGGTGAGAATTGCCACTCCGGCGATGACCACGGCCAGGCGTTCCATGGTGATGTCGAGTGTTTCGTACGGCAGCCCCACGACAACGTAGCCCACATATTCAGGACGGCTCTGGGTTAAGTCCGCCGAGCCGAAATTGAACTTTTGCGGGGCAATGACGGTGACTCGCCAGGGCGCACCTCCATCAGTGCTTGGGACAGTGAACTTCTTGCCGTTCAGTGCCTGTGCCTGTGCCATGGTGTAGCTCGGATAGACGGGCTTGTCCTTGCCTGAACGGTTTTGGTCCGCCAAGCTGCTGTCGCCAAAATGGAAACCCACATAGTAGTCAAAGGCGAAGGGTGTTTGACCGGTGTTTTGCGAATCCACGGTTCCCACCACAACGATGGAATTTTTGAACGTGGTCAGCTGCGTGTCCATCTGATCTTCCAGAAAAGAATGCAGCAACAGAAAGGTTGTGGAACCCAATGCCAGCAATGACAGACTCAGCAGCGCACTGATGATGGCCACCAACTGTGAGCGCAGGGAGGCGTTCTTCCACAACTTAAGCAAGGCGATTAGCGCTTGTCAGCCGTTCGCAGCACGTAGCCCACGCCGCGCTTGGTCTGGATGAGGGCTGGCAGCGAAGAATCAACGTCGACCTTGCGGCGCAGGTAGGAGATGTAGGACTCCACGATGGAGGCATCGCCATTGAAGTCGTATTCCCACACGTGGTCAAGGATCTGAGCCTTGGACAGGACCCGGTTGGGGTTCAGCATCAAGTAGCGCAGCAGTTTGAATTCGGTGGGGGAGAGCTCCACGGTCTTGCCGGCACGGCGCACCTCGTGGGCGTCGTCGTCGAGTTCAAGATCGGCAACACGCAGTACGGCGTCGTCATCTTCCATGGGCTGGGTGCGCCGCAGAACGGCGCGGATGCGCGCCACGACCTCGTCCAAGCTGAACGGTTTGGTGACATAGTCGTCGCCGCCCACAGTCAGGCCGGTGACTTTGTCTTCGGTGTCGTCGCGTGCGGTCAGGAACAGGACGGGGAAGTGCCGTCCGGCCGCACGCAGGCGGCGTGTGACGGTAAATCCGTCCATGTCCGGGAGCATGACATCCAAGACGGCCAGGTCGGGGTTGTGCTCCTCGGCTGCGGCCAGGGCTTCACGGCCGTTGGCTGCTGCAATGACCTCAAACCCGGCAAAACGCAGGGAAGTGGAAAGGAGTTCACGAATATTGGGCTCGTCATCAACAACGAGCAACTTTGCTTCAGGTCCGGTCTTCTTCACCATCACAGTCTCCGACAATTTGCTGGGAATATGCTGAATATTCCTTGAACATGTACTGTCAGCATACGCCCAGTCAGTTCCCAGCTGCTAGTACGGTATGACGAAAATGTCGGAGTGGGCACGCGCCGGGGCGGAGGCAGGGAGGACCAGCTTCTTCAGGAAGTCGGCGTCGCCGTGTTCCACAGCCCAACGGTAAAGCTCACCGCGCAGCTCCTCCAGCAGGGCAGCGCTGGAGTCTTCAACAGCCAGGTTCCGCTGTTCGCCGGGGTCGTCGTCCAAGTCGTGGAGTTGTTCACGGTGCTTTCCCCAGCTGTAAACCGTGTACTTGTACCTGCCCTTGATCAAGGCGCGGCCGGTGGTTCTCGGCTTGGTACCGGAATCGAACAGGGTCGCCACCACCACTGTCTCCGGCTGTGCCTCCAGCACGGAACGGCAGGGTAAGCCCGACGGCGTCGCAATTCCGGCCATCTGACACAGTGTTGGCAGCAACGCCAGAACACCGTCCACCGGGGTGTCCACGGTGGCCGACGACTGGCCGGGCACGTGCACCAGCAGCGGGACACGGATGCATTCCTGATACAGCGCGGTTTTCTGATTCCAACCATGGGAAGCGTCCCCGTCGCCATGGTCGCTGACAAAAACGACGGCGGTCTCGGCCAGGTCGATGGCGTCAAGGAGGCGGCCGATGTGTTTGTCCACGCGGGCTACCAGCGCGGCGTAGGCAGCGCGGTACGCCCTCCAGTCGTCGGCGGTGTAGTCACCAGTTCCGTAGACCCGCGGGGAGGCGTCTGCTTCGGCGGTCAGGGCGGAAGGGGCATAGGGTGCCGGGGGGAAATTCGCCGGCAGTGGCGGTGCTGATCCGACCGGCACCGTAGGAACGTTGCCGTAAGGCAGGGGCTGAGAACGGGCGAACTCGCAGATGGTGTGGGGGTCGTCAAAGGAGGCCACCAACAGGAACGGTCGTGTTGCCGGTCGCCCGGACAGCCACTGGGTGCATGCCTCCACCAGGCCGTCGTCGCCGAAGGGGTGGATGGGGGCAAAGCCGTCCCCTTCGGTGGCACTGGCCTGCAGGGCATGCCATTTGCCCGCGTAGGCGCAGTCGTAACCGGCGGACGTGAACCAGTGGCCTAGGGACTCCGGACCGTGGCCCGGTTCAATCATGGGCACGGCGCCGGCACTGGTGCCAAGCCCGGCGTTGGACATGACGCCAAGCTGATGCGGATACTTTCCTGTCACCATTGAGCTGCGGGCGGGAACACACAGCGGGAAGGGTGTGTAGGCCTGGCTGAAATACGTGGAAGCAGCAGCCAACCGGTCAAGATGTGGCGTGTTGAAGTGGGCGTCGGTGGACCGACTGCGCTCCAAGGCGTGGGCGGAAAACTGATCTGCCATGATCAAGAGAATATTCATGCTTGCTCCACCAATGCCTTCAGGGCGTCTGCTCCCGACCACTGTTGTCCAGCGGCGGCGAGTGCGGTTTCCAATGTTTTGGCGTGCTCACGTACCAAGGTTGGAGCCGTGATGGTGTGCAGCTCGTACGGATCCGCGATCAAATCGTAGAGCTCTGTCGTCAAGCCGCCTTCACGCTGGAATCGGGCTATGAACTTCGTGCTGCTTGATCTGATGCCGCGGATGTCCACGTCGTCCGCGTCGCGCGGGTAGTAATAGTACAGCGCCGCTGTTCCGGCTCCCTCGGCTGTTGCACTGGTGGTGTTGGCCCCGGTGCGGAGCAGGGCTGCCAGGTCCTGGCCCTGCATCTGTGCAGGGATGCTGGCGGAGAGGTCAAGCAGCCCCAAAAGAGTAGGGGCGATATCCACGCTGGAGAGCACGGTGTTGGCAGCCGCTTCGGCGGAAAACTCTCCCGGGCCGCGCAGGATGAAGGGAATGCGCATTGACTCTTCAAAAGGCACGTTTTTGTACAGCAGTCCATGGCTGCCCATCTGCTGTCCATGATCGGACGTGAAAATGACCAGCGTATTTTCTGCCAAGCCGAGATCGTCGAGTGCGGTCAACAGCCGCCCCACTTGGGCGTCGATGGCACTGACGGCTGCGAAGTACAGGGGTGCGATGGTGGCCGCTTTCCGGCCCATATCCGAGTCCAAATCCACGTTGGGCCGGTTGAGCAGCTCTGCGGGGGACAACCCGGCATAGCTGGTGTCATAGCCTTCGGGAAGCTGGTCGAAGGGCTGGTGCGGTGGGTTCCACGACACGGCCAGGGCAAACGGCGCGCCACCGGAAGAACCGCCCGAACCGCCGGAGGCTGCACCGGCGGCCCGTTGCAGGAAGTCCAGTGCCACGTCCGTTTCATGGGCAGCCGACCAGCCCTGGACGTCCACCCGCTCGTGCCGTTCGGCGTTGCCGGTCCAATAGTGCGGGGTAAGGTGCTCGTCGCAGCATCCGTACGAATACCAAAAATCAAAGCCGTGGCGCCGGTCAAGAGGGGAGTAGGCATCCCAATAGCGTCCGTCGTCCAAGCGGCCGGTGCCGTAGATCGCATCGGCAGGTACGGGTGCCTCCAAATGCCACTTGCCAATGTATCCGGTGTTGTATCCGGCATCTCTCAGTACGGCAGCCCATGAAGGCGCGTCGGGACGCAGCCCAACGCCCCAAGCGGCAGTCTGGGAGTTCACATTGTGCGTGACCCCATTGGCTGCAGGGTACTGTCCGCTCATCATCATGGCCCGGTGCGGGCTGCACACCGGGTAGCTGCTTACAGCGTGGGCCAGGGATGCGCCGTCGGACGCCAGGGCATCCAAAAAAGGGGTGGAAACAGCGTCGCCGCCCGGCTCCAGGCACATGGCCCGGAACTGGTCGGCGACAACAAACAACAAATTGGGATGAGTTTGCATGGGTACTCTATTTACCCATTCCCAAGGTCAGGCCCTCCGTGAGTCGGCGCCCCAGCCAGATGTAGATGGCCAGCATGGGCAGGATCACGATGCACAGGCCCGCGAACAGTCCACCCCAGTCGGCACCGGAGTAGGTCTGCTGCTGAACGAACGAGATCAGGGCAACCGGTAGGGTGTACTTTTCGGTGCTCTGGAGCAAGGTCAGCGCCAGCAGGGTTTCATTCCAGCTACCGACCACCAGCAGCACAAAGGCGGTGAGGATGCCGCCCTTGGCCAGCGGCAGGGTGACCTGGATAAAGGTGCGCAGGGCGGAGGCGCCGTCGAGTGCAGCGGCTTCCTCCATTTCAAGGGGGAGACTGCGGAAGAACGCCGTCAACAGGAAAACAGTGAACGGCAGCGACAAACCGATGTAGACCAAGTTCAAGCCGATCAAGCTGTCGGTCAGGTGCACCTTGTCCAGCATGACAAACAGCGGGATCAAGATGACCTGGGCCGGGATGCCGAGTCCAAGAATGAAGTACAGGCTCAGGCCATCGGTGAGACGGTTCTCCACCCGGCTGAGGTAGTAAGCGGCAGGTGCGGCAACGGCGACGCACACGAACGAGGACACTGCCGTGGTCAGAACACTGTTAACCGTGGCCAAGGCGAATCCGCTGACATTCCAGGCCGTGGCAAAGTTGTCGAAGTTGAACGACGTCGGCAGACCCCAAGGGCTTTCCAAGATTGCATGGGTGTCGCGGAAGGCCTGCAGTACGGTCCAGACGAGCATGGCGATGAACAGCACCACCACGACCCACAGAACTAGGACACCGATGCTGCGGAACAGATTGTGATCGGCCTGCAGGGCAGGGCTGACGCCGCGACGGTTCCTTCGCCGGCGGACCGGCGGCGGAGCGGCGTTCTCGGACGGAGACGAGGTAAGGGTGGTCATGATGATTCCTTAGAACTCAATGGCGTCACGGCGCATGGCACGGCGCAGGAGCACCACCAAGACGGTAACCAAGGCCAAAGAAATGATGGCTGATGCAGTGGCGGCACCATAGGCCGGGGTGGACATGCCGGAGAATGCGGTGACGTACGTGTACACGGCCACGGACCAGGTTTGGGTCGGTGGGAGACCTGCTCCACTGCTGCCGCCAAAGACCCAGATGATTTCGAAGATCTTGACGGAGGAGATGGTCCACAGCACGGCACAAGTGCCGAATACGTCCCAGGTCAGCGGCAAAATGACATAGCGCAGACGCTGCAGGGCGGTTGCGCCGGCAAGAGCGCAGTCCTCGTAGAAATACGGTGGGATCCGGTCCACACCGGCCATGATGATGGTGGTGAAGTAACCGGTGGTGGTCAATACCATGGTGGCCATGATCAACGGAAAGATATTGTCCTGGGCCAACCAGGCCGGCGGTTCCGTGACGCCCAGCGGCTTGAGCAGGCTGTTGACCATGCCCCCCGGGTTGAAGATGAAGCCGGCCAGAATGCCAAAGACAAGGGCGTTGATCAGGTGGGGGAAGAAGATGACGTTGCGGGCGATCTTCTTTGCAGCCATGTCTCGGAGGACCAGCGTCATGGCAAAGGCCAGGATGAAGATTGCCGCACCCACCACGAACAAGAGGAGCAGTGTGTTTCCGAAGGACTTCACGAACAACGGGTCTTGGAAGACTTTGACGTAGTTCTTGAAGCCCACGAAGGTCATGGGGCCGGAACCGGCCCATTCGTTGAGGCTGATCCAGACGGCCGCTATCGAGGGAACGATGAACAGCACGGTGTAGAAGAGAAAAGCCGGTCCGACGAACGGCACCAGAAGCTTGCGGCGCTGGCGTTCAATGCTGCTGCCGCCCCGGCCCTGCTCCGACTTGGTAGCCGGAGCAGGGTTACGGCGGGTGCGCTTGAGAGTCGAGGCTGACATTAGCCCTGCGCCTTCCAGTAAGCGATCGTCTCCGCCTTCATCTTGGATACGAACTCGCCAGCGTCAATCTTGCCCAGGAACAACAGATCGTCGGTCGGGTTGAAGTTCTTCTCCAAGTAGCCCGGAGCGCTGACACCGTCGTTGCCCAAGTAGATTTCCTTGGCGTCGTCAATGTTCTTCTTGACTGCGGTGAGTTCCGGTGAAATGGCGGCATCGGCGCGGACCGGAAGAACCTTGGCCACTGTTCCCATGTCGTCCTGGTTCTTCTTGTTCATCAAGAATGCAGCCAACTTCTGGGCGATGGCGGGGTTCTTTGCGTTCTTGGGAATGGCGAAGCCGGTGAAATCAGCGCGTGCCATGCTGGGCTGGCTGGCTACGGACGGGAAGGCGAAGGATGCGTATTTGAAACCGGGTGCGGCATAGGTGCCAGTCTCCGTGGGGATCCAGGAGCCGTTGAAGAGCAGATCTGCCCCGCCGGTGGCCCAAGCCTGCTGCTGGGCAGGCCACTTGCTGGCGTTGTAACCATCGATGAGGTACTTGCCGTCGACAAGCTGCTGCACCTTTTTGGCTGCGTCCAGCACTGCGGGGGAGTCCCAGCTGGCGCCGGTCTTATCCGTGGCAATTTTGTTGAATGAACCGGGGCCCTCGCTGTGGATCAGTGAGCTGACAAACCAGTAGGCGTTGTAGCCGGCGATGTCACCGTCTGCAGCAATTGGCGTCTGTCCGGCAGCCTTCTCCTTGTCAAGGAGGCTAATGAAGTCATCCCAGGAAGCCGGCGGGTTCGTCACCAAGTCCGGGCTCTTCTCGGCGTTGAACCAAATGCCGTCCGAAGTGAGGCTGTACGGCACCATCCACGGCTGGCCGTCCTTGCCCTTGATGTTGCTCACGGCAGCGAACTTGGCCGGAATGAGCTCAGAAAGCTTCTTGCCGTCGATCTCGGTGTTGTAGGCATCCGTCATGGGCAGCGCCTGGCCGGTGCTGCCCAGCGCGATGTCGAGGTTGGCGTTGGAGCCGTCGATGATGTCCGGGACATTGTTGGTGTTCAGTGCCGGAATGATCTTTTTCGTATTGGTACGGCCCTGCCACTGCACGTCAACCTTGTTGCCGGTCTCCTTTTCGAAGTCGGCAATGGCGCTTGCGAGGACCTTCTGCTGTGCTTCTCCGACCTTCCACATGGACCAGTACGTCACTGTACCGCCGTCCTTTGCTCCGGAGCTGGAGTCTGCCGTGCCGCCACCGCCGCAGGCGGTGAGGGCCATGGATGCTCCGGCCAAGACCGCCAGCGTTCGTACGATTCGGGATTTAGTACTCATAAAAGACACCTCTTGAAGTATTTGTGCCGCAGGTCACGGCCAAGTGACCTTACTCAACCAGTCATAAAAGAGATGAATCAAGGAGTATTTCACCAATAGTTTGAGAAAGTTGCGAAGCGCCCCGTCACACTTCCCTCTGGCTCCATGGCTGCAATGACTTTTGTGCTTATAGGCATGACACCTTTCCCGCAATGGGCCCGTGGGAGCGCTTGGAGGTTTTGAAGATTGCTGGAAGAATGTTTCCTAAATCCTCCTTTATTCCTATCTTATGGCTTTGGCAGACTGGCCGGGATGCATTGTGAAAGGAAGTCGTGAGCAAGAACCCAGCTCCTCGAAAAATCCGGGATACCGATGCCCGCGACTTGAAGTTCCGGTCGCTGGCTGCTGATATCCGCAGGGGTATCCTGGCCGGTACTTGGGCGGTCGGGGCGAAGTTGCCCACCGAAGCCCAACTTGCGGCAGAGACCGGACTGTCCTTGACCACTGTCCGGCGCGCCTTTGACGACCTAGTCCAGGAAGGGCTCGTGGTGCGGCGGCAGGGAGCGGGAAGCTTCGTTTCAGTCCGGCAACCGGTTCGGCGGCGTTCCCGCCTGACAGTGGGGGTGCTGCTTCCAGACACCCAGCTGTATTATCCGCGGGTGCTGCAGGGCATAGAGGAGACTTTATCGGCCCATGACGTCAGCTTGCAGCTTGCCACCTACAACTACTTGCCTGAGCGCGAAGATACAAGCATTGATTTCCTCATTGAATCCGGCGTTGACGGACTGATTCTCGTCCCCACGCTAAACGAGATTGCAGACCCGCGCCAACGGGTCACGGACTTGATGGCGCTGGACGTCCCCGTGGTGTTACTGGAGCGCAGTCTGACAGACCTCGGCCCGGGGGACAGGTCTGAGCACGTTTGTTCGGACCATCAAGGGGGAGCGTACGACGCCGTACTGCACCTTTTCGGGCTCGGTCACCCCCGTGTTTCCCTGCTTACCCGGTCGGAGACTCCCACGGAACCGGCCATTGTTGCCGGGTATGAGCGGGCGGCGGCAGATTTGGGCTTCGAGCCGCATCTGGCCAGAATCCCGAGAAGTCACTGGGAAGACGGCGGACCCGACGAGGCCTTGACCAAATTGCGCTTGGCCGGTGCCACCGCTGCCTTGGTCTTTGGCGACAGGGAGGCGACCCTGCTGGAAGCGGCAGCCAGGCGGGCCGGCATCCGAATACCCGAGGATCTGGCGCTGGTTTCCTATGACGACGAGATGGCGGACCTGGCCGAGGTGCCGTTGACCGCCGTAGCACCTGCAAAGCACAGGATGGGAAAAATGGCCGCCGAAATTCTACTGCGCCGTCTTGCCGAAGGTGATGACTGCCCCATCCACCAAGTACGCCTGCGTCCGCGACTGGTCATTAGAAAATCTTGCGGGGCCACAAGGCAATCCGCGCACAACGAACAGGAATGAGTTGAATATGCGGTTGGGAATCATTGGGGCGGGGGCTGTGGCTTTGTTGCACGCTGACGGCGCCGCCATCCTTGACGGGATCGAACTCAGTGCAGTCTGTGACTTGCAGGCGGACATAGCGGCAAAGGTCGCCGAGCCTTGGGGAGCTGCGGTCTTCACCGACTATCGCCAGATGTTGGAAGCTGGAGTGGTGGACGCCGTGGTGATCAATACCCCGCACAGCCTGCACAAGGAAATGGTGCTTGCCGCGGCCGCGTGCGGTATCCACGTGCTGGTGGAAAAGCCGATGGCCACCACGTTGGCTGACTGCGTGGCCATGGAACAGGCCTGCGCCCGCGCCAACGTGGTCATGGTGATTGGCTTGATCCAGCACTTCATGCCGGAAAAGCTTGCGCTGCAAAAAGCTCTATCAGCCGGGCAACTCGGCAGGGTGCTCATGATTCATGACTACCGCAGCACCGACTACCGTCCGGGCACCCGGCCGGCCTGGTTCTTTGACCGGGCAGTCTCCGGCGGAGGCGCACTCATTAACATTGGAGCGCATTGCCTGGACCGCTCCATCTGGATTGGTGGCGCCCCGGCTGTACGTCTCTCCGGTACCACGCTGAACCGTTTCGGTGCTGCCGTTGAAACGGATGGAAGCATGGAGCTGCTCCTGGAGAACGGTGTGCAGGTGCGCATCACGATCGTCTCCGACACTCCCAAGCACATTGATGAAATGCTGGTGGTGTGCGAGCACGGCACCGTCACGGTGGATCCACGCAGCGGAACATTTGTGGAGATTGACGGCAACTGCGTCCAAGTCCATGCCTCCTCCGACACGGACATTCAGGACGCGTTCACTGCCCAGCTGAAGGACTTTGCCGCAGCGGTGGGAGGAGCCGCCCCGAGCGTGGATGGCGACCATGCCAAGCACGTGGTGGAGCTGGTGCTGGCCGCCTACGATTCGGCAGCAGCAGGGGTTCCGGTGAAAGTTGGCAGCGCAGCGCCGCGAGGGATCTCCCTTCAGGACGCCTTGTGAACTGGCGGGAAGCCCACACCGATCCGAAGAGTGCCCCGTTCACGGGGTGGACGCGGGGACATTGGGAGGGCGTTGCAGACGAGCAAATCGCTGCAGCGTGGCGGTACTCTTCGCCAGGCGGTGCCCGGGTGCGCTTCCCCAGCGAACGAGAGCAAGACGACGTCGACCTGTTGGAAGGCTTTGCCCGGACTTTCGTGCTGGCAGCACTAAGGCTGGCCGGAGCGCAGGGAAATCTGGGCGGGGCCATGGCTGAAACCGCCCAAAGGTATGCCCGGGCGCTCGACGCCGGGACGGATCCAGCATCCCCCGAACGCTGGCCCCAGCTCACGAACCACGGTCAAGCCACGGTGGAGGCCACGGCAGTGGTGCTGGGGCTGCATTTCAGCCGCCCTTGGGTGTGGGAAACGTTGCCGCAGCGGGTACGGGACAACACTGCGGCATGGCTGGGTGACTGCGCACAATCCTTCGGCGCGGACAACAACCACGTCATGTTTGCCGCCACCATTCAGGCATTTTTGGCTTCTGCCGGGTATGCGCACGACGCCCCCGGCATCGAGGCTGCGCTGGCCAGAATTGAAGACTGGTACGTCGGCGATGGCTGGTACTCGGATGGTGAAGGCAGACGTTTTGACCACTACAACGCGTGGACTTTTCACGTGTACCCGTTTCTCATCCTTGACCTGCTGGGCGAAGCGGACTCCACGGGACGCCGCCAGGTCTACCGGGACAGGTTGGCTGCGTTCGTACACGGCTACAGCCACCTTTTTGGTGCCGACGGTGCGCCGCTGATCCAGGGCCGGTCCCTGATCTATCGTTGGGGTGTCGCGGCACCTTTTTGGATGGCACTGCGCGAAGGCATCACCGTTGTTCCGCCCGGCCAGACGCGCCGGCTCGCTTCCGGGATGTTGAAGTACTTTCTCGACGGCGGGGCGGCCTCGGACGGTGTCCTGTCCCTTGGCTGGTACGGAACGAACAACAGTATTTTGCAGTCCTACAATTCCCCTGGTTCACCGCAATGGGCTGCCAAGGGCTTTTTGGGACTTCTACTGCCCCCTGACCATCCTGCCTGGACCGAGCCGGAGCAACCGCTGCCTGTGGAACAGGGCGACTTTACCCTACCGCTGGCGGGCCCCGGGTGGCTCGCCGTGGGCGTCCGGAAAACTGGTACGGTCAGGGTGCTCAATGCAGGAACTGACGGGCACCCGCAAAAAGATTCCCCCCTTTACCGTCGACTGGCGTTTTCCACTGCCACGGTGCCCTGGATGGGAGTCGGCGACGGTGTCCGCGATAATGACATCCACGTCCCTAGCCCCGGCGGTGACAGCAGGCACAGAGGCCTGCTCGGCGGAAGTGTGCGGCCAGGTGGGGGTGCCAGCACCTTTGCCTTGGATGCCAACGGCCGGGATGTCAAAGTGCAGTCTTCATTCGCCGTGATCGACGGCGTTGAAGTGCGTGCCGCGAAACTCACCGGTGTTGTGGGACTGACCCCAGCCATGTCCGGCTACCTGTGTAGCGCAAACGGGACTCTTCGCAGCCGGACGGAGACGCTGGCCGCCGAGGCCGGTTCGGCACCTGGTGTTTCGTCAAGTCTGCTTCTGCTGGATAGCAGTGCCGAGGCAGGTGCCCGGGTGGTTCATGGAGGTTCTACCATCCTTGGCACGCACTCGGCGCTGCCCATTCTTGAATGGCTGCCGCTGCGATGCAACGAACTTCGGGCGCTCTACCTGGTGGGTTTGGACGTGTCCTTGACTGGTCTGCACGAATTTGCTTCATTACTTCATTGGGAGTGGGCCCCGGACGGGGTGCAGCTGCGCTATGGAGAAACGCAAGTGGTGCTGCCGTGGCAGCGGAAAACTCCCTGGGCCGCCGACGCGATCAATCAGGGAGTCTTCCGTTGGGAGCCGCCCAAAAAGTAGCGGCTCATGCGACTTGGCGGTGCCGCTTGGCGGTGCCGACTCTAACGGCGCAGCTTGAAGGTGGCAGGGCGGCCTGCCAACCCGGCGGTGTAAACGACAATCACCGTGTTTCCGTGTCTGTCAGAGCTTAACGTGGCCCCCGTGCCGGAGGTGATGCGCCGGTACTTGAGGCCCTTGAGCGTCACGGTGATGCTCTCGGCTGCCTGAGTGGGATCGGAAATGGCTAGCTTGCCCTGGCCGGGATTACCTTCCCACTGGACGCACGCAGCCTTGTCCGTGGAGATGGATCCCACTGTGCCTGCCTGCCAAAACACGGCGGCAACGGCCTTCTTTCCCAGCTCCACGCCCTGTCCCACGGCATCGTTGCGTAGCACTCTGGGGGCGTCCTTGCGGGAGGCCTTTTCCGTCTGCTTGGCTGAAGCACCGGGTAGCAGCGCATAGGCATAGCATGCGGCCTCTGGTGCCACGCCGTGCTCAAAGAGAAGCGTTGCGTACTGCCGGGCGACGACGGCGGGTGTCCCTCCGGTGTTGATGTCCTTCCATGCGCCCGTGCGCTGTTCGCGCAGGACCGTCAGCTCCTCCTTGCCCAGCAGGAGGTAGCCGCCGGTCCCTTCCACGTGGGCCCACTTCGCATGACTGTAACGCGCCGGGGTGCCTGTTGCAGCGGTGTGCAGATTGCCGGCTACGGTAATCGGCTGCCCGCCATTGGCTCCCAAGTTGCGGTGTTCCATGACGCTTTCGACGGCGGCGCCGCTTGCCGTGTGGATGTCAGCTCCAAGCGCCACCACCATGTCCTGCGTGTAGAACCAGGCTTTTCGGGCCTGCAAGCCTGTTCCGCCCGGGCCGATCAAGTGCATGCCCACGGCACCTGTTTCGTCCAGCGTCACACCGCCGGTCCAGTCGTTTTGTGGTGTTCTGCCACCCCATTCGCCCTCCACTTTGGGTGGCAGCGGCGTGGTGTCCGCGGTGATTCCGGGCAGGCGGCTGAGGTTTGCGGTGGGCCAGAAGTCGTCGTCGAAGTGCCCTTGGTCCCCGGCATAGAGGTAGGCCATTCCGGAACCGGTCTGGGCGCCAAGGTTGTTCTCACCGTTGCCGCATTCGTACCACGTGGTTCGCTGGCTGGACAGGTCCAGTGCAAAGGCCCAACCCCTGCCCCGGTAGACGGAGCGGTCCATGCCCGGGAAGAAGCTGTGTCCCAGCGGTTCTGCAGCAACGGGGGCGGTTGAAGCGGAGAGTTCCTTGAACAGGGCTGTCCGTGGAATGGATGCGCCTGTCAGGGGGTTGCTGTACTTGTTGCGAGTTACAGCACCCTTGCACAACGCCCGCCAACGAGTGGCGGTGGCCGCATCCACGGCACGTGCCAGCCACAGGATGGCCTCGATGGTGGTGGTGCCGTCGTTGAAACCGCGTTCCTGGGTCCGTGAGATGGCACGCCCGCGGACGGAGTCCATCATCAACCCGTCGTGCAGGAACGGGGCAAAGGAATCCTCCACCGTGTCGAACAGGATGCTCCGTGTGGGGTCACTCACGGCGTGGTCGGATCCGCCCAGCAGTGAAAAGAGTTTCGCCAACCCGCCCAGGAGCACCACTCCGTACGTGCCGGTGTACGGGATGGTGGTGTGCTGGACAAAGGAACCGTCCGCGTAGAAGCCGTTGCCGGAAGTGACGTACTGCCACACCGGGCTCAGTGCCGTGATGGCGGCTGCCAGCTGTGCCTTGTCCGCGCCGACAATGGAACGGACGATGATCGCCTGGCAGATGTCCACCCGGTTGGCGCCTTCGGAGAGGATCTTCCCGCGGGAGTCGGGGTACTGCATGGTGGGATCGGGGATGAAATGATCTATGGCGGCGCAGTACTTGGCAAGCAGTTCGGCACTGACGTTGCTGCCCAGAATGGCGAGGGTGTCCGTGAGGGCCTTGGGAGTGCCGATTTCCCAGGACCACCAGTTGCCGTATTCAGGCTGGGCGTCGTTGTAGACCTTCGTGTTGCCGTCTTCCAGCGCCCCAATGATCTGGCTCAGCAGCGTTGCGTCGCCCAAGTATTTGGATCCGGGGGTGGCCCAGGCAGTGGCCATCTGGGCCAACCGCTGGTAGGTGGTGACAATTTTTGCTTCTGCCGAAAACGGGGCATCGGTGAAGACGCCCAGCTGGCCGGGCCGGGGGGCGAGCAGCGAGGCGGATTTTGCCACTGCCCGGTCCTGGGCTGCCACGGCCGCCGTGAAGACGGGGTCGGCCAAGTCGATCAGCTTGCGGCCCGTGATCTGATCCACCCAGCGTTCCCGCAGGGCGTCAAGGTCGTTGGGGGCTGCAGTCTCGGCGGCCTGGGCCATAGGGGCGAAACCGGCTGTGAGCAGGCCAGCGAGCGTCAGTGCGGCGGTGCCTTGCAGGATGTGCCGCCGGGTTGGTTCGTGCGTCATTGCAGAAGTCCTTTGCTCATTCACAGCCTGGCGAGGTGCAGGTTGCGGGGGTTGCTTCGCAGCTAAGCCCGCTTGAAAGAAAGGAATAAAGCACTAGTTCGCACCACTGTCCATGTGGACAATATTGCGGACTTTTATGCGCACTGTGATGGGCCGATGGGATGAAAAAGCATCATATTTGGACGGAAGTTCAATTGGTCCTTGATTCGTTCTCTGCGGTGGATGTGCACTGAATCACACCCGTTTACCAGGAGTACTTATCAGGAAGAAGAACCACATGTCCCGCCCACCTATGGAAATCAGCCGTCGCGGACTGCTCACTGTCGCAGCAGCCGGCGCGGTCACCATCGCCGTCGTTCCGTTGTCGCCAGCGAACGCGGACACCCTTGCCGCCCATAAGACCCCGCCTCCGACAACCCCGCCGCTTCCCACCGAACCACCTGCAACGCTGGCGGAGCTGGAAGCCAATGCGATGGCCCTCAAGCCGCCCGTATTCCTGCTGGAGACAGCGGTTCCGTCACAGTTCAGCACTTCTGACAAGTCGCCGTTGAGCATTGTTTCCGCTGTGAACCACACGGGCAATTCCAGCCTGCGATGGGACTATAAGTCAGCGTCCACCCTTGTTGTGGAGGCTGACTTGGGGATCGTGCCCCCCTCAGGCGGCTCGGGCGGAAACGGTGCAGACATCGGTTACGACGTGAACACGTTGGCGTTCTGGATTTATCAGTCCACGGCTTCCACCGGCACGCTTCGTATCCAGGCTGGCCGCGGGAAGCGCACGGATGCCTGGTGTGAAATGAACCTGAACTTCACTGGGTGGCGGACCGCCTGGATCCGTTACCAGGACATGAAGGGGAAGGCGCGCAATGACATGGACACGCTGCGTTTCGTGGCGCCATCGAGTGCCGGCACACTCTATCTTGACCAGTTGATCGTCAACCGGCCGATGCGTTCGAACTACCCAACCCCCGACCGCCAGGTGCCGTTCGTCAACCCGGGCGTGCACACGGATGCGAACCAGCATTGGCAGGACTTGCTGTGGTTCTCGGAGCAGGCCGCCAAGCCCCTGCCGACTCCGGCTCCGGCTCCGGCGCAGCTGGCAGACCTCGCCGCCGTCAAGGAGGCGTTCAACGCCACCGTCCGCAAGCAGGTGGCTGTCACCTCAGTGATCGTTGACACGCTCGTGGCTAAAATCGATTCACTCGGGGTGCCGCAGGCCGGAGTGCTTGGCGGTGGAAAGCCGATCAGCGGCTACCAGACCTCAATCTACCCGCCGGTTATCGCCGCGGACATAAACCGCCTCGCCCCCACGATTGGGTTGCAGGCCTTCACCGACCAAATGTATGCGGTTGCCTCGGCGTACGACTCGACGGCGGACGCAGCCCTGCAGGGGCGGCTGGCCGATCTGTATATGCGCTTGCTCGACTTCTATTATGACCAGGGATGGGCTGAAGGCAGCGTTCAGGGGACCATCCACCACCTGGGCTATCAGAACAGGGGATTCTACAATTCGGTGTGGCTGATGCGGGACCTGCTGGCGTCACGCGGACGGCTCGTCGATGTGCGGGAAACACTGAACTGGTTGGTGGGCCTGGGCAAGTTCCGGGTGGGGACCAAAGACACCAACCTGTTCTACAACGGCATCTTCGACATCATCAACACGACGCTGATGGGCTTGCTGTGCAGTGTTTTGATCGCCGACGGCGAGCCGGCCCAGGTGGCAAACCTGAGTCTGCTGCAACAGTGGTTCAACAATGCCATTAAACCCTCACCAGGGACCCAGGGCGGATTCAAGCCCGACAACAGCACCTTCCACCACATGGGGCACTATCCGGCTTATGCGAGGGACGGGCTCACCGGTGGATCTCCGGCGATTGCAGTGCTCTCCGGCACGGGCTTTGCGATCTCTCAGGAGTCACACGAGCAATGGAACCAGGCTCTGCTGGCGATGCGCTTCTATTCCAACAGGGACAACTTTCCGATGAGCCTGTCCAACCGCCACCCAACGGGGACTGAGTCACTGAAGCTCGACGGCTACCAGATCATGACACTTGCGGGCAGTCCGGATGGCAAACATGCGCTGGACCCGGTCATGGGTGCGGCGTTCCTGCGACTGCTGCCAACCAAGCTCTACTCGCCACAGATTGCGCTGGCGCAGCAGCTGGCGGCGGCTGGTGTGGTCGCGGAAGAAGACCCGAGCGGCTGCCAGGTGATGAATCATGCCGCGTTGGTCTCACACCGCCGGGACAATTGGTTGGTGTCGGTGCGCGGGCACAACCGCTACCTGTGGTCCACGGAGATGTATGGGGGTTCCAACGAGTATGGCCGCTACATCACCTATGGCCATGTGCAGGTGATGAGCGGCGGTGACCCGGTCAACAATGCCGACTCTGGTTTTGTAGAGCCGGGCTGGGACTGGAACAGGTTCCCCGGCACCACTGCCATCCAGCTGCCATTTGAGCTGTTGGACACGAGAATCAACCCGTTGGGTGAGGAGATGCTGCTGTCCGACCAGAGGTTGGGCGGCGGCGGCACGATCAACGGCGCAAACGGCGCGTTCCTGATGAGCTTGCACGAAAGCGCCGTGTACGACGGCTCGTTCTACGCCCGCAAGTCGGTGTTCATGTTTGATGACAGGGTGGTGGCCCTCGGCAGCGGGATTGAGAATCATGACCGCAAGCACAGCACCCAAACGACGTTGTTCCAGTGCCATCTGGCGGATACGTCTGCGCCGACGCAGGATTCGCGCAGCGGTGCGATCACGGCAGTGCCGTACAGCAACGCCGCAAAGTTGGATGCTCCGGTATGGCTGGTGGACCCACAAAACGTGGGCTACTACGTGCCTGGCGGACAGCAGCTTCAGGTGTCCAGGGCTGTGCAGACCGCACCGGACCAGAGCGCTAAGACGGAAGGCACGCTGCCGTATGCCACCGCAGTGCTCGACCATGGAAACAGGCCAAAGCGCGGGACCTACGAGTATGCGATGGTGGTGGGTGCGACGGCCGAGTCGATGACGTCCTTCACCTCCAACATGGGCCGACGCGACAAGGCTCCGTACAAGGTGTTGCGGCACGACGACACCGCACATGTGGTGCAGGACCGGGCCACCGGGATCACTGCGCACGCGGTGTTCGAATCGAGCAAGAAGCTCACCGACGGTGTGGTGAAGGCGGTTGACACACCCTCGGTGGTGCTGGTCCAGCCCGACGGCGCCGAGATGCTCCTGTCAGTGACGGACCCGGACCTGCGTTTCTACAACGGCAAGGACAAGTCCGACCCGGCACAGTCACCGTTTGGGACCCCGTGGCGAGGCTCGCCCAGCCAGGGCAGCAAGATCACGGTTGAACTGGATGGACGGTGGAAGTCCGGTACTGATGGTGTGAAGGCGAATGCCGGACACCACACAACCAAGATCACGGTGAATTGCGCCAATGGTCTGCCGACCGAATTGCGCCTGACCAAGGCATAGCACCTCCGGTGTATCAGGCTGGGACCGGCAGCTGGCTGCTGCCGGTCCCAGCCATGCAAAAAAACGAGACAACCAGATAAAAATAAGCAGAATTGGAACCAGACGAACGTCATGAAATCGACAGTCGGCAGTGAGCCGTGGCCGTGGCCAGCTGAGGGTAATGTTGTGAGCATGCCGTCTACAATCCCCTCAAAATTGTCCAATTCTGCCTTTATTGCACCAACCGCCGATGAGGGCGTCCACGGCCCCTCAGTGGTTCGCCATGCCCCTGAAGATATCGCACGGCGGGAGCTGTGGGCGCACTCAAATTTCGGGGTTTTCGTGCACTGGGGCATATCCGCCATCCTCGGCGGGCTATGGCATGGAAAGCATGTCGAAGGGCTTGCTGAATGGATCCAATTCAAGGCCAAAATTCCCTTGGCCGAGTATGCCCAGCTGGCCAAGACCTTCAACCCGGTCGATTTCAATGCCCGCGAATGGGTCCGAATGGCGGCAGAAGCAGGGGCCAAGTATTTTGTCTACACAGCGAAGCATCATGACGGCTTCGCGATGTATCACTCACAGGTTTCCGCGTACAACATCGTCGATGCAACACCATTTCAGCGCGACCCGTTGGCTGAAATAGCACAAGCGTGTGCCGACTACGGCATCATGCTGGGAATCTACTACTCCCAAACCATAGACTGGGAAGATCCGGATGCGGTGGGGCCCAGCTGCAACAGCTGGGACTTCGACACCGAAAAGGGAGATTTTCACAGCTACTGGCGCCGCAAGGCGGCACCGCAGCTAAGCGAAATCCTCAGCAACTACGGAGAAATCGGACTGTTGTGGTTTGACATGCCCAGCGGCATCCCTGCCGAGTGCGCCAAGGAAGCCTTTGACATGGTGCGGGAACTACAGCCAGGGGCCGTCATCAACAGCCGGCTCGGTGGCGGGGTCGACGCCGACTACAACTCCATGGATGACAATTACTTCAACAACCTCCTGCCCGCAGGGGACTGGGAAACGGCTGCGACCACGAACGACAGCTGGGGCTTTTCCACGCTGGCAGCGGGCTGGAAACCAGTGGCCAGCCTCTGTGAGACTCTGGCGTACACGGTCAGTCGCGGCGGAAATCTTCTGCTTAACGCCGGGCCTGACGCCAGCGGTGCTATTCCAGAAAAAGTCAAGCAGCAGTTCGCGGGCATCGGCACGTGGATGCAGCGGGCCGAACCCGCCATCCGTGGGGCGGGGTCCTCGCCCTTTGCCTCCAGCTTCGACTGGGGCTATGTGACTGCCGGGAAATCCTCTCTCTATCTGCACGTCGCTGATCATGGCAAGCAGGAGCTGTCCCTGCGAGGCATTGCGAGCAAACCTGACTCCGTGCGTGATCTGGGCACGGACACACTGCTGCCTTTCACCCTGAACGAAACCGACGGCATGGGGCCGCTTCTCACTGTGGAACTCGCTGCACCCATCGATGGACTTCCGCGAACCATCGAGCTGAGCTTCGCCGAGTTGCCGAGCTTCGATCAGAGCCTTGTGCAGGTCCCGGGCTCACCCCTTCGGCTCGATGTCTGGAACGCAGAAACTGGTGCCGATGAATCGCTCCAGTGGAACTTCACCATGGCAACCCCCGGCGAGTACCGTGTGGTGCTGCTAAGTAAGGAGACGTTCGGCAACTTCGACCCGCAATGGTGGGCTGACGGCTTGACGGGAACCCTGGGTTCGGGAGCTGACCGAACACCGTTCACACTGCGCAGGGATGGCGAAGAGCCCTACCCGATCCTGCACTACTGGAAGGTCGTTCGCAGTGAGATTGGACTGCTTCACGTGTCCCAAACAGGAGCGCAGAAGATCACTATCGAAGATTTGCCGGTTGTTGACTCGAAGTGGGACCGCGGCGGCGTGAACATGATCGCGCTGAGACTCGAACCGCTCGCATTGGCGTAGCGACTCGCGAATTCACGTACCTAGACGCCCGTCCCAGTTCGGCCCGGTGAACGCCCCGAGCGGGTCGGGCAGCCCTGCTGGGCTGTGGAGCGGACTGTGCTGGCCGGCGCCGGCAACAGGCAGCGCGGCGCCATCAAATTCGGGCACGCCGTGCTGCGAGAACCAGCCAGCCATACGCGAACGCAAGCCAACAAGGGCAGGGTGGACGCCGTCGTCGTTCATCAGGTTGTGCCGTTCCCCGGGATCCGCAGCCAAGTCATACAACTCGTGCGGGCCATGCGGGTAGCGGTGTACGTACTTGTGGGTGTGGGTGCGGATCATGCGCACGGGACCGTATTCGTCATACACGACGACGGCGTTTTCAGCCCGTTCGTTCGCTTCGGCAGTGCCGTCCGGAGCCTGTAGGAGCGCGGCAAAGGAGGTGCCTGGGCCGGTCTCGAACGGGGCCGGTTCCAGGCCTGCCAGTTCCAAGATGGTGGCGGGAACGTCATAGGCGGAGAACAATTCCTCGCGCACCTGGCCGGCGGCGATGTGCCCTGGCCAATGGAAGATGGCCGGAACCTTGACGGAGGAGTCGTACATGTTTTGCGGGAACGTGCCGTTGCCCTTCCCCCACACACCGTGGTGGCCGCAATTGAAGCCGTTGTCGCTGCTGAAGATGACCAGGGTGTTCTCGGCGATGCCCAGCTTTTCAAGGTGCTGCAGGAGGCCGCCAATGGCGGAGTCCATGGCGCTGACCGCGGCAAAGTAGCCCACCAGGGCGGCTCGCACGTCCGGTTCCCCGCCGATGGCCACCCCGTTCACGGTGGGTTGCCACGGATGAGGCTCTTCCTGTGGGCAGCTATCAAAGGCACAATCCGCGTACAGATCCTCGAATTCCCTGGGGTGCTGGCCCTTCCACGGTTTGTGCGGGGCCGTGTAATTGACCGCCAGGAAGAACGGCTCCGCGCGGGCGGCCTCCCGCTCCAGGAATGCGTGGGCGTCGTTGGTGATGATGTCAGTGAGGTACTCAGTGACTTCCTCCCGCGCGCCGTTGCGGTACATGGTGGCCCCGAGGTAGGGGCTTCCGCCGCCTTCGAGACCGTACCAGTGCACGAATCCCTTCCGCGGCGCGTCATTGGCCCCAAGATGCCACTTTCCGGACAGCCCCATGCGGTAACCGTGAGCGGCGAGGACGTCGGTGAAGATGGCCTGACCGGCCAGGTAGTCCGGTGCCTGGGCGCCCACTTCAACCCCTGTGAGGTAGTCGTGCACGCCGTGCCGGGAGGGAATCTGCCCGGTCATCAAGCTTGCCCGGGCAGGGGAGCAGACGGGAGAGACGCAAAAGAAATTGTCCAACCGCGTTCCGTCCGCCGCAAGTGCGTCAAGGACGGGCGTGTGGATTTCCTCGTTGCCGGCACAACCCAATGCCCAAGGGCCCTGGTCGTCGCTGAGGATGAAGACGATATTTGGTGCCACGGGGGACGTGCTGGCCATTACTGCTCCTTTGGGGAGGACGGGATGCACAAGAAATACCACGGTACTGGGAGAGGAATAAAGATGTACGGCGGATACCGCTGACTTGCTTGCGGGCATTGATGGAAAGCGTTTTCCGGAATAGGCTTGAGCAGGATACTTCCACCATCTCGTTGAAAGGCCCACCATGCCCTTGGCTTTTTCCACTCTAGGCTGCCCCGGCGCTTCCCTGACGCAGGTCATCGACATTGCCCGCGAAGCAGGTGCGACGGGCCTGGAGCTGCGGGTCGCCGAGGGCGAATTTATTTATCCCGGCATGGACGCCGCAGCATGTTCGGAGGTGGCCACCGAACTGGCAGGCGCCGGGCTCGAAGTGCTGGCGCTGGCGAGCTACGTCCGTGTGTGTGCCCCCGGTGAGACGGCGCACGACGGGGCGGCCGACGCCCAGACGAACGATGCCCAAGCCGCGCACCCTGCCAACGATACGGTGCTGGCGGAGCTACTGGCCGCCGTCGAACTTGCCGCCGGACTTTCCGCTGGCAAGGCTCGCCAGGGTGCGCAAGTGCGCGTGTTCCCGGGGGCCGGGCTTGAACCGTGCGGGGTGGGGGAGGAGCCGTCCGTGGCCATGGCTGCTGCGGATCGTCGTGCCGCGCGCAGATTGAATGCCGCGGCCGCGCACGCCCGCAAACTAGGGGTGGCAATTTTACTTGAAACCCACGATTCGCATCCGCGCGCTGCCGATGTGGCCCGCATCCTGGCCCTTGTTGACGCCGATGCGCCAGTGAAGGTCATTTGGGACCTGATGCACCCTTGGCGACATGACGAAACGCCGGAACAGAGCGCCACGCTGCTGGGCGAATCGCTGGCCTACGCGCAGTACAAGGACGGCGTGCGAACACCGGGCACCCACGACGTGGTCCTCACGCTGCCAGGAGAGGGTGAACTTCCGCTGCTGCGCATGAACGCACTCGCGGCGGAACTTGCCGCAGCGCAGGGTATTTCCGATCCGTGGGTTTCGCTGGAGTGGGAGCGTGCCTGGCACCCGGAGCTGCCGCCGGTTTCCCAAGCCCTTGCAGCGCTCAAAGCGGTCCTTGCCTGACGAACTTTTAACCCCGGGGGTCTTTGTAGTGATTCGCTGTGGATAATAACGGCAGCGAATCACCACAACAGCCCCCATCACGGCCAGACCCTGCCCACACCAACGCCGAGTACGCGAAGGATCGCCATGACCACCCCCGCCACATCCAGCCAGCCGAACACCAGTCAGCCGACCAGCAGCCAGCCGAACACCCGCCAGCCGAACATCATGATCATCATTTCCGATGACCATGGCTACGCAGACCGCTCAATCTTGGGTGTTCAGGGCGACGTGAGCACTCCTGCGCTGGACCGCCTCGCCGAGCAGGGTGCCTCCTATTCCAACGCCTACGTCACGGCTCCCATTTGCTCTCCGTCGCGGGCCGGGCTTGCCGCTGGTTGCTACCAGCAGCGGTGGGGTGCGCGCTGGTTCACGGATTCGGAAATCTGCCCGCCCCAGGTGCCCACGATTGCGGAATTGCTGCGCGGGGAGGGCTACGCCACCGGTTACTTCGGGAAAGTCCACTACGGCACCGAGCACAGCGGTGACCGTGGCACGCCCCCGCAGCACGGCTATGACGAGTCGTTCTACGGGCTGGCCGGGGAATCCATGGGCCGGCTCAACTACCTGCACCACTCCGAAGAGTCGGTGCAGGACTATGGCGAGGCTGCCTTCCCTATGGCCGTCCAGCCGCTGTGGAACGGGGAGGAGCCGCAGGAACTGGAAGGCTTCCTCACGGATGCCATCGGCGAACGCACCCGGCAGTTCGTCGCCGACCATGCAGAGACGCCCTTTTTGGCAACCGTTGCCTTCAACGCCGTGCACAATTTTTGCTGGCAGCTTCCGGCCGAGGAGCTTGCGAAGCGCGGTCTGCCCTCCTATGATGACTGGAACCCGGGTGCCGGGGAATACATTGACTGGTACGACGGCGCCATCAGTCCCCACTTGGAAAACGGCCGGGCCTACTATTTGGCCCAGTTGGAATTGATGGATGCGCAGATCGGGCTCATCTTGGACCAGCTGGATGAGCTGGGCTTGGCCGAGGATACGATCGTCATCTACCTGACGGACAACGGCGGATCCACGTGCAATTATGGTGTGAACCTGCCACTGCGCGGCACCAAATACACGCTGTGGGAGGGCGGAGTCAGGGTCCCGTTGCTGCTGCGCTGGCCAGGCCGCGTCGCAGCAGGGGAAACCCGCACCGGGCTCACCAGCGCCATGGACATTGTGCCCACGGCGCTCGCAGCCGCCGGTGCTGAGGCGGGCGCTTATGCGCACACGGATGGGATTGATCTGCTGGCACCAACGGACGCGTCCGACGGCGCAGCCAGCGGACACGCGGCACTGCACTGGGATTGTGGCTGGCAATGGTCAGTGCGAAAAGGCGACTGGAAACTGCAGTGGGTGGAACCGGGCTCTCCGGTTGCGGAGGCCATCAGGGACGTTGAGCACGCCGAACCTGGTAGCGGCTACTACCTGTGCAACTTGGCCGCCGACCCGGCCGAGGCCACCAATCTTCACGACACGGAGCCTTCCATTGCGGCAGAACTTCTGGCTCTGCACTATGCATGGGCAGCCAGCATTGCAGGCGGGCGCTCATTGTCGGAGACCGGCGGAAACTAGCGGCAGCTCAGGGCAGGAGCGCGTAGATCTCCACAGGTGCCAACAGGCCTGCGCGGAAGGCACGCAGCAGATTGGCGAACTGGGTGTTCTGCACCCCCTGGGAGCCGCTGCCGGCCATGCCCTTTTCCAGAAATATGGCAGACTCCGCGAGGGGCGTGCGAGCCTCAAAGTCAACGCTGAACCCGGCTTGGGCCAGCGCGTCGCTGTAGGCAAGTGGCGGTTGCAGGAAGGACGTCCCGGGGGTGTTGGCCCAAGGCAGGGGATACTCCTCGACATCCCCGCCCATGAGCATGACGTCGTACACGGCCAGCACCGACCCGGGCCGTAGGACCCGGGCAGCCTCGGCAAAGAGTATGTCCTTGTCCTGGATGTTCATGCCAACGTGAAACATCACGGCAGCGTCAAAGGAATCCGCGGCAAAAGGCAGGGAGAGGGCGTTGCCCAAAGTGAACTCAACCGAATAAGCCAGCCCCGTGCGTCGCGTGAGGGACGTTGCCACGGCCACAAATTCCTCCGTCAGTTCCACCCCGTGGACAGTGGCTCCACAGTGGTGGGCCAGATAGCGGGCCACCCCGCCAAGCCCTGAACCGATGTCCAGCACGTGCTGGCCTGCAGCGATGCCAGCCCGCTCGGCCACCCGGGCCGTTGCTGCCGGACCGCCCACATGCAGTTGGTCAATGACGTGGAGTGCGGCAACGTCAAAACGCTCAGGGTCAAAGGGCTTCTCGGCGGTGGCTGCGGCGGCGAGCCTGCGCAGGATTTGCTGCTCAGTAGTGCCGCTGGTGTAGTGCGCGGCAACCGACTCCTCGATGCCCATGGCTTCTCCTGGTAGGTGCAACGGCAGGAAGCCCAGTGCGGCCCCTGAGATCTTGATCCTACTCCTGAAGATCCTGCGGGGCACGGGGAGCATCATGGGCATCCAGAATCCTGTACGCATAGCCTTGTTCAGCGAGAAAGCGCTGGCGTTTGGCGGCAAAGTCGGCATCGATGGTGTCACGGGCCACCAGGGTGTAGAAGCGGGCGGTCCGCCCGTCGGCCTTGGGCCGCATGAGCCGGCCAAGACGCTGTGCTTCCTCTTGGCGCGAACCAAACGCACCGGAGACTTGGATCGCAACGGAAGCTTCAGGTAGGTCGATGGAAAAGTTTGCCACCTTGGAGACCACCAGCGTGGAAATCCGCCCTTCCCTGAACGCGCCAAAGAGCCGTTCCCGCTCCTTAACCGGCGTTGAGCCCTTGATCAACGGAACGTCCAAGCGGGAGGCCAGCTCGTCAAGTTGGTCAATGTACTGCCCAATGACAAGGATTTGTTCCCCGGCATGGGCTGCCACCAGCTGTTGGGCCACCTCGGACTTGGCCAGGGACGTGGCGCACCTGCGGTACTTCTCGCCGTCGTCCGCTGTTGCATAGGCAAGGCGCTCCGAGCGGGCCAAATCGACACGGACCTCCACGCAATCTGCCGGGGCAATGTAGCCCTGAGACTCGATGTCCTTCCACGGCGCGTCGTAGCGTTTGGGCCCGATCAAGGCGAAAACCTCGCCTTCCCGGCCGTCCTCGCGCACCAAGGTGGCGGTCAGGCCCAGCCGGCGGCGTGCCTGGAGCTCGGCCGTCATGCGGAAGATGGGTGCCGGCAGCAGGTGGACTTCGTCGTAGATCAGCAGGCCCCAATCGTTGGCATCCAGCAGATCCAGGTGCTGGTACCTGCCGTGTCGCTTGGTGGTCAGGACCTGGTACGTGGCGATCGTGACGGGTCGCAGTTCCTTCACGGCACCGGAGTATTCGCCAATCTCGTTCTCCGTCAACGTGGTCCGTTTGAGCAGTTCGGTCTTCCACTGCCGCGCTGAGAGTGTATTGGTGACAAGGATCAGCGTGGTGGTTCCGGAAGCCGCCATGGCGGCTGCACCAACGATCGTCTTCCCAGCCCCGCACGGGAGCACCACGACGCCGGATCCGCCCGCCCAGAAGTTTTCCACAGCAATGCGTTGGTACTGGCGCAGCGACCATGGCGCAGATCCGGTATTTTCCGTCAGTGCAATCGGGTGCGAGGTTCCGTCCACATAGCCAGCCAGGTCCTCAGCGGGCCAGCCCGCCTTCAGGAGCAGCGCCTTGAGCTCTCCGCGGGCGGATCCGTGCACCACCACGGACAGCGCATCGATCCGCGCACCCAGCAGTGCGGCGATCTTCTTGCCATGGGCCACTTCGGCCAAGATCAGTTCGTCGTCGCTGCGCAACACCAGTCCGTGCTGTGGATCCTTCTCCAGCCGCAGCCGCCCGTACCGCGCCATGGTCTCGGCAATGTCCAGCAGCAGCGCATGCGGCACTGGATACCGTGAGTAGTGGAGCAAGGTGTCCACCACCTGTTCAGCATCCAAGCCGGCAGCGCGCGCATTCCACAAGCCCAGCGGAGTGATCCGGTAGCTGTGCATGTGTTCCGGCGCCCGTTCCAGGTCAGCAAAAGCGGCGATTGCGTGCCGCGCCTCAGTGGAATCCGGGTGTGCCACCTCCAACAGAATCGTTTTATCGCCTTGCACGATCAGCGGCCCGTCAGCCATGGGGCCCCTCCTGTTTGTCCTGCTGCTTGTCCTGCACCGGCTCCGCAGCCACAATGCGGTGAATGCTGAAACGGCGCTCCTGCCCCGTGTCAGGCAATCTTGCGCGGAGCGTGCCCGCTTCAAACGATACGGGCCGCAGTACTATGCGTTCAATAGTGCCCGTGGTGTCCACAGCGTGCAGCCTGACCTGTGCACCCTGCGCCATGGCTCCCCGCAACGCCTCAATCACCAGAGCTGGACCGGATTCCCCACCACCCGCATCAGCCCAGATGGGCCGGCTGCGCAGTTTGGCAATGTGCGCCTGAACTTCATCGAGTGCTGTTTCCGGACGCATGGTTTCGGCACGTTCGGTTCCGGTGCGTACGAATTCGGCACTTATGGCGCCGGCTCGTGGCTGCGGCGTTATCGAGGGCTGCGGCGGCTCGGTGACGCCGGCGCTGGTTGCCGCTGTGATGAAGTATCGAAGAGATTGTGGCACAGCTGTGCTGCAATGAAGCTGTAAAAAGTTGAGGATCGCGTGTTCATCCAGGCCTGCACGGACGGCGTTCTCCAACGAGCCCTGACTGAAACGGTAAATGCCGGCCGTGCCATGACCCTCTGGTGTTGCCATGAGTTTGAGTTGTGCGGCCACGGTCGGTGCCAGGAAACCTGGGGCAACTGCTGTCAGGTCGCCCTGGATGAGAAAATGCTCGATCGGCGCTGGCAGCAGCCCGCCCACGCAGGCGGCGGCAGCGTCCCAATCTGCGTTCGCTGCTGCAAACCCCGCGTTGGAGAGCGCACCTGCACCCGTGACTCCCATCAGTTCAAGCTCGGCCAGGATGCCCGGCAACTGCAGGGCCATCTGCTCACTCTGGCGTGGATGCAACCAGATTAAGAGGGAGAGCAGACTCGCTTCGGTCGGAGCAGCGAAGGTGGATGTGCTTGTGCTGGTGGCAGCTGCCGCCTGGCTATTCAGTAGGGCCAGTGCCGAAACAACGTTGTGGCGCCACGTTGCTCCCTGCCGGTGCGGCGCAGCCGGAGCCAAAGGTCGTGTGATGCTTGGGGCCTGTGCGGTGGGCATGGCTTGCCGATCGTTGTGAAGCCATGCCTGCACCAGCACGATCCATCGCCCCGAGCGGTCCGCAGCACTCTCGTCGGTTTCGGTGACCCGCCACAGCTGGGCGGTGCTGTCCAGCGTGAGCAGCCCTGCTGCGGCGGCCAACTCAAGGTAAAAGCACAGTTGTGCTTCATCCATGAATGTGGATTTGGCCAGCATCCGCAAGGTGCGCAGTCCTACGGCTCCGCCGCGCAACGAGTCAACACCAGTGGTTGAGACTACATCGAGCAGTATGGCCATGCCGCGCAGGAGCGAATCGATGGCCCCTGCTGAGGCGTTGTCCCTCATTCTGGCCGGGACCGGGACGGATTCTGAAGGTGGAGGCAGGACACGCAGCGGCACCTCTGCAGCGAACTTGCTGCCCAAGGCCGGTGCAACGGAGGCGAGGGGAAGGAAGTGGTGGGTGCCGGCGTCGTGCTCCAACTGCTTTTGCTTGGGAGAGCCCTCAAGAACAAGAGCCAACTCATGCAGCCCGGTCAGGAATGGGTCATGGAGGGCGGATTGGGTGCCGGTATGAAGCGCGGACAAGGTCTGCAGTTGCGGGACGTTGAGCCTGTCCAGGGCCAGCTCGATGCTCGCCCGCATGGAAAGCCGCGCGGCCAGGGCGGCGAAGTCGGGCACGGGAGGGGTCATGGCATCAGGGCGCAGGAGCAGCAGCCGCAGTAGCCCCGTGTCGGAACGGGCAGCCAGTTCTGCAGCAAAGGCGGCCAATGTGCCCATGGTCGCAGTGGGAAGACTCAGAGCCGGCGTCGGATGGCCACCGACCGCAGGATGCTGGCGCCCATCATCAAAAATGCTGCGGGAAGGGCGATCATGGCGATCCAGTTGAAGCCGGGCCACGGGGTGCCGCCGGCCCATTTACTCAGCAACACCACGATCAGGGCGACAAGCGCAGCAAGGGCCAAGGCCATCGCTGTGTAGTTGAAGATCTGCCATCCACGGTTCACGGTTTGCGGTGCAGAAAAAAGTTGGCTCATGAACATAACGCTAACAGCGGACAGGTTTGGCACAAAGCCGCAGCAGTTTGCCCAACACGGTAACCTAGAAGCGAGTAGGGCTGCACAATCCGTGACTAAAGGCACCGGCCGTTCATTTCACGGCCCCGTCCTGAGCGAACATGTTTCGCATCGGCACAGGACACGGCTCGCCGCAACATGATTCTTAAGGGGTAAAGCAAGTGCCTATCGGCAAAGTGAAGTGGTACGACAACGAAAAAGGCTTCGGCATCATCGCTGCCGACGACGGCCGTGAAGTTTTCCTGCGCGCAAACGCCCTGCCTGCGAACGCGGGCGACATCAAGCCCGGCATGCGCATGGAATTTGGTGTCGCCGATGGACGCAAGGGCGCCCAAGCCATGGCTGCAAAAATCCTTGATCGCAGCGCTTCCGTTGCCAAGGCGAAGCGGATGCCCGCTCGTGACCTGGCCCCGATTGTGCAGGACGTGGTTTCCTTGCTGGAAAGCTCCATTGGATCCCTGACCAACGGCAAGTATCCTGACGGCGACGCGAGCAAGATTGCCGCAGCGCTGCGCAAGGTTGCCGACAACTTCGACGCATAACGGTGCCCATCATGACCGAACTTCCCGACGAACTCGCCGCACCCTCCTCTCCCAGCGAAACGCCGCGCCCCGGCGTTCCGCTTTGGCGACTGGGAAAGCCAGATGCCTTTCTGGCTGCAGACGTGGCCACTGCCCGCACCGCTGTGCAGGAGATTGCAGGTCCGGATGACATCGGGGAGCATCTCGGTGCCCGTAGTGAGGGCATCCGATGTGTGAGCCACCTGTTTGAGTCAAAGAAGCCCGGATATCAGGGCTGGGTGTGGTTCGCCACGCTCTCCCGAGTGGCACGGGACAAGGGTGCCACCGTCAATGAGGTGGGGATGCTGCCCACAAACGACTCCGTGCTGGCCCCGGCCTGGGTGCCCTGGTCTGAGCGCGTGCGGCCCGAAGACACGGAACACGAAGAGCCTCAGCGTGTTGCCGCAGCGGCCAGTTCCGCTGAGGTTGAAGCCGAAGCTGGTGCGGACGAGGTTGACGAGGCACGCCCTGTCGAAACTGATGACCAGGATGACGGCGACAGCGGACGAGCATAAATAAAAGACATCTATAAAAAGTGGGCCCCGACGGATTCCGGCGGGGCCCACTCCTTATATAGGTACCTATGGTGCTTAGAGGTTTTCGATCACGTAGTCGATGCACTTGGTCAGCGCGGTGATGTCGTCCGGCTCGATGGCCACGAACGTGGCAATGCGCAATTGATTGCGGCCCAGCTTGCGGTACGGCTCGGTGTCCACGATGCCGTTGGCACGCAGGACTTTGGCAATGACGCCAGCGTCAACGGACTCGTCAAAGTCGATCGTGACAATGACGTTTGAACGGTCCTCGGGCTTCACCACGAACGGGGTGGCCACCTTGGAGGCTTCAGCCCAGGAGTACAGCCGCCCTGCCGAGTCAGCGGTGCGTGCCGAGGCGAAATCAAGACCGCCGTTGGCGTTGAGCCACTGAACCTGGTTGTTGAGCGTGACAAGAGTGGAGAGCGCAGGCGTGTTGTACGTCTGGTTCTTCAAGGAGTTGTCAATGGCGGTGGTGAGGTTCAGGAAGTCCGGAACCCAGCGGTTGGAGGCACCAATGCAGGCTGCCCGCTCCAGCGCGGCGGGAGAGAACAGCCCAAGCCACAGTCCGCCGTCGGACGCAAAGTTCTTCTGCGGAGCGAAGTAGTAAACATCGCTCTCACGCACATCCACGGCGAGGCCGCCAGCTGCTGAGGTTGCATCGATCAACACCAGCGCGCCGTCGTCTGCTCCAGCAACGCGCCGGACGGGGGCGGAAACACCGGTGGAGGTCTCGTTCTGCGGCCAGGCATAGGCATCCACGCCGGCCTCGGCCACTGACACGGGACGGGTGCCCGGCTCGGCCTTGCGGATGGAGGAGGCCTCCAGGAACGGAGCGTTGTTGGTGGCGGAGGAAAACTTTGAGCCGAACTCGCCAAAGGAGAGGTGCTGGGCCTTGTTTTCAACCAAGCCAAAGGACGCTACATCCCAGAACGCAGTGGAGCCGCCAACGCCCAGGATTACCTCGTAGTCGTCAGGGGCGCCAAAGAAGTCCTTGAGGCCGCTGCGCACCTCGCCCACGAGGTTCTTCACGGGAGCCTGACGGTGCGAGGTGCCCAGGAGTGAGGAGCCGGCCGCGGAGAGCGCCGCGATCTGCTCGGCTCGAACTTTGGAGGGGCCAGCGCCAAAACGGCCGTCGGCCGGGCGCAAGTTGGCGGGGATGGTGAGAGGCGTGGATTCGCTCACGAGTTGCTCCAAAAATTATGTGTTGGAAGGTGTTTGGCCCCAAGGGCTGAGGTCAATTCTGCCGCAGAATCGGCCTCAAGAGAAAAATGAGCCAAGTGGAGGAAATCTCGTGACATGCAATGAGTTCCGCAGAGTGGAGTTGTTTCCTCGTATTGCGGCGATCAGGATAACGTAGACAGTAATAAGGTTGCTCTAAAATCTTGCCCAATTACCGGAGGTTGCTGACATGGCTGATCTGATTGACACGACAGAAATGTACTTGCGCACCATCTTGGAGCTGGAAGAAGAGAACATCGTCGCGCTGCGGGCCCGCATCGCAGAGCGCTTGCACCATTCAGGTCCCACGGTCTCCCAAACCATCGGACGAATGGAACGCGACGGGCTTGTCATTGTTTCCGGTGACAGGCATCTTGAACTGACGCCGGAAGGCCGAAGCAAGGCCACCCGCGTCATGCGCAAGCACCGCCTTGCAGAGCGGCTTCTGGCCGATGTGATCGGCTTGGACTGGGCCTATGTGCATGAAGAAGCCTGCCGCTGGGAACACGTCATGAGCGAACGCGTCGAGCAACGCCTGTTTGAACTGTTGGGCAAACCAGAGGAGTCCCCCTACGGCAACCCGATTCCTGGGCTTGAAGAGCTGGGCGGCGAAGTTGCTCCCCTCTTCTCCGCAGGGCTGCAGACCCTTGTCAATGCCATGACAACGTACTCAGCTGGGCAGGAAGTAGTCATTCATCGCCTGTCCGAGCGCATTCAAGTGGAGCCGGAACTGCTGGCCCAGCTCGATGAGGGCGGGTTGCGCCCGGGAGCCAGGATCTCCCTGGAAAGGGTAGGGGAGTACATCTCGGTTCGCGTGCCCGGTATAGAAGGTGCGCTGGAGCTGCCCCCCGAAGTAGCCTCCCACATCTTCGTTTCCATGAGTTAGCTCACAGTGTTCCTCTTTCCTGTGAATTAAAACACAGGGTAAGGTCCCGGATGCCTGCGGAATCCGCCCCAACCTTGGCAGGCGGTTATTGACAATTCAGATAACGGAATTGTTACGATTACCATTTTTACCGTATAGTGGCGAACTGGCGCCGTAATCAAAGCGTTACCATCCTGCGACACCGAACCTTGCCTTCGCAGGCTGGTCATTCATCACTGAGGCAAGGACGGAGGAACCACATTCGGCAGACAAATAAGTCTGCCTTGGGGTGAAGTCCTCGCTTGCAACCACATCAGCTTTCGACGCAGTCCATCTGACTGCTCCATGGCTACTCGTGTGCCAAAAGCGTGGGCCGGAGAACAGAAACACTCTCAGATCCGAATCCGACAGCTAACTTCGCAGGTGCTTTACAGAGAGGCAATTTGTGTCAGACGTTAAACTGCGAGGCCGCCGTCGTGCGTCGTCGCCGGCATCCCACGCGACCGTGACAGCTCCCGGCGGTCGCCGTGAAGCTTTGACCATGGAGCGCGCAAACTCCACATCAACCATTTCGGTGGCTGCACGCTTGCGCACCGGCTCCGCCAGCGGAGCAGGCCAAAAAGTCGGTGTCGCGATGGCTGCAACAGGCTTGCTCCTTGCAGTCACCCTGCCCACCGCACAGGGTGTAAACACCGAAAACATGGAGCCCGTGGCCGCTACGTCCGTGGAAACCGTTGTATCGGCGGGGGCTGAGATCCCTATTAGCTTCGCTGTGCCCGAAGTTTCCAGTCATTTGAACCCGGACGGACAGCTCAAGGAAACCCTGAAAGTCAAGGCGTCCAATGTCACGCGGCAGGCAGCCAAGGGAACCCTCTCGGCGCCATTGAAGTCGATGGAGATGAGCTCACCCTTCGGCGGACGGATCAACCCGCTCACCGGACAAATGGGTGAACAGCACACCGGCCAGGACTTTGCCATTGCCTGTGGCAACCAAGTACTTTCAGCTGCTGGCGGGGTCGTCACGTTCGCAGGCTGGCACAGCTACGGTGGAGGCAACCGCGTGGTCGTGGACCACGGCAACGGCCTCTCAACGTCCTACAACCACATGAGCGAGATCAGCGTCAAGGTCGGCCAGACGGTCGCTCGCGCCGCTCAGGTGGGCGTCAGTGGCACCACCGGCGCTTCCACCGGCTGCCACCTGCACTTCGAAGTGATCGTGGACGACGAAACCGTCGACCCGATCGACTGGCTTTAATTCCTACACAAGCGGAGTTAAGTTGCGACTTAGTCACATGACCGTGACCTGAACGTGACATTAGGAAAAAACTGTTGTACCGTCGTAACCGCGTCTACTTCCAATAAAAGTAAGCGCCCATGAATAGATTGCCTAGCTCTGCCACTGCTCATGGTCCGTTCGTATCAATCGTCTGGCAGGGGCGGGGGAACCAAAAATCGGACTTCGCACTTAGCTGAAGTCCTTGGGGTGAAGCCGCGAAACGTTCAACATAAAAAAAGATCACATGATCTTTTCTGTGTCCAAACGTGGAGCGGCCGGGTGACTCCCATCCGAATCCGACAGCTTACCTCGCAGGCATTGGGAGAGGAAACCTTCTTGGCTTCAAATACTGCCCTTGGGCGCCACCGCGCCCAGGCTACTAAGACCACTTCGATGTCAACTATCAAAAAAGCCGTCAGCTCCAACGCTGGCGGGGTTGGCCGTCAAGCAGCCGTTATCGTTGCGGCCTCAGGTCTCGTACTGACTTCCGGCATCGCAGCAAACGCAGCTACCCCCACCGTCGAGCGTGCCTCTGACGGTGCAACTACGCTAAACATGAACACGGGACTTGCTTCCGCGATCACGGCAGCATCCACGGTGAAGATTTCCTTCGCCGCACCCAGCATCACCTCCACCCCCGCTCCGGCTCCTGTCGTTGAAAAGCCGGTAGTTGTAGCGGCCCAGAGCAACGAAGTTGTTGCAGAGCCCGCAGCAGAAGTTGTAGCAGCCCCCGCAGCAGAAGTTGCAGCAGCACCTGCTGTAGCAGCACCTGCTGTAGCAGCACCGGCTCCGGCAGCACCGGCTCCGGCAGCACAAGTAACCGTCAACACGCCAGCTCCTGTGAAGGCTGCTCCGAAGGTCACCAAGAGCGGCATCGGCGCCACCATCGCCAGCGCAGCACTGTCCCAGCTCGGCGTTGCCCAGGACTGCACGGCGCTTGCCAGCAACTCACTGGCTGCCGCTGGAATCAACTTCCACGACTGGCCGGCAGGCTACCTGAGCTTGGGTCGCACGGTTTCGGCCGCCGAAGCCCAGCCCGGTGACCTCATTTACTACGCAGACGGCGGCATGGGCATGGCTCACATCGCTGTTTACATTGGCAACGGCCAGGCCGTCCACGGTGGATGGAATGGCGGCACGACCGCAATCTTCTCCGCCAATGTTGGCTCGGGCCCCGTCTTCATTGCGATGGGCCACTAATACGGTTTTACCCCAATGAACCCCGTCCTCGGACGGGGTTCATTTATTTAACCTGTCTGTGCCTTTTGGTTGGCCGAATTGTGCCGCCTCTCACAAAATGTGCATCGAAACGGGACCAGTGGACAATGTTTTTCGGTCAACATTGTCAACTACTGCAAATTCGAATGTGGGATGAGGCTGCCACCACCGGCTTCAGCCGCTGACGTTGCCGACTTCTCGCTGTGTGGAGGCTACATGCCTTGCCGCAGCATGTCTGCCCTGCGCATGCACACTCTTTGCATCGACACTTGCATTGGCACCTTCCACCGCCGCGACCCCGGCATGAGCGCCCTGGGCATTTTCAAGGGGAGGAGCAACACCGGCAGGATCAGCGTCCACCATCTTCACGGTCTCGCGATCAATGCTGGTGGCCAGCGGGATCTCCTTGATGAACAACAGCAAGATGCCCGCCAGCAGAAGCAGCGGAACCATATAAACGAAAATGGGTGTCAGCGCGTCATTGTAGGAGCCGATAACAATGGAGCGCACCTGATCGGGGAGCTTGCGCACAATTTGAGGAGTCAGCGAGTTCAAGCTGCCGGCTCCCTGCCCTGAACCGCCTCCGCTGCCAGCCAT
Organism: Arthrobacter sp. E3; assembly: GCF_017353415.1. Classification (GTDB taxonomy): domain Bacteria; phylum Actinomycetota; class Actinomycetes; order Actinomycetales; family Micrococcaceae; genus Specibacter. Next base: position 62,566 of record NZ_JAFMPX010000016.1, read on the forward strand.
ACGTTCGGTCAGGATTTGCGTCAGCCGGTGAGCGAACAAGCTGCCCACAACGGCCGATCCCAGCGAAGCACCGATTTGGCGGAAGTAGTTGTTGGATGCAGTGGCCATGCCGACTTGGGAATTCGGAAACTGGTTTTGCACAATCAACACCAGGATCTGCATGCTGGTGCCCAAGCCAATGCCCATGATGGCCAGGTATACGCAAATGACCCACACGGGCATCGAAACCGTCATGCTGGACAGCAGCACCAGTGCGAACGCCACGATGAACATGCCGGTGATGGGGAGCCACTTGTAGCGGCCGGTCTTGCTGACCAGCTGTCCGGACACGATAGAGGTTACGAGCAGCCCAGCCATCATGGGGATCATGAGGAAACCTGCTTGTGTTGCGTTGGCCCCCGTGACCATCTGCAAGTAGGTCGGCAGGTACGCGAGCGTGCCGAACATGGCGATGCCCGTGATTAGACCGGCCGCTGTGGTGAGGTTGAAGTTGCGGTCCTTGAACAGGTGCAGCGACATGATGGGGTGGTCGGCCCGGTGTTCAATCCACACAAACAAGGCTGCGGCGGCTATGGTTCCTGCACTCATGCCGATGATCTGAGGAGAAGTCCAGTCGTATTTGGTGCCGCCCCATGTGCTCACCAACACCAGCAATGTCGAGGTGATGCCCAGCAACGCCATGCCAGCAACGTCGATACGGGCTTTGTTGCGCGGGTGTTTGGGCAGGCGCAGGAAGAGCAGTGCGGAAATGATGGCCAATATCCCCAGCGGAATATTCATCCACAAGCCCCACCGCCAACCGATCCCATCGGTAAACCAGCCGCCCAGCAAGGGCCCAGCCACGGATGACAGTGCAAAGACCCCACCCATCACTCCCATGTACCGCCCACGCTCACGGGCCGGGACGACGTCGGCAATAATCGCCTGCGACAGCAGCATCAAGCCACCGCCGCCGAGACCCTGAACTCCCCGGCCAATGATCAGCCACGTCATGTCCTGGGCAAATCCACCCACAATGGAGCCGAAGATGAACACCGAAATGGCGCCGATGAACAAGCCTTTGCGGCCAATCAAGTCCCCGAGCTTCCCGTAAATTGGCAGCATGATGGTAGAGGCCAGGATGTAAATGGTGATGACCCAGAGCATTTCGTCGACGCCATTGAGCTCGCCAACAATGGTGGGCAGGGCCGTACTGAAAATAGTTTGGTCAAGGGATGCAAGCAGCATCGTGAGCATGAGCCCGGCAAAAACAAGCAGGATGCTGCGACGATCACTCGTGACGGGCGGATGCGCCGTTTGGGTCATTGTAGTCATTGGGAGTTCCTCGTGGCCGGATGTGTTCAGGCGGCTTTGGTGGGGTTGATGAAAGGGGGAGCACGACGGCGTGCTGGCGCAGTCGGGTGAGGGCGGCGTTGCTCAGCCGCGGGTACCGCCGGTGACGGCTGGTGGTGGAGGTTTACGGCCAGTGTTCGTTGCTGGCAATGCGGTGCACCAGGGCGGAGGTGTTCCGGACCAGTTCCTCGGGTGTGGTGGAGAAGTTGTCGGCCACCCACTTCTGCATGGCAAAGCGCATGGCACCTGAGACCAAGGCAACCACCAGGTGTGCTTCATCGGCCAGATCCGGGGTTTTGGCGTTGTTGCGGCCTTGGAAGCGGTACCGCTCCAACACGTAGCCCACGTAGGTTTCTTCCAGCTCGCTGATGCGCGACTTTTCCTTGTGGAGCAGTTCGGGTGTCTCGTGGATGAGCTGACGCCTGGCCTGGAATAGCTCCAGGTTGGAATCCACCTCGACAAGGGAATCCGCGATCAAGGTGAAAAGGTCGTCAAACACTCCTGAATTGTTGCTTTCCACAAACGTACGCCGCCGTTGTTCACTGGGCATGGCCCTGTTGGGGCTCGCGTATACGCCCTCTTTGCTGCCGAAGTAGTTGAAGAAGGTCCGGGGTGAGATTTTACTGGCCGAGCAGATCATGTCCACTGTGACATGTTCGTAGCCGTGCTCAAGACCGAGTTCAATGGCAGCGCGCCGGATGGACAGCCGTGTGGCGGCGCGTTTTCTGTTGCGCAGCGAGTCGGATGATGTCGTTGCGCCAAGATGTTGAATGCTCATCATGACTCCAGTGATATGCAGCATGTGCCTTGTGTCACTTATCGGCACGAAACAAGCATAAGTGCAGTTCCTGCAAATATGCAGTGAATGCACGATACAGCTTCAGCCACATGAATAGGGAGGTCCTGGCGGGTGCGCCTTGGGCGGATAATATTGCAGCATGTGGACTTTGAAGGGGTTGCCGTGATTGCCGTGATTCTGGCCGGTGGCATGTCCCGGAGGCTGGGGGGAGTGCCCAAAGCGGGGCTGCTGCTCGAGGGCCAAACGTTGCTGGCCCGGACGGTGAACGGAGCAATGGCGGCAATTGAGCAAGGATTCATCCAGCCAGCTACAGGGGATGGTGGCGAAGGCGCCGGAGCGCGAATCGCTGTCGTCGGTCCCGTGGACAAGACCCGGGATTGGATCCGCGGTGCCCGAAGCCATGGCCAAGTGTTGTTTGTGCAGGAGGATCCGCCATACTCGGGCCCTGCAGCAGGGATAGCCGCTGGTTTGGCCGCTCTGGCTGCCCAGGCATTGCCGGCATTGGACGAGGAAGCGGATTCCGGGCACGTGCTTGTGCTCGCTTGCGACATGCCACGCGCCGGGGAGATTGCCGTGCTGCTCATGGATTCGCTGGCTGGTTGCAAAGCGGGAAGTGGCATCATGGCCGTGGATGATGGGCGGAAACAGCCGCTCGCCGGGATCTATCCGCTGGCGGCCCTTTCTGCGGCGGTGGATGCGGCACGGCAGGCGGGCAAGCTGGAGAATGCCTCGGTTTTCTCCTTGCTTGCTAGTGTGTTCATCAAGGAATGCGTGGTCCCACTTGGGCTGAGCACGGACATCGACACTTGGCAGGACGCCCACGCTCAGGGTATTGACGCGTGGCCTGCCGAGGCGGAAGGGCAGTAAGTGGAGAATCACGACGAGCTTTTGCAGGAATGGACGGACAAGCTGCTGGCGGCCTTTGAAATAGCCGACATCAACGTGGACGTCCACGCAGTGTTGAACGTGGCAGGAGTTGCGGCCCATTCGATCGTGCGCCCTGCCGCACCATTGACGACTTTTATCGCCGGATTGGCTGCCGGCTTAGCCGCTGGATCCGGCCAGGCGGACGAGGCCACAGCCATGAAGGCCGCCCTCGGCATGGCCAAGCAGCTTGCCGCTGCCGAAGCGCCGGCTGCGGCGCCGGCCGCAGCGCAGGCCGGCGCCGCTGAAGCAACTTCCGGGAAGTAGCATTTCCATGGGGGAACACACCGACAATAGCGGCCCCGGCGCCGGCCTGGTCGCTGAAGTAGCAGCGGGCGCTGAGGTACCAGAGGTGGCGGCGGAACCAGCCCGCATTCTGCCGCACACGTGGGAAGAGGCCAGGGCGCTGGCTTGGAGTACGCCTGAACCGCTGCCAGCCCACTCGGTTCCGCTGGCCGCTGCCCTCGGGCGGATTCTGGCACACGACGTGTTCTCCCGCCATGCCATGCCGCACTATGCTTCCTCGGCCATGGATGGTTGGGCCGTTGCCGGCAGTCCGCCGTGGATCCTGGCCGACAAGGGGGCCCGGCTTTCTGCTGGCCAGGCCGTCCCCATCGTCACCGGTGGGCTCATTCCGCGTGGTGCCAAGTCCGTCCTGCGCAGCGAGTCCGGTGAATTGTCCACCGACGACGACGGCCTGCCGGTTCTGGTGCGGGGCGACGCCGCCCGCCCGGGCGAGCCAAAGAACGGGCAGCACATCCGCCCCACCGGCCAAGAGGCGGAGGCTGGCGAACTGCTGATCAAGGCGGGCACCACCCTCAACCCCGCCCACCTTTCCTTGGCGGCGCTCGGTGGCATGGACGAACTGTCTGTTTTGGGCAGGGCTGCCGTGAAGATCGTGCTGACGGGTGATGAAGTGGTGCAGGCGGGAATCCCGGATCCGGGATTTGTCCGTGACGCGTTCTCTCCTCAACTCGGTGCCGTTGTCACCATGCTTGGTGGCGCCGTCGTCGGCCTGCAGCGGGCAGCGGATAACCTGGCGTCCATGCTCGATGCGCTTGTTGATGACGAAGACGAACCCGCCGACGTCATCATCACCACAGGTGCCACGGGGCATTCCGCCGCTGACTTCTTGCGCGAAGCCATCACCGCAATGGGCGGAATCTTCCACGTCCCGCACATTGCCATGCGTCCGGGTCACCCTACACTGCTGGCGGAACTGCCCGACGGTCGCTTCATTGTGGGCCTGCCCGGAAACCCGCTGGCTGCCATGGTGGGGTTGCTGACCCTGGGCGCCCCGCTGCTGGCCAGACTTGGCAGTCTGCCTGAACCGGCCACTGCGGAGGTGGCTTGTGGATCGCCCATCAAGGAGTATCAGGGCCCCACCAGGCTCATGCCTTACAGACTCGTGTATGGACTGGCTTCCCCGTGCGCCAACACCGACTCCGCCATGATGCGCGGACTGGCCGCAGCCGACGGTCTCATGGTCGTCCCACCGCATGGTGCCAAGATGGGCGAGAACCTCACAGCGATGCCCCTTCCCTGGAAGTAGGCGCTGCAGTGCTCAGGCGTGCCGCATGTCCAACTTTGGCGCCTGCGCACCGTTATCCACGGATGTGCCGCCACTCCTGAAGTGGCGCACGGTATCGAATTAACGGTGCGCAGGCGTTCACGTGTTCCAAGGGTCAGGCGACGGGTTCCAGCCTGATGACGACAGATTTCGAGGTGGGCGTGCCGCTGACGTCCGCCTTGGAATCGAGCGGGACCAGCACGTTCGTTTCGGGGTAGTACGCGGCTGCGCAGCCTACGGGCGTGGAGTACGCCACCACCCGGAAATCAGGTGCGCGCCGGTCAACCCCGTCCTTCCATTCGGATACCAGGTTCACCATGGTTCCGTCGGCAATGCCGAAGGAGTCAAGGTCCTTCTGATTCACGAAAACCACGCGGCGGCCGTTCTTGATGCCCCGGTAGCGGTCATCCTTGCCGTAGATGGTGGTGTTGTACTGGTCGTGGGAACGCAGCGTCTGCAACAGCAAGCGGCCCTCGGGCACGCGCGGATATTCCAGCTCATTGGCCGTGAAGTGTGCCAGTCCGGATTGTGTGGTGAAGGAACGCGAATCGCGCGGACCGTGCGGCAGAATGAAGCCGCCGGGCTTGTTGATCTTGGCCTCGAAGTCCTCAAAGCCGGGAACGACGGCGGCAATGTGTGCCCGAATGAGGCTGTAGTCAGCGGCCATAGCCGACCAGTCGGCGACGGGCGCACCGGGGCGAGTAGCGCCGTCGTCCGTCTCAAAAAGGAGCTTGGCCAACCGGCACACAATGGCTACTTCGGAAAGCAGATTGCTCGACGCCGGTGCAAGCCTCCCGCGTGAAGCGTGCATGGCGCTCATGGAGTCCTCGACGGTGACGCGCTGGTCGCCGCCTGCCTGGGTGTCACGCTCGGTACGGCCCAGGGTGGGCAGGATCAGCGCCTGACGGCCGGTGACTAGGTGGGACTTGTTCAGCTTGGTGGAGATCTGCACTGTCAGGGACAGCTTTTTCAGCGCAGCTTCGGTGACATCGGAATCAGGAGTTGCGCGGACAAAGTTCCCGCCCATGCCCATGAATACCGAGGCCTTGCCGTCCCGCATGGCCTCGATGGCCGCGACTGTGTCAAAACCGTCCGGACGCGGGGATGCGAAGGAGAATTCGCGGTCCAGGGCATCGTGGAACTCGGCCGGCATGCGCTCGAAAATGCCCATGGTCCGGTCGCCCTGGACGTTGGAGTGGCCGCGGACGGGGCACACACCGGCGCCGGGTTTGCCAATGTTGCCCTGCAAAAGCAGCACGTTGACCACGTCGCGCAGCATGGCCACGGAGTGTTTGTGCTGGGTCAGGCCCATCGCCCAGCAGACCACGGTGGCCTTGGATGCCAGCAGCCGCTCGCCCGTGGCACGAATTTGGGCTTCGCTGAGCCCTGTCGCCGTGACGATTTCCGTCCACGTGACGGTTTCGAGCTGGGTCAGGTATTCGCCCAGGCCCGTGGTGTGCGCCTCGATGAAGTCCGTGTCGAACACCCGCCCGGCCTGCAGGGATCCGGGGCGGCGTTGTTCCTCGAGCAGGAACTTGCCCAGGCCTTGGAAAAGTGCCTGGTCTCCGCCGAGTTTGATCTGCAGGAAGTCATCCGCCAGTGCTGTGCCGCCACCCACCAGCCCCTTGACCGTCTGCGGGTTCTCAAAGCGCATTAGGCCGGCTTCCGGCAGCGGGTTCACGGCCACAATGATGGCGCCGTTCTGCTTCGCTTTTTCCAGCGCGGAGAGCATGCGCGGGTGGTTCGTACCGGGGTTTTGGCCGGCGATGATGATCAGCTCGGCCTTGTACATGTCCTCCAGCGACACCGACCCCTTGCCGATGCCAATGGTCTCCGTCAGCGCTGAACCGCTGGATTCGTGGCACATGTTCGAGCAGTCCGGCAGGTTGTTCGTGCCCAGCCCGCGCACCATCAGCTGGTACAGGAACGCCGCTTCATTGGACGTGCGGCCCGAGGTGTAGAAGATCGACTCGTCGGGATGGCCCAGCGCCTTGAGCTCGTCGGCGAGCAACCCCAGAGCACGCTCCCAAGAGACCGGAACGTAGTGCTCGGCACCTTCGGCCAGGAACATCGGGTCGGTCAGCCTGCCTTGCTGGCCGAGCCGGAAATCGTCCCATTCGAGGAGTTCGGCCACCGTGTGTTCGGCAAAGAACGACGGCGGCACGCGCCTTTTCGTGGCTTCCTCGGCGACCGCTTTGGCCCCGTTTTCACAAAACTCCGCCGCGTGGCGCTTGTCGCCTTCCGGCCATGCGCAACCGGGGCAGTCGAAACCGTCTTTTTGGTTGAGCCGCAGAAGGGTCCGGGCGGTGCGGACCGGACCCATCTGGGTCAAGGCGGCCTCCATGGAATGCATGATGCCGGGAATGCCCACCGCCGTTTTTTGCACGCTGCCTACGGAGAGCCGTGCTTCGTCAATGTTCTCGCGGGGCGCTTTGCCAGCCATGTTGGTTCCCTTCGGCGTTGAGCATCTACTGTAGACCTTAGACGATATTTCTTTTTGGAGGATGACAATGGGACGACTGATCCATCGGGTCAAGGCCACGAGGATTGATCTGGCCGGTGGTCGCCGTGTGCTGCGCGAAGAAGCGCTGGCAGCGGAAGAGCCCTTGGAAATCCGGTTGGGCCATGAATCCTTTAGCGTGACGATGCGAACGCCCGGCGATGATTTTGACTTGGTGTCCGGATTCTTGGTTTCCGAAGGCATCATTTATGAGCCGGAACAACTGATTTCACTGCGCTTTTGCGCCGGCGAGGACGAAAACGGCCAGCAGACCTTCAATGTGGTGGAAGCCCAGTTGCGCCCCGATGTTGCCCTGCCACTGCCGGCTGCACAGCGGCATGTGACCACCTCCAGCGCCTGCGGGATCTGCGGCACGGCCTCCATAGATGCAGTACATAAGTCATCACACTTTCCCATGAGGGCCGGGTTGGATGAGCCTTTGATTGCTGCGACGGTGCTGGCAGGGCTGCCAGACTCTTTGCGCGAGCAGCAGAAACTGTTTGAAAAAACAGGCGGCGTGCATGCTGCCGGACTATTTTCTGCGGATGGGGAACTGATGAGCGTGCGCGAGGACGTAGGCCGGCACAACGCCGTGGACAAAGTGCTGGGGGCGGCTTTTCGGGAACGGATGCTGCCACTTTCCAGCAGCATCCTGCAGGTGTCGGGGCGCGCGTCCTTTGAACTCGTTCAAAAGGCTGCGATGGCAGGGGTGCCGATGCTCGCGGCCGTGAGTGCGCCGTCGTCCCTGGCTGTTGAATTGGCACGCAGCACAGGGCTCACCCTTGTCGGTTTCAGCCGCGGCGACACGCTGAACGTGTACACGCATGCGGGGCGCGTGGGCTGATGCCTGCCGTCAGCCACCGCCCGCGTACTTGCGGATCTCCTCGACAGTGGGTGATTGACGCAAACCGAGCACATCCGGACGGATTCCGTTCTCCACCGAGCCATCTGGAAACACGTAGAAATACACGGGGCTGAGGGGTTTGAGTGTGCTGGAGGCAGCAGAAAAAGCCTTCAACGAATTATCCAACACGGTGAGAAGATCCGCGGTGGGGGAGGCCGTGACTCGAACTGTCACTGTGGCGCCCATGCCGCCCGGGTCCGTGTAGACAACGTTGCTCGTCACTACGTCTGGCACGGCTTCCAGTGCGGCAGTTGCTTCCGCGACAAAGAGATCCCCTGCCTTCTGGGGATCACCAGAGCAGGCGCCCAAGAGCCAGGTTAGAAGTCCCACGAGTATGAGAATAGCAATTTTTCGCAGCATACTTTTCCTCACCATTGCGGCTATCGGCTGAAGGCAACGTCAACGGCTGAGACCTTGGAGGGGTCATCCGTAATGAACCTCTGAGTTGAGTCGCTGTTTTCAAAGTCTGCGACGCCGGGGTATTTTCCTGTCTGCATCAAGTCTGCCCTATAGGTATTCTGATCGTGCATGGCACCGACGAATTCCCCAGGGGACCCGTTGAACGACGGATTGTCCGTATAGACGATGTTGACGTTGGGAGGCTGGTGGTAGACCATGCCGGTGTTTAAAAGTCCTTGACCGTCAAACATTGGGACTACATCGTGAGGATGGGCAATTGCCAGATAGTTGATGCCGGGATCTATTGCATAGGGCTGGGTTGGGGAACCTGCAGTCAGGACGTTGGTCACATTGTATTTTTGTGTGAACGACTCGTCTGTTGCCAGCTCTTGAGCGATCATGCCGCCTTGGCTGTGGCCAACCAACATCACCGGTGCATCTGGGGGTATGCCAGCCTTCGCCATGGCCTCGGCGACTGCTTGGCTAGCGGCCGAGGATTGACCTGAGACCAGCCGGATGTTGCTCGTGTAGTCCAAGGGGTTCTTATTTCCGTTGGCTGTGTCGATTTCCGTGCCGGGCACGTTCACGATGTAGGCGAATGATCCGTCAGGCTGTTCGACTTTGACGATTCGTACACTTGCACTTTGGTTTCCGTCGGCGTCCGTTGCCGAGTAGGCACTCAAGACACCGTCAAAAATGTTTGCGACACTGCTTGGCTGTTGCAACGGGATGTTGCTGCTGTGGCCAACAGCCGTCGGTTCGCCTACCTCCGGTTCGCTTTCACGGAACCAGTTCAAGTTGACCTGTCCGAACGTCAAGTTGGCCACTGTCGCGTCAATCGTGCCCCCTCCCACGAGCACTGCTGAGGCAAGCAGCGAGATTAGCGAAGGTGGTTCTCCCCACAAGGATTGGACGGGTAGGGAAAGCAGATGCAACATGTTGCCGTAAACATTCGCATTCGCTTGGAAAATTGGGTTGGACTTGATCTCCTCACCAAGCCAGCCGAGACCGTCCTTGAGCACATCCACGACGTCGCCAGCTGCGTCTTTGGCTCCGTCGGCTACATTTCCGACACCGTCGGTGAAGTCGTCCCACAGGTCTTTGGCACCATCGAGCAGGTCTGCCAGTGGGTCGCCGCCGCCATAAACGGCACTTGCGCGTTCCTGCTCGGCGATGTTGCGCAGGATAACTGAGGCGACGTGCTCGAGTTCCTTGGCCGTCCTGTTCAGGACAGTGCGGTTGCCTGGCCACTGCGAGTGAAACCGCTGGCTGTCAGCGCCGCTCCATCCAGTCCGGGTAACGGTCTGATTCAGCTGCGCACTGGTGCGTTCCAGCTGGTGGGCGGAGTGCTTGAGCAGCTTGACCAATTCACGGCAGTCCTGCGGGTCGAGTCCAAGCATTCCGCCGGTCACGGGTTTTCACCCCGCTCAAGTAAGGCCAGGGCATCATGGGCACCAACCACAGCAAACAGCAGTTCATTGGCGATGTGCCCAGCAGGAACTTTGGTCAAACGCAGCTCCGGGGCGTCCCCGCTGCGCGTTGTCACCGAATACAGGCAGCCATCCTGGACGGTCCACATCCCTGCCCACGCTCGGGCTGGCTGCCCTTCGGCGGCTGTGACAACACCGAGCGTGATGTTGGCATCTTCATCGTTGATCAAATGCGCGGCCGGTTCCGCCAGCGTGGCGGGATCAGCTCCTGCACCAACCACCACTGCCGGTGCTGAATCCAATGGCGCAGCCTTAGCGCCGGCCCGGACAACGTCCAATGGCGGCAGTAGCCGGGCAGTGGCCCCCCATACATGTTCCTCGTCGAAAAGGGTGATCTCCATGCTGTCTTCGCTGCCGGTAATCACCGTTCCCTGCCCCTCACGCTCGGACAGGTGCCTCTGGTGCGCGGCCAAACCCCGCCCTGCCCTTAGTCCCAGCATGCTTGTGGTGCTGACACCGTTGTAGGTTGCCCGTGCCGTGATTGTGATGGGCGCTGTGAGGAGAAGTGCGACGGCGCCCATCCACTGCCGTGTCACCTCACCTACCGCCGGGGAAAGGCCGAGCTCCTTCAGCTCGGCCCAGGCTGCCGCCGCAGCTTCATCAGTCAGCGGTGTCTCCTGGATTCCGTCCGCCGGGGTTGTGGACAGACTCAGCGTGGCGCTTGTCGTTTCGCACACCAGCTGCCACGAGGCAGTGCTGAGCTGGACGCGCCGAAGGACTATGGGCCGAGATGTGCCTGGTTCAGTCATGAATTTCCCTAGGTGTGTGGGTCAGTAGCGTTTTGATGGGCGGGCTGGTGCCGGCGGGAATTTGGGCTGGAGTTGAGCATTTTGGTGCTGCGGCCGGCCGGGAGCGATGAAAAGGGGGTGGGTGCCCTGCGAGG
>NZ_JAFMPX010000140.1 GCF_017353415.1 Arthrobacter sp. E3
GTGGATGACGGCCAGGCTTGTGTAGGGAGCGGGTGGGCCGGCAACGGCTGATTCGAGCAGTCGGAAGAACAGCAATCCCCTCGTGTGTGAGTTGCGCCGGTTGAAACGGAACACGAACTCGTCCAGGGATGCCTGGAGATGCTCGGGTTGCACGCTGCCTTGGTAGGTCCCTTCAAGGACCCGCTTCGATAGTGAAAACAAGAGGTGTACCCCCGGCAGGGAAAGGTGCGCGGGCTGGCCCGATGCTTTGATATT
>NZ_JAFMPX010000141.1 GCF_017353415.1 Arthrobacter sp. E3
GGCGGCGACATGCGCCCCTCCTCCCCTGACTTCTGCCAAGCCTTTGCCGAGGGAGCTGCCGGGCGCGGCGCCAATGTCAAGCTGCTCGGGCTGATCTCCACCGACGAACTGTACTTTGCCTCAGGCAGCCTGAACGCTGCAGGGGTGGTATTCACCGCCAGCCACAACCCTTCCGAGTACAACGGCATGAAGATGACCCGTGCCGGCGCTGTTCCGCTGTCCTCCGAAACCGGTTTGATTCAGATCCGCGACCTG
>NZ_JAFMPX010000142.1 GCF_017353415.1 Arthrobacter sp. E3
GCAGTGTTGGGGTGCCGATGGTGACGACTACTGATTATGTGAACACGATTCCGGCTGATCAGGAGCCTGAGTATCCTGGCAAGGAGGGCATCGAGCGGAAGTATCGTGCGTGGTTGCGGTGGAACGCGGCTATTTTGGTGCATCGTGCGCAGGCTCCTGATATTGGTGTGGGTGGGCATATTTCCACTTATGCTGGTGCGTCGACGTTGTACGAGGTTGGTTTTAATCATTTCTTCCGGGGTAAGGATCATCCCG
>NZ_JAFMPX010000143.1 GCF_017353415.1 Arthrobacter sp. E3
CGGCGCGGGCACCGTAGGTGGCGGTTCCGACCTTGCGTCCGATCAGGCCGGCGTAGACGCTGCTGGCGGTGGGCCGGTTGAAGCTGAGGGTGGCTTGGACGTCGGTGTCGCTGGAGGCGACGGTGTTCAGGTAGGCGAAGTTGTTGGTGCGGGCGGCGGTGGCGATGGTGGCGGTGCTGCCGTTGACGGCGAAGTTCGCTGCGGTTCCTGCCAGGGTCCAGGCGCCTCCGGTGTTGGCGGTGCCCAGGCCTGCGG
>NZ_JAFMPX010000144.1 GCF_017353415.1 Arthrobacter sp. E3
TGAGCCTGACGCGGTGATGCTGGTACCGCCGTCCTTGGATGAGTGGCTGCCCCAGGATCATCTGGCCCGGTTCATCGGAGAGCTTGTGGATGAGGAACTGGACCTGGACCGGTTCTATAAGGCCTATTCGAAGGCGAAGGGTCAGCCGCCCTATGACCCGCGGTTGATGTTGCGGATCGTGTTGTACGGGTATTGCGTCGGGGTCCGTTCCTCCCGGGAGCTGGAGCGGGCGTGTACTGATGTGGTGGCTTTTCG
>NZ_JAFMPX010000145.1 GCF_017353415.1 Arthrobacter sp. E3
AGGAAATGTTCGGTATCCACGGTGTCCCGCACGTGCTGCACGCCGATCGCGGGACCTCGATGACGTCTAAAACTATTGCTGCGCTGCTGGCGGATTTGGAGGTCACCCAGTCTCACTCACGACCCAGGGTCAGCAACGATAATCCGTATAGCGAAAGCTTGTTCAAGACCATGAAATATGGTCCTTTGTTCCCCGAGCGTTTCTCTAGTCTCTCCGAAGCCAGAGCCTTCCTGAGCGAGTTCGTCGACTGGTACA
>NZ_JAFMPX010000146.1 GCF_017353415.1 Arthrobacter sp. E3
TGCGACCGTTGGTCTTCTTGCCGGCGTCGTACCCACGCGACCCCCGGCCCACAGTGTCGGCGCCCTTGACCGACTGGGCATCGACGATACCGGCCGACGCCATCGGGTCCCGCCCTGCGGCATCCCGCACGGCGGCACGCAGGGCGTCGTGGATCCGGTCGGTGGTGCCGTCGGCGTTCCAGCGCTGAAAGTACCAGTACACGGTGTCCCAGGGCGGGAAATCGTGGGGCATCATCCGCCACGCGCACCCGGTGC
>NZ_JAFMPX010000147.1 GCF_017353415.1 Arthrobacter sp. E3
CGACGACGGAGTGTGAGTCGATTTTGAAGTAGCGTCGTGCTGCTGCTCGGGTGTCGGAGAAGCCGAAGCCGTCGGCGCCGAGGGTCGCGAAGTCGTTGGGCAGGAATTGGCGTACCTGGTCCGGGACTGCTTTCATGTAGTCGGTGACGGCGATGACCGGTCCTTGTGCATCAGCCATTTTTTGGGTGATGTACGGGGTGCGGACGGGGTTTTCGGGGTGGAGGAACGCTTCTTCTTCCGCGGCGAGTCCGTCGC
>NZ_JAFMPX010000148.1 GCF_017353415.1 Arthrobacter sp. E3
AGTGCTTTTTCGCTTTCCCGTAGTGTGTAGCGTTCTGCTTTCATGTCCAGGGGCTCATCGGTGACTGGATCGGTGAGGACGCGTAAGAACGTGGGGGAGTTGGCGAGGAGTTTTTGGGCGATGGGGACCGGGACGGGTCCGGAACCGATGAGTTCTGCGGGTTCGTCGGTGATGTTCAGTGCTGAAAGGAACGGCACGGTGAGCAAGATCAGGGCTTTGGGCAGGGGAGGGTCGATCATGACGTGGTGGTGGCGG
>NZ_JAFMPX010000149.1 GCF_017353415.1 Arthrobacter sp. E3
TCGTCGCACCCCAGGTGGTGACGGTCGTGACGAACGAGTTCTTCCGTTTCCCGGGTGCACGGATGGCGACCTTGGCATCCCGCTTGGAGATGTCAATCCCTGCGGCCCGTTCATGAATGAGTTCCATTATGGCTCTCCCAAACAACACAGCATTGATGGACATATGGTGTCTGCTGCGGAGAGGGCTGGGAAAAATCAGGAATCTGACACTCGTGCTCCATGGCAACAATAAACGGTCCCCGCACACCCTCCGTG